>JAUIKF010000094.1 GCA_030430575.1 Bacteroidia bacterium | reverse complement strand
TTGCCTCGCTTGCCCTTCCCAGTATCCCTGGGCCAGAAAGCCTTGCAGCAAAGCATACAGGCGGTTCGTCTCCTCAGCAAATCGCTGTGCGTTGTACGGAACGGCGTTCCACACCGACTGGAAGGTAGCTTCTTTCGTCAACGCTGCAGCCTCAAACGCAGGAGCAAAAGTCATCAGGAAGTCCCAGAGCCGAAGCGTCTTCTCGCTGCGATTGAAGTAGGGCGACCGAAGGTACTGGTCGAAGCGCTTCCGCTCAGCATTGCTGAGCGTGCGCAAGGCGGTGATGAGTTGGGAGTCGGAGAAGTTCAAGAGGGTTCAGGGTTCAGGGTTCAAATATTACGGAGGATAGACTTTTGGAGGCATCGGAGGCTGAGCTAGCCCTGAGCCATGTCGAAGCCGAAGAAGTCTCTCAGCCTCGAGGTCGTCGGCCTTCGACAAGCGTTCCACTGAGTCTTCGACATGAGTGTTCGACTGAGCTCACGCCGAAGCCTCAGGCTACGATCACCCCAGACCACACTATTAATTCGTCCAAATAATAGAAATCGAATCAATTTTTATTACAAAATATTTCATGCAATTTCTTCAATTACAGTTATTTATGTAAAAATTTGTCTTAAAATTTTTACAATTTAACCAAAAATATCTACTTCTTTCCCCTTATCCTCCTTATTATCATTGTATCATCAAGTATGAACACCAACCTCTAGAACATAAAGCATAGAACATAGAACTTTATCCTATGAAGCGAATTATTAGCCTTCTTTTTGCCTTCAGTTTTGGTCTCGCTGTTTTTGGCCAAACAACCATAAGTAATGACATCACGGCAAATACCACCTGGTCGCCTGCGGGCAACCCCTATACGGTGACGGATACCATCGAAGTGGCTGATGGCGTCACGTTGACGATTCTGCCAGGCGTGACCGTGTCTTTCAATGAGTTTTCGCGGTTGGAGGTATTTGGCACCTTAAGTGCCATAGGGACAGTGACAGATAGTATCTTTTTCTACCTAGATACCTTGACGGCTACGAATCAATTTGGATGGCGTGGCATCTATTCCACAGATACGGTCTTCCTGGCGTATGTGAATCTGGGCAAGGCCCAATATGGCGTAAATATGGATGGCCATAGCTACAACCTGGTGGTAGAACACAGCACCTTCCGGCTCTGTGATTATGGAATTGCTGGGGATGAAAATTTCAGTGGGCCGTGGACTCATATTGTAGAGAGTACATTTAAAGATAATTTCATCGGAATTTATGAAATGTATTTTGCAGATATTCGTGGATGCACATTTACTCGTAATCATATCGGCTGTGAAAACCTTTGGCTGTGTGATGTTCGCGATTGTCATTTTTCCTTCCACATCCAGAATGCGCTTGGGATTTCAATCGGAGAGGTAGTCGATAATACATTTGTAAACAATGGATATGCATCCTTTTTTGGCTTTGCTGACTATATCAACCCAATCACCGGCGTCATCAGTGACAATCACATCTTCAGGGGAAATGAAATCCGTGACAATAACGCCGGCCTAACCTTGCTCTTAAACGACACCATCAGAGCCTATCCGCATACTATTAGCGAAAATATTTTTTGCCAAAATGATGTCTACAATGTGGTCATGAACTGGACTATCCCAATTCCATTTACCATTGACCTGGCAGAAAATTGCTGGTGTAGCACCGATTCCCTGTCCATAGACTCTACCATTATCCACAATAACCACAATTATGTGCTCCTACCAATAGATAGCATGTGCGTCGGAAGTAGCAAACCAGTTTTTCCTGGAGATGCCAATTTCAACCAAGTGTGCAATCACCTTGATTTGCTTTATGTAGGCCTCAAATTCGGTGACACCGGGCCGTCACGCCCCAATGCTAGCCTCAACTGGGTGCCTCAATCTGCGCCCGATTGGCCCGACACACTTATCAATGGCGTCAATGCCAAGCACGCCGATTGCGATGGCAATGGCACCGTCAATTTCAATGACACCTTGGCTATCAACCTCAATTTCGGCCTGACTCATACCTTTAGCAGGCCAACAGCCAGCGGAGGCATTCCCCTATATCTCTCTACCGCCACGCCCACCTTTTTCCCTGGAGACACAGTCACTTTTGCAGTGAACCTAGGGACATTTGACACAACGGCCATCAATACCTATGGCTTGGGCTTTATCATCCACTATGATACTTCCCAAGTAGAACCCGGAAGCGTCTATATGAACTTTCATGGCTCTTGGTTGGGTAATAAAAACCAAGACCTAATCACCTTTGGGAGGGATGTGTTTGAGGAAGGTGAAATCTTCGTTTCGCTGAGCCGTACGGACCAAATGGACCGCTCGGACTACGGGCGTATCGCTGATCTAATCGTTGTGATTGACGATGATATCTATAAGCGCGCATTGCCGTTTGACCTGGCGATCAGTCAGCCGTTTGCGCTGGATGCCAATGGACAAGACATAGAAATCAACGCGCAAGGAGGCTCCTTTAACATTGAAGACCCCAGCACAGCGATGATGGACCTTTTATCCCAACATATCGAAATCCTTCCCTCTCAAGCGCCAAACGAAATTCGCATTTCGCATGCGGGCATTCAAGTACTAGATGCGCAATTGGTTGATATTCAAGGACGTATGATTATGGGAAAATGGGAGCATGATGGAGGACAAAGCATTTTTTCTCATGCATCTGTTAGTGATGGAGTGTATTTCCTAAGGCTGAGAACAAGCCTTGGAAATGTGACTTTGAAGGTGGTGGAGAAGTTTTGAGTTTTGGGTTTTGGGTTTTGGGTTTTGGGTTTTGGGTTTTGGGTTTTGGGTTTTGGGTTTTGGGTTTTGGGTCAAAATGTCCTTTTTCCGCGAAATCCGTTTTATCCGTTCAATCTGCGTTCCTATTAGATTTGGAAAAGAGTCAACTCAAAACATCAAACCAAAAACTCAAAACAATCTTAAAGGTACATCTCGGCTGAAGGCAGTCTCGAAGGAAATGAAGGTATTGGTGCCTTCTATACCTTCTATACCATCGATGGGTTGAATTTTTTCATAAACCACATCTCGCAGGTGGCTATTATTGACGGTGTAGATCTTGACCATGATCGCGTAGCGGCCCGAGATGTTATTGCACTCTACGATTTCGGGGATTTTCTTCAATTCATCCACCACAGGATAGAGGTAGCTGGCTTCTTTTAGCAAAATCATGGTAAAAGCGCATGTCTCATACCCTAGCGGCCCTGCTCGCAAGGGAAAAATGGGGTCACGCAGGACTTTTGCTTCACGCAATTTACGCACGCGCTGATGGATCAGGGAGTTGGACACTTTTAGCTGCTCCGCTAATTGAGAGAAGGGAATGCGTGCATTCTCTTGAAGGGCTTCCATGATCTCAATATCCGTCGGGTCAAATTGATTTTTTAACTCTTGAAATGACCTTAACTGCCATTTTTTCCATCAGCCTCATTTTATTCACTGTGATTGACATTGTAGGATGCCTGCCGATCATCATTGATATGAAACGCCAAGGGGTACGGATAGAATCGGGAAAGACAACCCTGGTAGCGGGATTGCTCATGGTGGGTTTCCTGTTTTTTGGTGCTTCTATGTTACATGTATTTGGGGTGGAGATCGCATCCTTTGCGCTGGCAGGATCGTTGATCATCTTTTTTATTGGCTTAGAAATGGTCTTGGGCATTCGTTTTTTTCGCGACTAGCAACAAGGGAGTACGGGCAGCATTGTGCCCATGGCATTTCCCATCATTGCTGGAGCTGGTACGCTCACCACTATCCTCTCCCTCAAAGCGCGCTATGACAATGCCAGTATTGTCATAGCTATTTTCATCAACCTTGCCATCATTTTTCTGGTCCTTTACTTCTCTAATTATTTGGCCCAAAAACTCAGCGATACCGTCACCAATACCCTCAGAAAGGTGTTTGGGATCATTCTGATCGCCATTGCGTTTCAGATGTTTAAGGCGAATATTATCGCGTAGCGGAGATAGGTTCAAGCGTTCAACATGGTTCAAGTGTTCAAAAGTAGGGGCCTTGAGTTTACTCCAGAAAGTCAAATTTGACTTTCTCACTTCTTGCGACGGACTGAAGACTTCGACGATGCTCAGTCGAACGTCGCGTCGCAATAGTTCTTTGCCTGTTATTTTTACTATTGCGACTGGGTTTTCAACCCGTCGCAATTAGACAAATTCCTTAAAAGGAATTTTTGGAGCGGCGTCAACCCTTGAGCCCTTGAACGAATTTCCCCCAAAACGTTCTTAGTTGCTTTCCGCCTTCTGGAACGGGGTGAAGTCTCCACCCGTGCGGGTCACCATCATGACATTGCGGAGCTTGCTGAGGCGCTCAATGACCGTCTCTAGCTCGGCAGTGTCGGAGATATAGACGTTGAAGAGTCCTTCAAACATGTTGTCTTGAGACTCGATGGATACCTTGGCGAGGTTGAGTTTCATCTGGGAGGTGAGGACGTGGATGAGGTCGGAGAGCATGCCTTGTCGGTCAAGGCCTACTACCTTGATGGAAGCGAGAAAGTCTACGCGATTGTAGCCTTCCGCCCAGCGGACCTGGATGATCTGGGGCCCAAAATTGGACATCAGGGTGATGGCCTCCTGGCAAGACGGGCGGTGAATTTCCAGTTTATCTCCCAGCAAAATCCCCATGATGTTATCGCCTCGAACGGGATGACAACATTTCGCCAGCTTAAAATTACTGATGCTTTGGCCTTCATGCAGGACCAGGTCATCGATGTCAAATCCCAATTCCTTGAATCGCTGTTCGCGCATCCGAATCTTCTTTTCCCATTCCTCAATATCCGCCAACTCGATTTCTTTCCCTTCCAATTTCAGGTCAATGAATTCCTTGACTTTCTGGGTATCGATATGCTTCATGCCCAAGGCATAATAGAAGTCCTCGGGCGAAGGAAATTTCAGGTAAGTCAAGAGCTCACGCATGATGTCGTTTTGCTCAATATTAAACTGGTCTAGTCGCCATTGGAACATTTCTATGCCTTTGTCAATGGCTTCCTTGCGCTTGAAATTGAGGGCTTTTTTGATGTGCTCTTTGGCACGGACCGTTTTGACGAGTCGCAGCCATTCTTCTTTCGCTTGGACTTGGCGAGAAGTTAGCACCTCCACCTGGTCGCCAGGTTTGAGTTCATAGTCCAGCGAGACTACTTCGCTATTGACTTTGGCGCCGATGGCGGTATCCCCGATCCGGGAGTGGATTTTGTAGGCAAAATCCAGAATACTCGCTCCCGTCGGGATTCGGATGAGCTTGCCTTTGGGCGTGAAGACGTAGACATTGTGTGGCTGGAGGTTTTCGCGGAATTCCCGAACAGCATCCAGTGCGTTGAGGCTCGGATTTTCAAGGATTTTGCGAACCTCTTCTATCCAGTCGTTAAGCGTGTCCTCATACTGGTCGTCATTGCCTTTGTACTTCCAGTGCGCGGCGATGCCTCGTTCCGCTATCTGATCCATCCGCTCGGTACGGATCTGCACCTCGATCCAACGCCCCTGAGGCCCCATCACGGTCACGTGAAGGGATTCATAGCCATTCTCCCTTGGGACGGAGATCCAGTCGCGCAGGCGCTTGGGATTAGGCGTGTATTTCTCTGAAATAATCGAATACGTCTGCCAACAATCGGCCTGCTCCAATTCTGGCCTTGTCTTCAAAATGATGCGCACCGCAAAGAGGTCATAGACTTCGTCAAAGTTCACCCCTTGCCGCTGCATTTTTTTATAGGCAGAAAACACCGATTTATAGCGGTTTTTGATGGTGAATTTCAGTCCCGCAGCCTTCAACTGATCTCCAATCGAGGACATAAAGGCCTCGATATAGCCTTGTGAGTCTTTTTTATAGCGCTCTATCCGCTGTTCAATGTCTTCGTATAGGTCCCTTTGACTATGTTTAAAGGAAAGGTTTTGCAACTCATTTTTTACCTCATACAAGCCTAATCGATGCGCAAGGGGTGCATAGAGGTAGAGGGTTTCGGAGGAAATTTTGAGCATTTTCACCTCCTTCATCGAACCGAGCGTCCGCATATTGTGCAGGCGGTCGGCCAGCTTGATGAGGACCACTCGGATGTCTTCTGAGATGGTCAAGAGGATCTTACGGAAGTTCTCCGCCTGGTCGGAAATCGACTCGTCAAAGGCGCCTGCGCCTTTGATTTTGGTGAGCCCGTCGATGATGTCGCGGCTCTTTTTCCCAAACTCCCGCTCGATGTCGTCCAAGGTCACTTCCGTGTCTTCCACTACATCGTGCAGCAAGGCACACATAATTGTGACATGATCACTCAACTCCATCTCCTCGGCGAGGACACGCGCCACCGCCAAGGGATGCAAGATATAAGGCTCACCCGACTTGCGCCGCATGCCATCATGCGCATTAGCAGCATATTCAAATGCCTTCCGGATTTTGCCGCGATCTACCCATGAAGTCACTTTGGCGTGCTTCATCATCGCGCGATATGCTCTCAGGATCAGCCTCCGCTCATCCCCGTCCTTTTCCCAACTGAATCGAAGTAATGCCATTGAAGAAATTAAAAATGGAGAATTAAAAATTAAAAATGAAGAATGGAAAATTAACCTAGCGCACACTGATAGTACATTAACACATAATATAGCGGATGTCTTCTCATTCTCTCCTTCTATCAGTCACTCATTCTATCACTTCCCCCCTAAAACCTCTTTTCACTCCAGTTCTTTATACCTCGCTGCAACAAAGTTGCCAAATGTACGCATCAGCCATTTCCACGACAGAAAAGCGAGAAAAGTCATCAAGCCGCCTACCAAAAATTCCAACGCTATCCATCCAAACAGGGCATTATTTACTCGTTCTGCCTGTACAATCGTCAGGAGGATGGCGAATAATGTGATCATTCCAAAGTTGAAAGCCGATGAGCGGCTCACACGGATGCGTGTACGCAAGTAATTGACATACTCGTTCATGCTCTCGTCTTTGAGCTGGGTGAGCAGGTAGCGAGTAGACTGGCTCCCACCAGGGATGGAAGCACGAATGGCCTTGGCACGCGCCTTGAGCAGGTGATCTGCGACATTGTCGATGATAATCCCCCAGGGATAGACAATCGACACCAAAAGCGTCAAGACAATGGCCTCATAATCTTTCAGTGCCACATACACGAGAATGTCAGTTCCCACAAAGATCATCACCAGCAAAACCAGCCACACGAGCCCCTGAACCCCGCTGATGAGGTGCTCTATTAATAGTTGCGTTGTTTTCATAATCAGAAATTAACCAAATATTTTTGTAAATTTAAGATATAGTTGCAAACTTGCACCCTGAATTTCAACGCGGATGTGGTGAAATTGGTAGACACGCTAGATTTAGGATCTAGTGCCGTTAAGGTGTGTGGGTTCGAGTCCCTCCATCCGCACAGAATGCTCCTCTTGAGAAAGGGGAGCATTTTTTTGTTGGTATCGCCAGTTTAGCGCTCCTCCCCTACTAAAAATCTCCTCCCCTCCTAACAAAAGTCACCCCAGTCAATTAGCCTGTCCACTTATTTTTGGGCGGTTAGATTTGGGGCAGGGCGCGTGGCTTGGACCTCTAACAGATTGAGGAAAATCTGTTAGCGGTTGATAGCCTAAAAGGCGTAACAGATTTTCTTCAATCTGTTACGCCTTCAGCCGCCATCTGCCCATCAGAACTATCGCATCATCACACTCATCTCTATGATAGAATTCACCCCCCTCAATCACCTCTCGGTCTATTTAGATCGCCTGATCAAAGGCCGCTTATGGCTGAAAGTAATCATCGGGCTGGTCTTGGGTGCAGGGCTGGGGATTTTGCTGAATCCTTCTACAGGGTTGGTATCGGAAAAGGTCGGCTTGGGGGCCGCCGATTGGCTGGATCTGCCAGGGCAGCTTTTTATGCGGCTGATTCAGATGATCATGATTCCGCTGATCTTTACCTCCATCATCTCGGGAATCGTGAGCAATACGTCCGAGAACCTGAAATCCTTTGGCCTGAGGCTTTTGCTCTATTTCATCTTTACCACAGCCCTTTCCATCTTCATCGGTATAGTGGTTACCCTCATTATGAAGCCTGGGCAATATATCTTTTCGCTGGGCGGATTTCCCAATAGTGGGGAACCACAACCCTTACCCAATGGATCGTCTAGCACGTTGGAAGACATCCCCGCAGCCATTTCCAACCTCATCCCCAATAATCCCTTAGAATCCATTCTGACAGGGGAAATGTTGGGCGTTGTGATTTTCACGGTGATCATTGGGGTGGCGATCACCCAGCTCAGCAAGGGAACGGCTGATCCCATCATCCGCTTCACAGAAGCCGTTCAGAAGATCTGCATGATTGTGGTTTCCTGGGCTATGTTGCTGGTGCCTTATGCGGTTTTTGGGCTAATGGCGGCCCTTTTATCTCAAATCGGGCTGGAGATATTTATTGGCTTAGGTTACTATATGCTAGCCATTTTGCTGGGATTGTTTTTGTTAATGATCGCTTATTTGGTACTGGTCTTCCTCGTAACTCGAAAAAATCCATTCCATTTTTTGCGAGCAATCCGCGAGCCGCAGCTATTGGCCTTTTCTACCACGAGTTCTGCCGCAGTCATGCCCTTGTCCATGAAAACGGCAGATGAAAAACTGGGCGTATCGTCCCATATCAGCGATTTTGTGATTCCCGTAGGCGCGACGATCAACATGGACGGAACAGCCTTGTTCCAATGCGCAACGACGATCTTCATGGCGCAAGCCTATGGCATTGAGTTGTCCCTGATCAATTTAATCTTGATCACCTTTACCGTGGTAGCGGCCTCTATCGGTACGCCTGCTATTCCTGGGGGCGGCGTTATCATTCTCGCATCGGTCTTACAAAGTGCTGGAATCCCTGTCGATGGCCTTTTGGTCATTATTGGGATAGACCGCATTTTGGGGATGTTCAGGACGGCGGTGAATGTGACGGGAGACCTGACGGCCTGTGTGATTTTTAATCAGTTTTATGGGGCACCCTTAAATGCAAAGTAATTGAATGAGATAATTACGGAGATGAGTGCCAAAAGATAAAAGAAAGGGATGGCTAAAGAAAGGAGAGATATAGCCAAAAATATCCCTAAAGAATACCCAAATGCCTTTCCATAATTTTTCAATTTGCCGATCCTATCGAGGTGAATTGCTCCGATAATCCAAACAGGCAGGGTAGCTGCAAGGGCTAATTTTGAAATCACTTCAAAGATGTCGTTCAGCATGGAGCTTGAAAGCTCGACCGAATAATTAACATAAACAACTAAGAAAACTATTGTCACAGCTTCTAATCCAATAAATACATTTTTCTGGTTATCAGGCGGGGTATTTTGCGGGGTAGGATCCATTAGGGTATGGTAATTTGAGTATTGAGAATCTAGATTAAAATTAGGAAAAATGAGCAAACACAACTAACCCTTAATTCCCTGCCATTTCCCCCACCATTATGCGATAGCCTACAACCTCTTCCTTGTCTATCTTTGAGTAAAGGCCAATAAGCCTATTTTTCAACAACCTTTACCATGAGACTTACCTTTTCCTTTTTGTATGTCTGCCTATTTTTTATGCTAAATGCACAGGCACAGCGCTTTAGCCAAGTGACTTCTGGGGCTATCGTCACTACCAATTATTCGAGTGCAGGCTGTAGCTGGGCGGATTATAACCGCGATGGCTACCCTGACCTGTATGTGTGCAATGCGGCTGCCAGCAACCAATTATTCAAAAATAATGGAGATGGGACCTTTACAGAGGTCACCACAAGTGCCATCGTTACGGATAGTGGCGTTGCCAGTGCCGCTATCTGGGGCGACTATGACCACGATGGACAGGTAGATCTATTTGTGAGCAATAACCCCATGACTGATTCTATTCCTCAGTTCAATTTTCTGTATAAAAATAATGGACCGCCTACCTATAATTTCACCGCTATTGGTGTATCCCCTACCCGAGACCACGCCAATTACACCCGGAGTAGCAGTTGGGTGGACTATGACAATGATGGCGACCTAGACCTCCATATGCCTGAGTTTATGAATTCAGAGAAAGATTACTTTTTTGAAAACAATGGGCAAGGGGATTTTCATCCAGTCACCCTTGCCTTTGTATCACCGTTTATGGAAAGCACTGGGACTGCGTCCTGGATCGATTATGATCATGATGGAGATCAAGATTTGCTGATGATCAAAAGTGGTCGGGAAGATCATCACCTGTATCACAATTTATTAAAGGAAACAGGTTCTCTTAGCTTTCAACATGTCTTTGATGATGGCATTGAACCCCATTATGACCGGACGTATCAAGGGAGTTGGGGGGATTATGACAATGACGGAGACATGGACGTCTATGTAGGCAATTTAAAAAGCCTTAATTTCCTCTACCGCAACGACGGCGATAGCGTGTTTACCCGCATCCTTGATGGACCTCATGTCTTGGACCGAGAAGTAACCCAGGGATCAACTTGGGCAGATTTTGACAATGATGGGGACCTCGACCTATTTGTCCTCAATGCCGATTCAGCGGCTTCTGCCTATTATGAAAATGATGGCAAAGGCCATTTCAAGCGCCAGCTTTTTTCGGCTATTGGGGCGCCCATTGCTAATATCTCAGCGGGTCAAAGCTGCGCCACGGCCGACTACAACAATGACGGTTACCTCGACCTCTTTGTCGCGAATGGCTTTGTCGCCACCGATGCACACAATTTTCTCTATCGCAACACGGGTGGTTCCAATCACTTTATCGCCATTACTTGTAGGGGCACCTTCTCCAATACCACTGCCATCGGCACCAAAGTCTGGGTGAAAGCCACCATCAATGGCAGCCCTCGTTGGCAATTGCGCCACATTACGGGCAGCCCTACGGGCAACCGCTCTCAAGATGACCTACGGGTCCATATCGGGCTAGGCAATGCGACCATCATTGATTCTATCAAGATTGAATGGCCTTTGGGGCTGGTAGAGGCCTATACAAATATCGCAAGCGACCAGTTCCTCACCTATGTGGAAGGGGCCATGACGGGCCTTGAGAGGCCGATTTTATCTGACCTAGGCCTAATTGTCTTTCCCAATCCTGTACAGGATGTGTTGACCTATCGCTTGGAAGGCGTTCCTGTGGGGACACGATATACTGTGTCGTTGGTGGACGTGGCCGGGCGGGTTGTTGATACCATTGTAGAGACGTTGGAATCCAACGTCTCTACAATGGTATCAACGGCCGAAATCCCTCCAGGTATATATTTCCTGGAGGTACGAACTGAAACGCAGTTTCAGGTGGTTAAGGTGATGAAGGAATAAAGATTTCTTCATACAATCCCCCACCATTATGCGATAGCCAAGTAGCGCTTCCTCTTCTATCTTTGAGTAAAGGCGAAAAGCCTATTTTTTCAACAACCTTTACTCAACCTTCACACCATGAGAAGTACCTTTATTGTTTTATGCATCTTCTTTTTTTCAGGACAAATAGCTCATGCACAGCGATTTACACAGGTCTCCACAGGATCCATCGCCACGACCAACCTGTCAAGCGGGGGCTGTAGTTGGGCAGATTATAACCACGATGGGTACCCCGATCTGTATGTTTCCAATACGAGTACCAGCAACCAATTATTCAAAAATAATGGGGATGGGACCTTCCAGGAGGTGACGACTGGGGGAATCGTCACGGACGGAGGCATTTCCAATTCGGCCGTTTGGGGAGATTATGATAATGACGGGAATTTGGACCTTTTTGTCAGTAACAATCCCCCTCAGAACATGTCGCCTCAGCTCAATTTCCTCTACAAAAATAATGGGCCACCTACTTATGGCTTCACGGCTGTTTCGACCCCTGCTACCCAAACACACGCCAATTATACATGGAGCAGCAGTTGGGTAGATTATGATAATGATGGCGACCTCGATCTGCACATGCCTGACAATAAGCATTTGGCGAAAGATTATTTTTATGAAAATAATGGAATGGGCGGATTCACGGCTGTCACGCCTTCTTTTGTGACGCCTTTGGTTGAAAGCACGGGCATCGCGTCGTGGATCGACTATGACCATGATGGGGATCAAGACCTATTTATGATCAAAAGTGGGCGATCGCACTTCAGCGGGCGTGAGGA
The DNA here is from genome assembly GCA_030430575.1 of Bacteroidia bacterium. GTDB lineage: Bacteria > Bacteroidota > Bacteroidia > J057 > J057 > JAUIGE01. The sequence continues at coordinate 8,021 of JAUIKF010000094.1, read as the reverse complement.
CCACCGTATGTATCATAATCTGTTGAAGGAGACTGGAACGCTGAGCTTTAGTCAGGTTACGACGGCAGCTATCGTGAAACATAGGGACCTTGACTTTCAGGCGAGTTGGGGCGATTATGACAATGACGGAGATATGGATGTGTATTTGGGTAATTTTGACAACCACAATTATCTCTACCGCAACAATGGCGATAGCCTTTTTACCCGCATGACATTTGGACCGCATGTGCAGGAAAACAACGCTACCCTCGGCTCTACCTGGGCAGATTTTGACAATGATGGGGACCTCGATCTGTATGTATTGAATACTAATTTGCAGGCTTCTCGCTATTATGAAAATGACGGTTCGGGCAATTTCTCCACCCAACTATTCTCTGCCATCGGCCCTCCCGTTTCCAATATCTCGGCTGCCCAAGGCTGCGCCACTGCCGACTTCAATAACGACGGCTACCTCGACCTCTTCGTCGCCAATAGCTTCAGTGCGGCCAATGCGCGCAACTACCTCTACCGCAACAACGGCGGCTCCAATCATTTCATCGCCATCACTTGTGAAGGCACCCTCTCGAATGCAGCGGCCATCGGCACCAAGGTCTGGGTCAAAGCCACCATTAATGGCGTATCCAGGTGGCAATTGCGCCATATCACAGGCTGCCCTACGGGCAACCATTCCCAAGATGACCTACGGGTCCATGTCGGGCTGGGCGATGCCACTACCATCGATTCTATTAAGATTGAATGGCCCCTAGGGCTGGTAGAGACCTATACAAACGCCGCCAGCGATCAGTTCTTGACCTATGTGGAAGGCGCCATGACAGGCCTCCAAAAGCCATTTCCTGACGGTCAGGGCCTGACCGTCTTTCCTAATCCTGTACAGGATGTGTTGACCTATCGCCTGAAGGGCGTTCCACTGGGGACACGATATACCGTGTCTTTGTTGGATGTGACGGGACGGATCGTTGATACCGCGATTGCCATCGTAGAGACGTTGGAATCCAACGTCTCTACGATGGCAATCGCCAAAATCCCCCCAGGCATATATTTCCTGGAGGTGCGAACCGAAACGCAGTTTCAGGTGGTCAAGGTAATCAAGGATTAGGGGCGTCGTCATCCCTGTAGAGACGTTGGAATCCAACGTCTCTACAGGGGTGGGGACGGCAACCGCAATTGCACGGTTGTGCCTTTTCCAGGGGCGCTGGTAATGGCCAGTTCGCCGCCAATTTCATTGGCGCGAAAGGTCATGTTGTCGAGGCCATTGATGCGGTCAAGACTGGCTTTGTCAAATCCGACGCCGTCGTCTGTCAAGGTGAGAACCAGCTGGTCTGGTACCTGGCGGATGGTAAGGCTGACAGCCTTACACTGGGCGTATTTCATCGCATTGTTCATCGCTTCTTTGAAGATGAGCAGGAGGTGACGCTTGGCGTAGAGATTAAGCGGAGAGGAAGCTCCTTCTGGCAGGTCATTTTGGGCTAAAAAATCGATCTCCGAATCTGCATAAAGCTTATTCCCAAAATCAATGATCCGCATCAGGGTAGTCTGTAAGTCGTCGTGCTTGGGGTCAAGCACCCAGATGAAATCGCGAATGCCCGAGCCTAGGCCTTTGAGGTTTTCTTCAATTTTGTCCAAAAACCCCAACAGCTCAGGATTATCCCCTGCGCTGCGCTTGGTGAGTTCGGTGTAAAGGGACAGCTTGGTGAGGTTGTTTCCCGCCTCATCGTGGAAGTCCCGCGAGGTGCTGGCGCGGAGTTTCTCCCGTTCCTCCACCTTGATCCGTTCGATCCGGGCCTTGGTTTTCATCTCGCGCTGGATGGCTTCCGTCCGATAGCGAATGAAGGCGTAGATCGCCCCGATTGCGAATAATGCATAAGCCAAATACGCCCACCAGGTCTTCCAAGGCGGAGGCGAAATGGAAATTTCCAACCGCACAGGCGTTTCATTCCAAATGCCGTCATTATTGGCGGCTTTCACTTTAAAGACATAGTCACCGGGGGCCATATTGGGGTAATCGGCAAAGCGACGTGTTCCTGAAAAGACCCAGGTCTTGTCTACCCCCTCCATCTGGTAGGCATACTGGTTCTTATCGGGTCGGGTGAATTCGAGGGCCGAGAATTCGAAGGAAAGGAAGTTCTCGGTATAGGGCAAATTGACTTTTTTGACTTCAGAAATGGCCGAAGGCAGATGGTAGGATTTGGGTTTCTTTTTTTGGGAAGGGGCCAAAATGGGCACTTCTGTATTAAATAAAGAAAAGCGAGTGAGCGTGGTAGCGGGCAGGGAGAGATTTAGTTGAATACTGTCAGGGTGAAAAATATTTAGCCCTAAAACACCGCCAAACGCCATCCAGCCATCTTTACTTTGATAATAAGCAAACTGATTAAATTCGCTTCCACTCAGCCCGTGAGAGGTATCAAAATTGATGGTCGAAATCTGTCCATCTTTATAGGTAACACGCGATATGCCATTATTAGTGCTTATCCATAGATTTCCACTTTTGTCCTCCAAAATCCCATAAATCACATCATTGGGCAGGCCATCCTTGATAAAAAAGCGTTGAAATACGCCTTCCTCCTTCATCAGGCAAAGGCCGTTGGCGGTGCCGATCCAGAAATCATTCGATTTCGACTCATGAAGACAGAGAATCATGTCATTGCTCAGACTTTGGGGGTTATTTTCATCCAATGAAAAAATTTGAAAGGTCCCTGCATCTCGGTCCATTTTGCATAACCCACCGCCCGCAGTTCCCACCCAAAATCGGTCTTGGCTGTCTTCTAAGATCGCATAGACAAAGGAATGGGGCAAACTCGTGCTGTCTTGTGGATCGACGGTGTAGATCGTGGTTTTTCCTGTGGCTGGGTCAAGTAAATTTAACCCACCCAAGGCCGTCCCCACCCAATAACGACCCGCTTTATCCTGAAATAATTGGCAGACGATATTGGCATTGAGGCCCTCTGGGTCCTCAAGGTCATGTCGGTAATGGGTAAACGCCGCCGTTGTAGCGACGTCGGATTCCAACGTCGCTACAACGGCGGCATCCATACGGGCCAATCCGCCACGACGTGTACATATCCAGAGCTGGTCATCATTGTCACGACACACGTTAAGGATATAGTCAGAAGCCGTATTGGGGGACAAATAGGTAGGCAAATGGACACACGTGGTAGCCACATCGGGGGTCTTCCAATTCCGAATATTTGTCAGCCCACTGACTGTCCCCACCCACAGGTTTCCACTAGAATCTTCCGTCATCCCCAACACCGTATTATTGCACAATCCGCCTCCATTGGACTCAAATTGGATCGAGCGAAATAAAGGCGATTGGATTGACAATTTGCTAACCCCTTCACTGGTTCCCACCCACAGGATGTCACTTCCATCCCCATATAGGCTATTCACTCTTTCATGTGACAGGGAAGCAGGACGTAAAGGATCATCCTTGCTATGCCTAAATTCGGGGTTTTCTGTATTCAGATCTGCCAAATCAATGTCATTAAGCCCCTCTGCTGTCCCTATCCAGAGGTGCTGATTTTTATCCAAAAACAAGGAGTTGACCATGTTGCTGCTAAGGCTAGCCGATCGCTGCGGATCGTGCTGGATATGCTTCACTACCCGAAATCGACCCACTTTGTCGCGGATTAGGTTAAATAACCCCCTCCCTGTGCCCACCCAAAAATTGTGCTTATCTACCTGAATAATAGCCGAAGTAAAATAAGCCACTCTCGTTTCATACTGTTCTGCTTCTAACAGAATTTCTTGGAAGTGTACCTCTGAGAGGTCGAGTAAAAATATCCCCTTTTCAACTCCCAATAAGATTGTATCCCCATCAATGACCTTAATCACAAAAATATTGTTGCCCGGATAGTGATGGTCTCCGCTCCAATCCTTCCTGTAGGATGTTATTTTCTCTGTTTGCAGGTCCAAAATGGCCAGGCCATTGTCCGTTCCGACCAACAAGAGGGAATCCTGATGAATACATAGCGAACGAACGCCCGCATGAGGCAAGGTGTAAAAAGGGTCGTTGGGGTCTGGAAGAAAATTGGTAAATGTCTCATGCTTAGTATCCAATTTGCACAATCCCCCCCCAAATGTGCCTATCCAGATATTGCCTGCGGGGTCTTCTGCCAAGGTCCATACATAATTATTGGACAAGGTGTTGGGGTTGCCAGGTTCATGACGGTAGGTCTTGAACTGGTAGCCATCGTACCGATTGAGGCCGTCTTGGGTGGCAAACCATAGGAAACCTCTACTGTCCTTCATCATGTAAATGATGCTTCCTTGAGAAAGGCCGTCCTCGACTGAGATATGGTCGAAGGAAAGGGAAGCTGATGGCTGAGCCAAGAGGGAGAGACTTGGCAGAAGGATGCATAGCAGAAATACTGGATATATTCGGGGAAACACGTGCATGCAGGGGGAATTAGTGATGAATAAATTGACTGATTACTCCTTAAGAACAAGCATTACCACCAATATACAAACTTAAATTTACCCATCATTTTCTATCAAAAATCACAAAACGTATCTAATCGGCTCAAAAAATCGCTATATTTGAGCCGATTAGCATAATTAATCGGCTCATGCGCTATAATTGGCAACTTCCAGACTGGCCTACATTCCATTATGACTTATCTGCTGTGGAATCAGCCTTATTCTCCCTGACAGAAAAATTAGGGCGAGTAGATGGAATATTGTCGAGCTTATCAGCTGCTACCCAACAAGAGACTTTGCTAGACATCATGGTCTCAGAAGCAGTGAAAACCTCAGAGATTGAGGGGGAATTCCTAAGTCGCAAGGATGTGATGTCATCCATCAAAAATCAATTAGGGCTGAATCCTCAACCAGAGCGAGTCACAGACAAACGTGCAGAAGGGGCAGCCCAGCTCATGGTAGCGGTCAGGGAGCAATTTCGTGAACCCTTAACCGAAAGAATGCTTTTTGATTGGCACACGATGCTGATGAAAGGAAGTCAAGGGATCAATGCGGGGATATGGCGGACCCATACTGCGCCTATGCAAGTGGTTTCTGGGCCACTTGATAGACAAAAAGTCCACTTTGAAGCGCCTCCTTCTTCACAAGTTCCAGAAGAGATGAGGCAATTCATTTCATGGTTTAATGAAACAAGCGTTGCTGGCACTCAAGCCATTAAGTCCATCGCTGTGCGGTCAGCTATTGCGCATGTGTATTTCGAAAGTATTCACCCCTTTGAAGATGGCAATGGACGCATAGGGAGAGCTATATCAGAAAAGGCATTCTCGCAGCATTTGGGACGGCCTGTATTACTCAGTCTTTCCCAGACCATCAATGCTGATAGAAATGCCTATTACACCGCGCTCCAAATTGCGCAGCGTACCAATGACTTGACGGAGTGGTTACACTATTTTATCCACCTCGTCCTGGCAGCCCAGGCACAGGCAGAAACCTTGATCCACTTCTCCCTTAAGAAAACCCAATTTTTCGACCGGTATCAGGGGCAGTTCAATGACCGGCAATTACGCGTCCTTCGTAGGATGTTGGCCGAAGGCCCCAAGGGTTTTGAGGGAGGGATGCGTCCTAAGAAGTATATGGGAATTGCAAAAACCTCTAAGGCGACTGCCACAAGGGATTTGCAGGACTTGGTCAAAAAAGGAGCCATGCGGTCTTTTGGGGCTGGACGAAGTACGAGGTATGAGGTGGAAGTTTAGGGTTTGGGGGGTTGAGTTTGTGGTGGATTCGTATTCTTTGGATTGGTTACAGAGATTTACATAGGTTACAATAGAAAATCTGTGAAAATCTGTGTTATCTGTGGTGATTTTGGATATTTTTGAGTCATAATGCCCCAACTCTTCCTCATCTTAATCTTCCTTCCCTTCATCAGCTGGGCGCAGCTCGCAGATTCACTGGCGCCGCCCTCTCCTCCACAGCCTGTGGACGTCAATTTTTTGTTCAATTATTATGAACAGGATGGGGAACACGCTGCCGTCACGGGAGGGATTGGCACCCAGGAGCTCACGGATCGCTCCATGATCATTGTGGTACATGTGCCGCTCGACTCCACGCAATCCCTAGATGTCCGAGGCGGCCTCAATACCTACACGTCTGCCTCTACGGACCGTATTGATTCCCGGCTCTCATCAGCTTCCCGCAAGGACAGCCGCGGGCGCGTCTACCTGCAATACAACCGCGATTGGCCGAAGAAGCGCCAAGGGTTTCACCTCTTTGGCGGGGGGTCGATAGAGTCGGATTACCTCTCCACCGCCTTGGGCGGGGGATGGGCCTGGACTTCACGAGATCAAAACAGGACGTTTGATGCGGAACTGAAGCTATACTTGGACACCTGGATTCTGATCTTCCCCGAAGAGATTCGTGGGACAGGACTGGACGTGGCCCCTACCAACCGCAGGCGGTCTTTTAACTTCAGCTTTACCCTCACGCAGGTCATAAACAAGCGATTGCAAGCCGCCTTCCTCTTCGAGCCGAGCTTTCAGCAAGGCATGCTGGCGACGCCTTTTCATCGGGTGTATTTCCCCGATGTAGAGCTACCGCAGGTGGAGAAACTGCCTACGGCAAGGGTGAAACTGCCGCTAGGGGTGCGGCTGAATGCTTTTTTGAAGGATTTTTGGGTATTGAGGGCCTACGGGCGATTGTACTGGGACAGCTTTGGGGTATGGGCGCAGACGATTTCGGTGGAAAGTCCGCTGAAATTCGGGGTAGGCGTGAGCCTCTACCCTTTTTATCGATTGCATCACCAACGAGGATCACGGTACTTCCAACCTTATGAAGGTCATTTACTCAATGCCTCCTTTTTCACCTCAGACTATGACCTTTCCTCCTTCACTAGCCATAAGTATGGCGTGGGCCTTCACCTGGAACCTTTATTTGGGTTGACAAGATTTAAACTTTCCTCCGATCGCATTGGTTTGTTCAAAAGCGTTGATTTTCGCTATACGCGGTATCAGCGCTCAGACGGCCTGAAAGCGTTTATTCTAGGACTTGACTTGGGCTTTTCATTTTGAATTTGCTCAGATCAAGCCCTTTTGCGATCTTTGAAGATTAAATCATTTAACCCAATTTACTTAAACTATGAAAAGTGTTTTCACTATTCTTACTACAATGATAGCAGCAGCTGCCATCATGATGAACACAGCCACTGCACAGATTGTACAGGCGATGCCAAGTCCTTACTGCAAAATCACGCAGAAGATCGGTGTCACTGAAGTTACTTTGGACTATTCTCGTCCTGGCGTGAAAGACCGTACTGTGTATGGAGACCTCGTTCCTTATGGTAAAATCTGGCGTTTTGGTGCCAACCAGTCTACCAAAATCACTTTTGGTGATGACGTGAAATTGGAAGGCCAAGAAATTCCAAAAGGCACTTACGCGTTTTATGCGATTCCCGGCGAGACTGAGTGGACGATCATGGTCTACAAAGACCTCAAGCTTGGTGGATATGTCGCTAAATATGACAAGGAAAATGAATTGACGCGTTTCACAGTAAAGTCTAGCAGACTGGCAGACAAGGTAGAGACCATGAACCTCTATATTGCCCATGCCCGCAACAATTCTGCTTACCTCAACCTCGACTGGGAAAACACCCGTGTATCTATGAAGGTTGAAGTCAACACGAACGAGAAGGTAGAAGCTTCTATCGAGAAAGTGCTTGCTGGCCCTACCAGCAATGATTACTATGCAGCAGCGCGCTTCTACTATGAAAATGACAAAGACATGGACCAGGCCCTTGAGTGGATCACCAAGGCAGTAGACATGCACGACGGTGCGTTCTGGAAAGCTACTTGGAAGGCGCGTATCCTCGCCAAGATGGACAAAAAAGACGACGCGATCAAAGCTGCCAAAATGGCCATCGAATGGGCTGAGAAGGCTGAGAATAGCGACTACGTAAAAATGAACAAAGACATTATAGCTGAATTGGAGTAGGTTTTTTCTGAAGATTTTTTCTTGAGAAAAAATCTGTAGGGGCGGGTGAGTGAGTCATCCGCCCCTATTTTTTTTCAGAATTTCCTCATCAAATACCACCACCATCCAATCCTGCCCGTAAG
>JAUIKF010000020.1 GCA_030430575.1 Bacteroidia bacterium | reverse complement strand
AGTGGAAACCCAATCAAAATATACCACCAGCTCTTACCCTAGGCCCAGGACAGACCCAAGGGCAGGCTCCCGAAAAGGGAGGAAGTTGAGACGGACCCCAAAAGACGTGCTTCGTGGGACGGATACAAAGAAGGGACAGGAATTGGAATAGCAAATAAATCAGCTGTATACAAACGAATTAACCCTTCTACAATACCAGTTGCTCGAATAATAAATTGGCTAATATAGGCTGGATGTCTAAAAAGCAATTCTAGGAACTTTAGATCTTGAATATATTTTTCGGAATAATATACTGCATAATCTGGGCTAACGAGTCCTTTATAATCTATTGTACTTTTAAAAAACACCCCTAGATGTGCTTTTAATTTATTGAAAACTAAATCATTCTTATACACAATTTTATTCCCAACATTACTTGCTGACACCTCAGCTTTAGAGTGAAAATCAGAACGAAGGACCAAGCCGTGAATCTGACTGACCATAAAAAGTGGCTCTTCTCCTGTTTCTGAACGTTCGCTTCTTTCTTTGAGAATATACTTCAACCGCTTCACCTCCCATCCCTCCGGGATCTCCCCGATCCACTCCACACCGGAGTCCTTCATCTTGGTCTCGGGATCGAGTCCCTTGGTGACAGCCTGCTGGATGATGATCTGCTTGCGCTCCTTGAGCAAGGTGATCAGCTGGGTCTTCTGGGCAATCGCGGTGTCGATCTGGGCCGTTTTCCGGTCGAGGAAATGGGCGATGGCGGTTTGTTCGGGGAGGGGGGGTAAATGGATCGAAATATCGAATAAGTCATTAGAATACAACCGTATAAACCCTTCCATCACACCTTTAACTCTTCTTTTGAACTCAGCTAAATATAGCTTTTGTCCTAAAAGCAATCCCAAAAAATCTATATTTAAAATATCTTCATCGTTTGAATAATATATACTATAGTCTGGGCTAGTAATACCTGAAATTTTTGAAACAGCTATTAATCCATTCACAGCTTGCATTTTGTTTATGATAAGCTGGTTCGGATTTACAACTTTATACCCAATTAGTGATTCTGCTCCCCCAGCTCGTTCTTCCAAAGATGATTTTGGAATTATTCCATAGTACTTGCTTAAGGAAAGTAGTTGCTCTTCTCCTGTTACTGAGCGAAGGTTGAATTCTCGCAACATAAATTTTAATCTCCTCACCTCCCATCCCTCTGGAATTTCCCCAATCCATTCCACCCCAGAATCCTTATAGGCTGGATAGGCTTCATATATCATTTTTGTGTCTACCACTTCCATTATTTCAGATTTAGGATTTCCATAATAAGGCCCTCATTCTCCTGCTCCAGCGCGAGGATTTCGTGGCTGACCACTTCGAGAGATCGAAGGGGTTTGTGCTGGTAGAAATATTTATTGAAACTGATTTCATAGCCGATCTTGGTTTTGTCGAGGTCTATCCAGGCCTCTGGCACGTGTGGTTTTACCTCGCGCAGGAAATAATCGTGGATGTTTTCCTTCAGAGGAATATTTTCGGTGTCGCGCAGGTCAGATTCGGGTTCGTAGGTGGTGAAATGGTTTGCCTGATCTGTTTCGTAATACCCATAATCGGGTAATTGCTCTACCTTACACCCCAAGTGATCCAGCAGTTGGGTGAGCTGATCTTCGCTGAATTTATGGATCCTTTTGCTGACCTTGTCAGCAGATTCGTCATACCATGTGATGGCATTGAGGATGGCCTTTTTTTCGGTGGCAGACAGTTTGGTACCCTGGGATTTAAGGGTCATGTCCACTTGTTTGGCAAAAGCATTAAAATCGCTATAGGTTTCTGTGCCGATTTCCTGAAAGAGGACTTTGGCAGTTTCATGAAGCTCTTTGTGTTTTTGCCAAAGGGCAGGGCTGGTCAGCGCCTTGCGCTTTTTAGCGTTGAGGTCAAGGTCGTTGTCCTCACACCATTTGAGCAGATCCTTTTCGATAATGGAAAGGTCAGTAAAGACCTTGTCGCCAAATGTCTCATACGCCCATTCCATGGGTTCTTTGAGGCTTTTGTCAAAGCGAAGCTCTGAGATCCGGTCTTCGGAAAACTGCGCCTTCAGGCGCTTGGGGCGGTTGATGGAGACTTTGTAATAGCCAAAGTCGCTATTGTCGAAGACCTTGGCGGCGAGGCCGTCTTCGCCCTGGCGGTCGACGGGTTCAAATGCCAGATAGGCATCCAGAATTTCGCGTATATGCGCAGGCGACAGTTCGCAATTTTTATTTCCGAGGTTCTTGCGGAGCTTATTGAAGCGCTGGGAGGCGTCGATCAGCAGGACTTTGCCTTTGCGATTTTCTGCTTTGTGATTGCTCAAAATCCAGATATAGGTCGTGATACCTGTATTGTAGAAGAGGTTATTGGGCAATTGGATAATGCAGTCGAGCAGATCGTTTTCGATGAGGTATCGGCGGATATTGCTTTCGCCCCCACCGGCGTCGCCGGTGAAGAGGCTGGAGCCGTTATGAACGGAGGCGACGCGTGAGCCAAGTGGACTTTGGGCAAGGGATTTCATTTTGCTCACCATTTCCATCAGAAATAGCAATTGCCCATCTGAAGATCGGGGGGTAGCATCCGCGCTTTCCACATTTCTCCAATAGTCATTCAATTCTACCACAAAACGCGGATCGATCACATCTTTGCCATCTTTGATATATTTCAATTCCGTATTCCACGATTTGCCATAAGGTGGATTGGAGAGCATAAAGTCAAAGGTTTTCCCCGAAAACTCATCGGTCGAAAGGGTGGAGCCTACACGGATGTTCTCAGGGTCATTGCCTTTGATCATCATATCTGATTTGCAGATGGCATAGGTCTCGTCATTGATCTCCTTTCCAAAAAGGTAAACGTCGCCAGTTGCCTTGATTTCACCATCTTCATCTTTGATAAAGTTTTGCGATTCTGTGAGCATACCTCCCGAGCCGCAGGCTGGATCGTAGATGGTGATTACTGGGGGCAAGGTATCTTTGATCGGCTCAAAGACGATATGGGTCATCAGGTCGATCACCTCCCTGGGCGTAAAGTGTTCTCCTGCCTCTTCATTATTCTCTTCATTGAACTTCCGGATCAGTTCTTCAAACACATAGCCCATTCCAAGATTGGAAAGTGCAGGGAGTTTTCGACCATCTGGATCTTCTTTGTCGAATGGCGTAAGGTTGATATAGGGGGAAGTGAACTTCTCCAGAACATCCAGCAAGACATCCTTTGATGCCATATGCCGGATCTGACTCTTCAGCTTAAACTTGTCTATGATTTCCTTGACATTAGCACTATAGCCGTTGAGGTATTCTTCAAAATTGGCCTGGAGGATCTGCTGGCTATTGGTAGCTGTATCGTGAAGGCGTTGTAGGGTCCATTTGCTGATATTGTAAAATACAAAGCCACTAGCATCTCGAAGCCCAGCTTCGTCCCACTCAGTGAAGCCTGCTTCATCTCTTTGGAAGGCGAGCTCTTCCATGACGGCTTCTTTGCTCGGTTCGAGCAAGGCATCGAGTCGTCGTAGGACGACCATGGGGAGGATGACATCGCGATATTTTCCTCTTACATAGACGTCCCTCAGGCAGTCATCAGCAATAGACCAGATAAAAGATACAAGGCGGTTGTGTACAGATGTATTCATGGATGGCTTGCTAGCTTGGTTTTATGACTTCATTTTTAGGATAGACTTGAAAGGTAGCAATCTATATTGATTATTCCCAGATTTGAATAAATGAAATCAAATAAGTTAGGACATTATCAAAAATAGTGAATACTTACCCCCCTCACCACTCCAAATCCCGCAGCTTCCACTGCTGCCGCAGGCCCATCGACCTGAGGTAGACATCCGTCATCTCAAGGGAATGGTGACGATTCTGCTGTTGCAGGGCCTTGATGTCAGCACCGGCGCGGTAGGCATTACAGTTGCCGGTATGCTTCCAGGAATACATGGTGACGTCTTTGTCCTCGATACCTGCGCGGATCATGGCTTTGGAAATATGGTTTCATATTTCGACCAGTATCCTTACCACCTCACCTCCTTCAACTGCCACTGATGCCTCAGCCCCATCGACCGGAGATAAATATCCGTCATCTCCAGCGAATGATGCCGATTCTGCTGCTGAAGCGCCTTAATATCAGCTCCGGCCCGATAAGCATTGCAGTTCCCCGTATGCTTCCAGGAGTACATGGTCACATCCTTATCTAGGATACCGGCTTTGTTCATGGCGTCACGATGGCGCTCTGAGACGCGGTTGCGGACCCACATCTCTGTACCTGGTTCCAGGTTCTTGGAAAAGAGGTAATGGCTTGAGGCTATTTTTTTGATTTCCATTCCTTGAATGGATTCCAGGAAAGCGTCGGTGAGGATCACCGGCATCTGCTTCTTGTTCTTGCTCATCATCGAGCGGACAAGGATCAGGCGGTTCTTGAGGTCAATATGTTTGGCTTGCAGACGGAGCACTTCTACGGGACGTAGAAAGCCATAATAGATAAAGCGGGTGTAGTAGTAGAGCTTGGGGTCATTGTGCTTGAGCCAGGTCTCTAGCTTGGTCTGCTGGGAGTCGGTGAAAGGGACATTTTTTTCGCTGTGGCTTTCCAGTTTCTTGATGCCTTTGGCGGGGTTGCTCGATAATTTTCCTCTCTCTACAAGCGTCGCACAGATAGAATGAGCAATCTCCAGATAATTATTGCGCGTGGCATTGGAGACTTTGCGTTCCTGTTTTAGGTAGTCCAGGAACTCCACAATATCCAGGGTCCCAAGGGTAGAAAGCATTCGCCCACCTATCCCGGTAGCCATGGTATACTTTTCAAAGACGTGGAAGAAACTGCTATATCTTTCAAGCGTGCGCTTTTCAATGGTTTCCTTTTTGATGGCAAGCGCATACTGAAAACCATCCAGGATAGTGTAGACCTTTTCCCGTTTTTTTCGATGGTCCTTTTCTTCTGCCATGATCATATTCCCTTGAGCAAGAAGGCTCTCCAGGCTAAAGACTTTTTTCCAGGCATCCCCTTCTCGTTCTTCATCGGTATTCCCTTCAATGGTGTATAACTTTTTTTTCACCAAGTGTCCTTTGGGGAAGGACCATACCCAAAATTCAATGTACCACTTGGCCCCTTTGAATAATTTGGGAGGAACATAAGGGTAACCTTTCGCATTTTTCTTGATCCGATTTTTGGGAGGTTTGGAGGCCATGAGGGTAGGGGTTGGGTCTGGATTTGGGTCTATAATGCCGTATTTTGGGTCTACAGCACCAAAATCAAAAGCAAAATCGCTCCATACAGTACGTATGAAGCGATTTAAGGGTTCCAGGTACCGCAGGCCGGGCTCGAACCAGCACGGACCATTCGGTCCACGAGATTTTAAGTCTCGCGTGTCTACCAATTCCACCACTGCGGCGTGGGGAGACAAAATTAGAGAAAGCCTTTCAATTTGCCAACAAGAAAGTGGGATTTTAGGAGAGTTCTAAGTTTTAGGTTCTATGTTCTAAGTTGTTTTCTGTCTTAGAACCTAAAACATAGAACATAGAACATAGAACATAGAACATAGAACTTCTTCTTCTATTTCCCATAACAATCCACCAACAACTGATAGCTGCCATCGGGCTGCTGTTGCCAGAATCGGGCGAAGTAGCCTTGGGTGTAGATATCATGTCCATCGCTTCCTTTGGTGCGGATCATGGTGGTGCCGATCTGGTAGACGCCTTGACGCTTGGGGTCGAGGCGGAGTAGGGGCGACCAGTTGCGGATGGTGGCAGGGCTTATCTTCTGCCAGAGTTGGCACTGTTTGAGTTCGTTGATGTCGTAGGTCGTCTGGATGGACGCCATGCGGACGCTGAGGGCGCCGGTTTGCTTCCAATAAGATTCGATTTTGCTGCGGCCCTTGTATTTGCGGCGGTCTGAGGAGATGAGCATCGCGTTGGCTTCGTAATTGGCGGTAAGCGCTCTGAGGTTGCCATTGATAAGGGACAACTCCATGTTTTGGGTATTGTCACCGATGCGGGTCATCAGCCATTGAGGAATCTTTTGACCCCCTTCATTTTCTAGCCAATGAAGAATATTGAGCAAGAATTTTTCATTATTAGGTGCCTTTGGGGAGTTAAGTCCAAATTTGAGGTTATTGGGAGTGGTCTGAGCGGTGAACATAGCGGCTTCGCCGAAGATAGCGATGCGGCCAAGGCCGTAATTCATGACGGCACCTTGGGCAAGGCCCTTGGCACTGAAACGAGGGGCTGTCGCACTATAGGGGCGGCCTGATTGCTCAGGGAGGATGATCTCATGATTGTTGCCAAAGACTAATATAGGCTCTGCGCCTAAGGGGCAACGAAACCCTTGGCCTGTGAAGGTGGCTATTGAATCAATACCTTCCGTCAACGGATGGCGTTTCAACGAGCCATCACGCTTGCGAAACTGTGAAGGCCAATTTTTCCGATTATCGATCTCGGCGTATCCATTGAAGAAGTCGAAGCCAAATACGGCGGCTAATTCTGAGGCACAGCCTGGAAAAGGGATATGGTCTGCGATGAGGAAAAGGCTGCCGCCATATGCTACCCAGCGCTCCAAGGCGCGGATCTCCTCTGTCGTGAAGGCAGAGAGGTTGGGTAATTGCCAATTATTGGCAAATTGTGCGCGATAGGCTGTGCCTTCATCTAAGGCATTGGAGATGACGAGGACGTCACACTGGAAGAGGTTGGCATCTTCGAAGGAGCGTGTATTGGCATATACTTGATAGCCATCGGATTGCAATACATCGGTAAAGGCGCAGTAACGGCCTTCCATGGTGTGAAAATTGTGATGGGCCTCGTCTATCCAGACGATGGGGCCTTGACCGATGGGATGGGAGGGACGTGGATTGGGATGATAATAGGTCTCGTCGCAGTTCTGGTGCTGGTCAGGTTGGGCAATGACCGATAATGCTGAAAATAGGAAACAGCAGAGTAGCAGTATTCGCATAATGATATAGGATTAACTTTCCAAGCCAACAGAAAGCAGAATTGGGGAGAAAATACAAAGAAACAGCATTATCCAAAAAGCTCTACAATTAAAACCAATGAGTCATGCTATCTCTTTGTTACAAAAATCGTCAGCCGTCAATTAGTTAACTAATCAATCCATAGGCTGAAAGGAGGATAGGCGTAGTCCCTACCATCCGCCGCCGCCGCGATAGCCACCGCCACCACCGCCACGGTAACCACTATCTCTTCTGGGTTCACGAGGTCTTGCCTCGTTTACTTTCAGGTTTCTTCCGCCAAAGCTTGCATCATTTAGTTCATTGATAGCTTCATCTGCACCATCTTCCATTTCTACAAAACCAAATCCTCTAGGTCTGCCTGTATCGCGATCGTTAACCAGATTTACCGAAGTTACTGTTCCAAATTGTTCAAAAAGTTCTCTTACTTCATCTTCCGTAGCTGAAAATGGAAGATTTCCGACATACATTTTTTTTGCCATAATGTGTTTAAAATTAGTATAAAATAAGTTTTTGAGGTGTTTACTGTGTTTAGGTAATTTTGTTTAGGCCTGCAAGATACCATTTATGCCTACACAAATTGTGAAGGTAGAAGAAAAAATAACAATTTTTTCAAGAATTACAGGATTTCCCTTCTTCTCAGCGCACCTAAATATTCCTGATTTCACAGATTTATCCTATTAAAGATGAGAATTCAGGCTAATCTGTGCAATCCATGGCTTCTTCTTTTACTGCTAAACTGCATACGTGCTATTGCCCCAGAAGCCAGGCAAAAATAAGCGGTGCTACAATGGTCGCATCGGACTCAATGATAAAGCTGGGGGTATCTACACTTAACTTTCCCCAGGTAATCTTTTCATTGGGAACAGCTCCAGAATAAGAACCGTAACTCGTCGTCGAATCAGATATTTGGCAGAAATAGCTCCAAAAGGGGGTATCTTCTATTTGCAAATCTTGAAGCAGGAGTGGTACCACACAGATGGGGAAATCCCCTGCTATGCCTCCGCCAATCTGAAAAAATCCCACGCCTGGAGGGGTCGCATGATCTTGATACCATTGAATCAGATAGGTCATGTATTCTATCCCTGACTTCATCGTCTCGGGCTTCAGGGCGCCTAGATAGCATTGCGCAGCAAATACATTTCCCAGGGTGGAGTCTTCCCAGCCAGGGACGATGATAGGGATGTTTTTTTCTGCCGCTGCAAGCAGCCATGAATCCTTGGGATCTATCTCGTAATGCGGTTCTAAAAGGCCCGAACGGAGGAGTTGATAGCAATATTCATGGGGAAAGAAGCGGTCGCCATTTTGTTCTGCCTGCTGCCATAGCTCAATAATGAGGCCTTCTATCTTCCGCATAGCTTCCTCTTCCGGGATACAGGTGTCCGTGACGCGGTTGTATTTATTTTGTAATAAATCCCACTCCTGGGCTGGTGTAAGGTCACGATAGTTGGGAATCCGCTTATAGTGATTGTGGGCGACTAGGTTAAAAATATCCTCTTCCAAGTTGGCGCCTGTGCAGGTGATGATCTGGACTTTGTCTTGGCGGATCATCTCAGCTAGGCTCTTGCCCAGCTCGGCTGTACTCATGGCGCCTGCCAGGGTGATCATCATTTTGCCCCCGTCTGATAGCAATTGCTCATAGGCTTTGGCTGCATCCACGATTACGGCCGCATTAAAATGTAAAAAATGGTGTTCAATAAATTGAGAAATAGGTCCTTTATCCATTTTAGAGATTATTGATTAAACTTTAGACATGATAGAAAGTCCGTTTTGACTTTTGGTCGCTTTATGAACCATATAAGGCATTTAAGGGCATATAAGGTCAAAAAGCGGTTTTCTTAAATGTTCTTATATGTCTTATATGGTTTTATTCACAGGACATTTCACCCAGTCTAAAGTATAATGGGTTAAATGATTGAAGATAAAAAGAGGCGATACAGCACCCTTGCGCCTACATTGGCGTCCCATTCGTCAGTTCCTGGCGCTACTTCACATAGGTCAAACCCGATGAGCTTGCGACCTTTGGCCAGTGCACGCTCGATGAGGTAAAGCGCCGCTTCGAATTGCAGTCCTCCAGGAACGGGCGTTCCTGTGTGGGGACAAAGGGCAGGATCCAGCCCATCAATGTCAAAACTGACATACAGCCATTCAGGCAGTGGCTCGATGATGTTATCAACGATTTGCTGCCAATTTTTCCCCTCATACTTTTCCTGTTCCATTTCCCTGAAACTATGTAGGTGAATACGTGGATCAGTCTGGGCAAAAGTATGTTCCGACTCACAATAATCCCGAATGCCAACTTGTACCAGGGAAGTGACTTGGGGCAATAACAGGGCATTGGTCATGATGGATGCGTGGGAGTATTGGAAGCCTTCAAAGGCTTCTCGGAGGTCGCAGTGCGCATCGATTTGCAAGATGCCAAAAGACGGATAGCGATCCGCTAAGGCATGAAGCAGCCCCAATGGCGTGCTGTGATCACCCCCGAGTACTGCCACCAATTTCCCCTTATCAAGCCATGCGGAGGCTGTCTCTTGGACCCAATCGACCATCTTCCCACATGCTTCATTCACTTCATCCAATAGCCCTTCATATTTTTCCAAAGACTGGCCTTCTTCCTGAGCCTGGATGGCTTCCAGGGCAATTTCTCGCTTTTTCTCCCCCAGCTTTCGCAACTCTTCGTCCATGTCCAACATGGCGATCCCCTGTTTCCAACCTTCGGGTGATTTGGCATCAAACAGGTCTACTTGGACAGAAGCATCAAGGATAGCCTGTGGACCATAAGCAGTACCTGCCCGGTAGGAAACTGTCACTTCCCAAGGCACGGGGATGACCACACAGTTCGCTTGATCTGGGGTAAAGGGTAATCCAAAAAGTTGCCCATTGGCAGCGGCCAGACCGTTGGGGTCGAAATCGGGAGGGATCATGGGGTAGGAGGAATGATTAAATGATAAGATGAATAAATGAGAAAAGACCTGATAGATTGTCTGTTTAGACTTATGGCCATTTTGGGAACCATATAAGACATTTAAGAGCATATAAGGTCAAAATAGCCTATTTCCTTATATGGTCTTATATTCCTTATATGGTTTAATCAACACGACATTTTACCCAGTCAAAAGTATAACATCATTTTCTCATCTACTCATTTCATCATTTCTTCCAAAAACACAGCTGCTGTTTCTTCAATCACTTTCTGAATAGGGGTATAGGAAAGGCCAAGGTCTTTGGTGGCTTTTTCCCCATTAAAATAGGTTACATTATTGGCGGCTCGCATCAGGCCCCGAGTGATCAGGGCCTCTTTGCCCCTTAATTCTGACCAAGTTTCGGCTATAATCCCTACAATAGGGGCTAAAGCAGGTGGCAGCTTATAGCGAGGAGGAGCGGCGCCAATGGCATGGGCGATCATGGAGAGCATTTCTTTTTGGGCAAGGTTCTCAGACACGAGGATAAAGCGTTCTCCTGCCGAAATCGGCTTTTCTAGGACCATCAAGGCGGCCTTTGCCACATCTTTTACCCCAACAAATCCTGTGATCGCTCCATTATAAAAGGCTAAGCCTTTATGGATTGTCTGGAATATTTTAGGAGGCCCAGTAGTCCAGTCCCCTGGGCCTAAAATGACCCCGGGATTGAGCATGACGGCATGAAGGCCTTCGGCGATTCCCCGATGGATTTCCAGCTCGGCAGCGCGTTTGGTCTGCCCGTACAAGTCGTGGGAGGCGTTGTCCTGCCATTTGGTGGATTCATCTACCCATTCGCCCTTTCCTGCGCGTCCTGTAGCAGATATAGAGCTGATATGGAGTAATTTATTCACCCCGGTAGCTAGACAAGCATCTACCACCCGTGCTGTTCCTGTGACATTGGCCTGCTTAAGCGTGTTGCGTTTTTTTCGGGCAAATGAGACAACGGCAGCTGCATGAACGACCGTCTCTACCCCTTCCATGGCTTGTGCGAGGATAAGGGGATCTAATATGTCTCCCGAGACTACCTCGACGAGGTTGCCCCAAGGCAAGGTGCGATCGGATGCGTTGCGAACCAGCAAACGCAGTTCGTGTCCTTGGGCGAGAAACTCGTCCACCAGGTGTCTGCCCAGAAATCCTGTAGCGCCAGTAAGTAGAATCATTGTCCAAATATCTCCCTACTTGGGCCAATTTGCAAACTTGCTCCTAGATGCTTGTAGCTTGATGTCTGCTCCGCTATCTTTGCCGCCAGAAACAGAAGCTATTATTCCTAATCAACAGAAGAAATAAAATCTATTTAACATGAAGTTTTTTATTGACACGGCCAACCTAACCGAAATTAGCGAAGCCAATAATATGGGCATATTGGACGGGGTCACGACTAATCCATCCTTGATGGCCAAAGAAGGCATCTCAGATGTGAATGGGCATTACCTCAAAATCTGTGAAATGGTGGATGGAGACGTGAGCGCGGAGGTTATCTCTACAGATTATGAGGGAATCGTCCGAGAAGGTAGGGAATTGGTCAAAATACATGACAATATCACGGTCAAGATCCCGATGATCAAGGATGGCGTAAAGGCGATCTCTACGCTGGCTGCGGAGGGCGTCAAGATCAATTGTACCCTTATTTTTAACGTGGCCCAGGCCTTGATCGCCGCTAAAGCGGGTGCCAAATATGTCAGCCCCTTCATTGGCCGTCTGGACGATATCGGCCAAGACGGCATGGTGCTCATCGAAGACATCCGTCAGGTGTTTGACAATTATGACCTAGACACTGAAATCCTCGCCGCCAGCATCCGCCACAACCAGCATTTGCTGGCTTGTATGCTAGCTGGCGCCGATGTCGCAACCCTTCCCTTCAAGGTCATCGAAGGCATGATCAAGCATCCGTTGACGGACAGCGGCCTCGCGAAGTTCCTCGCGGACCATGCGAAAAGCAAAGGGTGAGACCGCTCGCCCTTGCGGGCTCGCTGCGAGAACCGAGACCGTTCGTCGCAGAGTTCCTCACTGCGAGATCGCTCGGCTCGATGACTCGCCTCACTGCGAGATCGCTCGGCTCGATGACTCGCCTCACTGCGAGACTAAAGGTAGGTTATGTTTGTCTCTTGTCTCGCAGCGAGCCTGAAAGGCGAGCGATCTCGCAGTGAGTGCCGTAGGCGCGAACGGTCTCGCCTCTCGCAGCGAGGGCTGAGTCTTCGAAGCCCGAGCGGTCTCCTTAGGTCTCCTCCACGCCAGCACATAGAATATGTCCCAAAAGGATATGCATCTCCTGGATGCGGGCCGTGTCTGTGGCAGGCACAGCTAGACAGATATCACACAGCGATAGCATCGCACCGCCGGATGCACTTGTGAATCCGACTACTTGACAGCCGATGCCTTTGCCGCGATGGATGGCTTGAATGACATTAGCGCTATTGCCGCTGGTGGAGATCGCTACCAGGAGATCTTCGGGTTTTGCCAAGGCTTCTACCTGTCGGCTGAAGACCGCTTCAAAGCCATAGTCATTGCCAATGGCGGTAAGGGCAGACGTGTCCGTTGTCAGGGCGAGGGCCGCCAAAGCGGGGCGTTCCTTGCGAAAGCGTCCACTTAGTTCCGTAGCGATATGTTGGGCATCAGCAGCGCTTCCGCCATTGCCAAAAAGCAGGAGTTTTCCGCCATTGGCCAGGGCCTGCCTGGCGAGCTGTATGGCTACTAACATGGCGGGCTGCATTTCAGCAATAACCTTTGATACAACCGCCTGGTGCCCAAGCATTTCCGATTCAATCAATTTTTCTATATTCACACCTTCAATATTTATCTTGATAAATGTACAAATTTAGGCATACGCCTTGCAAGGAATAGCAACCTAGAACCTACAATAATAAGGTCTGTAGTCTGAAGTCTGAAGTCTGTAGTCTGTAGTCTGTAGTCTGAAGTCTGAAGTCTGAAGTCTGAAGTCTGAAGTTGCACTTTAGCTCTAAACCCTAAACCCTAAACCCTAAACCCTAAACCCTAAACCCCAAACTTAAAACTTTCTCCCCCCATGTCTACCATTCTTGTCACAGGCGGTTGTGGCTATATCGGCTCTCATACCATTATCGAATTGCTCAACCAAGGCCTTCATGACGTTATTTCTATAGATAACCTTGTCAATTCTTCCGAAAAAACCATTGATCGCATAGAAGCCATTACAGGCAAACGGATTGTCAATTATTCTATCGACCTGTGTGATTTGGCGGCGACTCAAGCGATATTTGAACACCATCCTGACCTGACAGGTGTCATTCACTTTGCAGCGTTGAAAGCTGTGGGGGAATCAGTCGCTGAACCCCTCAAATACTACCACAACAATTTTGAATCTCTAATCAATATCCTGAAATGCTGTGAGGCATTTGCGGTGAAAGATGTCATCTTTTCCTCTTCCTGTACCGTGTACGGAAGCATTGATCAGTTGCCTGTGACGGAAAATTCTCCCGTCTCTCGTGCCGAATCTCCCTATGGCAATACCAAATTGGTCGGGGAAGAAATCCTGCGAGATTTTATTCGCATCAGCAAGAATGTCCAGGCCATCGCCTTGCGTTACTTCAACCCCGTTGGCGCACACCCTACGGGCCTCAATGGCGAACTCCCCGCCAATAAGCCCAATAACCTGGTGCCGTTTATCACGCAGTCAGCAGCAGGGCTTTTGCCTCCTCTGACCGTGTTTGGCGGGGATTATGATACGCGGGATGGGTCTTGTATTCGGGATTATATTCATGTCTGTGACATTGCTGAGGCCCATGTGATGGCAATGGATTATTTGGGAAATGGCAAAAATACCGATGCCTATGAGGTGTTTAACCTCGGCTCTGGAGAGGGGGTGACGGTCTTTGAAGCCGTACAGGCTTTTGAAAAAGCGGCAGGTATGAAGTTGAAATACATGGTAGGCGATCGCCGCCCTGGAGATGTAATGGCCATTTATTCAGATAGTAGCAAAGCTGAGAAATATTTGGGCTGGAAGGCCAAAGCCAGTATCCACGATATGATGGCCTCTGCCTGGAAATGGCAACAGCATCTGATGCAGGAAGCATAGGCACGATTCAAAAGTAAAATTGATGATTAATTATTAAATTGGCTGATGTTGAATTAATAATTTCACCATTTCTTATTGCTCATGATAGGTCGATATTTATCCCTTTTTCTGCTTTGCTGTATCACTTCTTTTTCTATGACTTTCGCCCAATTTCCCAACAACATGGAAGGCGACTGGTCAGGGGTATGGAATAATAATAACCCCCTCACTGATCGGGGAAATGTTCGCGTGGTAACGGTACAGGCAGGGGCGACAGGAAATCGTGATTTTTTGTTTAATGATGGCCCTGGGGACTATATGCCCGAGTTTAAGCTGAAAAACTTTCTCGCCAACCCACAAGCGCTGCATGCGCGCTTGACTGATATCCTGACCACTTCAGGCAATAATGTGCAGTTTCCTGCTACCACTGGCAGATGGTATACCTTTATCGTAGAAGAGGCTACGGACAATAATGATGTGGCCATTTTAGAGACCTTGGCAGAGCCACAGGTCTTGGACTCGGTTTTTCGCTGTCCCCGTCGGCCTACTTCTAGTGCCACAGTGAGCCTAACGGCGGTTCCCGCAGGTGTATTGAGCGCAGGAGAAGAGGTATGGGTCAGGTATTCGACGAATGGCTTCTCCACCAGTAATTTCGCTCAACTGACGGGTAATCCCTTGACCGTTTCTCTGCCTGCCCAGGCAGATGGAACTACGGTAGAATACTATTTTCTGACAACGACCAGTGGCGTGACCCTTTCCCATGCAGATGTGGACTATCAAGCCTTAACCCTATTTTATCAAGGAATTTCAGGTACGTATTTCAGTTATAATGTGAGTGATCTGGCTGGTACGGTGGGTACGCCTTGTGATACTTTCCCTACCATAGAATTTTGTGGGGATGGGGTGGATAATGATTTAGATGGGCTGATAGATGGGTTTGATAGTGATTGCGGAAGGTGTACGGGTACCTTAGGGGATAACGTCCTGGCTGATGGCGATTTTGGGTCAGTCAGTGTAGATGGGCAAGCCATCACACAGCCTGACCCTAATGCAAACCCTGGGGTCATTCTGGGGGATGAACTTCAGCCAGGTATCACCACCTATACCTATGGGTTCAGCAGTAATTTTGCGTGCTTTGGGGGTGTCAACTGCTTTCCAGATGACGGAAATTATGTCATCGCAACCAGCACCAACGGCATGCTCAATACCCCCTCCTCTCTCGATAACTGGATTGAGATTCAAGATAATGGCCCCGAGCCAGATGGCTATATGATGGTGGTCAATTCGGCATCAACTCCAGGCCTTTTTTATGTAAAGGAAGTAGGGGGACTATGTCCCAATACGGTCTATGAATTTTCTATAGATGTCATCAATTTGCTCACTCCAAGTGGCGGCATAGGGGTATTCCCCAATATTGACTTTCTTCTGGCACCCAAAGGCGCATCCACCGCTAGCCTGCAAGTACTAGGCGCATCTGCCAGCACAGATGATGTTCCTCAAGATAGTATGTGGCATAATTTCGGATTTACCTTTACGCCCACAGCAGATACCATTACGCTGGCCCTTCGTAGCAATAACCCCGGCGGTATGTCCAATGTAGGCAATGACCTCGCCATTGACAATATCAGCTTTCGGCCGTGCGGACCCGTCCTTAGTGCTAGCGGTCCGCCAGATTTTTGTCCTGGAAATACGATCTTATTGGATGGGACAATTAGCGCAGGATATGCCAATCCCGATTTTCAATGGCAATTTAGCGATGATGGCGGGCAGACCTGGACAAATATTGCAGGTGCCACGCAGGTGGATTACGCCTTTGTAAGTGCTGACAGCATGGATGCTGGGCTATATCGGTTGCTGGCTTCTGAGGGAGGCCATATTGACGATTCGCTATGCCGAATTGCTTCAGACACCTTCAGCCTGGCAGTGGTGTGTCCTTTGGCTATTGATACACCTGATTTCATGCCTGTAACCGATAAGAAACCTGCTTCTTTGATAATTTACCCCAATCCCACTACAGCTGTTTTCTCAGTGGATCTAGCAGTGACGCAGCCAGGAATGGTGTGGTGGGAAGTGACAGATATGGTAGGGAAAAAAGTCCTTCAACAACAAAGATATTTAGGTACCTTGGGCAGGCAATCTATTAGCATATCCCTTGAAGACTGGGCGGCTGGGGTGTATGGGATTAAGCTAATGGGAAAACCTGTACCAAATGGCTATGGGGTCGGATGGGTGGTGAAGACTGAGGATTGATGAATTTCGGTTGCAGAACAAGGATTTATGATTTAGGAATGGTCGCGGATTACGCACAGGCCAACACATTAGCCGAAATCCGCGACAGCACCCAGAAAAACATTGCTTAATCAATCAATAATCAATCAATAAATAATCCCTGATTCCTTATGTCAACTACGCATCAAGCATTGATCAATCAATTCTACACCGCTTTCCAGCAAGGTGATGCAGAAACCATGGCCGCTTGTTACCATGATGCGGTCGAATTTAAGGACCCTGCTTTTGGGAAATTAACGGGAGAGGAGGCGCGGAATATGTGGCGAATGCTGATCAGCATGGGCGGTGAGATACAGATCTCTTTTAGTGATGTCACTGCAAATGAAACCGAAGGCACAGCGAAATGGGAGGCCCAATATGTCTTCTCCAGGACGGGGCGTCATGTTCATAATAAGATCAAAGCGAAATTTCAGTTTCAAGATGGGAAAATCATCCAGCATCACGACTCCTTCTCTTTCTGGAACTGGGCCAGTATGGCTTTAGGACCAATGGGGCGCCTGTTGGGATTCACCCCACTAGTGAAAGGAAAGGTCCGCAAGACGTCGTTGGCGATGTTGAAGAAGTTTAGTGAGAAAAGGAAGTAGGGAGAATTAAGAATGGAGAATTAGGGGTGTTCACTCAAAAATTGAAATAAATATTTCAATGCAAAAATGAACAATTTTCATCCCACCCCAATCGTCTTCGCGGAAAATTTGATTGTAGGGACAGGACATGTCCTGTCCCTACAATCAAATTTATCCGCAACCTCCCGCCAAAAAACGTTAAAAACGATTTGGGGCGGGAGACCCCGGATATTTTTCTCCCAAAGCATCGAAAAATTCCGGGGTGACGTTCTGGTTTTTTTATTTTTCATATAAAAGGGGGTGCAGTTTTTATTTCGAAAAATGAGTGAACACTCCTAATGGAGAATTTAGCACAACTCACCTCCTCACAAACATGGCAATGGTTCGATCTTCATAAGCACCATTGGCTTCTTGGCCTACCCATTCCAATAGACGCTCAGCTTTGTCCTCCCGTTTGCCTTTTTCTAGGACTTCTTTTTTGAGACTTAGCCACATTTTTTGCCATTTGGCAAATTCGCTTAGCTCTTTATCATCCCCAATCAAAGCGCTTTCTGCTCCTTTAGACATCACCAAAACAGCACTGAAAGCATCTGGGAAGAAGTACCGAATTCGCTGATTCAGCGATTGAGTGTCTTCACTGATCAAGGGATTGACCAGCAGTTGGTGGTGGCCTTCCCCTGCTTTCCAATTAGGGTCATTGATCAGGTTGAGGGTTCCAGATTCATGGTGGTACACAGCCGATACGCCGTCGCCGACGGTGATCCCTGCCACAAAATATTTTCCATCCTCCAAAGGACGAGCAATCAATAATTGAAGGGTGGTATCAAAGTCTTCTACGTCGACTGACTCACTAGCTGCGAAGCGTTTGATATAAAGATGTGCGTTGTAGACAGCAGTGGTGAGTGCGTAGCTTAAGAATTCATTTAGCCGATCTTCTGCATCTGATATGCCTGCTTTTAATTGGGCAAAAAGTTCCTCTTCCTCTCCTTTTTTCGCTTCCAGCCGCTTGCTTACGACTTGCTCGGCTACCTTACAAGCCAGCTCAGACCCTTTGCGTGAATAGGCCATTGCCTCAGCTCCATCTGCTACAGCAATAATCACCCATCCCAAATGCGCTCGATAGCGTATCTGGAAGTCATCTTGCCGATGAAGTCCTTCATGACAATGCCGTTTCCCCCGCAAACTAGCCCCCAAAAGGTAAGTGCGTTCATTTACCCCCAAGTATTTCTTCTCCTCCAAGGGTTTAGGGTATCGGGCATTTTTATCTGGAAACTTATCTTCCCAATATTCCTGTGGGGCACTGGTCACTTCCAATTCTAGTGGGATTTTGCTTGGTTCCATATGATGAAATCCTTCCCATTTAAAAGTAAGGAAACAGCGAAATATGCCTGGTTTGGTGAAGGTGCCAGAAATAGTCAGCGCTACTGGGTCAAAAACCATTTGCATGGATTCATCAGCCTCTTCCAGCTTAAAGTCATATTTGTAGCTACGATCAATAGGAATTTTCGCCTTATATGGCGTCTCGGTTTTGGCAGGACTGAGGGTAATCGCTTCAGGCAGGAGTCCCAGGTTAGGAGTGACAGTGAGGTGTAATTCAATATAGTCCCTTTGCATTTTGCCATGCGCCAAAAAGTCCAGGGCAAAGACATGAGACCCGGGGATTTCTGGAATGCCAGAGAGGCGCATGTCTTTAGGCGTAAACTGGAGTTTGGGGATTTTGTCTAATCCTTCACACTCCGCGCCAAAGACCACCCCTTCTATATAAGAAGAAAGGTCAAAAGAATAGTCATAGGGTTCACCGAGAGTTGCCTGCGGCAGTTCAATGGCCTTAGGAAGAGGCGCTAGCCCTTCTGGTGTAAAAACAGATCGCCCTTTTGGGACTTCTTGACTTGTATCGATAGGTAAATCCTCCGCTTCAGCTTCTTGACTTGTCTTACCCAGCATCTCCTCAGGACTGAGAATTCGGGGGCGGATGGCCTCATAGAGGTAGTCAGCCAAGTCAGCTAAGTAGCGAACACGGGATTGGTTGAGGGAATCAAGGTCTGTGATGAGTTTAGAGAGATCCGCATCAGCGTACCGATCCGCATCTACTTCTCCAAAAGTGTTGATGACATTTCGAATGAGGGCCAGCTTTAATTGATGTTTCTGGTCCTCACTTAATTTGTCCATGATGTAATCAATAAGTTAAATCAATTTCCCTGCTGCTTTGAGGTGGGCAGCGGTCTTGACCAGTAAATCAACGCGCTTGACAGGGGTCATAGGATAGTCTCCATGTTCCCTCAGCTTAATCTTGAAGACGATGATCAAGTCTTTTATGGAACCACTATCGAGCATCTGCTGGTAGAGGTCGCCCATATAGCGATAAAATTCGAGATAGACATTGAGACGCTCGCGCGAGTCAAGTTTCGTTTGTACAGGTTTGTCAAACCCATATAGGTCAGCAATCGGCCCATCATACGAAGGATACTTTGGGTTGATGACATTGGCCATCTTGGTCAGTTGAGAAAACTGCGTAGAGGTAAGCTTCTTTTTGGGGTTAGCCCCAAAAACAGCCCGGCAAGTCACCCGAAAGTCTACTAGTCCTTCGCGCTTTTTGTGGCCTTCCATGATATCAAAATAGCGCCTAATAAACTCTTCATTAACCCCAACACCACTGATCTCTTGAATTTTTAGAAATTGTTGTTGGAATTCTGTGTCCTCTAGAACGTTGGTAGCCTGATACTTATCCTTTAGCTCCAAGTAGTTTTGAATCCTTTCAATGGGTATTGTGTCTAAAAGAATGCCGCCATTATTATTCAGTATCTTGGACAATTCCTTCTCAGTGAGCATGGGTTGAAATATTTATGTATTTGAAGTTGATGTCAGATGACGTGCCGAAGATAACATGAATCCCTTGGGGATGCAAAATCCATTAACTGATTCCGCCATTCATTCCTCAATTTTATAAAATACTAGCGACCCAAATAAAATCATGCTAAATTTGACGCTAGGATGTTGCGGGGAATGCTCATATTTATATCCAAATGCTAAAAAGCTTATACATTAAAAACTACGCCCTTTTCACCGAAACCCATGTAGAATTTCCCAATGGGCTAAATATTCTGACAGGTGAAACCGGAGCAGGAAAGTCTCTTCTTGTAGGGGCATTAGGGCTGATTATGGGAAAAAGGGCAGATAGCTCTGTCGTATTTTACCCCGAGCAGAAGTGTATTGTGGAGGCAGAATTTGGCGACCTTTCTAATCAGACCTTAGAAAAACTCTCCAAATTAGAAGCTTTTGTTATAGAAGAAGATGCTTTGCTGATTAGGCGGGAAATAAATCCCAGCGGCAAATCTCGTGCGTTTATCAATGATACCCCAGCCTCCCTCCAGCTAGTTCGTGAAGTTGTCACTCGATTACTCGATCTGCATGGCCAGCATGAAAATCAATCTCTATTAGAGGCTGACCATCAGCTGGACCTGTTGGATGCCTTCGCTGGACAAGAGGCACAAGTGAGCGATTTTGAAGATTTGTGGGGAAAATGCAAAAAAACTTTGCAAGAGATTGAGCGCATAGAGCGAGAGGCAGAAAAGGCTCAGGAACAAAAAGATTTCTTGGATTTTCAGCTTCAAGAGTTGGAAGCAGCAGGGATTGAAGAAGGGGAAGAGGAGGCATTGGAACAAGAAATTCATCTATTGCAAAATTCGGAAGAGGTGAAAGAGGCTCTGGGTTTTGCCACTCAGGCCTTGTATGAAGATGAAATGTCGATGTATAATCGACTCAGTGAGGTCTTGCAACAGTTTGAGCGGTTTGGAGATGCGCAGACTGCGTTTCAGGAGCAATTGGGCCTACTCAAAGATGCCAATGAGAACTTGCGAGAAGTCTCTTTCAGCTTTGCTGGCATGCTCGAATCGGTAGAGTCTGATCCTGAAAGGCTAGCTTTTATTGAAGAGAGACTGGCTTTGTACCATAGCCTAAAGCTGAAATATAAAGCCCAAGATGGGGCAGAGCTCATGGCAATTCTGCACCGCCTCCAGGCCCAAAGAGATGCAATCTCATCTCTTTCAGGTAATCTTTACGCGTTACAACAAACGCTTGCGCAGGATCAAAAATCACTGATAACCAAAGGGTTATCTCTAGAAAATAAGCGCATAGCAGCCAGCAAAGAACTGGCTCAGAAGATCAATTCCCTGCTAGGGGAAGTAGGATTTGTAGATGCACAGCTTGAGATTCTCGTGGAGCGTAAAGTGGAATATGGAGGCTTCTTGACCATTGATGACCAAGCCATCCGTCCAGGCCCCAAAGGAATCAACCACATCCGGTTCATGATTCGCACCAATCCAGGCTTGCCTATGGGGCCGCTCTCCCAAATCGCCTCTGGCGGCGAAATTTCCCGCGTGATGCTCGCCATCAAATCCGCATTGGCGGATAAATCTGCCTTCCCTGTGCTCATCTTTGACGAAATAGATACCGGGATCAGCGGAGAAATCGCCCAAAAAGTAGGGCGTGTCATGCGATCGCTAGCCCAGCGGTTCCAGATCTTGTCCATTACCCATTTACCCCAAATCGCCGCCAAGGGCCACCAGCACTTCGTCATCTACAAAGATGTAGAGAATGGACGGACCTTCTCCTCCGTCCGCCAATTAGACGACGATTCACGCATCCAAGAACTCGCCAAGATGCTCAGCGGGGACAATCCCCCTGCATCTGCGATGCAGAATGCCCGCGAATTGCTCGTTTGACCATTGACCATTGACCATTGACCATTATCTCTCCCACACATACAGGAAAATCCGCTGATCTACCAGGACCGTGTCCCAAGTGATGGTTGGTAGCGCATAATCCTCCCTAAAATCCTTATATATCTCCATCAACTCAGGTCGGGCAATCAATCGGATGTCTCCGCCTTCCAAGGCATGGTGGATGTCTCCGAGTTCATATTGAGCAGCCCGCTGCGCGTAAAATGGGGTGTAAAACGTCAATCCCGTCTCTGTCATAGGTATATTTTCTAACAGTGTTCGGTTTTCCGATAGCGGTCTTATGAGGTACTCATAAGGAAAACTGTCAGCCCATATCATGTAGAGTTTTTGGCTGTTTGTAGGGCTCACAAGTTGTGTAAGGGCCGATTTCGCCCAGTCATAGCGCTGACAAGCGCGGTAGTCCCGTATCGAAGCTGCTAGCAAATAGAGAAGGCTGAGGGTTATCAGGCTGTATTTGGCCCAGCGATGTAGGGTAGGAGACCTAAATTCCTTTTTACTCCAATACAAACAAACGATGTATCCAAACGCGCCAAGAATAGGATATAATACTCTGGGGTGCAGCCATTTATATAGAAAGAGATAGGCAACGATAGCAATTGAGAAAATGACTGAGAGCCCTAGTTTCCGCTTACTGTCGATAGACCATTTCCCCAAAAACATTAACCAACAGATAGGAAGAAGAAGGATCAAAGGGAGGATGTTTTGGCGAAATGTGTTTTTGAGGTGTTGAAGTGAAAAAGAGGATTTTTTCAGCATGGGCTTGGGAGCTGAGAGAAGCTGCTGAACGTTTTGGGAATTAAAAAGTACTGTATCGGCCAAAAACCAGCTTTTGTATAGTTTATAGGCTGATTCGGTCCAGCCAATTTGATCATAGTGAACTTTTGTTTCAGGAGCATAAGGGAGGGCATTGTAGTCAGTTAGTTGGGCGCGGAGGGCATTTTGAGTGTAAAAGTTTGTCCAATCGGGATCACGGTCATAGACCTGTTTATTCCACTGATTCACCCCAAACGCTATCATCAGCGCCAGCCCCCCCCAAACAAATGGCCAGAACGCTTTCTTTTTTGCCCAAATCATTTCCCCAATCAACACTGGCACCATCAATCCTGTCATCAACAACAGACTTTCCCATCGAACCATAGAAGCCCAGAGTAGGGCCAGAATAGCTACCCATTCTATCGCTCGCTTTTCCCCTTTCCATATCCCCCACCAGCCTGCCATAGCCAATAGGCATGCAGTGGTCGTATATTGCAAAAACTGCATTTGGGGGATCAGTACCCAAATGAGAAAAACAGCCCAAATCCCCCAATGTCGGCTCTGGGCCTTTTTAAAGAAAAGATAAGCCAACAGCCAGATGGCCCAGGCAAGGCATAGGTAAAGGTGAATCCCATACCAGGGAATTTGAGGGGCAATTTGATAAAGACTGGATAGGCCTTCTCCTATCCAGATATGGGGGAAGAGAATATGGCTGTCTGGCGCATCCACGATCCCAACACCCGATACGATCATGGTTTGGCGAACGTCATCGTTGGTGTCGTATTGGGGATGGAAAAGGAGAAGAAAGGGTAGATAAAACAGGGCAAGTGTAGCCCATGCCTTTTGGGCTGGACTGCGAAGCCTGTCTGTAAATGCCGTTATTATGTGATTTGCTTGAATCAATAATTAGTAATCAATCAATCAATTAATCATTCTTCCAATACCGCCAACCCAAATCCTGTACGGCCATAGCCATTTCCGTTGTACAACATACATCGCTTGCCATGAACATCGAAAATATAGGGATAACAGACCATTTCGCTATCCCAGCCATCGATAGAAGGCTGCAGGGAGACTTGCCCATTTTTTCGCTGCCAATCTATCCCATCAGGTGATTCTGCATAGCCGACCTGGTAAGTGCGGTGATTGCGATCAGCCCGAAAGGAGAACCACATTTTGTAGATTTCATCTTCAAAGATGACCATCGGCCGGGCGATGGCGTATTCGTATTCATCCTGAAAATCAATAGCAACTTGGCCTTCTCGCTTCCAATTCAGGCCATCTGTTGAAGTCGCGTACCGGATGTGGTAATAATGGAGGAGTTCTCCTGCTACTTCTTCCCAGCGTAGGCAGGATACGTACCACATTTTCCAGTGATCATTTGCTTTTAGGACAAATGGAGCAAAAGTAGAAATAGGGTCTACAGCGTCTCTCCAGATAGCGGCTGGTCCGGGCGAACATTTGGTGAAATGCTGTCCATCATCGCTGAAGGCGATGCCGTTGAAGGAAAAAAAAGGAACTTTTTTGCCCAACGTCCAGCCATTGTAGAAGAGATAGGTTCGTTGGCCTTGTTGCATGAGGCAAGTAGGCATGACGCCTGCGTCGTCATACATGCCTCGATCGCCGAGGTCGAGTAGGGGAGTGGTCCCCACTTCTAGGATAACTGGCTGAAAGTCAGGCTCTATGCCCAAGTCGAGCCAACCTGGTCGAGAATGCCCTTGGGCATCTCTGGTAGAGAAATATACCCTGAAAGAGTCTGGCGACTTTGCTGCTACTATAGGCATCTGGGCGTGGCTCTGACTCCACTCATGTGTACCATCAGGAGCGTATACATGTCCTACTTTGCGCCAATTTTGCATAAAAATGTTGACCCTTGATTAAACTTTTTTCCATTCTGCCTATCTATAGACTATATCATCACAAAACCAATGTAAAACCATGAAAATTAGAATGATCCTCATCAGCCTCCTATTGGTAGGAGTCACCTTCAGCCTCAGTGCGCAGAATTCTCCGGCCAAGGCTACGCCAAAGGTAACAAAACAGCAGAAAAACCAGCAGAAGCGAATTGTGGAAGGAGCTGCGTCTGGCGAGCTGACTAAAGCGGAGGTAAAAGAACTGGAAAGACAGCAAAGGGCCATCAATCGCAATAAGCGGAAGGCCAAAGCAGATGGCGTCGTCACCCGGAGAGAACGCGCCAAACTCAACCGCCAGCAAAAGAATGCTAGCGGCAATATTTACCGCAAGAAGCACAATAAGAAAGATCGGAATTGAGGAATTATCATTAAATAATTCACTCTTTACACATAAAAAACCCGACAGGAAACACGCCTGTCGGGTTTTTTTGCACAAAATTTCGCTCTGCGAAATTTTAGGGGAAAATACCTAAGTCGATATAGCTAATGGCGATTTTATTGATCGCATTGATAAAAGCAGCCATACGGAGGGTATCAACATTTTTTTGATGCATGGTCTCGCGGGTCTCTTGATATGCACGGACCATGGTCTCTTCAAGTCCAGATTCTACGATGTCTCGCTCTCCAGCCCCTCTGATCAATTGCTGGTGCTGAGAAGTAGTAAGTTGCGCTCCACTGGCAGATTCTATGGCTTCTACCATCCGCTGGTTACTGACTTGTTCGAAGCGTTTTTGCATTTTTCCAAAAGAAACCCTGGAAAGGTTCTTTAGCCATTCAAAATAAGAAACGGTCACGCCGCCTGCATTGAGGAAAAGGTCGGGAATAATATAAACCCCTTTACTTAATAGGATCTGTGCAGCAGCTGCTGTTACAGGGCCATTTGCTGCTTCCCCAATGATTTTGGCTTTGATACGAGGGGCATTCTCTTCTGTGATCTGGTTTTCCAAAGCCGCAGGGATAAGAATATCGCAATCGTATTCAAGCATCTCTCTAGAATTCTCTACATTTTTGGCTTTTTTGAAGTTGAGAATAGACTTGTTCTCTTGACGGTGCTTAAACAGTTCTGGAATATCTAGGCCATTTTCATCGTAAACGCCTCCCTCATATTCAGCGACCCCTGTAATGATAGCGCCTGCATCTTGCATGAATTTAGCAGAATAATAGCCTACATTTCCAAGCCCCTGAATGATCACTTTTTTCCCTTCTAGGCCTGTTGTAAGGCCCAGTTTTTTCATGTCTTCTGCAATAGATACAGCTTCACGGATGCCAAAATAGACCCCTTGGCCTGTAGCTTCAGTCCGTCCACGGATTCCTGATTGGGAAAGGGGTTTCCCCGTCACACAAGCGCTGGCATTGACAGCTTCTGGATGAAAGGCAGAATAGGTGTCATAGATCCATGCCATTTCCCGTGCACCCGTTCCGTAGTCTGGTGCCGGTACATCCAATGCTGGACCTATACAGTTTTTCTTGAGCAATTCATATGCATAGCGTCTGGTGATGCGCTCCAACTCATCAGTGGTGTAATTCCGAGCATTGATTTTAATGCCTCCTTTGGCACCGCCAAAAGGAACATTGACAAGAGCACATTTAAAGGTCATCAGTGCTGCTAGTCCAGTTACTTCGTCTTCAGAGACATCGAGCGCATAACGTATCCCTCCTTTGACAGGTGTCTTGTGGTGGGAGTGCTGTACCCGATAAGCCTCGATAACTTCATAGTTACCAGGACCACGTCTAAGCGGAAAGTGAAACTTATAAACGCTATTGGCTTGCTTGATCTGATCGAGCAGTCCTTTGGGATGGTCGAGGTAGGCCGACGCACCGTCGACGAAGTTACATACCTCTCCAAAAAGGTTAAAATCCTGTAATTGACTCATATCGCGTGCTAGTAATTGATAGGATTGGGTATTAAGTTAAAATTGTTGCATGTAAATCGGCGGCAAATTAGGGAATGCCTGGATCATTTTTAGGGTTTCGTAAATAAATTTAATTATTTCACACCATGCCAGCCAATCCTAATGTACCTGTGATCTGTGTCGCAATGTCCAATGAGCGTAGCGAACACGGATTTTTGCGTGGTTTGACGGTAGAACTAAGTTCTCTATTGAGGGGGCTTGAACCCGCTGTACGAGCAGGTAAAGTGGAGCTCAAGCTCATGCCTGCCGCTACCTTGGCGGAGATTGCTGATGCTTTTCAAGATCCCTGGCTAGAAGGACGGATTAGGGTTTTTCATTATGCGGGTCATGCCGATGAGGATGAACTGTTTTTGGAAACGGAACAGGGAGGAAACCAAGGCCTCTCTTCGATGAGCCTGGCAAGATTTCTCAGCGTCCAGCAAGGGCTACACCTGGTGTTTCTGAATGGATGTGCCACCCAAGAACATGCGGACTTATTGATAGAAGCAGGGATACCCGCTGTGGTAGTTACGGCCACTAAGATCAATGACCAACAGGCCGTATTATTTGCGAAGCGATTTTATAGAGGCATGGCGAGTGGTGCCAACATAGAAGAGTCTTTTACAGAGGCGGAGGCACTGCTGCTTGGAAATACGCAAAATGTACAAGAAGACATTAGTCGGGGGCTTTTTTGGCGGAAGCGAAAGGAACAGGAAAAAGTGCAATTTCCCTGGCGATTCTTTGTGAATAATGCTGAGAATGCAGACAATAAAGCAGCCTATTGGCGATTGTTTGGGGGGTTCATCGATACAGGAGAGGAAATGTCAATGGCAGAAGCGATAGCCCATTCCTTTATTGGCAAAGTATTCAACAACTATAAAATTGTAAAACTTTTGGGGATCGGGTCCTTTGGCCTTGTCTTCAAAGCTGTCCATGAAAATTTTCACAATGAAGTAGCCATAAAAATTACTCACCGAATCCTGGAAGGTTTTGAAGATGTGAAGCGGATAATTACCAATGGAAATCGCGCTTTACACAAACTTAAGCACCCCAACCTCGTGCAGGTAATAGATGCCGCTCCCATAGGACAAGACTATATGTATGTTATTATGGAGCTCGTCAAGGGAGAGCGGATGGACAAAATGGATTTTGGAGTAAGTGAATTTGATGAGACAGGCTGGGATAGAATGATTGGATATGCAATTCAATTGTGTGAGGGGATCTTATTGGCACATAATCTGAGTTTTACGACAGATGATGGGGCTGTCCAAGATGGAGTTGTACATGGAAATATTAAGGCCAAAAAAGTCCGTTTTACACCATCTGGAATCCCCAAGTTGATTGACTTTCTGTTTGCGGACTTCTCTAAGGCCCAAGAGATTACTTTTCTGGTACCTGATGGCCCTGAGGAGGAAGAGAAAAGCAAACCTGACGAAAATCCACTTGATTTCTTGCCTCCAGAAGTAGCCTCTGGTCAGGCAGGTGTAACCAAAAAAACAGACATATATGGCTTAGGCGCCATGTTTTTCTCCATTATTTCAGGCCAACCTTTAAGTACGATTGACTTACTGACAGAAGAAAAGGTCCACACCATTTTTCAGCAAGTAAACCCTAGTGTGCCTCGAAGACTATCAAATGCTATTTTTAAAGCGATCGATCCTGACCCCTCCCAGCGCTATGCTTGGGTAGAGTCTTTTTTGGTGGACTTACGTGCTGCACTTTCTAAAAAACAGGAATCTCTCAGTGTCATGGAGATCGCTTATGCAGAGGAGCATGAAGATCCCAAGGCAGTCATTGATTCTGTGATTGGAAAAACGCTCTCGGGCTATCGTATTGCTGAATTTTTGGGAGAAGGGCGGCAAGGGTTTGTATTTATCGGGGTAAATGAAAAAGATGAGACCGAAAGAGTGGCCATCAAGCTCTCCCATAGGATTCGAAGTGGATTTGATCAAGCAGAAAGAATCCTGAGAAGAAATGCTCAAGCGCTTATACACCTCAATCACCCTAATGTAGTTCAGGTAAAAGGGTGGGGAACCTTGGGGGACAAAGAGTATATTTACATTATTCGAGAATTAGTGGATGGAGAGCGGCTGGATAAAATAAATTTTGACATTCCAAGACTCAGTAGATTCAAACTGACTCAATTAGCTCATGCCGCCTTATGGATTTGTGAAGGCCTACATGCTGCCCATACCATGGAGTATATAGATCGCGAGGGGGAGACCTCCTATGGCATGATGCATGGCAACCTTAAGACAAGAAAGATCATCCTAGCTGATAGCCAATACCCCAAAATAATTGACTTTATGTTTGGGGAAATCATGAATGACCCCAGCATTGTCATCGCAGGCAATGACTGGAAAACCCGCTCGGGCGAGCGTACATTGGATTATATGCCGCCTGAAGTAGTAGCTGGAAACCAAAGTCCAGATAAGCGTACAGACATCTATGCGCTTGGTGCCATATTTTTTGAAATTTTGATCGGTCATCGATTATCTGAGTATCATCCTGACTCAGATGAGAAGCTTTATCGGATGTTGAGGCAACGCAATCGCCATATACCACGTCGGATAAGCAAGACCCTCTTTCGTGCGATTCACCCAGACCCTTACAGGCGATACCACACGGTCAAAGAGTTTATGAAAGACATTTTGAAAAATACCTCTATCCTTAATCGATTAATGTATAGAATTGGCAAATATTCTCTATAAAAAATTCTCCATGACTTAAAACATAATGGCATATAGTGCCGTTTGAGTAGAAAAGTGTGAAAATTGTGTAAACAGCTTTTTAAAGAGAAATTCTCCCTAATTGTCTGAATGTCAATCATTTTTATTCTTCGTATTGAAGAAATGTTGGATAAACGACACTTTATGCAGGGATAATTTTCACGTAATGTTTTGAGGATTGATAATTATTTAAACTTATCACAACCAAATAGTGACCGACCCGTATAGGGACCGTCTAATGGTGAAAAAATAAATTCAATTTTTGACAATATCCAAAGAATAAGAAGCTAATGAAACTAATTTGAGAATAGTAAAAAGTCCTTTGATTATTGCAGTGAATTTTGCATATTGTCGAATATAACCTTATTCAAGAAATCTCTTTTCAAAGAGAATCAGTAATTTCAGAAAATAACCAAATTCAAAGATCATGGCACGTGTCAGTAAAAGTAATGGAAACCCTACAGAAGTTATGAAAACAGACGATTTAACTAAACACCTATTGAACATGCGCGATGCATTCAGGCATCATCAGAATGAAATCCGCAAGAAGTACAAGATCTCGGCCAATGAAATGGAAATTATCCTGTTTATTTCCCAAGAAGGTCCTCAGCGAATGAAAGCAATTGGTGAGCGTTTTAAAATTAAATTTAGTACCCTCACCAGCCTCGTAGATAAGATTGAGCGCCTGAACCTCGTGAAGCGTGTGAATTCTAAAGAAGACAGAAGATCTATTTTAGTTACCTTAACCAAGAAGGGCAAGAAAATGCTCGAAGAATATAACCAGCAAGTAGCTGATCTAGCAGAGAAAATTTCGGGTGCATCAACCAGCAAAAATAATACTGCTTTGGTAGAAACACTTGAAAAAGCATCTCCATTTATCGGAGAAGCATAAAACCAATTGACCACCTGAAAGAAATGGACGCCTGGCCTTATGGTCAGGCGTTTCCATTTTTGCGCCTCTTCACAATTCGCCGTACCTTCGCGGGATGGGAATAAAGTCCTTTGCAGCATTGCAAATCGCGCGATTTCGCGCACGACAAATTCAACAAGAAAGTAAGCGCGCTTGCTTTTGGCAACAAAAGACCTTCGGTCAATTGCTCGCCAAAGCGCAGCATACGCAATTTGGAAAAGATCACCACTTTTCAGATATCCGCACACATGCGGATTTTATTTCCGCTGTTCCTGTCAGGAGTTATGAGGCCGCAAAACCTTATTTTGACAGAATTTATCAGGGAGAGCCAGACGTTTCGTGGCCAGGGAAGCCTATTTATTTGGCCAAAACCTCAGGTACGACCTCAGGTGCTAAATACATTCCTTTAACCAAAGTATCCATTCGCAACCAAATCGCAGCTGCTCGTGATGCGCTGCTACTATATGCTGCCGAAACTGGAAATGCCTCATTTTTTGACGGCAAAATGATGTTTCTCTCTGGCAGTCCAGAGATAGAGATGAATAATCATGGGTTGAAAGTTGGTCGATTATCAGGAATAGTCAATCACTTTGTCCCTGGGGTATTATTATCTAATCGCGTGCCTACTTATGAGACCAATTGTATCGAAGATTGGGAGGATAAAGTAAAGGCCATAGCCAGTGAAGTACATGACAAGGATTTGCGCTTGATCTCGGGGATTCCACCTTGGGTTCAAATGTTTTTTGAAGAGCTAGAAGCCAGTCATGGCAAATCTCCTTTAGGGGCCTGGCCCAATCTTTCTATCTTTGTTCAAGGAGGCGTGGACTTCAACCCCTACCGCCCAATATTTGACAAATATTTGGGAGACAGCGTTGACATGGTAGAGGTCTACCCTGCTTCTGAAGGCTTTTTTGCCATTCAAAATTCACAAGCTGATGATGGCCTACTCCTATTGCCAAGGAATGGCGTCTTTTATGAATTCATTCCCCTGAATCAATATGGAAGTGAAAATGCCCCCCGCCTAGGACTGGAAGAAGTGGAGTTGGGGGAACAATATGCCATGATCATCTCTACCAATGCGGGGCTGTGGGCGTATGATATTGGCGATACCGTGAAGTTTGTCTCGCTGGATCCCTATAAAATAAGGGTTTCTGGACGTGTGAAGCACTTTCTGTCTGCCTTTGGGGAACATGTGATTTCTGAAGAGGTGAATTTTGCCATCATGGAAGCCGTCAAACAGGCGGGCGGCGAATTCCAGGAATTTACCGTTGCCCCTTCCATCCAAAAGGACAAAGGAGACTCCTGCCATGAATGGCTGATCGAGTTTGTGAATAGACCTGATGACCTTGCATATTTTTCGGAAGTATTGGACCAAAAACTTCAGGCAAAAAACCCCTACTATCAGGACCTTCGTTCTGGCAATATTCTGCAACGCGCCAAGATCACTCCCCTCAAGGTGGGAGCATCCAGAGAATACATGAAATCTGTGGGTAAGCTTGGGGGGCAAAATAAATTTCCCCGGCTCAGCAATGACCGCAAATTAGCAGATGCCTTGGCGCCTTATATCTTATAACGTTTTAGGTTTTAGGTTCTATGTTTTATGTTCTGGGCCTAATTATGGAGGGTAAGAGAAATAGAAGAATCATTAATTAGTAATCAATAATCAATAAGTCGAATGACGAATCTTAAAAGTTATCTGGAAGAAAATCAGATTAAAGCGGAACGTACAGTAGATGATCTGTACTATGTGATGACAAAAGAGGGCGATGGTAAACAACCTCAAGCAGGCGATTATGTGCAAGTACACTATACAGGCCGTTTTTTGGATGGGAAGGTATTTGATAGTTCTATTGAACGTGGTACACCTTTCACGTTTCAACTAGGCAAGGGCCAAGTGATCAAAGGCTGGGACCTAGGCTTACAGCTGTTGAAAGTAGGGGGTAAGGCAAATCTCTACTTGCCCCATGAACTCGGCTACGGGGCTCAAGGAATTGAAGGGGCTATTCCTCCATTTGCTTCCTTGGCCTTCGAAGTGGAGTTGTTGGAGATTTTGGATGAGGAAACGTATCAAAAAACAGAGCAAGCTGCTCAGGAGAAACGCCGCCAGGCTTATATTGAGGCGATGATGAAGCAGATGCAGATCGATATGCCTTTGATTGAGGGTTATGTGAGGGAGCATCAATTACCTGCTAAGCAACTGCCCTCTGGTCTAGTCTACGCCATGAAAGTTGAAGGAACAGGCACAAAGGCCCAGCGGAATAGTCAGGTAACGGTACATTATGAAGGCCGCCTCTTGGACGGAACCATCTTCGATTCTTCTTACAAACGAGGTGAACCTATCACCTTTCAGCTTGGCAATCGCCAAGTCATCCCAGGGTGGGAAGAAGGTATTCCTCAATTTAGTGTAGGGGGAAAAGGAACCTTATTGATTCCTAGCCCATTGGCATATGGCCCAAATGCTGTCGGCGCTATCCCTGCCAACTCTGTGCTTGTATTTGACATAGAGCTTGTCAAGGTAGGCTAACATAGAAGTATGAGAGCGAGTTTGAGTGTGAACTGCCTGTATAATGAATCTTCACCTTTAAATTCGCTCTCAAATCTTTAATGGATTAGTCAATGAATATTGGTCCAATCCACTTCTTCAATCTTAATTCCTTGTTCGATATTCAGAAATCAAATAGATCTTAATTATACGCGTTCGATCACAATCGAAGAAGCACCGCCTCCTCCATTGCAAATCGCAATCAATCCCGTAGTTGCATCTTTCTGATGAAGCACAGAATTCAGCGTAGTCAAAATACGCGCCCCTGAAGCACCCAGCGGATGGCCTAAGGAAACGGCGCCTCCATTTACATTGATTTTATCAAGTCCTACCTTTAATTCTTTGCTAAAGGCTAGTGTGACCGCTGAGAAGGCCTCATTGACTTCAAAAAAGTCAATGTCATCCAATGTCATGCCCGCGCGTTTGAGGGCCTTAGGAGCCGCAACCGTAGGTGCTACGGTAAACCATTGAGGCTCAAGTGCCGCATCAGCAAACGAGACTATTTTTGCTACGGGTTTTAATCCCAATTCCTCGACCTTCTCTTTACTAGCCAAAATGAGGGCTGAAGCCCCATCATTAATTGTAGATGCATTGGCCGCCGTCACTGTACCGTCCTTGGTAAATACTGGACGTAAGGTGGGTACCTTTTCAAATTTGACCTTCTTGTATTCCTCATCTTCGATAATAGCGAGGGGATCGCCTTTCCGCTGAGGGACCATCACAGGGACGATCTCATCCTTGAAATGCCCCGCTTCAGTACTGGCAGCAGACCGCTGATAAGACTGAATCGCAAAAGCATCCTGCTCTTCACGAGAGATTTGATATTTGTGGGCAGTCCTATCGGCACATACGCCCATCGCTTGATGGTCATAGGCGTCAGAAAGGCCGTCTTTGAACAGGCCATCTACTAATTCGGCATTGCCGT
This sequence comes from Bacteroidia bacterium, assembly GCA_030430575.1. Lineage (GTDB taxonomy): Bacteria > Bacteroidota > Bacteroidia > J057 > J057 > JAUIGE01. The sequence continues at coordinate 93,234 of JAUIKF010000020.1, read as the reverse complement.
ATTTATAGCCAAACCGCCCTTTGGGCATATAATAGGGAACCATGGACATATTTTCCATTCCTCCAGCCACAATGAGATCCGCATGGCCTAGCATGATGCTTTGAGAGGCAAACATGACTGCTTTGGCGCCTGAAGCGCATACTTTGTTGACGGTTGTACAAGGGACTTGATGCCCAATGCCTGCCCCTAAAGCGGCTTGGCGGGCTGGCGCCTGGCCTAAATTAGCGGAAATGACATTTCCCATAAATACTTCTTCCACCTCACTGGCTGCAACGCCCGCTTTTTCAAGGGCTCCTTTAATTGCAGCCGTTCCCAAGGCGGTAGCAGAGACATTGGCAAAAATTCCCCCAAAGCTTCCTATGGGAGTTCTCACCGAAGAGACAATAAATACTTCTTTCATGTGGTATGATCCTTTTTGTTGTTTTTGTAATCGCGTAACGGATTAGGTTAAAAATCCGCTCAGCTGCAAAGGTACATTGAGATTGGCAATTTTTTGGGATTGAATTTGCAATTCGTTCAGCCTATCTTCGCACCTTATGCTTCCCAAAAGACTGACTTCCCCACTCATTTGTTTTGTGCTCATAATCTTCTGCCTCGTTGGGCCACATGCTAGCCAGGGCCAGGAACTTCGCGCTTTTCATTACCAATATCCTGAGCGCCCAGCCAATTCTTTTTTTCTAAATGATACGGTGCCCAATAAGCAACGCCAAAGGTGGGTGACTGGGACGATCGTAGGGGGGCTAGGACTTGCGGGTCTATATTTAGGCACCTCCTGGTACTCATCTCAAGATCTAGGAAGTTTTCACTTTTTTGATGATTCAAGGGAATGGAAACAGATAGATAAAGGAGGGCATATGATGGGGGCTTATAATGCGAGTCGATGGATTACAGATTTGTATAAATGGTCTGGGACTTCTAAAAAGAAAGCTATCCTCCGAGGAGGAATAGGGGGCTTTCTGGCCATGAGTAGCATTGAGGTATTTGATGGATTTGGAGAAACCTGGGGATTTTCTTGGAGTGATATTGGGGCCAATTTTTTGGGCTCTTCTTTAGCTGTTGGGAATCAACTGCTATGGAATGAAAATCGGGTTCAGATGAAAGTCGGTTGGCGAAAATCTGCCTTTGCAGAAGTAGATAGTTTGCAGCGTTTGTTTGGAAGTAATCCCATTGAGTGGTTACTCAAAGACTATAATGGAAATACGCTTTGGCTAAGTTTTCGAGTGCATTCCTTTTTACCAGAAGGAAAATTCAAGGACATCTACCCAAGGTGGCTCAATCTGGCCTTAGGATATGGAGCTGAAGGGATGGTGGGTGGTTATGGCAGGATTCCAGATGAGATTATCAAGCAAAATGAATACCGTCAATACTACCTCGCCTTCGACATTGACCTGGCCAATATCAAGACGAAATCAGGATTTTTGCACGCAATCTTTAGCACGGTGAATATTTTGCGGGTGCCATTACCAGCTTTGCAATTTGACCGAACAGGCGTGAAGTTTCGAGCTTATGAGTAATAAAAAAAGCCATTGCTTGAAAAGCAATGGCTGGTATTTTAATCTTAGATGGATTCTTAGGAAAAAGCTAGGCGTCGTGTAATACGCTTATCACCGATTGTGACTTCTAGCATATAAAATCCTTTAGGAAGACTTTGGAGAGAAAAACTCGTTTTGAATTGCCCTTGAGATGCTTTGGCTTGATTGCTATATACTTCACGACCAATCAAATTATACACCTTGATTTGCAGGCGATCTTGGGGAGAATTGATCAGAAATTTTACGGAAAAATCACCAGTGTGGCTAGGGTTAGGATAAACACTAACATTGGTGATTAGGGTGGCTTCACTGGAACTAGAAAATGAATCCTGAGCCAACCCAGATCCAAGTGCTAGAGCGAAGATTATCAATAAAGTAAATATGTGTTTCATGACGATGTTCCTTAACAGAGATGTGGTTTTTAGATATTATGAGCTCACACTTAGCTTGAATACGTAAATGTAGGTCGAAAGTTGAGGATTTCAAAGTTAGATAAGCTGTTTTTTGCCCAAATTGTTACAAAATACAGTAAAATACGTAGGTTTATGCTTGGATAATTTATTCATCTGAATAACCGATTGCAACTAGTGGCTCCATCGCCGCTGAATAATTATTGATTTATTAATTGAATGATTATTGATTAAGGGTTGTTATCAATCAATAATTAATAATCAGTAATCAATAATTAATCCAGAGGAGGAAAGTCCGGACAGCACAGGGCATCTTGCTTCCTAACGGGAAGGATCTCATGAAAATGAGAGACAGCAAGTGCAACAGAGAGTAGACCGCCAAAACTCAGTTAATTATTAATTATTCATTAGTAATTTTTGGGGGTTGGTAAGGGTGAAAGGGTGGGGTAAGAGCCCACCGGTATCGGCAGTGATGTCGGTAGCCAGGTAAACCTCAGGAGCTGAAAGACCAAATAAGCTGACGCTTGAGGGCGGCCCGTCCGATGTCAGTGGGTAGGTCGATAGAGCCTGTCGGTGACGGCAGGCCTAGATAAATGATGGAGGGCCCTTCGGGGTTACAGGATCCGGCTTATAAGCTAGTTGCTTATTTCATAAAGGGAGCATTTGTGCTCCCTTTTTTCTTTTCAGCCAAGCGTGTTACATTTACTGAATGAAATTTAAAAACCTCAAGCTGATCGATAGAATCATCATTGTCTGCTTTCTTACTGCGGCTATTTTTTTGCTGGGATTTTGGTGGAATACTAAACGAACCAACCATGATTATTACCTTCCCTCAGAAGGATTTGAAGGATGGGTGACGGTGGTTCACAGCAAGCCGGATGCTAAGCCACTCGCCTTGAAAGATGGTGCCTATCAAGTGCAGGTCCCTGCTTCAGGGTATGTAGAGACTGCTACACCGCTGGAACAAGGATGGTCACGAAATCGCTTTTTTGCACCGTCTGGAAGCGATTTTGTCCAAATTCCTAATAAACATGATACTGGGGGAGAATTGATGACGCGGTTTCACCGTCACGAATTCTACCATTTTTCTCATCAAGATATCTTGGAAGATTTGCCAGTGGGAACTGATACGATCCTTTGGGATGGTACCCATATCATCAAGTACGCTGAGGATGATATTGTATACAATCAAGGGGTAAAAACAGTAGAATTTATCTATATAGCAAGAGAACCCAAACCTGTTACCTTTAATCCCCCTAGAAACGAAAACGATGTTTCAGACAAGCCTTTGCGGGAAGCGAATCAATAGGAGAAGAAAGGACAAATTCAAGTACAAGTTCAAACTCAATTAGCGTTCACATGGAAAAAATAGCTCCCAAATTAGATTTCAAGAATACGCAACTGGCGTTTCAAGCTAAATCAAAGGTACAACTTCGCAAAGCCTATTGGCTTTTCTGGTTGATGGGGCGTCCCCTCATCAATGCAATAGGGCCTAAGCTCCTGATGTTTGCTTTTGCGATACGACTCCCAATCAAAGGCTTGGTGAAAAATACCCTTTATGAGCTTTTTTGTGGAGGGGAAACGCTTGAAGAGACGGCTCAGACGTCGAAATACCTGTTCCAATTTGGTGTACGGACAATTCTTGACTTTTCTGTGGAAGGGGAAAAAACAGAGGAAGGGTTTGATAAAACGTGTGAGGAAATCCTCGAAGCAGTGAAACATGGTGGCGGCCATGAGGAAGTCGCATTTAGTGCTTGTAAGGTGACAGGACTTGGGGAATTTGAGTTATTGGAAAAAGCACAAACTGATGCAGCATTGACAGACGATGAACAAGCTGCCTTTGAACGTGTCAGAGGGCGCCTTGATAGACTCTGTGCAGAGGCTGCGAAGCAAAAAACACCGATTTTCATAGACGCTGAAGAGTCTTGGATTCAGGATACGATTGATATGCTAGCTGAGGAAATGATGGAAAAGTACAATCAAGATAATGCATGGGTAGCTACTACCGTGCAACTCTACCGGTGGGATCGTTTAGCATACCTCCAGGAACTAATCCAGCGGAGCAAAGAAAAAGGCTATCAACTGGGCGTAAAGGTGGTGCGTGGAGCCTATCTTGAAAAAGAAAATGAGCGCGCAGAAGAAATGGGATATAAAACGCCCATGCAGCCCAATAAAGAATCAACAGACCGTGATTTTGATGCGGCCTTGGCCCTTTGTATTGACAATATCGATCACGTGCATATTTGTGCGGGTACACATAATGACAAAAGTAGCCTTTTGCTCACCCAACTGATGGCGGAAAAAGGCCTTGCCCCCAATGACTCCCATGTCTTATTCTCACAGCTTTTGGGGATGTCAGATCATATTTCCTTCAATCTGGGCCACGCGGGGTACAATACCGCCAAGTACCTCCCTTATGGTCCTGTAAAATCTGTGATGCCTTACCTGATTAGGCGGGCGAATGAGAATACCTCCGTCGCGGGCCAGTCAGGACGTGAACTATTATTGTTGAAGGAAGAATTGAGGCGGAGAAAGCGGGCATGAGACAGAGGCAAGCTTGGACATGTACCAGGATGGAGAAAGCCTGTTACATGTCGATAGCCAAAAAAATACGCAACAGATTTTCTTCAATCTGTTGCGTATTCAGCTTACAATAATAGGAATTTAAGATTTGGTATTTGGGTTATAATATGCTGACAATCATCAAGTTATTGCTTATATAACCATTTCCCCTATTTGACAATCAGCTGCCTACTCCCCATTCCATTTGTGGTGACGAGCCGCAAGAAATAGATGCCATGTGCGACATGTGTCAAATCAAGGATTTCTTCAAAATCCTTCGCTGCATGAAGCTCCTGGGTCAGGATCGCTTTTCCTCGTAGGTCATAAACCTCCAGCTTAAGGGGCTGAACCTGGTTCACTTCTATTGCAAGGTGGAATCGACCATCGGATGGATTAGGAAATACCTGTATGGAATTTATCCCTGCTTTAGCGAGGTCATCGATTCCCACATTACTCGTGACAAGAATGGTGTCTTTCTGTTCACAGCCATTGGCATCCGTCACTGTGATGATGTAGTTCCCCGCAAAAAGCCCTGTAATGGTCTTGGTGGTCTGGCCAGATAACCAGGCATAATTATAAGGGGGATTTCCACCAGTTACATTTGCTGTTGCCGTGCCATTTCCAGTTCCATTGTCTGGGGTAAATGTCGCGTTGAGGGTCATGGCTGGTGGTTCGGTCACTTGTGCGACGGCGGAGCCGGTGCAACTATTGGCATCGATGATGGTCACGGCATAGGTCCCGCCAGAAAGGCCCGTGAGGTCTTGGGTGGTACCTCCATTGGTCCAGTTGAAATTGAATGGTCCTGTCCCGCCCGTGACATTTAGCATAATACTTCCATCCATTTCCCCAAAACACGAAACATTGCTAATGGTAGGGTTCCCAGCGATCATATCAGGTTGTTCTATCAAGACCGAATCGATCTTCACACATCCTTTGGAATCTGTGATCGTCACGAGGAAAGTGCCTGCTGGAATATTATTGTTGGCAGGCAATGTCACCCCATTAGACCACGAGTAGCTAAATGGAGGTGTTCCGCCCATACCCATCGCAGTAGCACTGCCATTTCTCCCTCCAAAACAGGTCACATTGAACGTGCTGGTAGCGCTGGTGATAGCCGGTGGATCAAAGATATTGACAGTTGTCATGCCCGTACAGCCATTGGTATCTGTGACTGTGATGGTATAAGCGCCTGCTGCCAGCGTTGAGGAGGTATTGGGCCCCGTATCTCCATTGGACCAGGAGTAAGTATAGCCTGGGGTACCGCCCCCCGCAACCGCGCCTGCGGAGCCATCACTTCCGCCAAAGCAAGACGGATCTTGACCCGTACTTACTACAGAAACTGCAGCGGGTTCTGAAATGGTGATAGCCGTATCCACGGTACATCCGTTGGCATCCGTCACTGTCACATTGTACACAGAAGCTGTAAGGTTGATAATGGATGCCGTAGTATCTCCCGTGATCCAGGCATAGTTGAGTGGGGCTGTGCCACCAGAAACCATCGCAAAGGCACTTCCATTCACTCCGCCAAAACAGGTCACGTCCGTATGACCTACAGAATCTATTTGGGGGCCAGGAATGTCATTTACCAAAATACTGTCGACACGCATACACCCGCTGGATGGCTCTGTGAGGGTCAAGACATAGATGCCTTGACCCAAATTGGACAAGGTATCCGTGGTGCCTCCATTACTCCAACTAAAGGAAAATGGGCCACTCCCAAAAGTAGATTGAACGGTTGCTACCACCCTGCCAGTTCCCAGCGCACATATATCATCTATTACTTGATAGCTACTCATCAAGCCAGAACGACAACCAGAGAATGTGACTGCATTTTGGGTGAAACTGGTGCCTGGATAGGTGATATTGGAGAAATAATGATGAGAAACAGGCATGAGGGCATCACCCGAATCCAGCCGCATGACCACGGTCGGGACGGTATAATTTCCACTGCGTTCAAATACTGTTGTAGAGACTTGTGGAAGTAGCACCTGTCCAGCCCAATTCATGTCGTTAATGGTCCAGTTGGTAATCGGGGTAAATTTTTCTGTGCCAATATCTAAAGCCCTTCCCAGTAAATTGGGTTGGTTATTGGTCCTGATAGTACCAACATTGTCTGTATCAGTCCACCCATAAAAGATTTTATCGCCTGAAGCCGTGCGAGAGATTTTGGTCCAGGCATCTGCCGTAAAGGTATTTGTACCCCCAAAAGTCCCTCGTAGCCCTGATTGCTCTGCCACATAGTGAATCATCCATTCTCCCAGGCTATCCTGCGTGAAGTCCGCCATTAAATAATAATTCACCAAGACATTATAGGCAGGTGCAGTAGGTGCATTTCCAATCTGTACAAAGAAGTGCGGGCGGCTATTCATATCTACTGTCAAATCAGCGGTGAAAGCACACGCAGGGCTTCCAGTACTACCCGTACTTGATAGGCTATCGGGGAGGGTGGGAAAATCATTCATATTGATTTCCTCTGGCGCTTGCCAGGTATTGCCGCCGTCAGTGGTTTTGATCACGATAGGGGTAAAAACATTATTTATTCCCCCTACCAAATCCCCTAGATAGGCGATGTATCCTATATTTCCTGACGGGTCAAAGGCCATATTTAAGGCAGTGTGCCTGGAAATACCACCGGGTCCAGAAGTATTGTGATTGGGCGTAATGGTCGTATCAACGCTCCATGCAATGGTATCACCTGTACTGCTATAAATCCCTTTGTAAACCGTTATGTCTCCAGTAATGGCAGTCCCATTAAATCCCAAATTGCAGTACCAGAACTCACCCGGTACGCGTTCCACCATGCTATTGGTGATATAGTCATGTGTGACCGTGCCTCCATAAGGATAGTCTTCTTGGAGGACAGAAGGAGAGGTACTGGTTAACGCACCTGCTAAGCCAATCACCTGCCCATCCCAAGTCGTTGCAACGGTAGGACACGCATAGGTCAGCCTCAAGTCGGAAAAATTGCTGCTTGAACCTAATGTTTTGTTGAATAGCACGGCGCTAGGGTACCTAGCAGGTTGTGTATAGGTAGGATTAATGGGACCATTTTCACTACTCCAAGAAGTCCCGCCATTGGTAGAAATCGCGTATCGTAGCCGGCCACTGCTTGAACCCGTTCCTGTGTGCAAAGTGGTGTTTTCCCTATGCAGAAAGGCTAGGCTACCTCCATTTGTCCCCGTTCCTGAAAAATGAGATAGGGAATGGGAGGAATTAAATAACGAGGTAAAGGCATTTGAAGAGCTTCCAATTTGTTGAGAAGTCACTTGGGCAAACAAAGAGGTCATCCCTAAACACCCTATAATCAATAATAATTTTTTCATGGTTCTTTAATTACTTGACAATCAGATGCTTATGACCCATTCCATGGGGAGTGGTGATCCGCAAGAAATAGGCGCCTTTGGCCAGTCCTTCCAGGTCAAGGACCTCTTCAAACTCTTTCGCAGCGCGAAGGGCTTGGGTCAAAATGGCTTTCCCCCTAAGGTCGTAGACCTCCAGCTTCAGCGGCTGTACTTGGACGAGCCCAATGTTGAGGTAGAAGACGCCCGTAGAAGGGTTGGGGAATACCTCCAGAGTTTGGATGCCCGCACTAGCCAGCTCATCGATTCCGACATTGCTGGTGACCAAGATGGTATCCTTCTGTTCACAGCCATTGGCGTCCGTCACAGTGATGATATAATTACCAGCAAAAAGCCCAGTAATGGTCTTGGTCGTCTGCCCAGATAACCAATCATACATATAAGGTGGATTGCCTCCTGTTACATTGGCGGTGGCGGTTCCATTGCCAGTTCCATTGTCTGGTGTGAAGGTCGCATTCAGCACCATAGCAGGTGGTTCTGTCAACTGTGCTACGGCGGAGCCGGTGCAATTATTGGCATCGATGATGGTCACGGCATAGGTGCCGCCAGGAAGCCCTGTGAGATCTTGTGTGGTGCCGCCATTCGTCCAGGTAAAGTTAAAGGGGGCAGTGCCTCCTGTGACATTTAGCATAATACTTCCATCCATTTCCCCAAAACAGGAAACATTGCTGACCGTAGGATTTCCCGCGATCATATCTGGCTGCTCGATCAAGACCGAATCGATCTTTTCGCAGCCTTTAGAGTCTGTGATAGTCACATAGAAAGTTCCTGCGGGAATATTATTGTTCGCGGCTAGTGTCACGCCGTTGGACCAGGTATAGTTAAACGGCGGCGTCCCGCCCATACCTGTCGCAGTGGCACTGCCATTTCTACCGCCAAAGCAGGTCACATTGAAAGTACTGGTAGCACTCGTGATGGCGGGTGGATCAAAGATATTGACTGATGTCATCCCTGTACAGCCATTGGTATCTGTGACGGTGACGGTGTAGGCGCCTGCTGCCAAAGTATTGGAAGTATTTGCCCCCAAGTCTCCATTGGACCAGGAGTAGGTATAGCCTGGCGTGCCACCTCCAGCTACCGCTCCCGCAGAGCCATCGCTTCCCCCAAAACAAGAAGGATCAAACCCATTGGTCACAACTGATACAGCCGTTGGTTCTGAGACGGTGATGGTGGTGTCCACCGTACAGCCATTGACATCTGTGATCGTCACATTGTATATCGAAGCCGTCAAATTGATGACAGATGCCGTCGTATCACCCGTGATCCAAGTATAGCTGAGTGGCGCTGTGCCACCAGAAGCCATCGCAAAGGCGGTTCCATTAACTCCGCCAAAACAAGTCACATCTGTATGGCCAATGGAATCTATCTGCGGCCCAGGGGTGTTGGTAATATTAATGGAAATACTTGCCACACAGGAACTATCATCCTCTACCGTAATGGTATAACTGCCAGCTGCCAAGGTGCCGACACTGTCCACTGTCTGGCCTGAACTCCAAGTATAGGTATAAGGTCCAGGTGAACTAGGAGAAGTAATGTTGATTTTTCCAATCCCATTATTATTTCCACAAATGGCGTCTTGAGAGAAAGCAGAAATTGTAAGGGGAAAGTCGCCACAATAGGTTCTGAAATAGACAGGCGTTTGGGTGAACTGGCTATTGGTATAGTTGATATTGCTAAAAAAATGATAGCGAACAGGGTTCAAGAGACTAGCATTCAAGGAGTCAAGTTCCATCACCATAGTAGGGACAGAATGGGTACTACCTCTTGTGATAACCTCTTCTGCCACAGTAGGCGTCAAAATTCGCCCTTGCCAAGTAGCATCACTGCATGTGTGACATACCACAGGCGTCATCATGCCAGTAGAGACATCGTATCCGCGTCCAAACAGGTCAGGAGCATTGTTCCCATCTCCGGGACTCCAGCCCGCAGCTGTAGTGTCAGTATCATTCCAAGAGTAAAATATTTTGGTGCCATCTGCATTTCTGGTGACCTGCATCCAAGTCTCAAAAAATAGCGAGCCATTGGCAACACTTGGGTTCCCTATCACTGCCCTGCGGGTAGACTTTTCAGCCACATACACCCCTTCCCAATTTCCAAATGTATCTTGTGTAATATCTACTAGCATCAGTTTATTTTCCGCCATATTATAATTGGGAGCAAGTGAAGAAACTTCATTGTCGACCAACACCAAAAAATGGGGGTTCCCATTCCCATCAACTGTAAGATCCGTAACATTTGGGATCACATTGGAACCTACAGGATACCGAGAACCAATAGCTGGATGCCCAGATCCCCCTGGTACAGAAGTCAAGGAATCTACTAGACGGTACCATATCCGCATATCGATCTCCTGTGGTACACTCCAGGTGGCTCCACTATCTGTCGTAGTAGACAAAATAGGGGCATAAGAGCCATTTATCCCGCCCGTGAGGTCTCCAGCCATAGCTATATACCCGGTGCTTCCGTCAGGGCTGAAAGCAATATGCTGCCCCTGAGATTGTAATGCACCCGTTCGGAATCCCGTTACCAATACGCGGTCACGCACCCAGTCAATGCGATTCATGCTAGCATTATAGACCCCTTTGTATACATCGACATCGCGTACATTGGTAGAAGGAATAATAAACCAAAATTCACCAGGTACACGCTGAACCAGGCTTCGACTGATCCGAGTAGTAGATGTGGAGGAGGCAGCGCGATTGATATACTGCTCTTGAGTAATGTTTAATACGCTAAAAGGATTGTTTACAGCAGAATCCAACATGCCTACATACGTGCCTTCAAAACCAGTCCCCGCAGCAGTGAGCGTAGGACATACCACAGCCATGTTGAGGTCTCCAAGGCTCATAGAGGTAGGATTGGGATTGAATAATTTACAAGAAGGATATCTAGATAAAAAGGTATTCAAAACAGTCACAGGTCCTTGTTCTGTGGTCCAAGAAGTACCCCCATTGGTAGAAAAGGAATAGCGAATTCGGCCTGAACTACCGCCTGTGTGGAGGGAGGTATTTTCTCTATGTACAAAACTCAGTGAGCCGCCATTGGTACCCGTACCTGGCACAAATGAAAGTGAGTGGCCACCACTGATATAGGTGCTATAAGCATTGCTAGCTGAGCCAATTTGGACGGAGTTGATCTGGGCAGATAGGCCCACTACGAACAACAGAAGGGAAAGTAGAGTAGAGAGTCGTTTCATAAAATAGGAGTTTGTAGGTGGAGAAGAAAATTGACTTCATTCAAATTAGGCAAAAACTCCTGTTTGCGCAAATTGCAGCCCTGTAAAACAATTGGTCCTTCCATGAAAGAAGAATGGGCCACGGATTACGCGGATTTACATGGATTGCCTTTTTTAATCTGTGAAAATCCGTGTAATCTGTGGTAAATTTCCGATGTTTTCGAACGATGAAAAAATAAAGTTCCGATTTCTCATTTGTAACTCCTTGATAGTCAAGTCATATTTTGATCCTTTGACTTCGCTCAGGAGAGGTTTTAACTTTCATTTTAATTTTCATTTGTTCCCAAAGTATTCATTCCCCCTTTTTTGCCCTATTTTTGCAGGAAACAGATCAACATTACACAGACCATATTTCATGAAAAACATTCTCATCACGGGCGGCGCAGGTTTTATCGGTTCTCACCTCGTCCGCCACATGGTACACAAGTACCCTGACTATCAGATTATCAACCTGGATTTGCTCACCTATGCAGGCAACCTCGAAAACCTGAAAGACATAGAAAACCTCCCCAATTACACCTTTGTCAAAGCCGATATTTGTGATGAAGCGGCCATCGAATCAGTATTTACACGCTTTGACATCAACGGTGTCATTCACCTGGCAGCAGAAAGCCATGTAGACCGCAGCATTACAGATCCGATGTCGTTTGTTCGTACCAATGTCATCGGCACCGTCAATCTCCTCAACACTGCCAAGAAACACTGGGCAGGCCGTGACGACGTGCGTTTTTATCACGTCTCTACAGACGAAGTCTACGGCTCCTTGCACGATGGGGGATTTTTTGTAGAAACTACGCCTTATGACCCGCAGAGTCCTTATTCGGCTTCCAAAGCGAGCTCCGACCACTTCGTCCGCGCCTACGGCAACACCTATAAGTTTCCCTTTGTGATGAGCAACTGCTCCAACAATTATGGACCTTACCAATTTCCCGAAAAACTCCTGCCTCTCTTCATCGCCAACATTGTCAAGGAAAAACCCCTGCCTGTCTATGGCCAAGGCATCAATGTCCGCGACTGGCTTTGGGTGGAAGACCACGCTAAAGCAATAGACCTCATTTTCCACCAAGGGAAAGAAGGAGAAACCTATAATATCGGCGGCAATAACGAATGGAGAAACATTGACCTCATTCATCTTTTGTGTAAAGTGATGGACAAAAAACTAGGGCGGGAAACAGGCAGCGCAGCCAAACTGATCACTTATGTAACCGACCGTGCTGGCCACGATATGCGCTACGCCATAGACGCTTCCAAACTCACCAACGAGCTGGGGTGGGAACCTTCGCTCCAATTCGAGGAAGGCCTCGAAAAGACCGTCGACTGGTACCTTGCCAATGCGGAGTGGATTGCCCGTGTGCAGTCTGGAGCGTATCAGAATTATTATTTGCAGCAGTATGGGGAGCGGTATTGAGACCGCTCGCCCTGCGGGCTCGCTGCGAGAGGCGAGATCGTTCGGGCTTCGAAGACTCAGCCCTCGCTGCGAGACCGCTCGGTTCGAAGACTCACCTCGCTGCGAGACAAAGGCATGACTTTTAGTCTCTTGTCTCATAGCGAGTCTTCGAGCGGTCTCGGCTCTCGCAGTGAGGGGCTGAGCTTGTCGAAGCCCCGAACGGTCTCGCAGCGACCGCAGGGAGCGGTCTCACTTCACCCGAAACTCAAACACATCGGGCCGATGGTAATGGCCGGAGACATCCAGCGTCATTTGCTCCTCGATGATCTCATCGAGGTTGAGTTCTTGAATGAAAATGCCCTCCGCGTCCATTTGGGGAGGGAGAAGCAGTTCGCCATTCGGCTTGATGATACAACTGCCGCCTCTCAGGAGCAAGTCGCCCGAGGTGCGACCGTTGAGGGAAGTCCGCCCCAGGGCTTCCGGGATGTCATTTACTTGCATAATCTGGCCTACGGCCAGCACAAAACAACGCCCTTCATGCGCATAATGGCGGCTCGCCAGCACATTCAGCTCCTTGACCATCGGCCAAAGGGCGACATGCACTTGCTCGCCTTGCATGTGCAGCGCCTGCCGACTGAGCGGCATCCAATGTTCCCAGCAAATTAGGCTCCCCACCCGCACATGCGGTGTTTCGACCACTTTTAGCCCACGGCCATCACCCAGCCCATGCACCAATTTTTCATTGAAGGTAGGCATGAGTTTACGGTGGTGATTGAGTAAGACACCATTTGGCCCAAAGGTCAAAATGCCATTGTACAGCGTCCCATTTCCTGGGCCTTTCTCCACCCGCTCATTGATGCCCATGATGAGGGTGATCTGATGCCGCTTGGCTGCGTCAGCCAGGGCTTGAGTCGTCTCACTCCCCACGAGAACGGCGTTTTTGTACAGCTCCACATAAGCTGCCTTCATGGCGGGGTTGCCCCATTGGGCGATCTCAGGGGCATGATCCACCCAGGCTGGGTAGCCGCTGAGCCACGACTCGCCGAAGGCGACTAGCTGAGCGCCTTTTTGGGCGGCCTCTGCAATCAAAGAAAGGGCCTTTTCCAGGCTTTGGGAAAGGCTGCAGGGGATGGGGCGGGCTTGTATGATGGCGGTTATTAGCATAATAATGGATTCAGAAAAGTAAAAAGGAAAAATAATAAACAAGAAAGGATAAAGTGAAGAGATCATTTATGAATCTGCTAGATTAATGTGGAAAGCAAGCAATTCAGAAGTCACTTTTCACTTCCTTGTTCCTTGTTATTTATTTTTACTTTAATTTCCCCCCATGCGCTACCTCTTCCTTCTCCTGATCGCATTATTCACGCAATGCACCCCATCTACGACTTCAGAAGCCCCTCGCCCCAACATCATCATCCTATTCTGCGATGACCTGGGATACGGGGACTTGACCTGTTATGGGCATCCGACTATTCGCACGCCTCATCTGGACCAGATGGCGCAGAAGGGCATGAAATTCACCAATTTCTATGCGGGCTCTCCTGCCTGCACAGCGAGCCGCTATGCACTCCTGACAGGGCGCTATCCCGTCCGATCAGGCTTAGAATGGGTGCTCTTTCCCCATTCTCAATTGGGGATGCATCCCAAAGAGAAGACTTTGGCCGAAGGCCTGAAGGAAGCGGGCTACGCTACCGCTTGTATAGGGAAATGGCACCTAGGCGTCACCAAGGCTGATTATTTGCCCTTACAAAATGGCTTTGACACCTATCTGGGATTGCCCTATAGCAATGATATGCTGCCACCGCGCTACGCGCCCATTCCCTTGATTCAAGGCAATGACACCATCGAGTCAGGCCCTGACCAGACGACTTTAACCAAGAGATACACCGAAGCTGCCATCGATTTTGTCCAACAACATCCTTCAGATCCTTTTTTCCTCTATTTCCCTTATGCGATGCCGCATGTGCCTTTGAATCCAGGGGAAGCATTTGCGGGGAAATCTGAACGGGGAAAGTATGGAGATGTAGTAGAGGAAATTGATTGGAGTGTCGGGCAAATAATCGATGCGGTAGCTGAAATGGGCTTAGCGGAAAATACGTTGATTTTCTTCACTAGTGACAATGGCCCATGGCTCACTCAAGGGGCCAATGGCGGGAGCTCAGGTTTGCTGCGCGATGGCAAAGGGAGTACCTGGGAAGGCGGAATGCGTGAGCCAGGCATTGCCTATTGGCCGGGGCAAGTTCCAGCCAATAGCGTCTGTACGTCGATTACGAGTACATTGGACTTATACACGACGTGTCTGTCATTGGCGGGTAAGGAAGCACCTGACGACCGCACGGTGGATGGGCGAGACATTTCGAGCCTATTCTTGGATGATAAGCGGGCGCTGTCTGACAGCCCTTACTTCTACTATGGCCCAGACAATCGCTTACAGGCGGTTCGCCATGGAAAATGGAAACTCCATATCCGCACCAATAGCCAATTGCAGGTGGAATATTTTGACAAAAAATTGCCTTTACTCTTTGACCTAGACACCGATCCGTCTGAAAAATATGATCTTTCGGAGGATTTTCCCGAAATTGTCGCCCAACTCCAATCGACCCTTGTCTATCACCGCGATCAGGTGGCGCAGGAAGGGACGTTTTGGGATGAGACAAGAGAATGATGATTGACGAACAAGGATTGAAGATTGTAGAATGCAAAAAATCTTAATACTTCAAAAATCCTTGTTCATCAATCGATATTCATCAATCATTTTATAACATAATTTTTTCATGAAACACACATTTATCCTCCTCTCAGGACTTCTCCTCACGGTCATTTTTGCCTTATTGAGTTGTGAACCCAAAGCACCTGAATCATTCGATCCTGCTTCTGTGGCCATAGATTCTGTCTATATGGAATCAGTCTTACAGACGCTGGCTTCTGACGAATTTGAAGGGCGTGGGCCTTTCAGCGCTGGTGAAGCTAAAACGGTTGCCTATCTCAAGTCTGAAATGGAAAAATTGGGCCTTGCCCCTGGTAATGGGGACAGTTACTTTCAAGAAGTACCCATGGTCAAAATTGTCGGTCAAGCGGATGAAAAAATGACGGTTTCAGGTAATGGGAAAACCATAGAAATGACTGAAGGAGAGGACTTTGTAGCTCAGAGTCCACGAGAAGAGGAGCAAGTGAATATCGAAGATGCAGAGTTGGTCTTTTGTGGATTTGGGGTCGTCGCACCAGAGTATGGATGGAATGATTATGAGGGGATTGATATGAAAGGAAAAGTAGCGGTAGTATTGGTAAATGATCCTGGCTATGGCACCAATGACAGCGCCTTTTTCAAGGGAAATACCATGACTTATTATGGGCGTTGGGTATATAAATTTGAGGAAGCGGCACGTCAAGGGGCTGCGGGCGTATTGGTCGTCCACGAGACCAAAGCTGCAGGTTACCCATGGTTTGTGGTGAAGCGTTCAGGCAGTGGTGCGCGCCTTTATCTACAAACAGAAGATAAAAACGCTTCCCGATGTGCGATGCAAGGCTGGATTTCTCAGACAGCTACCTTCGGTCTGCTCGAAGCTGCTGGGCTAGGGGATGAGGATCTCATCGCCAAGGCGCGAAATAAGGGCTTTAAGCCTGTTCCCCTCGGGCTGAATGCCAGTGTGGGCATCCAAAACGAATTAGAATACAACAAATCTCAAAACGTAGCAGGTTTGGTGAAAGGCAGCAAGACGCCTGACGAATATGTCATCTACTGTGCGCACTGGGACCATCTGGGCATTGCTTCTCCTGTAGAAGGCGATTCCATCTACAATGGTGCCATGGACAATGCAACGGGTTCAGCCACGGCAATGGCCATTGCTAAGGCGTATGCCGAGCAGAAGCCTGGACCTGATCGTTCGGTGTTATTTCTTTTTGTGACAGCGGAGGAGCAAGGCTTGCTCGGCTCTGAGTATTACGCTACGAATCCCATTTTCCCCATCAAGAAAACCGCCGCAGCCATCAACATGGACGGCGGCAATATCAATGGCCCCATGAAAGACCTGACGGTTACGGGTTTTGGGCAATCGGAGATGGAAGATATGGCCAAGGCAGTAGCAGAAGCCCAAGGTCGCTATATGCAGCCTGAACAAGAGCCTGAAAAGGGTTATTACTTCCGCTCAGACCATTTCAACTTCGCCAAGGTAGGCGTTCCTGCCCTTTACTGTAAAGGCGGCTACGACCACAAAACAGGTGGCAAAGAATATGCGATGAAGCTTAAAGACAATTTTACCTATAACCATTATCACCGGCCCTCTGACGAGTATCGCCCAGACGAATTCAGATATGAAGGCCTGGTACAAGATGCGAGTTTGTTCTTTCAGGTGGGCTGGAATGTGGCTAATGGTACAACTTGGCCCCAGTGGTATGACGGGTCTGAGTTTAAGGCAAAGCGGTAGAGACCGCTCGCCCTTCGGGCTCGCTGCGAGATCGCTCGGGCCGAAGACGGCCCTCGCTGCGAGACCGTTCGTCGCTGCGCTCCTCACTGCGAGAACGCTCGAAGACTCGCTTTGAGACTAAAAAGCATCTTCACTCTCACACTCAACCTCACACTTCTTCATTCGGCCTTGCGGGCAATCCCCCTTAGTGTGATGGAATCTTGTGCGGAAGGCGAAGGGGGCGGCCAATGCGATGGGGGATGTTTCTGCGACTGTCAGGCCGCTCGGTTCGAAGACTCACCTCGCTGTCAGACTAAATAAAGGCATTTCTTTCTCTTGTCTGACAGCGAGTCTTCGAGCGATCTCGTAGCGAAGGCCGTCTTCGGCCTGAGCGGTCTGACAGTGAGTGCCGAAGGCGCGAACGATCTGACAGCGAAGCGGTCTCAATACATTTTATTATTTCTTCCTATGGCATCTCCAACTTACGAATTCACAAAGGTTTGGCACATTAAAGGCACGGCAGAAGAGGTGTTTGATCTGCTGAATGAACCGCTGGAACTGGTCTATTGGTGGCCTTCTGTGTATTTGGAATTGGAGAAAGAAGAAAGGCCAGGCAAAGACGCCTTTCATTTGCTTACCAAAGGGTGGTTGCCCTATCGGATCCGCTGGACCTTGGCGGAAGACTATAAGGAACGCCCCACGAAACTGGCCATTACCGCTGTGGGGGATTTGGAGGGAGAAGGGGTATGGACGTTGGAGCAAAAAGGAGACACCGTTGCTGTCACTTATGATTGGCGTGTGAAAGCCAATAAGCCCATTTTCCGCTATTTATCTTTTATCCTACGACCGCTTTTTTCCTTCAATCACCAATGGGCGATGAAGAAGGGTAAAAAAAGCCTGGAAATGGAGCTCCATCGTATTCGCTGTGGGATGAGTCGGAAAGAAGCGCCCAGACCGCCTCAGGCTACTTGGCCACATCGGGGGTATTATCGGCGATTGATGGGGAAAGGTTAAGGGTTTGGGGGTAGGTTGTTCAAACAGTGTGACGCTTTTGAGTTTTATCTGGGGGGAATATTGATACGTCAAAATGGAGGAGTGATGATCGATAGCTGGCGGCTGAAGACGTAACAGATTGAAGAAAATCTGTTACGTCTTTGGGCCTATCGACACCTAACAGATTTTCTTCAATCTGTTAGGTGTCCGAGCTACGCCTTCCTCCTAACACCTTATCTATTTCTTCCGCCCTCTTTTAGGCTTCTTCGGCTTTTTGAGGTGCTCCTCATACAGCTTCTGGATGTCTTCGAGCTCCAGGTTTTTGGGTTCTTCTACGTCCTTGGGGATTTTGACATTTTCCTTGCCATACTTGATATAAGGTCCCCAACGGCCATTCAGGATGGCGATTTCGTCTGTGAAGACTTTGATATACTTATTCCGCTCTTTTTCGCGCTTGATCTCTATGAGTTCGATGGCGCGGTCAAGGGTGATGGTGTAAGGGTCGTCTTCCTTCGTGAGGGAAGCAAATAGCTTGTCAAGCTGGACGTAAGGGCCAAATCGCCCGATAGCCGCTTTGACAGGCGTTTCTTCATATTCCCCTAACACGCGGGGCAACTTGAACAGCTCCAAGGCCTCTTCGAGGGTGATGGTCTCCAATCGCTGATTAGGGCGGAGCTTAGAATAGCGTGGCTTCTCTTCATCGTCGGAGCTTCCGATCTGTGCCATAGGGCCATAACGCCCCAAGCGTACCATGACCACTTTTCCACTCTCTGGATGCACACCGAGTTCTCGTTCTCCGCCGCTGCGATCCGCATTCGCCGTGGTGTCTTCGACCTTAAGGGCAAAGTCCTTATAGAAGTTCTCTAGCATGTCCTGCCAGCCTTTTTCGCCCGCTGCTATATGGTCAAACTCTTCCTCTACTTGGCGGGTAAAGGAGTAGTCCAAGACGCCTGAGAAAAATTTCACCAAAAAATCATTCACCACCATACCTAGATCTGTAGGGAAAAGCTTGTTTTTCTCTGCTCCTGTGATCTCGGTTTTGATGCCTTCCTTGATTTGGTCATTGGCTAAGGTGAATTTCTGACAGCCACGCTGTACGCCTTCGCGCACTTCCTTAATGGCATAGCCACGTTTCTGGATCGTGGAGATCGTTGGCGCATAGGTCGAAGGACGTCCGATACCTAGCTCTTCCATTCGCTTCACGAGGCTAGCCTCTGTATAGCGTGGAGCTGGTCTGGAGTAGCGTTCCAAAGCCATCATTTCACGCAGTTTAAGCTGCTGACCAATGGTCAAAGGAGGCAGTACGCCTGCCTCTTCTCCTCCCTCTTCATCCTCATCGTCTTTGCCTTCGAGGTATAATTTGAGGAATCCGTCAAATTTCAACACTTCACCTGTAGCTTTAAAAACAGCTTTATTGGTGGAGGTTTCGATGTCTACTGTGGTTTTTTCCAGTCGGGCATCTGCCATCTGAGAAGCGAGCGTACGCTTCCAAATCAACTCATACAAACGCTGTTGGTCGCGTTCGCCAGCTACCTTGTTGACCGAAAGGTCAGTAGGGCGGACGGCTTCGTGTGCTTCTTGTGCAGAGGAGCTTTTGTTTTTAAACTGTCGGTGATGATGGTATTCTGGCCCATAGAGGCTCGTAATCACATCTTTTGCCTGTTCACGGGCAAAATCCGATAGACTGACACTATCAGTCCTCATATAGGTAATCTTACCCGACTCATAGAGTTTCTGGGCTACGATCATGGTTCGGGAGACGGAAAAACCAAGCTTACGACTAGCCTCCTGCTGGAGGGTAGAGGTAGTAAAAGGCGCCGTAGGCGACTTTTTGGTGGGGCGGGTCTCCATATTGGTGATGCTATAAGCAGCACCTGTGCAGGATTCCAAAAATGCGCGCGCATCTTCCGCCTTGTCAAAGCGCTTCCTCAGCTCAGCTGAGAGGAGAGATTGTCCTCCTACCGAGAACTCTGCGGTCACTTTGAAGGCTGAGGTAGGCGTGAAGGCCATGATCTCGCGCTCGCGTTCCACAACGATGCGGACGGCTACCGACTGCACACGGCCAGCAGATAAACCCGCTTTGATTTTTTTCCAGAGGACTGGAGACAGTTTAAACCCAACAATCCGGTCCAAAATACGCCGTGCCTGCTGGGCATTCACCAGATTGGCATCTATCTGCCTGGGATTAGCAATGGCCTTTTGAATGGCCTTGCGGGTAATTTCGTTAAAAACGATCCGTGGCGTATTCGCTAAATCTAGGCCAAGCACATTGGCCAAATGCCATGAGATGGCTTCTCCTTCGCGGTCTTCATCCGTGGCGAGCCATACCTTCTCAGAAGTCTTGATGAGCTTTTTGAGCTCTTTGATGACCGCCTTCTTGTCATCTATGACATCGTATTTGGGTTCAAAACCATTCTCAATATCGATGGCTTTGTCTCCTTTGATGAGGTCCCTGACGTGCCCATAACTCGCTTTTACTGTGAAATCATCTCCTAAGTACTTTTCAATAGTTTTGGCTTTGGCTGGGGACTCTACAATCAATAAATTTTTTGACATAAGTAGATTATAATGGTTTTAGGGGGAGTTTTCTTTACGCTTTATAAGTGGCAAAACTTATAAAGTGTTGCCACAAATAAAAATTAATCCGAAAAATTACTGATTGCGGACCCCCATTCTGGGCAAGTATTACGCCAAGAAAGCCGAAGGCAAATGCAATTTCAAGTTCAAACTCAATACAGTGTAACCAAAGTTTTTCGCCATAACAGTATTGCTGTCATTTCGACGACTGAAGGCTTTGCGGAGGGAGGAGAAATCTAGCAATGTGGTCTAGAAGCCTGGAAATAACCATTCGAAAGGGCGTGTTAGATTTCTCCCTTCGGTCGAAATGACAACTTTGTTGTAAGAACTAGAAATTTAAATTCCACTGTACTCAAATTAAAACTCAAAGTATCTTCTTGAACTTGAACTTACTTTCCCAAACTATAATTATAGGCTACCGTCACTTTTGCCGTCCGAGCAAGTGGGTGATTCTGCTCAAAGGGCATAATTAAAGACCCTGCAACCTGCAGCCCGTTTCTGCCTATCCCAATCCCAATGGTTTGGTACTTATTATTACTCACATCCTCATGGGCCAAATAGAAGCCTGTCCGCACAGTGACGCGATAGCCTTCATAATCTAGGCTGCCCATCACGCCCAATAGATGGGCTATTTCTTGTAATTCTCCCCTCAGCCCGCCAGGCGCATCTGCGAAGCTGGTGAAAATGCCTGCTGCAGAACTTACCTCTGACTGGGGTCCCATGGATGGGACCAATAATTTATCCATTTGGTAGGCCATGTCGAAGTCAATGCTGGCCTTATTGTCGAAGGGGAAGGTCCATCCCATCATGCCGCCGAGTTTAAGGGTAGTGGGAAGGAAGTCCCTAATTGCAGATGAAGGGAAGAAAGTTACTCTAGGCCCCAGATTTAGCATAGAAAGACCAAGGCTAATCCGAGATTCCGTGCCATTGGCAAGGGTCTTATGGCCCTGATAATGAACTCCAAGGTCCCCCGCCATGGTATTGATCGCTCGTGTAGGTAGCCCGATAATAGGGCCAATGGCTGTATTATTAGCATGTAAATACTTTATTCCCATGCCGATTGAGAACTTTTCTGAAAGGGCGTAGGCATAAGAAAAGGTAGAAGAAAATTCAGTAGAAGAGAGGAAGATGAAATTGGGAGGAGGCGGATTCAAATCTATAAAGGAACCCTGAGAAGAGAAATAATGCAGATGGGTGCCGATGGCATGTCTGCCATTTTCAAATGTGTAAAAATTGCCTCCTTGGAGCAAATGAATACTGGGAATGCCTAGCCCCCGGAGCCATGGGGAATAGTTGAGAAATACGCCGCTGGCAGCCTCATTCCTAGCCAGCAAAGCAGGGTTGTGAGCGGCGGCTCCCGCATAATAGCCTGGAGGAGCGACAACGCCTATTTCACCAAACCCACCGATTTGGGCGTTGGCGGAGACCTGAAGACTGGGCATGGCTGTCAGGATGGCTCGATTTTGGGCGTGCAAGAGAGAAAGGGAAAATGCTAAGGACGAAATAAGGAGGATGAAACGGATTTGCATAAAAGGATTAATCAGCTTGTTACATGAGAATTAAATCCAAAATACGAAACATAGCATTTCTCAAAAAAGGTCATTTTTTTGCCATGCCCTTTTTTCCCCCACCTTTTCCTACCTTTATGAGGGAATTAAAATTAAAATAAAAATGAAAATGAAAATAGCTCCATTCCTTCTTTTGCTAGTTCTTTTTCAGGTGATCATATCACCTGTTTTTGCTCAGCTGGCAGACGATTTTTCGGATGGGGATTTTTTAACTAATCCTATCTGGACAGGTGATACAGGGCGTTTTGTGGTAAATAGTGGAGGAGAATTGCAGTCTGACGGGGTTGGTACTGACGAAATATACCTGTCCACTACCAATTCCGAATTGGGCCTCACGGAATGGCGCTTCACAGCGCGATTTGGGGAAAAACCCAGTAATTCCAACTTTGCTCGGATCTACCTTGTGTCAAACAACGATACGCTGACAGGAGACCTCGAAGGCTACTATTTGCGGTTGGGCGAAAGTGGGAGTGACGATGCCATCGATTTCATTCGCCGGGATGGGGCTGCGGATACGACCTTGATTGAGGGGCCTGTAGGGACCATTGTGGATGGATTTGATCTGACGATCAAAGTGTTGCGCGATATACAAGGGAACTGGGAAGTGCTGGCAGACTTTGATGGTGATGAAGTCTTTGATCTTCAAGGAATGACCCGAGATACCACTTATCAATCGACGAGCTATTTTGGAGTAGTAGTAAATCACACCTCAACACGAGCAGATGAATTTTTCTTTGACGATTTTTACATCGGTCCGCCGATTGTAGATTTGGAGGCGCCGACGATCGATACGGTGGAGGTCATTTCGATGACGGAACTGGAAGTGACGATGTCAGAAAGCTTGGACAGCGTGGCTGCACGGGTGGTAGGGAATTATACTTTGGACAATGGCCTAGGAAATCCCCAAATGGCTACTTGGGCAGCCCAAGCCCCCAACAAAGTCATGTTGACCTTTCCTGCTCCTTTTGTTTCACCTACCAACTATACCCTTGAAGTTCAGGGTCTTAGCGATAGAAATGGCAATCAAATGCCCCAACCAGATAGCATCAGTTTCCTGTATGCTGTACCCGATGTGGCCGCTTATCGGGATGTCATCATTAACGAAATTTACCCTGATCCCACGCCGCCTATCGGCCTGCCTGACGCGGAGTTTTTGGAGCTTTACAATTCCAGTAGCAAAACACTAGACCTGGATCAATGGACCATTGACAATGGCAGTACCAAGGGTACTTTGCCAGCTTTTCAACTACTTCCGGGAGACTATGTCATCCTTACGAGTGAATCCAATGCAAGCCTTTTTGCGGGAATCGGACCTACGATCAGCCCTTCTTCCTGGCCAGCACTGGTGAATGGCGGCGATGATTTGGGGTTAAGGTCCCAACAAGGAGAGTTGATCGATTCGGTCCAATATCGGAGTTCGTGGTATCGTGACGAAAATAAGGAAGAAGGCGGCTACTCTTTGGAGCTAATCAATCCACAAGCAAACGGCTGCCCAGACAGAAGCAATTGGCGTGGATCAGAGGCGGCAGCAGGGGGGACGCCTGCTAGGCGCAATAGTGTTTTTTCGTTAGCCTCGGACACGACAGCTCCTGAAATTCTGAGCATAGAAGTTACTGCTCCAGACCGTATTACGCTTTGCTTCAACGAAAGCATGAATGCTTCTTTGATCAGCGACCCAGCGCATTATGTGCTTGCTCCTTCTATAGGAAACCCTGTTTCTGTGGTTAATCAAGGGGTTGATAATCAGTGTGTTGAATTGGATTTTGGTAGTCCGCTACCAGCGGGCGACGTGCTGACTCTTACAGTGAGCAATGTGGCGGATTGCAGTGGCAACCTTACTTCATCTCCGCTGCAAGGAGCGGTTGCCATAGGAAGCGAAGCCGAACCGTTTGATGTCGTCATCACCGAACTCCTGCCCGACTACGAGCCGGCAGTGAGCTTGCCGGAGGCCGAGTTTGTGGAGTTGTACAACCGTACAGACGAAGTCTTGTCACTGGCTGGCTGGACGATTACCGATGGCAGTGCGACGGGCGAAATTCTCTCAGGCGTTATTTTTCCCAATGAATACCTAATCCTCTGTGACGATGGAGATAGCGCGGCTTTTGCGGCGTTTGGTAAGGTACTTTTGCCTACAAGTTTGCCTAGCTTAAACAATGCCAGTGATCAATTGATCTTAAATAACAGCTTAGGTGAAGTCATGGAATATGTGCAGTATTCGGACGACTGGTACCGTGACGAGTTAAAAGCTGAAGGCGGTTGGACGCTGGAGCGCATCGATCCCGACTTCGTGGATTGCAATACCTCAATCAATTGGCGGGCTTCGGAGGATGCCAATGGCGGTACGCCTGGGGCGGAAAATAGCCAATTAGGCACTGTGGAGGACAATGTAGAACCGACGGTGCAGGGCATCTCTATCATAGACGCGATGAGTGTGGTGGTTTATTTTGATGAACCCATGGACCGCGCTTTATTGGGAGATGAAGAAAATTATGAGATCGATCAAGGGATTGGGGAGCCTATTGTGGCGATGCCTGTAGCCCCAGACAACCTGGCGGTAGAATTATTGTTCCCCCAAGCACTAGATTCTTCCAAGTTATATACCTTGACTTATGCAGATATTGCCGACTGTGCAGGAAATGAGATTTCGGGTGAAATTAGATTTGGCTTGCCAAGACGGGCGGAACCTGGGGATATCTTCATCAATGAAATTTTGTTTAATCCCTATACTGGCGGAAGTGATTTTGTTGAAATCTATAATGTTTCTGATAAAGTGCTGGACCTCAGTGAGTTGTATATAGGGGAAATTTTTCCTGGAACGGATTCCATTTTCAACGCAGACCAAGTCGCTCCGCAAAGCGCCCTCTTCCTCCCAGGTCAATGGCTTTGCCTGACTTCAGATGTCGCCTTCCAACAGGCAGCTTATATGCCGCCTGGGTATGCCAATTTTTGGGAAATGAACCGCTTCCCGACCTATGATGACGACGAAGGGGAATGTGTGATTTTCACGGGATTGAACCAGATCATTGACCGCTTTTATTACGAAGATGATTTCCATTTCCCTACCTTATCTGACAAAAACGGGGTTTCCCTCGAACGTATCTCTCGCCAGCGTCCCGCTAGCGCGCCTGGCAACTGGCATTCTGCCGCCAGCACCGCCAACCACGCTACGCCTGGGTATGAAAACTCCCAGGCCGAAGACCTGAACCCCGCCGATCAGGCCGTAAGCCTCGAACGCCAAACTTTCTCGCCAGACGACGATGGCTTTGAAGACGTGCTGCTCATCAATTACAACTTCGATTTTGCAGGGGCCAATGTCCGTGTGACGATCTTCGATGCCCAAGGGCGGCCCATTCGCCTGCTGCATCAGAACTTGCTGCTAGGGACAAAGGAAGGCACTTTCTTCTGGGATGGAAGAGATGATAAAAACACAAAAGCAGACGTGGGGATGTATGTGGTCTTGGTGGAAGCTCTCCGTCAGGAGACGGGCGAAAAGCAAGTGTATAAGCACGTGTGCGTGCTTGCTACGCGGTTTTAGGGGGAATTTTCACTATTGCGACGGGTTTAAACCCGTCGCAATAGTGAAAAATTCATAAACAAAAAACACCTCGGAGGTTTCAAAAACCTACGAGGTGTTCTTATTGCTGGATGATTTATGTTACACACTCAGGGCCCATTTCCGCTGCCCAGCTAGTGCCAATTGATAGGCACCAAAGATGACACCACCATAGAACAAGTCACCAAGGATGGTGTATTTATAAAAAGGAATAGCGAGCACATATGCTTCAGCCAATCCAGCTGCGTTCGGTAAGTACATGCCTGAGAAGGCCCAAACGGCGAGGTTGGAAAGGAGGAAGAAGACAGTGGAGCAGGCCAAAAGGGTCAAGGTGCCCCGCATCATGCCGCCTAAGGCGTTTGTGAGGCGGCTCTTGCGCTCCGCTTGGGTACGGCGCTTCATCATGCCCGTCATGAGGACAGGCAAGGCAAGGCCCAGATAAACGACGCCTAGGATACGGTAGTCATAGGTACCTACGAAGTAGAGGTCACTGATCAGCATGCCAAATACAGGTACACTCAGGGCGAGCCATTTGGAGCGGAAGATGTATCCTGCAAATAGGGCTGCAGCTGCTACCGCTGCGAAATTCGCAGCGTGGGGGATGATTCTGCTCACGACGATCAAGGCGATCAGTCCGACGGCGATCAAGAGGGTGAAAATCGGTTTTCTATTGCTATTTCTCATGGTATCAAATCAATTAATCAATAATCAGTCAATGAATAATTTCTAGTTTTCTTCTGGCGCACACTTCCCAAAGGTAGAAGTATAGTACCAGCGGATGACTTGTCCTGCATCTACAAAGCTCGAATCTGAGCCTGTTTTGGAAGGCATATCATCGACGCAAAAAAACCAAAAAATCGACGTATTTCCATAAACACTGTCAATACTTTTGATAAAATGTTGTTGGAAGGGACCGCCGTAGAAGGTATCGGTGAAAGCGATGGAAGGTGTGGTGGCTTGAGCCGCTTGTAAAGCCTGATAAACACTCATGCCTGATTGCCAGGGGATATTGGGAATGGTCTTCACCGGCTTCTTGCCACCATAGTGGATGACCATGGAGATGGAGTCAGCTTCGGTGACGGCAGGTTGATCGATCTCAGCTTGGCTGGATTGCTGATTTTCAGTGATACAACTGGCCAATAATGCCATCAGGCAAATAAATAGGCAAAGGGAGTTTTTCATGCCCAAATATAGGGAAAAATTGCGTGATGCTGGGAGGGAATGATTGACGAATATCGAACAAGGGTTTATGATTTAAGAAGGAAAGACAGGGAGAACTATCGGCCATCAATAACCAGAAAAGGCCGCCCGGTATGCAGGCGACCTTCTTCAATTAACTTAACACTCACACTTATTCTTTGAATGATTGATTGACTGATTATTAATTATTGAGGGCTGAGTACCAGTGATTTAACCCGAATTAATCAATCAATAATCAATCAATTAATAATTATTTACGGGAGCAATACTTTGTTGATGACGTGTACGACACCGTTTGTTCCTTGTACATCAGCTAGGATGACATTAGCTACGCCATTGTTGGCGTCGGTGACTGTTACGCCATTAGTTGTGTTGATCATAATGGTTCCACCTTGTGCGGTAGTTCCTTCGAGGTCGTTGGAGAGGGCAGTGCTTTCAAAATTGCTGCCGCTGATCACGTGGTATTTCAAAACTGCTTCTAAGGTAGCAGCATCAATATCGTCGAGTGTGTTCCAAGCAGCATTGCTATCCAACAGGTCCTGGAAAGCTGCATTGGTAGGGGCAAATACGGTGAATGGGCCATCTCCTGAGAGGAAAGAGACAAAATCAAAGCTGAGGTCCGAACGTGTCAATGCAGATACGAGGATGCTGAAGTCGTTATTTCCTGTGGCAATATCTACTACGTTGCTAGGGAGAAGGACTTTGTCAATGATGTGGATGACGCCATTTGTGGTAGCTACATCAGCAGTCGTTACGTTGGTCGCATTGTCTAACATAACGCCATTACCGACATCTACTTTTACTTTTAGAGCTTGGCTGTTAGGGCCAGTACTTGCAGTACCTACATAGCCACTCGCAAGGTCAGTAGACTTTACTTCACCAGCTACAACATGATAGAGGAGAATGGGCGTCAGCGCTTCAGCAGAAAGGTCAGCAATTCCAGATACCCCCAGGTCAGCAAAAAGCTGGTTAAAGGCTGTATTGGTAGGGGCAAATACAGTGAAGGTACCACTGTTGATCGTATTGACTAAGTCAGCTTTGATCAGCGCTTCTACTAAGGTGCTAAACTGCGCATCGTTTTGGGCAGTTTCTACAATGCTAAATGGGCCTACAGGTACTGGATCTACTGGGTCTTCTTCGCAAGATGCCAGGACAAATGTACCAAAGAAGACGAGGATGGTCAGGAGGGATAGATTGATTGTTTTAAACATGGTTATTTAAGTTATTTAAGATGTTTGATAAGAATGGTTCCAGAACATCAAGGGAGATAGTTTTGTTTAATGTTTTTATGAAAAAATTAAACAAAATTATTTCTCATATCTCAAACTTCATGTCTAAATCAATGGAAAATGCTTATTAAAGCGGCTCAGGGGCGTTTTTGAATTGCTTATATTTTCCCAGCATTTTTCCTAAAAAAACGGTGATGGGCATGATTACGCTTTTGACAAATCCTGGAATCTCAGGTACATCGTACTCAGACTTGTACCGAGTCATCAGGTAAGCACCCTCAAATGGGGCAGGCTGCTCCTTGCCAGATTTATTGATGGCATCATACAATGCACTTAAATAAAACACGATGCTATTGGCGGGCTTGACATATCCGACGCAGTTCAGGACTGTGTCCCCAGCATTCCAAAATCGATGTGGCGTGCCTGCTAGAAAGGTGGCCGTATCTCCTTCCTCATAATACTGGGGAGCTTCTCCTTGAACCTCCACACCTAATCTGCCACTCACGACAGTCAGAGACTCATCCTGCTTGAAGTGGGTATGCATGATCGGACCAGCACCTGGCTGCACAAAATTTTCAACCAATACTTTCTCCACCCCATCTTCGACCTCGATGGCTTTGAAGATGAGTTTTTCGCCCATGTGGTTTTCTATGGTGTGGGGTAGGGGAATGGAAGTAGACATAGTAGGTAAGGTTAAAGGTGAATTAGGACCAAAGTTAGTACAATGTCCTATTTTTGTCAAGAAAATTTAGTACATTGTACTAAATTTGTATAAATGAAAACCAAAGACCGAATTATTGAACAGGCGATTAGACTCTTTAATGAACTGGGAGTCAGTAGGGTAGGGGTAAGAGACATTGCTCGTGCACTCAATATGAGTCCTGGCAACTTGTCTTACCATTTTTCCAAAAAAGAGGACTTGGTTATAGAAATTATCAGAAGGTACTCAGCTAGCAATGATATAGCATTTGATACCTATTTTTCAGCATCTCCTTCTGTCGAACGATTTATGGGATTGATGCAACAAATATTTGAGCGGCAATACGAGATTCGAGGCTTGCTGACAGGGCCAGAATTGACTATTCAACTATTTTCTGAACAGACCAATTATCAGGTAACCGAGCAAAAACGCCGCGCTTCTTTTCGAGAAATTTTTGTGGACTTGGGAAAAAATGGCGAATTGTCATTAACGAAAGATGACGTGGACTTCTTAGGATCATTTATTAGCCTCTTAGGACGATTTTGGATGGTTGAGGCTTTTGTGAGTTTTCGGGAACGGCCAAAAGAGGAGGTAATCGCACACTATCTAGGGATGATTCGGAAACAGCTTTCGCTTTTTGGCCACGAGGCCGTGTAGCCAGTGAGGGGGCGTGTATACGCATTGCGTGTAGCGGTCTATATCATGTATTCACGGCAATAATTGCCGTGTAGCCAGCTATGCTGTCAATACACGCCACCCTGGACACGTAATAAAACCCTCCTCCTGCCAACCAATAAGAGAAGAAAAAAGAACCATTAAGTCACATAACTTGGTGATAATCAGGCCATATTTTGGTTTTTATTTTCATTTTAATTTTGATTCTTTCCAAACCACTACTTGTTGGTCCACAGCTTAATTTATTAATCCATGATTCTTACAGAAGCTATTTCCGCCACCCTCCAAGTATTCGTTTTTTCCCTCATTCCCTTGATAGTCTATTTGATCCAGAAAAAATCTTTCAAAGGATTTTTCCAGTACCTGGGTTTGTACCAAACTACCCCTAAGGCAGCTCTATATGCCCTGGTCATCACTTCAGTTTTCATCATTACTGGGGTGAGTATTATCTGGTTTGTTGATGATATTGCTGCGGTTGTTCACGCGCCAGGAACTGTGACCTACAAGCTGAGGGAATTAGGAATAGGCGGCAAGGGGATTGTCCTATTGTTATTGATGGCTGGTATCAAAACCTCCTTATCTGAAGAAATCCTGTTTAGAGGGTTTATCGGAAAGCGGTTAATGGCGATGTATGGCTTTCAGATGGGAAATTTCCTTCAGTCTCTGGGGTTTGCCTTGCTGCATTTTGTACTATTTTGGCTGGTAATGAAGGCCGAGTGGCCCTTTTTGGTGTTCACTTTTTTGCTCTCAGGTGTTGCGGCTTATGCCATAGGCATTATCAATGAGAAGGTGGGGAACGGCAGTATTTTGCCTGGATGGATAGCCCATGGATTGGGAAATATGGTATCCTATTTCCTGATTGCCTTTGTGATGTGAAAAATACATTCTCAATTCAATGAGTCTATAGCTCAAATTTAAGAATTATCTCGGTTCACCTATTAGTTCTCTTTCAACTGGATTTGGAAAATGGACCAATTCCTTTAATTAGTAATTTTTTTTCTCTTAATTCGCCATAATTTTAGCAGACTTAATCTTATCAATAAATGAATAAATTGGATATTCTTGTAAATGCATATAGAAATGCACCTGATGAATTTAAAGCTACTCGCTACTGGGCTAAATACCTTGAAGAGTCAATTGATGAGATAAAAAAAACTGATATCAATGAGCTTAGAAGTGGTAAGTATCCAGTATATGGCACATTTGGTTTTACAGAGACCTATTATACATATCATCATAATATGCCTTGGTACCGGAAGGTATTATTCAAACTGGTGAGGAAGCTATTTATCACAAATAGAACTACCATGCCATATTCGATAAGACTGTCTGATATAAGAGAAATGGCATATAGACATTGTAATTTATTAGGTACTATTTCCGAGGCAAAGCCAATATCGGATGTGGAAATTTGTGATTTTGGTAATCCAAATGACTTATTTACCATTGACCAAAAGAAATACACCATGATGTTTTTTAGAGTTTACATCAGGTATTGTTTTGTTCAAAAACTTATTAAGCTAAAAGGAGATGAAACAATTGTAGAACTTGGATCAGGATCAGGGCATCAAGTTGAATTACTCAAAAAAATGTATCCCAACCTTACTATTATTTGTTTTGATATGCCTAGCCCTCTCTATCTTTGTGGGGAATACCTTACTAGAGCACTTGGAGATGACATGGTGGTAACTGGAGAGAAAAATCTAGATGTCACTGATCTATCTAAGCTTGAAAAAGGAAAGGTTCATCTATTAGGGAATTGGTTGTTCCCTTTATTAAAAGAATTTGAATATGATATTTTCTGGAATGCGGCAAGTTTTGGGGAAATGGAACCAGAAGTAGTAGATAACTATTTAAGCTATGTAAAAGGTGGGGCCAAGTGGGTTTACTTGCTCAATGCTCGATATGGAAAAGAAAGTAGCGAAAATAAGGGTGTAAAAACCCCCACAACTTTCGAAGATTACAACAAAATGTTAGACGGATATAGCCTTGTTGAAGAACAAGATTCCTATTTGCCTCATAGGAGGTGGACACAAAGTGGAGGGTATTTTGAAGCGATTTGGAAAAAAGGGTAGCGTAAGTTTTAGGTTAATTTAGTAGTATTTTAAATCCTATTCCTTCTCCTTTGTAAATAGAGACTAGCTTAACAAAATAGACTCCTTTTGATACACTCTGATTAACTAAGTCTATGTTGTATCTTCGTTGATTAATCGGAATTTTTCCCTTCCAGACTAGTTTGCCATTAATTTCATATATAGCTATTTCAGCAGGAAGTATAAACTCACTTAAATTATCAATAACTAATTGTCCAGGTTGAAGATAAAAACGAGGTCTGGTATTATTCCTGTCAATATCTTTTATTTCATCACCTCGTGATAAACTTGGGCCACAATGAGTCAAATCTACTATGACTGTATCAGATACTACACATAGAGCATTATATTTAACAGTCCAAACCAATGTATATATTTGATTGGAACCGCCAAATGATGTTTTAGGATCTGTAGGATTCCCAATAAAGTAATTTGTGTCTGAGACCACACTCCATGAACCAGTTGCATTTAAAGGCAACTCTGCATCCAATAATACCATCGAAGTCATCCAACAATCTTGAATATCTGGCCCTGCATCAGTTTTGTAAAGCCAGCTTATCGGAAGGGCCCTAAATTTCATTTCTATAGTTTGAATAGGAACACTCGGTGCATTTTGAGGTGTGTGGACATAGTAGGTAAGTAGTATGTTATTATCAATGAAATTGATGCTAGTATATGCGTACTGTAACGAAGAGTTTGTGCCGCCTTCTAGGGTAAGAATCGGCCCCCAATTAATTCCATCATCAGATGAGATTCTGCAAACTAATTGCTTTCTATTGGATGTCCCATTATTATAAATTAGCAATAAATCTCCTGTACATGGGATTCGCTTGATTGAGCATGGAGCCTCTGGAGTAGAAATATTTGCACCTGATGGAGAAACTTTTAAGGGTACCGAAGTGCTCCAATTTATTCCGCCATCATTTGATATAGATTTAAGGAAATGGCCATTTCGAGTCCGCATTAGCATCATTAAGCTCCCATTAATTAGCTCTACAATTGCAGGTTCCATTATCCCCCTCTCATACCCATTGGGAGCTATTAATTCATTACCTTTATTCCATGATGTTCCATTATCATCTGAATAGAATGTCACACATTTGAATTGAGAACTAGGGTTTTTAGATTTAAGAACATCGGGACTAAAGGCTACAGGGCAAATAATTCTTCCTGAATCTGGACCGAATGTCAATTGAATTACTCGGTCATTATTCATGACATGATATGCCTGTTGAAGTCCTTTATTTATTTCCACAGGACAGCCCCATGATTGAGCATCATCAGTTGACCTCATGACAAGAATATCTTCTTCATAATGATCGTGTTTTGCCAAAACAAATAGCAAAATGTCGTCATTTGAAAGACGAAGAAGACTTGGAGAAAAACTATTTTGCATGCCCAATACACCCGAGACGGGAAATTCGGCTCCCCAATTTTGCCCTCCATCTGACGACCTTCTGCCAACTAGCCAGCCGGCTGACTCGTCTCTCCCCTGATTGGTAAACTTTGACCATACCGCCAACAAATCCCCATTTAATAGTTCAATTACGGCTCCTTCTGTATCTCTTATTCTATCGATAGTGTAAGTGCCACTTCGTGCGGTTCCACTACTAGGGAGGATTCGCTGGCAAGAGCCTGATAAGGCAACTGAAAATTCGTTGCCGTCAACGCAACAATTTTGGCTCTGTAGATAAAAAGGAAAATGTACGCCTATAAAAAGCAGTACAAGAATTGAATAAAAGTGACTCATTTTCATTGAGAATTATATTAACTGGAAATATGCAAAAAACCTGATTGATAGACAATCAGGTTTTTTTAGTAAAATATTTTTTCTATCACAGAGCTTGATGATATCCTCAGATTTGGGGATGATATTTCTCAATACCTTTGAAGCAATATCTTATGATAGGCTATCGCATAACCTCCAGATTGAACCTGCAAAATATACACCCCATTTGCCAGTTTTTCATTTAGAGTGATTTCCATTTCGGCATCATTAATCCTTGTACTAACTGGGCCACAATCTTTTCCTTCTAAAGAAAAAATGTGTACAGCACTTATAGAATGTTTTAAGGAAAGAAGTCCTAAATCAAGATATAATTTTCCTTTTGTAGGATTAGGATAAATGGTAAGTTTGGGCAATTCATGTAGGCTATTCAGCGAAAGTACTTTGTCACAAATACTATCACAGACATAATTAGCGGAACTGATTGTTCCATCAAATCCCAATGTGCCTGCATCAATTGCGGTAGTTCCACTCCCTTCGTTAAAATGCCAGAGACCTAGCGTGGTACCTTCAGGACTTCGATTAGGACAAGGAGGGACAAAATTGGTTGTATAGAGCGCAGAAGAAGCAAAATGAAGGTCATCAATTTGGCCATTGAATTCACGGATGTTAGTAGGTCCCAAAACGCCAACTTTCGTATTTACATTTATAGTAGCAGTCTCTTTAGTATTTGTATGAGAACTATTTTGAAGTTTTCCATCGATAAATAACCGCATTCCTTGGACAGGGTCGATTACGGCTGCAACATGGTACCATACACCTGCATTCCATTGAGTGGTATCTGAAAAAACTCGATATTGATTATTTACATCATCAGCAAAACGAAATACCAACGAACCTGCTTGTGGTGTCGCTGTTGGCCGAAACCACAATGAAAACTCATCTTCATTGGCTGCATTTACTTCTCTAGCAACTAATGTTTGATAGTCTGAAATGCTTGAGTTAATGTCCTCAAAAGGTTTAAACCATAGCTCAATTGTTCTTACTTTATTCCCTACGGTGGGGCCAAGGTCAACAAATGAATTAGCCCCAAAAAAGAGTAAACTATTTCCTCCGCAAATACAAACCTTTTCATATTGCGCACCTATAATCATCCCGTCATTAGCCAAACCACTGCTATCTTTTGCAACTAATCCGCTCCCTTCTTCAAAATTCCACAGACCGATTGTTCCTGATGTTCGTTTCAGATCTGGGCATATAGGAGTAAAATTGGATGTATATTCTACCGCTGTTGACAATCGAACATCATCAATTTTACCATTAAAGTGACGAATGGCAGGGTTACCCAAACCACCTAACACAGTAGCCTCATTTCGCATAGCTGTAGATTGGTTATGTGGGTGAGTACTCGTTTGTAATTGTCCATTAATAAACATCTTCATTCCTTGAACAGGATCAATAACTGCTGCTACATGGTACCAAACACCAGCATCCCATTGAGTAGTATCAGAAAAGACTCGATATTGATTATTAATATCATCAGCAAAGCGAAAAACCAAAGTTCCAGGAAAAGGCGCTGATGAAGGACGAAACCACAAAGAAAATTCATCGTCGTTTGCAGCGTTCACTTCCCTAGCAATTAAAGTTGAATAGTCAGAGAGAGTAGCGTCTATCTTTTCATTTAAGTAAAACCATAACTCAATAGTTCGTATGTTGTTACCGGCAGAACTACCTAAATCTACTATGCTGGTTCCATCAAAGTTTAATGCATGATTAGACTGGCTAAAAGACCCAAAAGAGGATAGAAGAATTATTGAAAGAAAAAGGAATGATTTCATAAAAAGGAGGTATTTAGGGTATGAAAATATTGAAGCTAAACAGTACTGATAAGATATTAAATATAGAATAAAATTTTGTTAATCTGGGTGTATTTTCTTCTTTAATTCGTTCCTCCATTCTTTTTTTTGAATAAATCATTTTACCCACCTAAATTAGGTAACGGGAATGAAATGTTACAGAAGCTATGCCACCAGTTTCTGTAAGCCACGTATCACCTTAATTGCAACAAAAAATGATTACAAATTTCCAAGACAAATTCCTTGAAACCTTAGCTCACAATCACGCTCACCAACCCGAATTTCAACAAGCTGTAAAGTCCTTTTATAAGTACCTACAGCCCTTCCTTCAGAAAAATCCCCATTACCTCGAACACAACATCCTCGAAAGGATCATCGAGCCTGAAAGAATCATCTCTTTTAAGGTGCCTTGGCTAGATGATGCAGGGAAGATGCAGGTGAACCGCGGCTATCGGGTACAATTCAATAGTGCCATTGGTCCTTATAAGGGAGGCCTTCGTTTTCATCCATCTGTGAACGAAAGTATTTTGAAGTTTTTGGGGTTTAAGCAAACTTTTAAAAACAGTGTGACAGGCTTACCGATGGGCGGCGGAAAAGGAGGATCTAATTTCGATCCTAAAGGCAAGTCTGACAATGAAGTCATGAAGTTCTGCCAATCATTTATCAATGAGCTTTATCGCCATATTGGTGCCAATATAGACGTGCCTGCGGGTGACATTGGGGTAGGCGGACGCGAAGTTGGGTTTATGTTTGGGCAATACAAGCGCCTGACAGGGAGTTTTGAGGGGGTATTTACGGGCAAAGGATATGAATTTGGGGGAAGCCTTATCCGTCCAGAAGCTACGGGTTATGGGCTGGTCTATTTTGCAGAAGAAATGCTCAAAACGCGAAATGACAGTTTTGAGGGGAAATCTGTGGCCGTCTCTGGTTCTGGGAATGTAGCCCAATACACAACTGAGAAAATCATCGACTTGGGCGGAAAAGTAGTGACACTCTCTGACTCTGGCGGTACTATTTACGATCCCAAAGGGATCGATAGCGAGAAGCTTGCCTATGTCATGGACCTCAAAAATGTGCAACGTGGTCGCATCAAGGAATATGTCAATGAATTTGATGCAGAATACTTCGAAGGTGCACGGCCCTGGACAGTAGCAAGCTTTGATATCGCTTTGCCATGTGCCACTCAAAATGAACTCAACGAAGCCGAGGCGAAAACCTTGGTCGACCGTGGTACGGTCCTCGTCGCTGAAGGCGCCAATATGCCTTCTACCCCAGAAGCCGTGCAAGTCTTCACACAAGCCAAGATCCTCTATGGCCCTGGCATCGCATGCAATGCAGGTGGGGTCGCGACCTCTGGGCTAGAAATGTCCCAGAACAGCCTCCGCATGTCCTGGTCCCACGAAGAAGTCGATTCCAAACTCAGGGGAATCATGCAGGGAATTCATAACCTCGCGGCGACTTATGGGACTGATGGAAATGGTTATATCAACTATGTCCAAGGTGCCAATATCGCTGGCTTTATCAAGGTAGCGGATGCGATGATCGCGCAAGGGATGTAGGGGGAGAATGAATAATTAATAATGGAGAATGAAGACTGGAGGAATCCAGGATTTGTTCTCCATTTTGGTTTTTGATAATTTGGCAAAAGAAGTCATGACTCGTAAGGAATAGATGAATAATCATTATTTCTGTTTCCCTCAAATCTCTCCTAGCCATGCGAATGCGTCGATCTTTTGTTCTGCTTTTCCTTGTTTCCGTCATCATAAGCGACCAGCCCCCCCACATCATTCCCAATTTGGCTTATGTTAGCCACCCCGCACCTGACCCGTTGGTAGAGGAAAGAGGAATAGATGACCATCGTGACACATCTGAGAGCCAGACCATCAGA
This sequence comes from Bacteroidia bacterium, assembly GCA_030430575.1. Taxonomy (GTDB): domain Bacteria; phylum Bacteroidota; class Bacteroidia; order J057; family J057; genus JAUIGE01. Next base: position 56,288 of record JAUIKF010000020.1, on the reverse strand, counting down.
GGCGGCTTACTTTCGACGCGTTTCGCTTCTTTTGAAGCCTTAAAAAAGGTGGTTCAGATTGAATACTTTACTGTGGTTAGCAGTGTAAGCCTTGAAGAGATGGTTAAAATCACCCACAGAAGCAGCGGCCGTGAGGTGGTCAGTATGCTAAAAACTGGGGTGAAACAAGGGGATTTTTCTGCTGCCCAAAAAGGCGGTTGGGGAAAACGTTTGGACTTGGCCCTCCGATCCCCCTATGCGATAATTCATAGAAAAGATATGCAGCGTGTGTACTTCTTAGCGAAGCGAATACGGGTCAAATTTGGGGTAAATGACGTAGCTTTTTTTGATTTTGCTGAGACCATGTTTTGCCATATCAGCGGGGAAGACATGGCACAAATGCCTGCCAGAGATTTGACAGAAAAGGGATATATAAATACCTTCAACCATATCACAGGGCAGGCTTTTATGACCACCTTATTTTCTGAAGAGTTAGCTGACTATATGGCTGATGCACATGAACTGGACCGCTTGCCTCAGCTTGTCAATGGCCGATTTTCACTAGCACAAGTGACTGACCTGGACGAAGGCGCTGTCGACAACTATGTAGACCTGGTGAATAATGAGTGGGGGCAAGAGTTGGGGAAAAGGCTAACAGAAAAGTACCAAATTACCCGTGAAACGCAATGGACTCCTGAACTCCTGACAGATTACGTGAATGACCTGCAAGGGTATTATAGTTGGGCTTTTCAGATAAGCATGCAGCCGTATCGGGCTTCAGATGACGTTATCGTCCTTTTTGCCCATAAAATCAATCGGGTGATGGAGAGGGAGGAAGCGTTTTGAAAGTGTGTTCTAGGTTTTATGATTTATGTTCTAAGTTGTACATCAATCTAAAACTCAGAACCGTTCTCTAGTTTCTCCAAGCGGAAAAGTGGCTTGTCTGCTGTATCAGAAACCATTTTATAGGCTGCCTGTAGTTCTTCAGCACCTATCACCTGCCAATCTCTTAGTGCTTCAATCCACTTCTTATTTTTGACTACTGCACCGGTCAGATCAGCCCTATCCATATTGGCTTCGTTTAATTGTGCACCAACCAAAATGGCTTCATTCATATTTGTCTCTCTCAAATATGCTTTATTTAAAGTTGCCTCAGTTAAATTGGCTTTTGTCAAATCAGAGGCAACTAAGTCGATATTATCAAGATTTACTTCTTTCAAAAATGCTCCATTTAAATGGGCTACTCTCATCATAACCCCACGCATGTCAGCGCCTTGCAACTGGGAATGGCTAATATCTGCACCATTCATCTCTGCCTCCCTCAAAATGGCCCTATTCATAATGGCCCAAGTGAAATCCGCTTCTTTCAAATCAGCCTTGGTCAAATTGGCGCTAGTCAGATTTGCACCCCATAAGCGCGCGCCTCTTAGGTCTGCGTCTCTCAAATCCGCTCCCCACAAATTTGCCTCCCGCAAATCCGCATATCGGAGGTCTACCCCTCGTAGGTCCGTTCCATTCAGGTCTGCCCCACGCAGGTCCGCCCTGACAAACGGCGTGCGCATTTTGATTTTGGCAAATGAGGTAGAATCTATGCGCATCACTGCCAAGGCAAGCAACAGCTGACCTTTTTCCTGACTGACCTCATAGGTAGATAGGCTATCTCCTTGTACAAGCCTGCTTGGCTTCAACGCATGATTCAAAGAGGCGATTCTGGCAATCGTTCCATCGCTCAGGCGATGGTCGGGATTTTGAGCTAATTCTTCTCTTACCTGTTGTAGAACATTGCTCATCAAGGCCACCCAATTGCCTTGTTGAATGGTTTGTAGAACTTGACTCTGCTGTTCAAGGAGCTTCTCCTGCGCCTGCAATTGGGCCAGAATCGCCTGATTTTTGTTGAACAGCCACCATCCCAAAATCCCACCTGCCAGCACCCCCAGTGCCAAGCCGATCAGGAGATTTTTTGTCACTTTCATAGGGTAAAGGTAGGGGTTTCAATTGCGAGGTGAAAGGGGAGACTTTTTGCTTACATTAACAAAATAGTTAGCTCTTTTTTCTAAAGATCAACAATATCAGGCCTAAGATGAGCAAGCTTGCTAAAACCACGATCCAGGTACGAAAACCATGCTCATGCTGGTGACTCACCTCAAATGTCAAGGTTGCCCATTTAGATTGATGCGTTAATTCTTCACTGTCAGCAACGCTCGTCATGTAAATGGTCCGTAGGTAGTAGATGCCATCTGCGGGAAGGTTTACCCTAGCAATCCCCTGGTCATTGGTGCGTAACTGTTGACCACTGGTGTGGGTGTGTGCTTCGTCTCCCTCCGAGCTGTGCGCATGGTCGTGCGCATGGCTATGAGCCTGCGCGTTTATGATATAGTCAGCATAGACTAGCTGGTTCGAGAGGGGTTTCCCATCTAACAATAGCTGCACTTCTAGCTGTTCGCCATTGTGTTTTTCATAAGGATTTGCCAGTGGGACAAACTCGATCGGATAGCCTAATACCGTTTTCCAATCGGTTGTTTTGACATCCCCTACCTGGAAGATGGCTTTAACATGTTTTTGGTAACTCTCAACTGCGTCTTGATCCAATAGGCTATCTTTTGTGCGTTTTTCAAGCATATCCAACACCCCATCGTGTTCCAAGTAGCTGTTAAATTTTTCAGCGGTAAGTTCTATGTTTCTGGCTTTCGTAGATACCCCTACCACAAACGTTCCCGCTTTACTGGGATTCACCGTTAATTGAGTAATCGTGCTGTCCTGATCCTTCCACTGATCTGGGCTGATAGCCACCCTTTCGCCATGGGAGATGACAGAAGCATCCAGCATGCGATCGCGCGTGATGATATTCTCACTCTTTTCAAACGTCCCGTTAAAAAGGCTGATGGTTGCTTCTTGATCAGGTTCCAGGAAATAGGTTTCCATTTTCAGATACAGATCATGACCGTATAGCAAGGTAATTGCTGGCAATAGTAGGAGGAAAAAGACTTTACGCATGGGGTTACAATTTATCCTCAAATGTACGAAGAAATCTTCCTGTTTTTTCCGAATATATCTACTGGGTCTACTACTGAAGAAAGCCTGATTTTTGCATCGAGGATCACGATCCCTGGTTTCAACAGCAATTTGGGCGATTGGGCAATGGGGAGGAAGGGGATCAGCAATAAGCTAAGGAGGAGAAGGGTTCTGTTTGTCATGCCTTCCAAAGTAGGGGGGGGGGATGGGAGGCAAGTTTTTTTTGGGGGGGGCTTCTTCCCAAACATCTACCTTTTTTCCAGCAAGCTATACAGCCTAGATTTATGCTCATCCAGCAGATACAGATCAAATGCCCTACCCAGGGCAAATCCAAATGCCCCTAATGCTGCGATATGGCCTAGGATTTCGAGCATACTGGTTTTCCTATTTCTAACGATTAAAGATTGAAAGTACTTCAAGGTACAATTCATATAGAACATGAGGTCTGACTAATCTAAATTTACGGCTAAAACCAACCTTATAATCCCTGCCATCATGCTCAATTTCAAAGTGAAAAATATGCCCTGTTTTTGATTGTATACCATAAGTCCTTTTATCATCAGTAGGATCATAAAACCCAGAATCTTTGAAACGGTGTTCTGAAGCTCCAATAATTAAAACAAGGTATTTAACCAATTCTTTATATAGATACCCATCATCATCTCTATAATTAAACCCAATTTTTCTTTGATCTGATCGAAGTTTTAGATAATCAATAACCTGATTGATTTTTTCTTTAATGTCCTTTGGTCCTAGTATTTTTTCAAGTAATTGATATAAGATAATGCCGTAAAACTGAGTGGTGTCAATGAAATTATCATTTTGATCCTTCAAAAAAGAAATAGGAGCAGAAAAACTTGATAATTGGTTTAAATCTATTTGGAGAAGTTTTCGGATATTCAAAACGCTAGCCAAAATACAATCAGTCAATAGTATTGAAAACTCTCTGATAAACTTAGCTTGAGCCCCGAATTCCCGTTCAAGTTTTTCAGGATACGGAAGAACTTCGAGGATTGACCTCACCTTAGATACAATCCCTTCCCGATTATCAAAATAGAAAACTCTTTGGTGAAAGAACTTATCCATATAGCCACTGAAATCTGTTCTTTCCCCGTACCGTGCATGGAAAATACTCCTTATATTTTCATAGTGACAGACCATTACCACATGGTCAAACCCTAAATAATTAGCTTCTAAATCCTCTTCTTGATCAAAATGCGCACTAAAAAGGTTGAATAGCCTGAAAATATGACCAGGGTCCATGCGGTCAATATCATCAATCACCAAGACAGTTTTTTTCTCTTTTCCTTCCTCTTCTTCGGGGTCGGTAGTTTCTTCTTTGATCCTGGTAATATTGTCACGAATGATTTCATCAATGAGGGTATCTTGTTTGAGGTAGTGATGATTGACATTTTCAAAAAAAGAAGACATAGCTTTACCTTCCGGAGTGCTTTGATATTCTTCCCTTTTGGCATTAAGGTTTTCAAAAAACTCGTTAAATTTTTCTATTGCATTTTTTGCAGCTTTTCCGCCTTTTGGAATAAAAGGCAGCATATTTAACAAGAGATATGGAAGGTATTGGTACAGGTAAGTGTAAATAAAATCGAATTCATTAAAATCCTCATCAATGAAGTCGATGGACAACTTATCATGAATCAATAATTTGGATAAAATGTCAAACCGAAGGAATTGTAAAACGTCTTCATTTGATACCACAGCATAGTTTATGGGACATACCCGTAACATAAAATATTCATCTTCTCTTTTCTTAAAAAATTCCTTTAAGAAATAAGTCTTCCCTATTCCAAACTCTCCTGAAAACAGGATTCGGGCGCTTTTTTCTTCCCCCAGATGTTTCTCAAAAGCTGCTGAAGGCTCATCAATGGGTATGGTGATTTTAGTATCGTTTTTTTCCATAAGGCTGATTGGGATTCCAATTTATTTAGGCTTTGGTCATTATAATTGCCTATCGGCTTATACAAAAGTAAAGACTTATTTGTCTCTATTCCCCTTCCTCCTCCTTCCCCTGAAAATCAAAAATCTCCATAAAATAGGCCTCCACCTTGTCTCGAAAATCTACCTCTTGATTAAGCGTACTATACATCAAGTAAACACTGTTTTGGGGATAAACTTCATGTCTAAATCTTACAGGAGAGAAGAATTGCTCCAATAAGCTTCTATAGATTCTGAAACGCTTGGTAGATTCCTTGCTTTCGCCAATCAATTCTGCACCCATAATACCAAAAGAGGCATGTGGTACCTCTTCAATAATATGAAGCATAATGTTGATGCATGTCCTGAAAATTGCCATTTGCTTCCCATTATTCGTCAATTTGTTATACTTTTTGGGAGACCTCTTTAAGGACTTCGGGTAGAATTTTATGGCAAAGACATCATAGTCAAACTGCTCTACACGAACGATGTAGGGTTCTTTATCATGGTAGAATTTGAAAATGTAAAGGGTATGGAAGGCGTCCTTGTGAGGATTGCCAGGTTGTTTGGTGATAAAGTGGGCTTGGAAAAAGGTGTCAAACATCAGATAAGGTACTCATAAGCTGGATTCCTGCGATTCCAAAGCTCTTCCCCAGAGATAGACTTAAACAGCACCCCATCTTCTCCTTTCTTATCAAAGAGATGAAGCAATTCATCATGCTTTGATTGGTATTGGTTGATCAAGGGGAGGAGATTATAAAAGGATTTATAAATGAAGCGTAGAAATATGGGGGCTTCTTCTGGTGAAAATCCTTCCACCAGTGTTATCCATTTTTGAAGCTTGGCGTGTGTCTCTTGTTCCCGTTTGGCAATGGCATAGTCATGATGATTAAATAAATCCTCAAACGATTCACCCATTTTTAGTCGATCTGTGATGCCAGTGATAAGGGTTTCTAAGGTAGAAATGTCATCCTTTACCTTTGGGATGAGCTTGTTTATATCCCATTTGAGCCACAATCCCACAAAAAAAAGGAGAGGAGACAGCACCACTAATACAAGGGAAACCAGAAAGAAAAAGAGGGAAATGACTGCTGAAATGAGAGAAGGACCAAAAACTTTAAAAGTATCAAGACTTGTTTTGCCAGCTTGAAAAAATACCCGCAAATAGTCCAGCCTTGTTAAAAGCTGGTGCCCATGATTGGTCGTCATATGATAGGCACTGGCAGAACTCATAGTTTTCCCCAATATTCTGGTGTTAAAAGTCTAGGATAATTTTACGAATAATTAAGGGAAAAAGCTACTTAAATGGTTCTTCACAGTCCCCAAAATAAAGGTTCATCCAAGGGAATAGGATAAGCCAAGCAGTCTAAAAACTGAAAATATCTCCTCACTCTCCCTCGCTCTTCAGTACCCGCGACAGGATTCGAACCTGAGACCTTCGGTTCCGGAGACCGACGCTCTATCCAGCTGAGCTACGCGGGCAATTCGAAGAATTATGGATTGAGAGATTGATTGATGATTGATTTGTAGCCTGTTAAAATCCAATCAACCCCTCAAGCACAATTCCTGAGCGGCAAATATAGCAAAGATTAAACGAATTAGGAATATCGAACAAGGAATTAAGATTGTCGAAGGCACGCCCAGAGCGTTCGACTGAGCTCACGCCGAAGTCCGCGTCGATGGGAAAGCCATCCCAACCCTTCTTCAATCCTTGTTCCTTAATCATCAATCTGCAATCAACTCTTCCCTACTTCTCCAGCATCTTCAAAAAGTAATCATACTGCTTGATCATCGTGGGGATGGTGTTGCCGTTGAGGTTGGGCGGAATGTCGACCATGAGCTCGTAGCAATTTTCGAAGCCGGCGGTCAGGGTGCCGGTACGCGTCTTCGCGTTGGCGAAGCTGCAGACGTATTTGGAGGTCAGGCGGTCGGAGGCGTCAAAATTCATGAGAATGTCCAGCGACCGCTGCTTGATCTTGCCTTGAACTGCAGAGGAGGGAAAGTCAAACCAGTTGATTTTGGACGGATTGATAAAGACAGAGTCTACAGAACTGGTGAATTCTGGCGAAGACTTCTTCATGAAATTCAGCTCGATCAAAAAGACCTTTTTACTGTCTTTCTTGAGCTGATTGATGTATTTGCGTAGCAGTTTGATGTCTTCGACACTGCACATATTCATATTGATGATCATGCCAATTTCCTTGGCCTTGTCAATATCTATGAATTCCCGCTTGACGGCGGGTTGTTTATCAAGGCTTTTCAGCTTACGCTTGCTAAATTTTTCCTTGAGGCGGTTGATAATGGTGGTTTGCTCGCTCATACAATCATTGCGCTAAAATCGTCTTCTGATAAAATAGGTATCTCATGCTTTTCCGCCTTGCTGAGTTTAGAGGGGCCTGCGTTCTCTCCTGCTAATAAATAACTTGTCTTGCTGGATAGAGAACTCTTGATTTCCCCCCCTAGTGACTCAATAAGATTTTTCAGTTCCGTCCTGCCATAGTGCGCAAAGACCCCTGAAATTACGAAACTTTTTCCACTCAACTGATCTGACTGTGCTTCTTTCTCTTCTACAGCCATCTGAAGGCCTGCTGCTTTGAGGCGGTTGATGACTTCGCGATTGGCAGATTCCGCAAAAAAATCAACGACACTTTGAGCTATCCGTCCGCCGATATCGGGAATATTTTTGAGCATCTCCAGCTCCGCCTCCATCAGGGCGTCAATATGTTTTAGATGACGCGCCAACTTCTTCGCGACGGTGGCCCCCACATAACGAATCCCCAACCCAAACAGCACCTTTTCAAAGGGCATTTCCTTGCTTTTCTGCATGCCTTCAATCAGCTTATTGGCTGATTGCTCCGCAAATCGCTCCAACGCCACTACCTGCTCGTACTGCAAGTCATACAGATCCGCATAATTGCGAATCAAGCCTTCATCTACCAACTGATTAACAATCTCTGTGCCTAGCCCGTCGATGTCCATCGCTTTTCTATGAACAAAATGTTCTATCCGCCCTTTTATTTGAGGCGGGCAGCCGTTGATATTGGGACAAAAGTAGTTGACTTCGCCTTCGGGGCGGCTGAGTGCTGTCTCACACGCGGGGCAGTTTTGGATAAATTGAACGGGTTGTGCAAAGGGATCTCGTTTGTCGAGAACTACAGCAGTGATTTTAGGAATAATTTCTCCGCCTTTCTCTACTTGCACATAATCGCCTTCGTAAAGCCCCAAGCGTTGGATCTCATCTTCATTGTGGATGGATGCGCGCTTGACAGTAGTGCCAGCCAACAAAACAGGCGAAAGATTGGCTACAGGGGTGATTTTGCCCGTTCTGCCTACCTGGAAGTCGATGGATTCCAGACGAGTAATGGCATCAGCGGCTTTGTATTTGTAGGCAATGGCCCACCGGGGTGCTTTTGCCGTAGTGCCCATTTCGTCGCGCAAGGGGAGTTCATTTACCTTGACTACGATGCCATCAATTTCATAATCGAGGTCATGACGCTTGATTTCCCATTCATCCAAATAGGTAAATACTGCGTCAATATCGGGTTGGACACTGGCATGTCCACTGAGGCGAAAGCCCCATTGCTGGAGCAATTCGAAATGCTCGGCGTCTGTCTTGGCTATAGGACGATCCGTCAATACTTCATAGGCGAAAAAAGTAAGGCGGCGACTCGCCACGATGGCAGAATCTTGATTTTTGAGCGTGCCAGCAGCTGTATTTCGCGGATTTTTGTACAAAGCTTCCCCTTCCTCTTCCCGCTTGGCATTCATCTCATCAAAATCTGATTTGAAAATGACTACCTCGCCCCGTATCTCCAATTGCGCGGGGAAATTGTCTCCCCGCAGGCGAAGAGGGACGGTACGAATCGTCTTCGCATTTTCCGTGATCTCATCCCCCTGCACGCCATCTCCCCGCGTCACGCCCCTTACCAACAAGCCATTTTCATAATGCAAGCTCAAGGATACGCCGTCAAACTTATGTTCTAGTATATAGCTAAAAGGCTGATCTCCTGTAAGTTTACCCACGGACTCGTCAAAGTCTTGCAGATCTTCCTTGGAATAGCTGTTGCCCAGGCTCATCATGGGCCGCAGGTGAGTGAAGGAAGGAAAGTCCTTCGTAACAGCACCGCCTACCCGCAGGGTAGGGGAGTCAGGATGGCGCAAGTCTGGATGGGCCTGCTCCAGTGCCTCCAATTCCTTGAGCAGTTGGTCAAATTCGTAATCCGAAATGGTAGGCGTCGCCAGCACATAGTAGCTGTGGTTGTGCTGCTTGAGTACTTGGGTCAGTTGGGCAATTTTTTCTTTTGGCGTCATGGGGAAGGCAGAATGTTGAATTTTGAATGCAGAATTTTGAATAAGGAATAGAAGAAATCCGTGAAATCTGTGTAATCCGTGGCTTATTCTTCTTGGATCAAATTTACCACTTGGGACAAGAAAAAAGAAGCCTATCAAATAACAATCGAGGAGAAAATCTTTTATCTTTGTGAAAAGCACCTAATATTAATTCTAACCACTGAAGATGAGCTACTTAAAAGGCAAATATGTAAATCCATTGACCGATTTTGGGTTCAAGAAACTATTTGGTTCTGAGCCTAATAAGATATTATTGATTGATTTCCTGAACCAGATTTTACCTGAAAAACATCAAATTGAGGACTTAACCTATGCTAATAATGAGCATTTGGGTAAAAATGAGTTCGACCGGAAAGCGATATTTGACTTGTATTGTGTGGGAAAGTCAGGGGAAAGATTCATTGTTGAAATTCAAAAAGCAAAGCAGAACTTTTTCAAGGATAGAGCAGTCTATTATTCATCATTTCCTATTCAAGATCAAGCAAAAAGAGGCAATTGGGATTTCAGTTTGGACCCAGTATATACCGTGGGCATTCTGGATTTTGTGTTTGATGACCATAAACAGGATGTAGAGCTATTGCATATCATAGAATTGAAAAACCAGCGATGTGAAGTATTTTACGATAAGTTAAAATTCATTTACATAGAACTCCCCAAATTCAAAAAGACTGAATCGGAATTAGTTACTCATTTTGATAAATGGCTCTACGTGTTCCGGCACTTAGCTTATCTTCAAGACCGTCCTGCAGCTTTACAAGAAAAGGTCTTTGAACGACTCTTTGAGATTGCTGAGATCGCAAAATTTACCTCAAACGAATTGGAAACCTACCAAGAAAGCTTAAAATATTACTGGGACCTTAATAATGTCGTAAATACGGCTAAAGGTGAGGGAATAGAAGAAGGAATAGAAAAGGGGAAATTGGAAATAGCCAAAAACATGAAAAGAGAAGGATTCCCTGTTGACCAAATTGCGCTTCTGACTGGATTGTCAAAAGAAGAGATAGAGCAATTATTAGGATAAATTTCCTGTGAAATCATCATTTACGAAAAAATTCGTAGATGAATTTGGAATTACGAATGCTTTCGTATATCATTGTATTACGAAACGTTTCGTATATTTAATGGCTTGGCCAGCCTTTACCCTAAAACATCACAGGAATCATCATGCAGACACTTTTTGAGTTAGTTCCCGAATATTGGTTAGAAGCATTGGGTTGGACGGTACTCCACAGCCTATGGCAAGGCGCGCTGATCGCCATTGTTCTTGTTGCATTATTTGCATTTGTCCCACGAAAGGCTTCGGTCATACGCTATCGCCTGGCTACTTTGGGATTGGCTATTATGGCCTTATGGGCAATAGGGACCTTTTTTACTTACCCCACTCAAGACATTTCCTTAGCAGAAAATCATACCGTCGTCCTCGATGCGGGCGAATATACCATCAGTACTTATACTACAGAAAGCTGGCTGGACTTGCTCATGGCATCTGCTGAGCAGCATGTCATGTGGATTGCATGGATTTGGTTATTGGGGGTCATCGCGCTGAGCGTTCGCTGGACGGGAAGTATGCTGTACTTGCAGCGCATCAAAACCCATCCCGTCGCAGTAGACATGCGCGAATGGCGGCGTACCCTTCACAAGATGTCCCAAAAATTGGGCATTCATAAACCCGTAGACCTGATGGCCTCCCGACTGATCCAGGCACCCATGGTCATTGGGCATTTGAGGCCAGTCATTATGGTGCCTGTGTCGATGCTCACGGGATTGGCACCGAACCAGGTTGAAGCCATTTTAGCACATGAACTCGCACATGTCAAGCGACATGATTTCTTGATCAATTTGATGATCTCTTGGATAGAGATAGTCTTTTTCTTCCACCCTGCGTACTGGTGGCTGAGTGCGATCATCAAAGATGAGCGGGAGCATTGCTGCGATGACATCGCAGTGGCCTATAGTGGCAATGCTTTGGCATACGCCAAGGCCCTCACTGCGCTGGAAGAACAGCGCCTCAATCAAGTCCAACTGGGCGTTTCTCTCCAAGGCCGCCCCAATCATTTGCTGAGTCGGATCAAGCGTATCATCGCCCCCGCACAATACCAGCCCAATCCCAATACGCGGGTGTTGACGAGCCTGATTTTGACCTTAGGGATCTTTGGGATGGCATGGCTCTCGCCTCAGCAAGCTGAAGCTGTAGCTCCAGATTTGACCCCTACCACCTATGAATTAGTCCCAGAGGTACCTGCGCCGCTAGATGAGGTATTTCCGATACCCTTGCAAGATGTTCCTGCTCCTAATTCCCATATTTCGACAACAGAAAGTACCCCTGCGCCTAAAGTAGATAGACTCATACAATCCCTATCAGCAGTACCTTTTACCCTGATAACAAAGGTCGATTCTCCTCCTCCTACCCCCGAAAGACTCCGACGGATGCCTAGGGTGCCAGCACCAGAGATGCCAGAAATGCCTCCGATGCCCCCTATGCCTAGCCTTGAGTTAGAGGGCTTGCCTGACTACCTGACGGAGGATGAAGCGAAGCAGGCAGAATTGCAGCGCAGTTTGGAGTCGTATCAAAAGGCTATGCATGTCTATCAAGAAAAGATGGAACAATGGCAGGATAAGTGGACAGAGGAGTATGGAGAAAAAATGGAAGCTTATGCCCGTGAGATGGAGGCGTATGCGAGAGAATTGGAATCATCTCAGGAGGCTGACCTTGAAGTGCAAGAGCGGATGGAAAAAATGGCAGCAGAGCTGAAAGAGAAAATGCAAGGCCTTGAGGAAGATGAAATAAGGGAATTAAAAGAACGCGCTCAGCGCGAATTGGAACGCGTGAAACATGATCAGGACCGTTTGAGACGAGATCTGGAAAGAAGTCGGCGGGAGAGAGGCCGCGAAATGCGGGAATCCATGGAAGCGCGAGAACGGGCGATGCTAAAAGCTCAAAAGGACCGTATGGAAGCAGAAAAGCACCGCATGGATCTTGAGCGGGAGAAGATGAAGGAATTGAAGAAAAACATGCAGCACCTGGAAGAAAAGCTTGGGGATCAAAAGAAGATGCTGAGGAAGGAACTCGTAAAAGACGGTTTGTTGAAAAACGATTCTCAAAAACTCAATATGCAAATTTCTAAGGACAAGATGACGGTTAATGGAAAGCGGGTGAGTGATGAGCTTCGGGAAAAATATGTGAAGCTGTTGAAGATTGATGGGGAGAACTATCGCTATCAGTTCCGGGATACGGATAGAGATTGATAGAAATTGAGTGCGCATTTAGACCCCGTAGGTTTTCAAAACCTACGGGGTCTTTCTTATCAATAACTATCTCGAATCGTGATGATTTTCAAATCACTGAGGGAACTATCAGCAGGAGTAGCTGGGGTAAACGTAACAGTCTTTACTTCTCCAGGCAGCAAGTCAAAGTAATTATCAGAGAAAAAGCCATCGCTTTTTTCGCTTGAAAGGAAGACATTTTTGGCAAGTAAATCTGAGGTAAGCTTTATGGAAAAACCTCCATCCTTGGCAGAAACGACCGTTTTTACTTCAACTTCAGGTAACTTCAAATCCTTTACAGGAAGGAAATAATAGGTGTTTTCTGAGAGCACTTTTCCATTTGCTCGTATCCTCGCTGATAAAACTGCTTTCTTTTCATTTACCCTTTTCAGCAAATCTTTCCTCCTTTGTTCAAAGAGTTTCTGGCTACTATTTGCAGCCAAGGTAATGGGCTGGATCATCTGCCATAGGGTATCCCCTTGGAAAGAAAGCATGGTAAGGTCTAGCTCGGCAGGAATATCCGTCAACCGATCCGACACCCCATAGACCATGATGCTATCCCCCTCAGCTTCATCCCGAACCGCCACAAGCACCTCTGCAAACGCCTTTTGAGAGAAATACTGCATGGCTTTCCAGCGCAGGTAGTAGTCCGAACTGGACCAGGAAGCCACCGGCCAGCAATCATTGATTTGCCAGTAAAGGCTGCCCATGTTGAAGGGCATGGCGATGCGATGGCCTTCCATGGCTTGCTTGATGCCCGCAGCTTGTAAGACTTGGCCTACATAGAGGAAGGAAGGGAAATCCTTCGGCTCGCGATAATCGCGCTCCATATAATTGGCAATGGTGCCATTGCCAATGGAGGAGCGCTGGTGCGACTTCATGACGTCGGAAAAGATGTCCCAATCTTCCTCCGTCGCATACTTTTGGACAGACTTCAGTTCAGGGAAGGATTGGAAGCCATACTCAGACATGAAGCGAGAGAGCTTGGTATGATAGTTTTCAAAAGGCTCCTGCCCCCACCATACGCCCCAATAATGGTCATCTCCATTCACAAAGTCCACGGGGATGGTATCTCCCGACTGGGGACTGGACGCCCAGTAAAAGCGATTGGGGTCGTGGGCTTTTACCGCAGAAGGCAGGACGTCGAGGAAGATGTCTTTATACGCCTGCCATTGAGCAATGGCGCCTAAGGAATCGGTAGCTTCTACCTCTTCCTTCCACCCCCATCTCAGCCAGGCTGCGAGGACTTCATTATTCCCACACCACAGGGCCAGTGAAGGGTGATTGCGCAAGCGTTTGATGTTGTAAATCGCCTCTTGGCGTACACTTTCCAGGAATTCGGGATGCCCTGGATACATATTGCACGCAAACATAAAATCCTGCCAGACGAGGATGCCGTGCTTATCACAGAGGTCATAGAAGATGTCTTTTTCATAAATTCCCCCTCCCCAGACGCGCAGCATATTGTGATTCGCGTTTTTGGCGGTGAGAATGATTTGCTCATACTTTTCGGGGGAAACGCGGTCGAGGAAGGCATCGGCGGGAATGAAATTCGCGCCTTTCATGAAGACGGGATGGCCATTGAGTTTTACATACCATGAAGTGCCGAATTTGTCCTTTTCGCGCACGACTTCCAGCTCTCTTAAGCCAATATTTTGTGTTTTCCGATCAAATCCCCCATCTGTGGTGAGCTCGGTGATCACCTGGTACATGTGCGCCTCGCCGAGGCCATTGGACCACCATCTCTTGGGATTGGGGATGTGGAAAGTGACAAGGTACTTGCCCAGGCCCGCGGTGAGCTGCTTTTTCACTTTTGCCCGAATTTCTCCATTGACCCAGACCTCCAGCGTTCCTTCCATCTCCCGCTCTGCTTCAACTTCAAAAGCGGCGTGCAACACTGCGGTATCTGCTTTTAAGGACTCTTGCACCATTTGCACGTCCGTAATTCGGGCTTCATTCCACGCCTGGAGATATACAGGTTGCCAGATGCCACTAGGCACCAGACGAGGGCCCCAGTCCCATCCGAAGTGGCATTGCGCTTTGCGGATGTGCACACTTACGCGCATGCTGTCAGGCACTTGGCCGATTTCTGCCAAGTCGTTGGCAGAAGAATGCACTTCATGTGGGTAGTTTTGGTACTTTTCCATTCCGACCTTGATAGGGGAGTGGAAATAGATTTTCAACTCATTATCTCCTTCCTTAACCGCTGATTTTACATCCACCTCCCATCCGCGAAACATATTGTCTGCTTCCAGCAGTTTTTCTCCATTTACATACACATCTGCATGCGTATCCAACCCTTTGAAATTCAGAGAGATACGATCCTTTTTGAACATTTCTTTAGAAACAGAAAAGGTCGTTTGGTACACCCAGTCTTTTTTGTCGATCCACTGCACATCATGTTCATTGAGGCGATAGAAAGGGTCTTCTATGATCCCCAGGCGCAGAAGGTCAGTGTGGACACATCCAGGTACTTGGGCATTCATCCAGTTGGTGGAATCTGCCTCATGGAATTGCCAGCCCGTGTTAAGTTCTTGGGCTGTGACGAGTGCCTTTTTTTGACAAGCCAAGCCTGAAAGGAGGAAGGCTAAGAGGATAAGCCTTAGGGAAAAGGGGGGGAGATTTTTAGAAAAATAAGGGTATTGCATAGAGGAAATATTTAAAAATGAAGTAGGGCGAATAGGACTTTTCGTCTGGCGATTTGCCGTTGTAGGGTCACGATATATCGTGACCCTACAACGGCAAATCGTAAATGGCATCAAGGATGTCGAATCTTCTTTACCATATCTTGGACTGCTGTTGGCGGATCAGGAAAAAACTTCCCCACTCCCAATGTCACTGCAACATTAATAAGCATGCCGATGACCCCGATGCCCTGGGCTGAAATCCCCAACCAATACCCATCTGCCTTCCCCCCTAAAAACTGGAAATAGATGATATACCCAACGGCAAATAAAAAGCCTGCGAGCATGCCTGAAATGGCTCCTTGCTGATTGGTTTTGGTACGAAATATCCCTAATAGAATCGCAGGGAAGAAAGTTGCGGCGGCGATGCTAAAGGCGAGCGCAATGGTCTCAATGATGAAGCTAGGCGGGTGTATGCCAAAATAAATGCCGATCCCCACGGCCAGACCCGCGCATACTCGTGCGATCAGCAATTCCATTTTATCGCTCATATTCGGGCGAAACTGTTTCTTGACTAGGTCATGAGATACAGAGGTCGAAATCACGAGTAGCAGGCCTGCAGCTGTTGATAGGGCCGCTGCCAGCGCGCCTGCGGCTACCAGCGCTACGACCCAATTGGAGAGCTGGGCGATCTCGGGAATAGCAAGGAAAATGATGTCATTGTCGATGACCAGTTCATTGGCGGGGCCTGCCACATGAGCAATCAGGCCGTCACCGTTGAGGTCGGTGAACTGAAGTAGATTGATGTCCTCCCAGGTGTGAAACCATGCGGGGACTTCGGCATAGGGCATATGGTTGAGGGTTTCGAGCAAATAGGTTCGGGAAAATGCAGCGGCAGGTGGAATGCACATAAATACCAGACAGATAAATAGCAGGGTGTAGGCGACTGAAAGCCGCGCATCGCTGACTTTGGGCACGGTGAAAAACCGGATGATGATATGGGGCATGCCTGCAGTGCCCAGCATCAACGTAAGGCCAATACACACGAGGTTCAGGGTAGGTTTACTTTGCTCAGTGAACGCTTCAAACCCAAATTCTCGATTCAGCCCATCCAGTTTTTCTAGTAAAAACATGCTTCCATCCGCTGTTTTTCCTCCCCATCCTAAAAAGGGAACAGGATTATTGGTCAATAAAATCGACAGAAAAATAATGGGTACCAACAGAGCAAAGGCCAATACACAAAATTGGGCTACCTGTGTATAGGTGATGCCTTTCATCCCGCCCCAAACCGCATAGACAAAGACGATGCCTGCGCCGATCACCACACCCCATTCCACAGGAACTTCCAAAAACCGCGAAAACACCACGCCTACGCCGCGCATCTGCCCAGCAAGGTAGGTCAGCGACACGGCCAAGGCGCAGACCACAGCGATGCTTCTGGCGGTATGTGAATAGTAGCGATCACCGATGAAGTCAGCCACGGTGAATTTGCCAAACTTGCGCAGATAAGGCGCGATCAGCATGCCTAACAAGACAAATCCGCCTGGAGGTCCTAGGAGATAGACCGCTGCGTCATAGCCTTGCGTGGCAATGATGCCCGGCACGGAGAGCATAGCTGCCACCGACATGAAGTCAGCAGAGGTCGCCATGCCATTGGCGAGGGGAGAGACGCCGCCACCGGCGACGTAGAAGTCGCTTGTCGAGCTGGCCCGGCTGCGCCAGGCGATGACGGTGTAGAGTAAGAAGGTGATGCCAACAAAGAGGAATGTGAGGGTAGTGGTAGCCATTAAAGAGAAGTTTGAACGTTCAGAGTTCGATCGTAAGCGCGGCTGGCGCTGCTCTGAAAATTCCTTTTAAGGAATTTGCCTCATTGCGACGGGTTGAAACACAGTCGCAATGGTATAAAATAACTGGAAAGAACTATTGCGACTGGACTTTAGTCCGTCGCAATAATGCTCAAATATTAGCACTTGAACTTTCCCTCATCTCATATTTCTTTTCCAATTTATTCATGAAATGGGCGTAGCTGAAGGCCAGGATGACAAACAAAATGAAGCTCCCTTGGAGAGAAAACCAGAACCCTAACGGAAATCCCGCCATGTGAATTTCATTTAGGGGGTGTACCAAAAGGACAGGTAGCCCGATGCCGATCATGAACCAGCAAAATAGCATAATGAGCAGCAGCCGTTGATTGGCTTTCCAGTAAGCCTGTAAGGTGTCCTTATTCATGATCTGAAGATAATGATGATGGCGCCGATGGCGGTGGCAATTAAGATAAACTGGCGATAGTGCTTTTCGCGGATGATTTTAACCAATTTTACCCCTAAAAACAATCCAGGGGATGAATTTGATGAGGTGCTTCCACTGTACATGGCCTCGGTAATACGATACCGCAAAGATATCCCCTACCATAAGCATCGGGACGATGATACCCGTTGAGACTTTGCTCCCAAATACCAGGGCCATCAGCGTTACAATCACGATGGCAATGCCTTTGAGACCTGATTTTGAGGTGCCCAAGAGGAAGCCTGCCATACAAACTAGGACCCAGTCGTGCCAGGAAACTTGGAATTCAGGTGCTAGTTCGAGGAAGGAAGGCATTGGGGGAAGTTTTGGGTTTTAGGTTTTGCGTTTTGGGTTAATCAGCCTATTTGGATTTGTTTCTAGAATCTGTGTCAATCCGTGGCTAATTTTCAGGGTAAAAGATAACCACTTCCCCTCACAGGCCATTCACGCAAATTCCCCTGTAATCCGCTCATTTACCTGGACACCTGATCTTCGAATCCCCCATTTTTGTAAGGCAATTCAATACGAGCAAATTACAAGATCAATTAACTGCATTACAAATGGAAACCCTCACATTACCTAAAACCAACTGGAAAGACCTGACACATGAGCTAGGACAAAAATTTGCTGAGCGCGCAGCGCAAGTCGATAAGTCAGGTGAATTTGTGGATGAAAATTACGCTGAACTGAAAGCAAACCGCTTTTTCTCAGCCATGATTCCCGAGGAATTTGGAGGAGGAGGAATCAGCCATAGAGAGATGGGGGAAATCATCAAGACAATTGCTACCTATTGTGGTTCAACAGCGCTTGCATTCTCCATGCACCAGCACCTAGTGGCGGCAGCGGTCTGGAAGTACAAAACCAAAGGAGTGGGCGCAGAGATGCTGCAAAAAGTGGCCGTCAACCAGTTGGTGCTGATTAGCACAGGGGCCAGGGACTGGTTGGACTCCAATGGAGAGATGAAGAAAGTAGACGGTGGCTATTTATTGTCTGGGAAAAAGCACTTTGCCAGTCAGTCCATCGGAGGGGATATTGCGGTGACGAGTGCGCCTTATCTTGATGAAGTGTTGCACTTCGCCGTGCCAATGACAGCCAAAGGCGTGACCGTATTGGATGATTGGCATGTGATGGGCATGCGGGCTACGGGCTCACATACGATCCTGTTTGACGAGGTATTTATCCCAGAAGCTTCTATCTCCGTCAAACGGCCCAAAGGAGAATTCCACATGGTCTGGAATGTAGTCCTGACCGTGGCTTTACCCTTGATCATGTCTGCTTATGTGGGGATTGCTGAGCAAGCAAAAGAAATTGCCTTGACCATCGGGAGAAAATACCAGCGCAACCAGCCCCATATGCCTTATATGATTGGTAAAATGAACAACACCCTTCTTAGTGCCCAAACGCAATGGGAGGCGATGTTTTCCCTGGCCAACAACTTTGATTTTAGCCCTTCAGCCATCCAAACAAGTGATATCCTGAGCTTCAAAACCAATATTGCGGATGCCACCATCCAGACTGTGACCGAGGCGATGGAAGCGATTGGTGGCCAGAGTTTTTATACTAAAAACACCTTGGAGCGCTTATTCAGGGATGTGCAAGCAGCCCAATTCCACCCATTGCCGAAGTGGGATCAGCATGCATTCTCTGGGAAAATTCTGCTGGAACATCCTGCAAAATAGCCGAAACGCCTATCCGTTTATAAGCTGCCATCTGAAGGGGACTCAGGTTCCCTTCAGCTATTAATTGTGGCCTGCCTTTATATGCGGCTAGGAAGGCTTTCAATTCTAGCGGATGATAAGCATAGGGCGCAAATAGCGAAAAAAGCACATAATCAAGCGACTGATCTGCCCGCAGAATTTCTCCCAGCCCCAAGACACTTTTGCCTATCCAAATATCCTGATAGTCCCCTGGTACAAAAGGCATGAAAGGGTGAAAATGACAACCCTTTACTGCTACTTCACGCACCAGTTCGTGGTGTTGCCATAAGACGATCTTCGAACATAGTTCATTTGGCAAAGCCTTCAACAGTGTCTTCATCCGATAGGCAGAGACTTTGTCATCTCGAAGATGTAATTCCGCCAAGCCATTTTGCAAAGCGAGATGAAATGCTTCGATATTTCCTTTAAGGGTGTGATAGTCTGTGCGAAAAAGGGTGTTCATGAGGGATGTTTTGAAAAATTAACGGGGTATTAGACCTCGTAGGTTTTCTTAAACCTACGAGGTCTTTTTACAAATTACTTTTCAAAAATGGAGGAGAATTTGGAGGAAGCAGGTGATTATTAATTGAGAGATTATTGATTGATAAAATGGAAAAACCAAATTAGTAATCAGTCAATCAATAATTAATAATCAAGCCCAAGTTACGATTTTTTGGGCGGAAAACACACGACGTGTGAATCGTAGTCGTGATAGGTCCTAAAGGGCGTTTGGATAAACAATGGGCGTTGCTGGTAAGGGTCGTAAGCCGCCGCCGGCGCACCGCCCCAATAGCACTCCTTGAGCATATCAAATCGGGTAAACCACGTGTGCCAGCCTTGGTAGCTAAATCCCCAGCCGAACTCGTTTTCAGTCAGAAGCGATTGAAAGAGCGAGTCTTGTTCGCCCATCACATACATGGCTTCCAGCGGCACATCAGGCTGTTTCCAAACGGGATAGGCTTTTTTCTGTTGAAAGACTTTTTGGCACTGATGATACTCTGCCGAATGTGGACTGATGTAGAGGTATGCCTTCCAGCCATAGTATTGGCACAACACATAAGCGATGCTCCATCCCGCATATTCATGGTCTCGATAGTGCTTTTTGTGGAGGCTATCGATTTTAGGAAATGTCCCTTCGAACCCTGCCTTCAGCGCTTCTATGGCATAACTGGTGCAGTGATGCGCGGTCGCAGTGAGGCTGTCAGGCAAGCTCCTGACATAATGCTCATAGACACTGATGCTGTCGCCTGGCATCTGCTGCGCTTGTACTTCCTTGGCCCATTCGGTGCCATGAAAGGGGCTTATCCCTTTTGCATAATCCTCGAAATACGTGTTTTCAATCGCAGCAGCACAGTTGATGGCTTTGGGAGAATGAAAGCCTTCATAGGTGTTGGTGAGGGTGCTGTAAGCAGAGAAAAGCTGCCTGGGAGGGGGAGGGTTAGCAGTTTCCTGGGGTTGGCCACTAGGCTCACAAGAAAACCCTAACAGGCTGATGAGCAGTCCTGTTAGGGTGATTTTTGAGAGATGTGCTAGGCGCATGAAACTGAAGAATTATTGATTGGTTGATTCTTAATCAACAATCTCCTAATGTGACTTCAATTTCTCCTTATACTTTGTCAACTGCCCCTTCAATTTGGCGGTAGCCAAGTCTGTAGCAGCCTCGAAGGTATCTGCCGTTTCAGAAGCGATCAACACATCGCCAGGTACTTCCACTTTTATTTCTACCATTTTATTGTTGACCGACGCAGGCTTAGTGACTTTTAAGAAGACCTCTCCACGGATAATCCTATTGAAAAACTGGTCCAGTTTATTGCATTTTCTTTCTATGTAAGCATTGAGTTGATCACTCGCGTCGAAGTGGATAGATTGAATGGTGATGTTCATAATGTTGTGTTACTTTTTTTCAGCCCTTGGATGGGCCTGTTTGTGGATAGATTTGAGTTTGCTAATGGAATTGTGGGTATAAACCTGTGTCGCTGCAAGGCTTTCATGACCCAGTAATTCTTTGATCGCATTCAGTTCAGCCCCTTTGTCCAGTAGATGTGTGGCAAATGTGTGTCGAAGGACATGAGGGCTTCGCTGGTGTAAAGAACTGATCTGAGAGAGATATTTTTGAACCAATCGATAGACAAGTTTGGGATATAAAGGAAGACCATTTGGTCGAACAAAAAATGCTTTTGATAAACTCACTCCCTGGCTTTTGGCATGGTGAACATACTGTGCCATCGAGTCAGCGACCGCTTTCCCAAAAGGCAAAATGCGCTGTTTTTGGCCTTTTCCCATCACAATTAAGCTGCGCTCATGCAGGTCTATGTCTGCTTCTTGCAGTCCGATCAATTCTGATCTACGCAGGCCACAGCCATAAAGCAACTCCAGGATGCAGCGATCTCTCGCTCCTTCAAATCCCTCTGAAAAATCTAACTCCTCAAAGAGGGCTACGGTTTCTGATTCCTTCAGAAAAGCTGGGAGTTTTTTCTCAAATGAAGGGATCTTAAGCGCTTTGGCGGGATTCTGTTCGATGACTCCTGTTTTTTGCAGGTAGTGAAAATAGGCTTTGACGGAGGAGAGTTTGCGGGCTACCGTACGGGCAGAGAGGTTTTGGTTGATGAGTACGCCCATCCAGGCGCGGATACGTCTGTGGCGGATTTGGGTAATGGTTTCAGGGGAAAAAAGAGAAATATTTTCTGTTTCCTTAAGGTATGTATCCAGTGAATTGAGGTCGTGCTGATAGGCCGTAAGGGTATGCGGGGAATAGCCTTTCTCAAGGCTGATATAGGATACAAACTTGCTTTTGAGCATGTAGTAAACTGGAAAAAGGTGCTTGCGAAAATGTCAGAATTAAAGTAGGATAAAATCTCCAGCTTTCCAATACCAAAAGCGCCCACCTGTAAGGAGATGGGCGCTTTTGCTAAGCGTTTTAATCTAGCGGAGACTAGTAATTTTCTTTGGCGTAGTGACGCTGGCGATTGATCGCCTTCTTCATCTCTTCTTTACGCTCTTCAGATGGCTTTCTGTAGAACATGCGGTTACGCACAGACTTCAAAATACCCGTCTTTTCAAACTTCTTCTTATATCTTCTGAGTGCGCGATCGATATTTTCGCCGTCTTTTACTTTGATGATAATCATAATAGTATGGGTTCCAATTTTAGAGGGGCAAATATCGCAGATATTTTTGAGGGGTTCAAATTTTTGAAGGGATTTCTTTGAGGGTTATTGGGACTCCATCTACAATTTGAACGATTTCCTCTCGAAGTTGGACAAATTGATAGTCAGAGGATTTGACAAAACCCCAAATGGGAAAATCAAACAGCAAGTATATCTCAAATTGATGAGACGCTGTGTGAAGCCTAGAGACTCTTTTATTGCCCATTTCTGAAATATAAAGCCAGTCTTCATGGAGAAAAATGGCTTCTGGAAAACTCAAAATACTTTGATTGTCAAATGGTTCTCCAAGCCTATAGATTATATTTCCTGTCTCAAAGTCTTGACAATCCACCACTTGTTCTGCGGCTCTTGCCACCCAAATATGCTTTTCTTGTGAATCCAATGCTATATCGTAAGGGGTTCCTTCAAAGAAATCAACTTTTCTAGCAATCAGTTTCCCGTCATGCCCATAGAGTTCTAGGTTTTGAGATTGGAAGTGTGAACTGACAAAACCTTTTGAATACTTGGTGAAATTACTTCCATGGAGCCTCCAAAGGGTCTTATCGGAGACTGAATAGACTTCCTGATACCAGGCTTCCATTGTCAATTTGGTGATTTTCTCAACCAAGATATCATATCTGTACAAACCTTGGTTTGTTTGATAAAAAAGGGAGTTTTCTTTTAGAATCATAAGGACTAGTGATCTTTTTTTACCAATTGATACATAACCTTGCCATTTTCAACAATCAGACAATGGTCCTCCTGATCCTCTAGGCAATTGAGATGGTAGATGTTCAGGGTATCACCTGAAAAGGCAAAGCCAAAGGACTTCGCATCCGATTCGTTGGATCCTAGTTTAACCTGGTCTACTTGCATGCCTGCGTCATTATAGTCCATAAAAACATCATAATAGGAAAATGCCCCTAATCCTGTGATTTTCCCACTATTGGAAAAGATGACTTGTTGACCATCCAGGTCATATTTACCTGTGAATAACAAAGGGTGAGCAATGACTTGTGAGGCATTATCTATGCAATCTTTGAGCCTAATAAACTCATCTTCAATCGCCTTATTACTCAATTTAATCTTATCATCCACCATCTGTATTGGATAAACTAGCGTGTTTTCATGCCGAGCATATACCCCCAATTTCCCATTTACCATTCTCAACGTATCCCGAACCCCTTCATGGAACCCCCAAATAATTGTCATTTCCTTATTGGTGGAGTCTGGTAGCATCAACATAGTGATTCCGTCAACTGCCTGTGCTGCTTTGGGAGATTTGGTGAGCAATAACGTGTCCAGGTACTTTTCATTCACCCAACATCCGCCAAAGCCTGTAGGTACGGTCTCAAAGGTGGGATTTTCTTTCGAATTAGCATCTTCACAGCCGATGGCTATACAACTACTGAGGAGGAAAACGAGGATATAAGGTCTCATGTGATAGTTCCAATAAAATTTAATCATCCTTTCTTCTACAGTCCATAGTCAAATACATCATCAAACCAATCAGCCCCTTCACGCCAATCCCAGTACGCGCTACAAGCTATGGAATCTGTTTCTATTGGTTCAATTAGCTTCTGAAAAGTACCTGCTTGGCCATAGTTATCTCGAAGAATATAGAGCAAATTAGCTGCTGATGCATACAGCCCGATCTCTTTGAGGTAGTGAAAATAATCAATTTGAATCCTATCAAGGCTAGCTGAGTCCGCCTGCGCCCATTGTACCTCATATGCTAAAAGCGATGAAATGGTAGAATCCGCCTCCCATGGTGTGGATGAGCCTTTTGAGGTTTGGGCATAAGTCGATTGGATATCTTGAAAGATTTCATAGACTACTTCTTCATTATTTTCTGCGATCCTTCTTTTCCAGAATTTTTGATAGTAAGGATCGATGCCAGTTGAGTCAGAATAGGCCAAAAGGAACTGATCAATAAGCTGGCTGAGGGACTTATTTGCCCAGCAGATTTCAGGGTAATAGTGGGTAAACAAGGGTTGATCAAATTCTACTTGTGAAATGAAATTAAATAAACCGACAGCCTTTACAGATCCATAAAACAAGCGCATGTTTTCAGGCTTGCGTAGCCATTGGTAGCCTTTTCCGCTCGCCTGATTCCCTGTTCCGTATTCTCGAATTTCTTTGATGGCTTGTACATAATCGAAGTAATTAACCCGATGAATAGATTCCAAAAAATCATAATGCTTATCAGATCGCCCGCCTTTGCAGGTTTCTTCAGGTGGCTTGGCACATGAAACGAAGAACAGAATAATGCTCAGATAAAGGGCTGAATGTTTCATATTTCGTTTATTAATGGTAGCTACAGTTCAAATACCACTGGCGCATTCACCAATCCGCGCCTAGAATCAATATTCGACGCATTGATATAGCGTGTCTCTCCTATGGTTTCTTGTCCATAACTCGCATGGACATGTCCAAAAATATGCACTTTGGGAGAAATGGTAGCCAGCTTTTTGCTGAGTTCCTCACAGCCGAGGTGCCTGCCCGTTCTTGGTTTATCTAGGATGCCGTAAGGTGGCGTATGGGTAATCAGGATGTCTACCTCCTCCGGGACCATGTCCCAATGCACCTTCATCTGCGCGCCTCTGCGCTTGCCAAAAGGCCAGCCAACCAGGTCTGGCTGTACGGGAGATCCCCAACAGGAAAGGCCATTTATCCTACAACCACTGTCATTGAGGTAGGTTATTTCGCCTGCTAACAGGCCCTCGAACTCTTGAGGATGACGCGCCGCGAAGGTATCGTGATTTCCACCGATCAGTATTTTGTGGGCAAAATCTGTCTCTTTGTACCAATCCAAAAAGTCGTGCATTTGGCGTTCGCTGCCTCTATTGCAGAAGTCGCCTGCATGGATGATGACATCTCCGATAGGCAATTCTAAGTTGCGGTGCAAGCCATGGGTATCAGAAATGGCGATGAATCTCATTAAATTCCGCTTTAGTCATCCCAAAAATAACCATATCCCAATACTTCCCATCCGTAAATTTCGTCTCTCTGAGTCGACCCTCCTGCACAAAACCTAACTTCTCGTGTAGGATAATCGAGCTTTCATTAAAAGCATATATCCCTGCATTCACCTTGTGATAGCGCAATTCTTGGAAATAGTATCGTAAGAAAATGGTGAGGGCTTCGGAGGCATAGCCCTGCTGGCGCGCTGAAGGAATGATGCCCAAGCCATAGCGAAAAGTCCCATCCAGTTTATTGACAGTATTCGCGTTGATGCTGCCAACAGGCTTGCCTTCGAGGGTCTCTATGACAAAAAAATGTTCATCATTTTCGCCTTGTTTGGCGCCTTCGCGGGCGATCCAGTTTTTTACGTGTTCACGTGAGGTAGGGAACCAGATCCAGGCTAGATTTTGCTGGGTATCTGTATCGAGGTTCCATTGGTAGAAGAATTCGGCATCTTCAGGTTCCAGGCTTCTGAGCCTGATTTTTTTGCCTTCCCAGTAGTTCATGAGGGGAGAATTAAGTATCAAACCAAGAGATATGGGTACAGTCACTGCAGACAAAGCATGTGGCATTTCTATTGGCCCAGTCAAGTTCCAAAAAAGAAAGTAGTCTTGTATTTAGCAGGGTTTTCTTAATGAAGAAAGTGTCATTCCTACATATGGGGCATTCAAGCTGTCGGCCTTTTATCTCTATAGGCTGCGGTTGTTGTCGTCTTTTTGAGAAAAATCCCATGAGAATTGTGGTTAATATTTTAGCTGTGTTTTCGAGAAAATTTTCTTTGAATCAGGATCGATAATACGACATATTTATGAGAATTGACGGCATTGATGATCTTATGCCTATACCAGTTGATTGTGGGAACATCAAACATTTCCTCAGACTTAGACGGACGTCTGAATAACCATTGCCAGAAGGTCTGATACCCAAAGTCATCTGGATTCTTGGGTTTAATTTTCGCCTTTTGAAGCTTATTAACGATTTCACGTTCAAGAGCGGAACGGACCTCGACGAGTTCATTATTTAAGTAAAGCCTGCCTGGAATCCAGTATCCATAGGTTTCTAGAATCAATCGCCCTTTAATTTTTCGACTTTCAGACTTCGCCATAAATTCTCCTTATCATTGTTCCCAAACTACTTAGTTTCAACGACTCACGAAACCAAAACTATACAATGGAAACATACCTCGACATGAGCAAAGACCAATATATAGCATTTATGCAATTGCCTGAAGAAGGCCCTATGCAAATGCTCAATTTGCTCAAATTCAAGGCAGAAGTGCCAGAGACGGGCCTCACAGGCACCGCCCAGTACGATGCCTACATGGCTGAGGCCATGCCTTTCATCCAACAAGCAAATGCCAAAGTGCTTTATTATGGCGCGACCCAATTTACCCTGATCGGCCCCGAAGGGGACTTGGAGTGGGACAAGGTCATCATCGTCGAATATGCAAACAGAAGTGCCTTTCTGGGCATGGTCACCCAAGAAGGTTATCCTTCGCATTTGCGGAAATTGGCGTTGGTGGATTCGCGGTTGGTGTTTTGTGAAAATTTGTTGGGACGTGATTAACGGTGTTTGGGTTGTTTGGAATGCGATTCATCGCATTTGGTTCGTAGAGACGCGATTAATCGCGTCTCTACGAGCTGCTTCGCAGTATTCCTTCCCAACTGGTACATATGTACCTCATCAGGCCCATCAGCGATGCGGATGGTGCGAGCGTAACGCCAGAACTCTGTCAAAGGTGTATCTTGACTCACGCCTAGACCGCCATGGGCCTGGATCGCCCGGTCGATGACCGTACAGGCCATCTGAGGGACCACGATCTTGATCATGGCGATGAGGTCTTTGGCGGCTTTGACGCCAAAGCGGTCGATCTTGTCGGCGGCGGCCAAGGTGAGCAGGCGCGCCTGTTCGATCTCACAGCGCGACTTCGCGATTTCTTGGCGGATGCTGCTGTAGTCCATGACTTTTTTCCCAAATGTCTCCCGTACTGCGACACGCTTGCACATGAGTTCCAAGGCGCGGTTGGCAGCGCCGATGAGGCGCATGCAGTGATGAATGCGCCCAGGCCCCAAGCGCCCTTGAGCGATTTCGAAGCCTCTGCCTTCGCCGAGCAGCAAATTGCTGGCAGGCACCCGCACATCCACCAAATCGATCTCGGCGTGTCCTTCTGGAGAATCCCAGGAGCCGTAGACTTCCAAGGGACGTATGATCTTCACCCCTGGTGTATTGGCGGGGACCAAGATCATGCTTTGCTGGACGTGGCGGTGGGCTGAAGGATCTGTTTTGCCCATGACGATGTAGATCTCGGTGCTGGGGTTCATGGCGCCAGAGGACCACCATTTGCGGCCATTGATGACGTAGTCGTCGCCGTCGCGGACGATGGAGGTTTCTATATTGGTGGCGTCTGAGGAGGCTACTTCTGGCTCTGTCATGAGAAAGGCAGAGCGGATTTTTCCTTCCATCAATGGCGTGAGCCATTGGGTTTGCTGTTCGGGTGTACCGTACTTGGCGAGGACTTCCATATTGCCCGTGTCGGGCGCCGAGCAATTGAAGATTTCAGACGACCAAAGGACACGGCCCATGAGTTCGGCCAGGGGTGCATATTCGAGGTTGGTGAGGCCAGGGCTGAATTCTCCATAGGTTTGGGGTAAAAATAAGTTCCACAGGCCAGCTTCTTTTGCGAGCTGCTTGAGCTGTTCTGCTTCTGGGAAATGTTGCCAGAGATGGGTTCGAACAAATTCGCGATGAGCGGTCTCCCTGGGATAGATGTGCTCTTCCATGAATTGCTGAACGCGTGCTTGCAGGTCTTTTGACTTTTCTGTGTATTCGAAGTTCATATTTATTGTAGTTTTAGCACGGATAGCGAAAGTACGGCAAGGAGAAGTTCAAAATCAAATTCAAGTTCAAATTCAATTTGCATTCTGACAATCAGTAATTTATAAGCTAAAATGCCCCATTTATTATAATTCCTCGCCTAAACATTTTTATTCAAAATTCATCATTCAACATTCAAAATTACCCCTCACATATCATGGCCCAGCACGTAAGACCTGGAGAAGAACTGAACGAAGCCCCGCTCAAAGCATTTCTCCAACAACATGACCTTATCGAAAACCCCAATGGCGAATTGGCAGTCACCCAATTTTCTAATGGCTTTTCCAATTTAACCTACCTTCTCGCCATTGAAGGCAAAGAATACGTCCTGCGCCGACCACCTGTTGGTGCCATCAAGCGAGGCCATGATATGGGCCGCGAATACAAGGTGCTATCGCGCCTTCAGCAAGCCTTTCAGAAATCGCCAAAGGCCTATGTCTACACCGAAGATGTGAACATCATTGGCGCACCGTTTTACCTCATGGAAAAGGTAGAAGGCATTATTTTGTCTACCAAAGAAGCTTTATCTCGAAACATCCCACCTCACGACTTCTCCACCATTGCCCATAGCTGGCTGGACACCTTCGTCGAACTGCACGATGTCGATTATGAAAGCATCGGCTTGGGCGACCTGGGAAGGCCAACAGGCTATGTAGAACGCCAGGTCCGAAATTGGGGCAAGCAATACCTGCAAGCAGCGACCATGGACATCCCTGAAGCCCAGCAAGTCATGGCGTGGATGGAAACCAACCAGCCTACGACCTACAGCCACAGCCTGATCCATAATGACTATAAATATGACAATATCGTGTTTAAAGACGATTCTTGGCAGGAAGTGCAAGCTGTCCTGGATTGGGAAATGTGTACCCTGGGCGATCCTTTGATGGATTTGGGGACTTCCATCGCCTACTGGACTACGCCCAGCTACGGTGACATGGTGTCCCAAGTATTTCCTGCTCCCACAAGCCTTCCAGGCAATCCTACTCGCTCTGAGATCGTCGAACTGTATGCCCAGAAAAGCGGGCGCGATGTGCCTGATATGGTCTTTTATTACGTGTTTGGCTTGTTCAAAATCGCTGTGATCGTCCAGCAGATCTACTATCGCTATGCCAAAGGCTTGACGACGGACAAGCGCTTTGCGCAGCTGAATTATGTCGCAAAAACTTTATGCAAGATTGCCTGGCAGGGGATTCAGCGAGGGCGGATTGATTAATGGTTAATTGTCAAGGGTTAATGGTTGATGAGAAAATGCTAACTATGAGCATGCAATGGCTCTTTGAAGAGGTTCCTATTTTTTTATCCATCTTTTAGATAGAGATTCAGCACCTTTTTGGACCATAACCAGATACACACCTTCAGGAAGATCCGCTACTTCTATAGCCAATCGATGATTACCTGTATGGAATAGAATTGGCGGGCGTTGTTTCAATATTTGCCCTTGAATATCCACGAGCTGTATAGCTACTTCTTGAGGAGTTTTGAGGTCAAGTTCGATTGTCAGGAAGTCGTCGGTAGGATTAGGATAAAGAGCAAAGCTGAAAGATATAGCCTCATCGATTGATACATTTAAAGGGCGGTAATAATAGACCTCCCTTCTATTCATAATCCAGACCAAAGATTCAGTGTCCAGTTTGTGCGAAATAAGCGATGAAAGATGACCTTCAGGGGTATATTGAAAGGCTGATTTAGATGAAGAGACCAGTTGATTTCCCGACCAGTTTTCAGAATAAACATTGTGAAATATGCCTAAGGCCAAATTGCCCTTGATTAGGATTCTAACTCCTTCATGCCACGTGTTCCCATTTTGCCATGAAGCAGAAGCATGGTCTATCCGTAAAGAGTCGGTGCTCAGCTGAGTATAAATGGCTCTTGACTCATTCACCCAGCCTATAAATGTGGCATCATCTCTCCACCACCTAACCAAGATACTATCTAAGTCATGTAGATCATTACTTTTGTAAGAAAATGTCCGAAGCTTTCTATTAGCCCACGTCAAAGTCCCGTAATCGAAGACTTGCTCAAGGCGCTCAACAGGCTGTTTATGGGCATTATATGACCACGTTATTCGACCTATACTGGGAGGGTTGGGGAGTCTGGAGTAAGAATAGCCTGAATACGAAAGGGGAGTCCCATCGGTATCAAAAACATTGAACCATTGGCGATAAGACTGCCATTGAGAAATAGTTGTGTCATAAGTATCCCAAATATAGGAGAGAAATTTATTGGGATATAGCGGGGAGGATGGGCCCCATGATATGCGGATTCTATTTTCATCTACCCAGGAATTGCCTCGGGGGCCCCAAGCTTGGTCGAGAATAAGGGTGTCTCTCCCCATCTGATCTCTCCAGTGGGTCGTTTGGTACTGGTTGCGCCAATTGCCAAGTGAATCAACCCAGTATTCTGTCAATTTATACAAGGAACGCCCATTTCCATCAAACTTTTCAGAAATGCGACTCAGGTCTTTCCACTTTTGATTGCCTATGTCCCACTGCTGAAAAATATAAACAGTTGTATCACCATAATAGGTATACAGGAATTGTGATCCAGCGATATAGTAAGAAGAATCTGCATCCCAGAAATACTCAATGGTCTTTGTTCGTTGGTTGACTTGATTATAAAAGTGGAAAGACGAATCCCTTGGAACAATGCTCGGGGTAAATAAATCCGACCAATGAACTGAGGCCACTAATAGTTCAGGCGATGCGAGATCAATTGGAGGCTCTGTATGTATAGATGGCCCTCCAAGGATATCATAGGCTGGGTGTATTCGATGAAGCTGAGCATGGGAATAGGAGTAAAAGGAAAAAATAATAAGGAAAAGAAAAGTGCTTGAGATCGTCGAAGAATTCAACATAATATGGGAATTAGGGTGGATATTGTAGCCTAATTTACTCAATAATATTCCCAAATTCTACCTTACGCTGGAGTTCCTTCACCGTCTTGGAAGAATGGTCATGGCTCCAGCCAGGCGGATAGAAAATGTATTTCAACTTGTCCTTCAGAGAAGAGACTTTCTTCACATCTCGCCAGATATTGGCGAATTCATGGGTATTGAGCACAAAAGGATTATAGGAATGTGGGTCATTGATAATGCCAAAAGTGGGCGGATTGTGTGGCTCAAGCGTTTTGTACGTACCAAAAAGTTTGTCCCAAATGATGAAAACACCGCCGTGGTTTTTGTCGAGGTAGGGGATATTGCTGGCGTGGTGCACTTGGTGGACTTGTGGGGTGTTGAAGAGGATCGCCACCCAGCCCAGGGAAGGGACCAGTTGGGTGTGGAGGCAAAATTGGTAGGTGCCGTTAAAGATCAGGCAGAAGGCAATCATGGCTGGATCAAAGCCCAAAATGGGCATCCACAGCCAAAATATTGGCTTATAAAGCGTGGGAAACCAGCCGTTTCTAATGGCGACGATCAGATTGAAGGATTTGCTGGAATGGTGCGGCACATGGGCAGCCCACAACAGTCTGATGGTATGGCTCAGACGATGATGCCAATAAAAGTTAAAATCATCTCCGACAATAGCGAGCAGCCAGATATACCACGCCCATCCCAAGGATTCGTAGCCAAGAATTTCCAGCCTTATTTCCCTAAACACCTCGAAAAAGAAGATAAAGACGGCTAAGGCAAAAGTCTTTGAAAAAACGGCAATTACCGATGCCCCTATTGCTACGCCAATCCCCGCAAGCGACTCTTTTAGCTTAAATACATGCCGCGCCAATAGGTACTCAATCAGAATGAGCGTAGCAAAGAAGGGAAAGGTGTAGGCGACTATTACGTCGGTGCCGAACTTCATCTGGAAATTTGGGTCTTTCCTTGCATTTCAGGATTATCAGCAGAGAAAACAGCCCATTCCTGATCGCTGTAAATGTGTACAGAGACGTAAACTTTTTTCTCATCCTCATATCTTACCTCAACCGAATAATCCTTCGAAAAGGGTTGGCTAATTTGTACTTTAAGCATTACGATCTTGATTTCTGGGGGCAGTTCAGGGGATCTCTTGAACTCGAACCAGTCCGTGGACGCGCCTTCCTTCAGGTCAAAGGTTTGGTAGGGAGCATTTGGTAGGACCTTATTGCTGAACTGTCCCTTGAGTTCTGAATAGGTATCGTTGATGATCTGGCAGTAAACGGGGATTAGTAAAGAGTTAGACATGAGAATTTAATGGTTAATGGTTAATGGTTAAGGGTAAATGGTTAATTAAGTAGGAATATTCACCTTGAAATAATTCCATAATGCCTCCCTGAATGCTGCTTCATCAGGGAGTTTTTGCTCAGTGATGTCCTCCCCTTTCGTCACTTTCAGTTTCTTGCCGATCAGAGATACACGACCCGTCTCAGTCGCGAGGGAGATAAACGGCTTTTGGGTAAAATGGGAGGCAGGATGTGTCTGGTGGTAATGGCACATGTTGCGGTATTCGTGGTAAGCACGGGGAATATCTTCAAAAATGTATTTTGGAACGCTTTTACCATTGATGATTTTATTTACCCGAAAGTAACCATCCTCAGTGCGATCGATCATAAAATCCCCCTTAGGGTCAGATTGAAGGATGTTTTGGGTGAAAACTAAGGGCTCTAGGGTAAAATCTCCAAACCCCACATCTGTCAAATAATCGACCCCATCAATCGTCGTCAAGATCGCTAAGTGGTCAAAAGGCGGTCCATAGCCCTTTTTCTCATCATACACCTGCGCTGCGATCCGTCTCACTTCAAACCCCAATGCTTGCAGCAATTCATAAAATAAGCCATTTAGCTCATAGCAAAATCCGCCTCGATGATTGGCCACAACCTTCTCAAATACACGTGGGACTTCTAGTTTTATGGGTGTTCTATAGTGAATATCCAAGTTTTCAAATGGCACAGTGAGTAAGTGACTTTTGTGTAATTCCCGGAGCGTTGGTAGGGTAGGAGATAGCGAGCCTTCATATCGTATGCGTTGGAGGTATTGGGAGATGTCCATAAAGCTAATGTAGGGAATTTTCTTCACTATTGCGACGGGTTTAAACCCGTCGCAATAGTGGAATATCTATTTTGTAAAAATAAAAAGACCTCGGAGGTTTTTACCGGTAATGCTGATAAAACCTTCGAGGTCTCTATGCTTTTTTACCCAGAAATAGTTAGCCAATTATTTCAAAGGCAGCATATATGATCCCCAAAAAGCAAATGCTTGCGATTACCCAAAGGGCGGTGATCTGGTAAAGGAGTCCAGTGATCAAAAGGGTTTGAGAAGAGATCGGAAAAACAAAAAATCCAGCCAATATCCAAACCCGACGCCCCAGGGTTCTTTTATTATCATAAGCAAAAGCCCCTAAAGTAGCAATTAGGCTTACTATTCCCATCACCACACATCCACTGATCCACAAAACTGGATTGACAGTCAGGCATCCCCAAATGCTTAAAGTTAGACTGATTACCACAAAAAATGTCATAAGCTTGTGTATGTTAAAACGCCCGAATCCACGGCCTGGATTCAAACGGCCAGAAAGGCCAGGGAATAGATGAAAGGATCAGCAGCAAGCCTATCCCAAACCAAATCGCCATGGTTTTGAACTTGTCCTGATCGCTGGATTTACGCTTGGCTTTGGCGGAGCCTATGGTGATGACAATCACCGCCAGGAACATCACCAGGCTATGTTCCATGCCAAAAAAACGATAACTCCGGAGGTGAACGGCTTCAGAGAAATGATTGAGGAAATAATCAACGAGTGGACTACTAAAATAGAGGATAAGGCCAAGGGTAAATTGGATATGGACAATCGTCGCTGTCCAGTGCCGGACTCGATTGTCAAGCTTAGAAAAAGTCCTTTTGTTCCGCCAGCCGTCATAAGCCTTGTATACCGCAAAAACGAGGCTGATCAAGACCAGCCAGCGGAAAAGAGAATGATAGGGGAGGAGGGTGGCGTACATTTAGGAAAGACTTGAAGAGATTGTAGAATGAAGAGATTGCAGAATATCGAACAAGGATTGATGATTGATGAGGTAAATGGTTCTTTTTACTTCATCAATCCTTGTTCATCCCTTCGGCTAAGCTCAGGGCAAACAATCGATATTCTGCAATCATTTATTCCGCTATTCAATATCAATATTGATCACTTTGCGTCTGCCTTTCTTGTCGAGCAAGAATCGCTCGCGGTAGAGCATGAATGCTGCATCTCCGACATCCTGTAAGTAGACATAGTTGAAGCCAGCGGAGAAAATCGCGCCAAGGCCAGGGACCAAGGCCGCTGCCTTTTTGGAAATCGTCTGTTCGACGATCTCACGGATAATGCGCTGGGAGACCAGGCTGGTAGCGTTTTTGCCCATTTGGCGGGCGGTGAATTCGCCGCCTACACCTTCGGCGAGTTCGATCTCGCGCCCCATCTCAAAGTCTTTGAGTTCGGATAGGCCGCGCTGCTTCTGAATGACATCGGCAGATGTCGCGACTTTAAATACCCGCATCATATACTCTAATTCAAACTCTCGATGGCCTGGCTCTCCATTCTCATCGTTGAGGTCAAATCCATAACAAATAGCGATCTGATGGATCGTCCGCAAGGAGATCATGAAAAGAGTAGGCAGGTCTGCGATGAGTCCGGGCCAGCCGACTAGGCCCGTACCTACACCACTAAGCGCGGCCATACGCGTATTATCGCTGATAAATTCCTTGGAGACGTTGTCCAGGTCAAAGATAGACGCCTTGCGCAGTTCCAAGACAGTTTGGGAGTCGATTTCATACTGTCGGGTAGCTTCAAGGACTTTTTCCTTGTCAACGGTAAGTTGCGTGAGGTCCCGGAGTTTCTCCGCAAGGGATTCTGCCATGCTCCCAGCACTGGCGCGTACGGAATCAGGAATGACCTTTTCGGTGAGCCAGGTGATGGGTTTGCTCACGACATCTGTCGCTCTATTCAAAAAACTGGGTTTCCGGCCTTTCCAGCCAGCAATTTCGTCCAGTATGGTTTGTTCTGCGGAATTTAATTTAGCCATGTATGAAGATAATGATTGGATGATAGAATGAGTGAATGATAGAATGGAGAATGATTATATGAATAAATGCTTGTCCTGAGGCTTCGACGTGAGCTCTGCCGAACGTTTATCGAAGGGATAAAATGAATAAATGGTTGACGATTAATCTTATTCAAAATTCAACATTCAATCATTCAAAATTAGCCATTCAACATTAGTTTCTAAGCTACGGTGAAATAACGGAGGAGTTGGGAGATTTTTTTCACTCAATCGACAGCCGCACGCGGTTCCTCTGCCATTTGCTCCGATTCCTCAATTACTTTTAAATAAAATTACGAGAAATTGGTGTGGGGCGCAAATAGGGGAAGGAAAGACACACACCATCATGGCTATGTATTTGCAGGGGATTAAAGTAAGGTGAATAAGACGAAGAGATAAATAACCTGCTTCTTAAAGAATAGCGTAATGAAATTTTTTATTGGCCTAATGATTGTTATCGCAGTCCTTATTTCATTTGCAATTTTTGCTGTGAGCATTCCTGCCTCCATGTTCGAGCCTCAAGAGGTAAAATTTTGCTTCACCAAGTATGAAAAAGGAGAATTCAAACACTACAAAGTTACCGACTCTTTGGAGAGAAGAGAGCTGATGACAGCCGTGGAAGCATTTCTCATAAGGCAAAATTATCCATTTTATAAGAAGGACGATGGAGAAATCTATTGGAAGAAAAGTGGCTTTATGTTTGACGGCGATTACAGCTTTATGCATCACCTCACCCAAGCAGCTACGAGTGCCGTTGCTGCCAGAAAATATAAAGACGATAAGTCGTTGTCAGCTTTATTTACCCCCGTTTATTATATGAACAATAGTGGTTTGCTAAGGGTCAATGAAATTACCCGGAAGCATATTGTCGCCAGGTATGATAGCTTGTTTTATGATGGGGTAGAGAAATATTTTTTGTCGCATGATGTTCCTTTTCGGAAGGAGGGCGGGCAGCTTTACGTAGCTAAATTGGATAGTTTAAGCCTATATTATCTGTGGGATGTCTCGGAAGCTGTTTTGGGAGAATTAGGAAAAGGGAATTTACCTACCAGTAGTTTCTGATTACCCTGAACCCTGAACCCTGAACCCTGAACCCTGAATTCACCTCTTATTTTTAGCTCTCTCACAACCTAATGGTTGTTTTTTAGGTTGAGCCTTTCCAACTTGCATAACAGTTAATTGTCAAGGGAAAATTATTAATCAATCATCATTCAATTAATAATTTCCTCTTTTTTCAATCTCTATAAACCTTTGAGTGAATGAAATTTGGAACAAAGACGGTCCACGCGGGTGTCACCCCAGATCCTAGCACAGGCGCAATCATGACGCCCATTTTTCAGACAAGTACCTATGTCCAGGCTGCGCCTGGGGACCACAAGGGCTATGAATATGCCCGTACCCAGAATCCCACGCGCGCTGCGCTTGAGCGGTCGCTTGCATTGCTTGATAATGGCTATGCTGCCTCCTGTTTTGGCTCTGGTATGGCAGCTATTGATGCTGTCATCAAACTGCTCAAGCCAGGCGACGAAGTGGTCTGTTGTAATGACCTCTATGGGGGTACATTTCGCATGTTCACCAAGGTATTTGCCAAATATGGCATCCGCTTCCACTTTGTCGAAATGACAGACTTCGACCAGGTAGAAGCCCATATCAACGAAAATACGGCCATGCTTTGGGCAGAGACGCCGACCAATCCACTGCTCAAAATCATCGATATTGAGGCCATTGCCAAGATAGCCAAGGCACATAATCTGCTCTTTGTGGTAGACAATACCTTTTGCTCACCTGCCCTTCAGCAGCCGATGGAATTAGGTGCGGACATTGTGGTGTATTCCCTCACCAAGTATGTGAGCGGCCATTCGGATGTGGTGATGGGCGCTGTGGTGGTCAAAAACGCGGAATTGGATGAGCAGATTAAGTTTTTGCAAAATGCCTGTGGCGCTGTCCCTGGACCCATGGATTCGTTTTTGGTGCTGAGAGGCATCAAGACCCTCAATATACGGATGAAGGCTCACAATGAGAATGCCGCCAAAGTGGCTGAATACCTCAAAAATCATCCCGCCATTGGCAAGGTTTATTATCCTGGTCTAGCCAGCCATCCAGGACATGAAGTTGCCAAACGTCAGATGAGTGGATTTGGGGGAATGATTTCCTTTACCCTCTCTCAGGACAATGAGGCGAATGCGCTAAAGGTTCTAAGTGGAACCCATTTATTTACGCTTGCCGAAAGCCTGGGCGGCGTAGAGTCACTGATGTGTCATCCGACGAGCATGACCCATGGCTCTATCCCACGGGAGGAGCGCCTCAAGGCCGGTCTAAGCGATACCCTCATTCGAATCTCTGTCGGCATCGAAGATGCTGACGACCTGATTGCCGACTTGGCCCAAGTATTGGAGCAGGTAACAGAACCTGTAAGTACGGGTTCGTAGCAGACCTTGACTGCGTGGAAAAAGAAAGAATAAGCCACGGATTTCACAGATTTACATGGATATTTTTCTTAATCAATGCGAATCTGTGTAATCTGTGGTAAAATTTATGAACAATTCATACCTTCGGGCACTAAATTTAACTCATCTGGAAGTATTATGGCTGAAGTAATTCAAATGCCGCTTTTGAGCGATACCATGACAGAGGGCGTGGTAGCTGCTTGGCACAAAAAAGTAGGCGACTCGGTTGTCATTGGCGACCTGTTAGCAGAAATAGAAACAGATAAAGCAACGATGGACTTCGAGGCCCCTGCCAAAGGGGTTTTATTGCATGTAGGCGTTGCCGAAGGAGATGCCATCCCTGTTGGGAGTTTATTGGCAATTATAGGTAATAAAGGAGAAGACGTAGCTGAGTTGGTGAAAAATGCTGCTTCTGGCGCATCTACCGCCGCTGCGCCTGCGGCGCAGGAAGCACCAGCCGCTCCAGCGGAAGCCAGCGCCCCTGCTGCGCCTGTCCCAGCTCCGGAAGTTGCTCCCGTAGCTACTAACGGCGTCTCCACCCCATCTGATGACCGCATCAAAGCTTCTCCCCTCGCCAAAGCCATGGCCAAGGAAAAAGGCATCAACCTGGGCCAAGTTTCAGGAACTGGCGAGCATGGCCGCATCATCAAGCGGGACATAGAGAACTTCAAAGCACCTGCTGTAGGGGTAGCGACGACTCAGATAGCTGCAGTAGTAGGCGAAGAAAGCTATGAAGAGGTAAAACTCAGCCAGATGCGCAAAACCATCGCCAAGCGATTGGGCGAAAGTAAATTCCAGGCGCCTCACTTCTACCTTACCATGGAAATCGACATGGATAGGGCAGTAGCCGCTAGAAAATCGATCAATGAAGTTGCTGAAGCAAAAATCTCCTTTAATGTGATCGTGATGAAAGCAGTCACCGCTGCCCTTCGCATGCACCCCAAGGTGAATGCTTCTTGGACAGGCAATGCTATTCGCTACAACCACCATATCCACCTCGGCATGGCCGTGGCAGTAGATGAAGGCCTCGTGGTGCCTGTGATCAAGTTTGCTGATGCAAAAGGCATGGTAGCCCTCGCCAATGAGTCGCGTGACCTGGCTCTCCGCGCTCGCGACAAGAAATTGGGGCTGGACGAGATGCAAGGCAATACCTTCACCATCTCCAATTTGGGGATGTTTGGTATTGAAGAATTCACAGCGATCATCAATCCACCTGATGCTTGTATCCTCGCAGTAGGAGCTATCCGTCAGGTACCTGTCGTGAAAGACGGCGCAATAGTTCCTGGCAATACCATGAAAGTGACTCTCTCTTGCGACCACCGTGTGGTCGACGGAGCGGTAGGATCAGCTTTCCTCAAGACCTTAAAAGAATTGTTGGAAGAACCCGTTAGAATTCTTCTATAAATGAAAGCCCATTTCCTCCACATGCTCGCTTATAATAAGTGGGCCAATGACCTCATCCTGGATGCTTTACAGGCCCTACAGCCAGTAGACGAGCAATCGCTGAAGTGGATGAATCATATCGTCAATGCAGAGGTGTTATGGCTAGACCGCGCTACAGGTGTTGAGATTTCGGTGATGCCTTGGGACGATCGCCCGCTGGCTGCTTGCAGAGAAGCCGCTGACACTATCCACACGCGTTATTCAAACTTCATTCAAGGACTTTCAGAGAAGGAATTGGTTTCCAATTCCTTCTCTTACCACAATACGAGTGGTTTCGCATTCACCAATACCTATGCGGAGATACTGACTCATATCTTCAACCACTCCACTCACCACAGAGCGCAAATCTCAGCGCGTATACGGGCGTTGGGAGCTGTGCCACCTCCGACGGATTATATTTTCTATCTGAGGTCCTAGAGACGTGATAAACCGCGTCTCTAGGACTAATGCTCGAACGCTCGGCCATTCGAACGTTCAGACTTCCTTACTTATACTCCTTCGGAGGATCCTTCTCAGGCACCTGAATAGAGCCAGGAATCCCCAATTGAGGGAATTCTTTGCGAAGGGGGTGGTAGTTGAAATCTTCTGGCATGTAAATACGGCGCAGATCGGGATGGTTATCAAACTTGATCCCCATCATATCCCAGGCTTCTCGCTCATACCACTCAGCAGAGCCCCAAAAAGGCACGACAGTCGCCACCACAGGATTGTCTTCTTCCAAGCGACAACTAATGCGCATACGCTGTTTATCATCCATGTTGACGAGGTTATAGCTTAATTCAAATCGGCCTTCGTCAGAATAATGGTCAGAAGCTGTGATGTCAGCTAAATAATTAAAGCCAAAACTCTCTTTGAGCGTTTGCATCACGACTGGGACTTTGTCTGCATGAATTTCAATGGTGATTTCATTGGCGTATCCACGCACATCTATGATGTAATCCTGAATCTTGCTGTCTTTGATCCGATTGAGAAATGTATCTGTCATAAGGAAAAGCTTGAAGGTCTGAGAGGCTGAACGTCTGATTGTTAATTATTCTGAATACGTTCGAACACTCAGACGCTCGAACGTTCGAACATTGTCTTTATCCCCAGTTACCTGGATCTTGTTTCCAGCGTAGGATTGTTTCCATTTCATCTGCACGAATATAGTCCAATTCGGCAGCTTGTTGTAGCATGGTTTCAAGGGAGGTAAGGGTATGGAAAGGCATATTGATATCTGCGAAGGTCTGATCAGCAGCAGAGAATCCATAACCAAAGATAGCGATAGTTGCTAGGACATTGGCACCAGCCCTTTGCATGGCTTGTACGGCAGAGGCACTACTGCTTCCTGTAGAGATCAGGTCTTCGATTACGATATAAGGGAGATCTTCTCTGAGCTGGCCTTCGATTTGATTTTGGAGGCCGTGCGACTTTGGCGTAGGGCGCACATAGGCAAAAGGCATTTCCAACGCATCAGCAACCAAGGCCCCCATCGCAATACCTCCTGTAGCCACACCTGCCAGGGCTTTTGCTTCAGGGTAATGGGTGCGTATTTTTTGGACAAATGCATCCCTGATATGGGACCTGATGGCAGGAAAAGAAAGGATCAGCCGGTTGTCACAATAGATAGGAGACTTCCAACCAGCACTCCAGGTAAAGGGTTCCTGAGTATTTAGGCGTACAGCTTTGATTTTAAGTAAATACGCCGCTATTTTGGCGGTTTCTACGGTTGCTTGCATAAGGGCTCAAAGGTATGAAAATATTTGCGTACAATCTCTGTTTAGACTTTTCTGTGAAGAATTCTAGCCAGAATTTTGACTTTTCCCCCATATCGTATGAGGCTTTCCTCATACAGCTCCAAGAGGGACTATACTTTCCTGGACAAGTCATATACCTTTCGGCGAATGCCAATAAAGATTTTTTGGACAATTTATTTGTCTTTCAGGCAGAAGAACGGTATCGAAATTTATACTTGACCCTTTATCTAATATTTGAGGAAGAAGCGATTAGGCAAAAGGCACTGACCAAATTTTGTAAACGATTCAGAGATAAAGTAGCAGCAGGAGGGATAGTGATAAATGATAAGGAGGAATATCTGTGCATTTTTGGTCGGGGGAGATGGTCTTTCGCTAAAGGAGGGGTAAAGCGCGAAGAGGATATACAAACTGCAGCGATCAGGGAAGTTCAGGAAGAGACAGGATTGGTAACAGTCAAAGTGTTGGAAAAATGTCCTTCTACCTTTCATACTTTCATTCGAAAGGGCAAATGGGCCATAAAAGAAACCCATTGGTATAAAATGTTTGCCCCAGGCGAACAAGTCATTTTGCCACAAGAAGAGGAAGGGATTACAGACGTAAAATGGATATCAAAATCCACTTGGATTGAACAAAAGCCTCCTACCTATCCGTTAATCACCGAATTGATGGAACGTGAATTTGCGAATTTCCCTTAATTCTTACAGATGTAATTATTATTTAAATCTAAGAATATATGGTATTCCAGTAAAAAAGTGGTGGAAAAGTACTGAAACTTTTCCGCCACTTTCCATTTTGGTACTTTTTTTGAAAAATCCTTACACGTATGGCAAATTTAATAGATTCTAGTCATCATTTCTGGCCAAAAAACTCTACTTTTGGAAATAGTAGAGAGGCCGTACTGGTTACACCTTTTATAGGTTTTTATAATCAACTATGGGAAAATTTTTCTACTATATTACTGCTACTTTGCTCTCTTTCGTATCTTTCTTTTTCTCTATTGCTGGATTTATTGGGAGTATTTTCTCGCCTAAGTCTCCTCCAATAAAACAGGCTCAAAATGAAAAATGGGTAGATGATGACCCAGTGAGTCTGAAGCACGCAACATAAATCTCCAACTTTTTTACACTTATCGACAAAATCCTGCAGCTTATCACCAAAGATAAGCAGCTTGTTTAGTCATGTCCTACCTTTCGGTCGCGCCGAAGGTACACCCTTTTTGAAAGGGGATACCGCGGATGACTTGAAAATCATTTGCTTAATCCAATGGCTTCTTTTAGCCATTTTTAAACCACACTGGACTATGACTAGACGCAAACGACTCCTCAACATGCCCAAAGATTGGGACCTCTTGCACACGTTACAGGATCAACAAAAGGCAGACCATATGCGCCGCCGGCTTGAAGCCATTAAGTATTTGTGGGAAGGTCGGCAAATGGGGCAAGTATGTACCATTGTTGATTGTAATATCAAGACTCTTCGGACATGGGTAGACTTATACCTTGAAGGAGGATTTACCAAATTGCTAACGCCCATTAGAAGACCTAAGCAGCAAAAACTGGATGCTGAACAAAAACAAAAGCTGCGGATGATCCTCCTGAATGATCATCCTACTAAGTATGGGTATAAAGAACCTAATTGGACGGAACCTTTAGTAGAGTCATTATTAGAAGATCATTTTAATATTTCTTTGAAGAAGAGCAGGGTGTATGAAATTTTGGGTGAACTCCGCGTCAAAAACAAAAAACGTTCTTCTTATTTTGCAGAGATAAAAGGAGGCTATTAATAACAGTAGAGTAATTTAAAAATGGAATTTTACCCCCTGTGGTCATTTAAAAGCGGAATAAATAAATAAATAAAGGTAATTGTATTGACGGAATAGAGTTTTTTTGATAAAATCCAATTATCAAATTTGTTTTCTGCGTAAAAGTTGGTATATTAGTACTTGAGAACAGCAAGGTAATCTTTTAGAATTTTAATAGATGATTTTTTCTATTTACGCTTAGTAAATAGATTTTACACCTAACTCACAATCGAACTTGGTAGAAAGTTATATGGGCAAATAGAGGGATAAAGTGATTTCTCTCCCATTTATAACCCGACTATCTAATCATGACTGACCAATTGAGGGCAAACATGATTTGGAGATGAAGTATGTATATCTGTGGATGCATTTCGCATTTAGTAAGATGGTTTTCCCTAGCATTCTGTATCATTACTGATGCTTCCCCTTTTTGTGAAGAATAAACGCATGTTTATTCCTGTAAATCCACCTTTTCCAATCCTCTTGTAAGGTTGTCTAACCCCTTTCTGTATCGGTAAAACAGGAAGTTAAGGCATCTATTGGCAAAATTATGCCATATCGGTAATTCTAATCATGGAATTTCAGCCAGATGGTTCTCCATTTGGTATGGGAATATATTATCTCAATTAATAGGTTAGGTAAAAAATTTAGCATTATGAAACTTAATTCTTCCTAGAAAAGGGCATTCATATGCCCTAGGGCAAGTGAAAGCAGCGATTAGCTTTAGCAGTCACACGCTCAGTGCTGCATATCTCACCTCGGTGAGGTTGCAGCTACTGTTTAGCAAATCTGCTGGAACTGAAATGGGATAGCTATGGCTTCTGGCTGCTGGCGAACGAGATACAGAGTTAAATAAACTCTTGTAACATGCTGCTCATCAGTTATTTGTGAGAATAATTGGTAGAGAGAATGGGAAAGGTATGTACTTACAAGTTGTGTGAACTAAAGCTAAATAGTGTGTGATTGTCTTAGCCTATGGCACTCCCAATGGTTATTTCAAGGTTTATCAGCTTGGCGTACTTCGATACTTGATAAAAAATAATTGGATACCATCATTGATTCTGTTTCAATTGCCATTTTTTTGGCATATAGGGAGGTTTTTGGATGTCAAAATGACCACTTTATGCTAGGAAAATGGCTCCAGCAAATGAAGCTAATTTCTATTACCATGAACAATTTTTTATTTCCATTATCCTTGCATAACCTAATAAAAGCCAGATGGGCATTGGCCATTTTATTTGCCTTCCTTTTATGTTATGGCTGTTCGACTTCTGAATCCTCAAAAGTACAGGTGGATAAACCCCCTCCAGAAACACATGTTAATTTTATTGATGAAGGGGCATTCTTCCTAGCGGCGACGGCACTTTCGATGACAATACCAAAACAGACGCAGTTTATACCCCAGGAACAAATGATATTGCCAGTGGCAGTGTCACATTGACCCTGACAACAAATGACCCAGCAGGCCCATGTAATGCGGCTTCTGATCAGATGGTGGTTACGATCAATGATCAACCAGAGGTAGATGCAAATGCTGACCAGACGATCTGTGAAACTGAGGCGGTTCAATTGAACGGTTCGATTGGTGGCGGTGCAAGCTCAGCTACTTGGTCAACTAGTGGCGACGGCACCTT
This sequence comes from Bacteroidia bacterium, assembly GCA_030430575.1. Taxonomy (GTDB): domain Bacteria; phylum Bacteroidota; class Bacteroidia; order J057; family J057; genus JAUIGE01. The sequence continues at coordinate 12,122 of JAUIKF010000020.1, read as the reverse complement.
TAACAATGCTTCTGCCTTGAATGCGATCTACACCCCAGGTACGAATGATATTGCAGCTGGTACAGTGACGCTCACGCTCACAACTGACGACCCAGCGGGACCATGTGTAGCTGAAAGTGACCAGATGGTGGTTACGATTAATGATCAGCCAGAAGTGAATGCAGGCTCAGACCAAAGCATTTGCGAAGGCACAACAGCTCAATTGAATGGTTCCATTGGTGGTGGTGCAAGCAGTGCTACTTGGACGACCAGTGGTGACGGAACTTTCAACAACGCTTCTGCCCTCAACGCGATTTATACTCCTGGTGCCAATGACCTGATTGCAGGCACAGTTACCTTAACGCTTACAACTGATGATCCAGCAGGTCCTTGTGTGGCTGAGAGCGATCAAATGGTTATTACAGTAACCGATGATGCAACAGCGGACGCAGGTGCTGACCAGACGATCTGTGAGACTGAGACGGTTCAGTTGAATGGTAACATAGGTGGTGGTGCTTCAAGCCTGACTTGGACAACAAGCGGCGACGGCACCTTTGATGACAATACAAAAACCAACGCAGTTTATACCCCAGGCTCAAATGATATTGCCAGTGGCAGTGTCACGTTAACCCTGACAACAAATGACCCAGCAGGCCCATGTAATGCGGCTTCTGATCAAATGGTTGTGACCATCAATGACCAGCCAGAAGTAGATGCGAATGCTGACCAGACGATCTGTGAAACTGAAACAGTTCAGTTGAACGGTTCTATTGGTGGTGGTGCTAGCAGCGCTACTTGGAGCACTGCCGGTGACGGAACCTTTAACAATGCTTCTCTCCTTAATGCGATCTATACGCCTGGTACCAATGACATTGTTGCTGGCACTGTCACACTCACGCTCACAACTGACGACCCAGCGGGTCCATGTGTGGCTGAAAGTGATCAAATGGTTGTGACAATCAATGATCAGCCAGAAGTAAATGCAGGTGCTGACCAAAGCATTTGTGAAGGCACAACGGCTCAATTGAATGGCTCAATTGGTGGCGGTGCAAGCAGTGCTACTTGGACGACCAGTGGCGACGGAACCTTTAACAATGCTTCTGCGCTGAATGCCATTTACACCCCAGGTGCCAATGACTTGATTGCAGGAACGGTTACGCTCACACTCACTACTGACGATCCAGCAGGACCGTGTGTAGCTGAAAGTGATCAAATGGTTATTACGATAACCGATGATGCGACAGCAGATGCAGGTGCCGACCAAACGATTTGTGAAACTGAGACCGTTCAGTTGAATGGTAACATAGGTGGTGGTGCTTCAAGCCTGACTTGGACTACAAGCGGCGACGGCACCTTTGATGACAATACAAAAACCAACGCAGTTTATACCCCAGGCTCAAATGATATTGCCAGTGGCAGTGTCACGTTAACCCTGACAACAAATGACCCCGCAGGACCATGTAATGCGGCTTCTGATCAAATGGTTGTGACCATCAATGACCAGCCAGAAGTAGATGCGAATGCTGACCAGACGATTTGTGAAACTGAGGCGGTTCAGTTGAATGGTTCAATCGGTGGCGGTGCAAGCTCAGCTACTTGGTCTACCAGTGGTGATGGCACCTTTAACAATGCTTCTGCCTTGAATGCGATCTACACCCCAGGTACGAATGATATTGCAGCTGGTACAGTGACGCTCACGCTCACAACTGACGACCCAGCGGGTCCATGTGTAGCTGAGAGTAACCAGATGGTGGTTACGATTAATGATCAGCCAGAAGTAAATGCAGGTGCTGACCAAAGCATTTGTGAAGGCACAACAGCTCAGTTGAATGGTTCCATTGGTGGCGGTGCAAGCAGTGCGACTTGGACGACTTCCGGAGACGGAACATTCAACAATGCTTCTGCCCTCAACGCGATTTACACCCCAGGTGCCAATGACCTGATTGCAGGTACAGTAACCCTTACCCTTACAACTGACGATCCAGCGGGTCCATGTGTGGCCGAAAGTGATCAGATGGTGATTACGATAACCGATGATGCGACAGCAAACGCCGGTGCTGACCAGACGATCTGTGAGACTGAGACCGTTCAGTTGAATGGAACGATAGGTGGCGGTGCTTCAAGCCTGACTTGGACAACAAGCGGCGACGGCACTTTCGATGACAATACAAAAACAGACGCAGTTTATACCCCAGGAACAAGTGATATTGCCAGTGGTAGTGTCACATTGACCCTGACAACAAATGACCCCGCAGGACCATGTAATGCGGCTTCTGATCAGATGGTGGTTACCATCAATGATCAACCAGAAGTGGATGCGAATGCTGACCAGACGATTTGTGAAACTGAAACAGTTCAGTTGAATGGTTCAATTGGTGGCGGAGCAAGCAGTGCAACTTGGACGACTTCCGGAGACGGAACATTTAACAATGCTTCTCTCTTGAATGCGATTTACACCCCAGGTACTGCTGACATTGCTTCAGGTACCGTAACACTTACGCTCACGACTGATGACCCAGCGGGTCCATGTGTGGCTGAGAGTGATCAGATGGTCGTGACCATCAATGATCAACCAGAAGTAAATGCAAACGCTGACCAGACCATCTGTGAAACTGAAACAGTTCAGTTGAATGGTTCAATTGGTGGCGGAGCAAGCAGTGCAACTTGGACGACTTCCGGAGACGGAACATTTAACAACGCCAATGCCTTAAACGCGATCTATACTCCAGGTGCCAATGACCTGATTGCAGGAACAGTTACCTTAACCCTCACAACTGATGACCCCGCAGGTCCATGTGTGGCTGAAAGCGATCAAATGGTTATTACGATTACCGATGATGCGACAGCGGACGCAGGTGCTGACCAGACGATCTGTGAAACGGAGACGGTTCAGTTGAATGGTACAATTGGTGGTGGTGCTTCAAGCCTGACTTGGACAACAAGCGGCGACGGCACCTTTGATGACAATACAAAAACCAACGCAGTTTATACCCCAGGCTCAAATGATATTGCCAGTGGCAGTGTCACGTTAACCCTGACAACAAATGACCCCGCAGGACCATGTAATGCGGCTTCTGATCAAATGGTTGTGACCATCAATGACCAGCCAGAAGTAGATGCGAATGCTGACCAGACGATTTGTGAAACTGAGGCGGTTCAGTTGAATGGTTCAATCGGTGGCGGTGCAAGCTCAGCTACTTGGTCTACCAGTGGTGATGGCACCTTTAACAATGCTTCTGCCTTGAATGCGATCTACACCCCAGGTACGAATGATATTGCAGCTGGTACAGTGACGCTCACGCTCACAACTGACGACCCAGCGGGTCCATGTGTAGCTGAGAGTAACCAGATGGTGGTTACGATTAATGATCAGCCAGAAGTAAATGCAGGTGCTGACCAAAGCATTTGTGAAGGCACAACAGCTCAGTTGAATGGTTCCATTGGTGGCGGTGCAAGCAGTGCGACTTGGACGACTTCCGGAGACGGAACATTCAACAATGCTTCTGCCCTCAACGCGATTTACACCCCAGGTGCCAATGACCTGATTGCAGGTACAGTAACCCTTACCCTTACAACTGACGATCCAGCGGGTCCATGTGTGGCCGAAAGTGATCAGATGGTGATTACGATAACCGATGATGCGACAGCAAACGCCGGTGCTGACCAGACGATCTGTGAGACTGAGACCGTTCAGTTGAATGGAACGATAGGTGGCGGTGCTTCAAGCCTGACTTGGACTACAAGCGGCGACGGCACGTTCGATGACAATACAAAAACAGATGCAGTTTATACACCAGGAACAAATGATATTGCCAGTGGCAGTGTCACATTGACCCTGACAACAAATGACCCAGCGGGGCCATGTAATGCTGCATCTGACCAGATGGTTGTGACCATCAATGATCAGCCTGAGGTAGATGCGAATGCCGACCAAACGATCTGTGAGACTGAAACAGTCCAATTGAACGGTTCGATTGGTGGTGGTGCTAGCAGCGCTACTTGGAGCACTGCCGGTGACGGAACCTTTAACAATGCTTCTCTCCTTAATGCGATCTATACGCCTGGTACCAATGACATTGTTGCTGGCACTGTCACACTCACGCTCACAACTGACGACCCAGCGGGTCCATGTGTGGCTGAAAGTGATCAGATGGTTGTGACTATCAATGACCAACCAGAAGTAAATGCAGGTGCTGACCAAAGCATTTGTGAAGGCACAACGGCTCAGTTGAATGGTTCCATTGGTGGCGGTGCAAGCAGTGCTACTTGGTCAACCAGTGGCGACGGCACCTTTAACAATGTTTCTGCCCTGAATGCGATCTACACCCCAGGAACCAATGATATTGCAGCAGGAACGGTTACTTTGACCCTTACAACTGATGACCCAGCTGGTCCATGTGTGGCTGAAAGTGATCAAATGGTCGTAACGATTAATGACCAGCCAGAAGTAAATGCGAATGCTGACCAGACGATTTGTGAAACTGAAACAGTTCAGTTGAACGGTTCAATCGGTGGCGGTGCAAGCTCAGCTACTTGGTCTACATCCGGTGACGGAACATTTAACAATGCTTCTGCCCTGAATGCGATCTACACCCCAGGAACCAATGATATTGCAGCAGGAACGGTTACTTTGACCCTCACAACTGATGACCCAGCAGGTCCCTGTGTGGCTGAGAGTGATCAAATGGTCGTGACGATTAATGACCAACCAGAAGTTAATGCAAATGCTGACCAGACAATCTGTGAAACTGAAACAGTTCAGTTGAATGGTTCTATTGGCGGTGGCGCAAGTTCAGCTACTTGGTCTACCAGTGGTGATGGCACATTTAACAATGCTTCTGCCCTGAATGCGATCTACACCCCAGGAACCAATGATATTGCAGCAGGAACGGTTACCCTGACTCTTACTACTGATGACCCAGCGGGTCCATGTGTGGCTGAGAGCGATCAAATGGTAGTTACCATCAATGACCAGCCTGAAGTGAATGCAGGCTCAGACCAAAGTATTTGTGAAGGCACAACGGCTCAGTTGAATGGTACCATTGGCGGTGGTGCTTCAAGTGCTACTTGGTCTACCAGTGGTGACGGAACGTTTAACAACGTGAACTCACTGACTGCGATTTACACCCCAGGTGCTGCTGACATTGCAGCGGGCACTCTCACACTCACACTCACTACTGATAACCCAGCAGGTCCATGTGTGGCTGAAAGCGATCAAATGGTAATCACCATTTCTGATGATGCATCAGCAGACGCAGGTGCTGACCAGACGATCTGTGAGACTGAGACAGTACAATTGAATGGAACGATAGGTGGTGGTGCTGCAAGCCTGACTTGGACAACAAATGGCGATGGCACCTTTAATAATGCAAATTCGGCCACGGCGATTTATACGCCAGGCACCAATGATATAGCGGCAGGCACTGTCACACTTACACTCACAACTGACGACCCTCCAGGACCCTGTAATTTGGCGACTGATCAGATGGTAGTGACAATTAATGACCAGCCAGAAGTGAATGCAGGTTCTGACCAGACAATTTGTGAAACTGAAACTGTAAGCCTCAATGGCACAATCGGTGCTGGTGCAAGCAGCGCAACATGGTCAACCTCAGGTGACGGAACGTTTAGCAATGCTTCAGCCCTAAATGCGATCTACACCCCAGGCAGCAATGACATTGCAGCAGGCACAGTGACCTTGGCCTTGACAACTGACGATCCAGCTGGCCCATGTGTGGCAGAGAGTGATCAGATGGTGGTTACGATCAATGACCAGCCAGAGGTGAATGCGGGTTCAGACCAAAGCATTTGTGAAGGCACAACGGCAACGCTCAACGGAACCATCGGCGGTGGTGCAAGCTCCGCTACATGGACTACTTCAGGGGACGGTACATTTAACAATGCTTCTGCACTCAATGCGATTTACACACCAGGTGCCAATGATATTGCAGCTGGCACTGTCACGCTCACACTCACTACTGATAATCCAGCAGGTCCATGTGTGGCTGCTTCCGACCAAATGGTAGTGACCATCAATGACCTACCTGAAACGAATGCAGGCATCGATCAGACGATTTGTGAAGGAGATATTGTGACCATGAATGGTTCCATCAGCGGTGGCGCAAGCAGTGCTACATGGACTACCAGTGGTGATGGAGTATTTAACAATGCTTCTGCACTCAATACTTTCTATACGCCAGGTGCCAATGACTTGAACAATGGAACGGTAACGCTTACCCTTACCACGAATGATCCAGCTGGCCCATGTCCTGCTGCGACTGACGTAATGATCGTGACGATCAATGACGAAGCAACAGTGAATGCAGGTGCTGACCAGTTCACTTGTGCAGGTGGTACTGTGAACCTGACAGGAAGCTTTGGCGGTGGTGCAAGTAGTGCTACTTGGACTACCAGTGGTGATGGTTCCTTTGGCAATGCCAATTCTATTGTCACAACGTACACTCCAGGACCGATTGACATCGCGAATGGAAGTGTAAACATTACCCTGACAACCAATGACCCAGTAGGTCCATGTCCTGCTGAGTCTGACTTGCTTGTCTTGACTATCGGTAGTGGTACCTCTGCTGATGCTGGTGTAGACCAGACCATCTGTGAAGGTGACAATGCTAACCTGACAGGAAGTATCGGAGGTGGTGCTAGTAGCGCGACTTGGAGTACGACAGGAGACGGAACATTTAACAATGTAAACGCACTCATTACCTTCTACACCCCAGGACCTACAGATATTAGCACAGGAACCGTGAAGCTGGTATTGACTACTGATGATCCTGCTGGTCCATGTACAGCGTCTGATGACACGATGCTGTTGACGATTAACCCAATCGCTACAGTGAACGGTGGTCAAGACCAGACGATCTGTGAAGGTGATCAGGTATTGATTACTGGTTCTATTGGTGGTGGAGCAACAAGTTCGACTTGGACGACCAACGGAGACGGAACATTTGCCAATGCCTCTGCGCTCAATACAGTTTATACGCCAGGACCTGGCGATATTCTCGCAGGAACTGTCACGCTGACCCTCACCACGAATGATCCAGCTGGGCCTTGTCCTTCTGTTTCTGATGAGGTAGTGATTCAGATTAATGATGAGCCTACGGCAAATGCTGGTAGTGACCAGACGATTTGTGAAGGTGATCAGGTTAATTTGACGGGTACCATAGGTGGTGGTGCGACAAGCTCTGTTTGGAGTACCAATGGTGACGGCACATTTAACAATGTAAATGCACTCAACACCTTCTATACCCCTGGACCTAATGACATCATTGGAGGTACGGTTACCCTGACCCTGACTACTGATGATCCTGCTGGACCATGTCCAGCCGTTTCTGATGACATGATTGTGACGATCAATGATAAAGCGACTGTGAATGCTGGAGTAGACCAGACGATCTGTGGCGTAACGGCTGTGCAGCTCAACGGTAGCATCAGCGGTGGTGCAAGCAGCGCGACCTGGACTACCAGTGGAGACGGTTCATTTGATGATAATACAAAACTCGATGCCATCTATACGCCAGGTGCTACTGACCTTGCAAATGGCACCGTGACGCTTACGCTCACTACTGACGATCCTGCTGGACCTTGTCCTACAGCCAGTGATGACATGGTCATCAACTTGGGCACCTCGCCTTCAGCGGATGCTGGCACTGACCAGACGATCTGCGAAGGAGATGTAGCTGCCTTGACCGGTAGCTTTGGCGCAGGCGCCAGCAGTGCAACCTGGACGACAGCGGGTGATGGAACATTTGCCAATGCAAATGCCCTCAACACCAACTATACGCCTGGCCCACTGGATATTGCGGCAGGTTCTGTAGCGCTATACTTGACCACCAATGACCCTCCAGGTCCTTGTGATATTGGAAAAGACACGATGGTTCTCTCGATAGATCCTGAAGCAACAGCGAATGCGGGTGCGAACCAGACGATCTGTGAGACTGACGTAGTATCACTTTCCGGTAGCATTAGTGGTAGCGCAACGACTAGCTTGTGGACAACTAGCGGTGACGGAACATTTGCTAACGCATCTGCTCTTGCCACTACTTATACCCCAGGACCTAATGACAAGGGCAATGGTACAGTAACCCTTACCTTGACAGGCATTGTCGGAAATGGCCCATGTCCAGATGCGACTGATCAAATGATCGTCAACATCCTGCCAGAGGCAATCGTCAATGCTGGTCCTGACCAGACGATCTGTGAAGGTGACAATGTGAACTTGACGGGTTCATTTGGTGGAGGCGCGAGCAGCGCAACTTGGTCTACGGCAGGTGATGGCACATTTAACAATCCGAATGCTGCTGCTACCTTCTATACGCCAGGCGTCAATGACATTGCCAATGGCAGTGTCGTGCTGACCCTCACGACCAATGACCCAACAGGCGCATGTCCTGCAGAGGTTGATGTGATGGTATTGACCATCGATGATTTGCCAGAAACGAACGCTGGGGTAGACCAGACGATTTGTGAAGGCGATGTAGTTTCTTTGACAGGCAGCATGAGTGGAGGCGCAACCAGCATTACTTGGACGACCAGTGGTGACGGAACATTTGCCAATGCATCTGCTCTCGTAACTACTTATACCCCAGGTACCAATGACCTTGCAAATGGTATCGTTACGCTGACCATTACGACTAATGACCCTGCTGGCCCTTGTGCAGCAGCATCAGATGATATGGTGGTCAATATCAACCCAGCCGCTATTGTAAGCGCAGGTTCAGATCAGACGATCTGTAAAGGATCAGTAGCGAACCTGACAGGAAGCTTCGGTGGTGGCGCAAGCAGTGTGACTTGGACCACAACTGGCGATGGTACCTTTAACAATAGTACTGCTGCCGCTACCTTCTATACTCCAGGCACGAATGATGTGGCTACGGGTATGGTTGAATTGATTCTTACAACAAATGATCCTTCTGGCCCATGTATGGCAGAAGGTGATACCTTGAAACTGATCATCACGGACGATCCGATGGCAGATGCTGGAAACAACCAGTTTATCTGCTCTTCTGAGACAGTTCAGCTTGCTGGAAGCATTACCAGTGCAACCACAGGCACTTGGACTACAAGTGGTGACGGTTCATTCAATAATGTAAATGCGCTTAACGCGGTTTATACTCCAGGTCCATTTGACATCTTCCTTGGAAATGTCACCTTGACCTTGACGACTGACGACCCAGCGGGTCCTTGTACGTCTGACAGTGATGACCTGACTGTTGTGATCATTCCAGGACCTACAGCAAATGCAGGTGCTGATCAGACCATATGTGCGGGTGATCAAGCGATGGTAGTCGGTTCTGTCGGTGGCAGCGCCACGAGCCAGATGTGGACAACTAGCGGAGATGGATACTTCCTAAATAGCAGTGCGGTACTGACCTTCTATGTACCAGGTCCATTGGACATTGCTGTTGGAAGTGTAACCCTTACGATTACTACCAATGATCCTCCAGGATCCTGCCCTGCGGCTACGGATGATATGGTCTTGACCATTTCTCCACAGCCTACGGTAGATGCTGGTCCTAACCAGAGTGTATGTGAGAGCACCTCAATCGTCCTTGCAGGTACGATCGGTGGCGGCGCAAGCAGTGCCAGTTGGACGACCAGTGGAGATGGTAGTTTTGCCAATGCTAATTCACTCAATACGACCTACACCCCAGGTCCTGTAGATCTGTCAAGTGGCTCAGTTACCCTGACCTTGACGACAGATGATCCTGCTGGTTCCTGTGTGGCGGCTTCTGATGATGTGAAAATATTTATCAGCCCAGAACCTACTGTGAATGCTGGTGTTGATCAGACAATTTGTGAAGATGAGGCCTTTGTGACCATCTCAGGCCAGTTTGGTGGTGGTGCTAGTAGTGCTATGTGGACGACGAGTGGCGATGGAACCTTTATCAATCCTAATGCCCTCAACACCTTCTACTTACCAGGTACTAGTGACAGGGCTAATGGTACGGTGACCCTTACCTTGACGACCAATGACCCATTTGGTCCATGTGGGCCTGTATCTGATGACATGGTCATTACAATCAATCCTTTGGCTACTGCCGATGCAGGAGTGGATCAGACGATCTGCCAGACGGAGACAGTCTCCCTCACAGGAAGTGTCAACGGTGGTGCAACCAGCGGTTCATGGACGACCAGTGGCGATGGAACATTTGCGAATGCGAATGCGCTAGCGACTATCTATACGCCTGGACCGAATGACATTGCAAACGGTACCGTTTCACTCACCCTGACTTCCAATGACCCAGCAGGTCCTTGTCAGTCGACCGCTGACGATATGGTGGTAACCATCAATCCTGAAGCGACTTCTGATGCGGGTGTTGACCAGACTATATGTGCAGGTGACATCGTGATTTTGGGCGGAAACATAGGGGGCAGTGCACAAACGTCGACTTGGTCGACGGCTGGAGATGGCACATTTGCGAATCCATTTGCCCTGAACACTACTTATACGCCCGGACCATTTGACCTCCTTATAGGCACAGTGACCTTGACCTTGACTACAGATGATCCTGCTGGCCCATGTCCTGCTGTGACTGATGATATGGTGATCACCATTGATCCTGCAGCGACTGCCGATGCTGGTGCTGACCAGACGATCTGCGAAGGTGACCAGGTGACCCTCTTAGGAAATATCGGTGGCGGTGCGAGTAGCAGTACTTGGACCACTAGTGGTGACGGAACATTTGCCAATGCAAATGCAGCCATCACCTCCTACACGCCAGGTGTGAATGATATTGCAAATGGCACAGTTACCATTACCCTGACTACCAATGATCCTGCAGGTCCATGTCCTGCGGTATCTGATGACATGGTTGTAACGATCAATCTTAAACCTGTAGTTGATGCGGGTGCTGACCAGACGATCTGTGAAGGTGAGACTGTTTCCCTCAGTGGAAGTATCACAGGTAGTGCTACAGCAGGTACCTGGACGACCAGTGGAGATGGAACCTTTAACAATGCTAATTCACTCGCTGCGATTTATACACCAGGTCCAGTTGACATTGCTGGTGGCACTGTCACATTGACTCTGACCTCTGACGATCCAGCCGGACCTTGTCCAGCAGTAGCTGATGACATGGTGATTACGATCAATAAGAAGCCTATTGTAGTAGCTGGCCCAGACCAGACGATCTGCGAAGACGAAACCGCACTCTTGAGCGGTAGTGTCACAGGATCTGCTACGACAGGTACTTGGACGACCAGCGGAGACGGAACCTTTAACAATGCTAATTCACTGGCTGCGATCTATACGCCTGGTGCAGGTGACATTGCTGCTGGAACCGTGACCCTGACCTTGACTTCTGCTGATCCTGCGGGTCCATGTCCTGCGGTTTCGGATGATTTGATTCTAATAATTAATGATAAGCCTGAAGCGAATGCTGGAGCAGACCAGACGGTATGTGAAGGAGGAACAGTTCAGTTGAATGGCTCGATTGGTGGGGGTGCTTCTACCAGCACTTGGACAACCAGTGGCGACGGAACCTTCAACAATGCATCTGCCCTGAATGCGATCTACACCCCAGGTGTGAATGACATTGCCGCAGGCACTGTTACGCTGACCCTCACAACAGACGATCCAGCGGGACCATGTCTGGCTGCTAGTGATCAGATGGTCGTGACCATCAGCGATGATCCAACAGCGGATGCTGGTGCAGATCAAGACATCTGTGAAGGCTCAACTGTCCAGTTGGCAGGCAATATTGGCGGTGGTGCAAGCAGCCTGACTTGGACGACATCTGGCGACGGAACGTTCGACGATGCGACTGCCGCGAATGCGATCTACACCCCAGGTGCAGCAGACATCGCAGCAGGTACGGTTACTTTGACCATTACCACGAATGATCCAGCCGGCCCATGTGTGGCTGCTAGCGATCAAATGGTCGTGACCATTTATGATGACCCAACAGCAGACGCTGGCGCGGATCAAGATATTTGTGAAGGAGGAACAGTTCAGTTGAATGGCTCGATTGGCGGCGGTGCTTCTACCAGCACTTGGACAACCAGTGGCGACGGAACCTTCAACAATGCATCTGCCCTGAACGCGATCTACACCCCAGGTGTGAATGACATTGCCGCAGGCACTGTTACGCTGACCCTCACAACAGACGATCCAGCGGGACCATGTC
>JAUIKF010000019.1 GCA_030430575.1 Bacteroidia bacterium | reverse complement strand
CATGACCTTGGGTTTCTTTTGTTTTAACAATCGAAGTGTTACCCCAAATGTCATGCTTTTTCCTTTAAAATCCCACTATACTCCCTGAGTATCAAGACCTTAGATAAAGAACTCACGTTAATCCATAATTTTGCTCAACATGAATCTTTCCCCTAGAGCCACCCAATACCATAAAACCCTCCAAAGGGACCCAGAATGGACTTGTGATCATGAAAAAGTCACAAAGTACCTTTTGGGTCAGGGCATCCCAGAAGCAGCCTACCTAGCTAAATTCCAAGTTCATTATTCGGGTCTTGAACTGACGATAAAAGGGAAACGAGGCCATGGATTTCATGCTTGGTTATTCTCAAAGGAACAGATTGAAAAGAACCTGCCTCTGGACTTTATAGAAGCGGGAAACCAGAAGCTCCTCCTGAGTGGGGATCATCAAACTGCCCAATTTAGGTTTTACATGACTCTAGCGGGTGAAATATGTACTTTGGACGATGACGATTTGCCAAATATCCTTCACGAGTCTTTTGAAAAAATGCTAGAATCCTATGCCCTGAGAAATGAGATCGCTGATTGGAAAGAGAATCCTTCTTATTTTCACGTAAAAGCGCCTCAAAAGCTATCTGATTGGTTAGGTATGGACTTCAAGCTTCTCAGGTATTGCACTGGAAAATACGATACGTGGTGGACAAATAGGGACTTGATAGCTGTCAAAGGCGTTTGGCTTGACAGGCCAGAATTTTTTTTTCATGTGTATGGGAAAAAGCTGGCGGATTGTAATGAGTTGGTGGAGCAACTGAAGGCGGAAGGGATATTGGGGTAACACTATTAGACTAGCGATTTCTTCTATTTAGTACCTTTAATTTTCTTAACTTTAGGCTGAAAACCTACAATTCTATGAATATCCTGGACCGAATAACCATAAACGCTAATGTCATGAAAGGTAAGCCTACCATTAGGAATATGCGCTTTTCAGTCACGCAAATGTTGGAGTTATTGGCGGGTGGGATGACTTTTGAGGAAATATTGGAAGATTATCCTTTTATTGAGACAGGGGATATTCAGGCTTGTTTGGCGTATGCAGCGCTTATCGCAAATGCAAAAACAGTGAGAAAATTTGCAGCGTGAAATTCATTGAGGTGATTAAAGCCTTTGAAGAGGGGAGCGAGTTGGTCGTTTTTAGGAGAGATGAGGTGGTGGGGTATTAATGCTGTAACCTTCGAATTAGCAGTTCATGAAATCCAAGATCCCTCAGCTTATCCTCTCTTTCTCCCTCATTTTCTGGCCTTTATGGCTTTTGCTAGCTGTACCGATTGAGCAAGTAATATCTCTTGGATGGTACCAATTCATCCGCCTGGTCACATTCTTTCTCTTTATAGGCGGAGCTATAGAAGTTTTAAGACAAAAGCAAAAAAAGCTCATTCTGGCCCTAGTTGGGCTTACTGCAGGCGTGGTTTGTGTCATTCAATATTCCCTTTCTACAAGGCTATTCTTAGGAAATGAGATTGGCGTGTGTCGTTATGCAGAGGCTCCGGGTGGAGATAATTATCTGCGTGTTTATGATAGCGGAAAATGTACGATTACTTTTGAAAGTATATTTGGCACTGGTGCTCGCTATTATGCAGATTACAAATTAGAACAAGGGTGCATTTGGGTAGAGACAAACCAAAATTTATATGAATTCACCTCTTTTTCATTGGAGATCAGAGGAAGAGCATTTAAAGTGAGACAAAGGTGAAAAAATAATCGACCACAAACATGGAAGTCAAAAGGGATTGAATAACTTCGAGTCCGGCCCTTGAACAAATTGAACCCCTTGAACAAATTGAACCTTTGAACTTCCCCTCTCATGAATCTCGAACAATTCCGCCACCACGCCCATAAAGCCGTCGATATGATGGCTGACTTCCTGGGCGATATTGAACAATATCCCGTCAAATCGCAGGCGAAGCCTCGCGAGATCTACGATCAGCTCCCCGCCTCTCCGCCGGCCCAGCCGGAAGACATGGATGCCATTATGGCTGACTTCACGCAACACATCCTGCCAGGGATGACGCATTGGCAAAGCCCCAATTTCTTTGCCTACTTTCCGGGCAATAGCAGCTACCCATCGGTGATCGCAGAGATGCTCACCGCTACCCTCGCCGCCCAATGCATGATCTGGGACACCTCTCCCGCCGCGGCGGAGTTGGAAGAGCTGTGCATGAACTGGCTCAAAGAAATGTGCGCCTTACCTGCGGAATGGGAAGGCGTGATCCAGGACACAGCCTCTTCCGCGACGCTGTGCGCCATCCTCTCGGCGCGTGAGCAGGCCTCTGAATTTGCCGTGAACAAGGCTGGCTTTGAAGGCTATACTGACTTTCGGGTGTACTGCTCGACAGAGACGCATTCGTCCATCGACAAGGCCGTGAAGATCGCCGGTATCGGTGCCGCAAACCTTGTCAAAGTCGCGGTAGATGACGAAATGGGGATGGATCCCGCAGCGTTGGAAGCGGCTATTCAAGCCGACCTCAAGGCAGGCAAGCAGCCTTTATGTGTGATCGCGACGCTAGGGACGACCAGTACTACTGCCTTCGATCCGCTGGAACCGATTGGCCAGATTTGCCAAAAATATGGCCTCTGGCTGCACGTAGACGCCGCTTTTGCGGGGACGGCCATGATTCTGCCCGAGCAGCGATGGATGGGCAAAGGACTCGAACTGGCTGACAGTTATGTCTTCAATCCGCATAAGTGGATGTTCACCAATTTTGACTGCACGGCCTATTTTGTCAAGGACAAAGAAGCCTTGATCCGCACCTTCTCCATTTTGCCCGAATACCTCAAAACCAGTTCTCGCGGACAAGTCAATGACTACCGAGACTGGGGCATCGCCTTAGGCCGTCGCTTCAGGGCACTGAAGCTGTGGTTTGTGATTCGCAGCTTTGGCGTGGAAGGCATCCAAGTAAGGCTTCGCGACCATCTCAGCTACGCACAGTGGCTGGTCGAGCAAGTCGAAGCACATCCCCACGCCATGCTCATGGCCCCCACCAAACTCAACCTCGTGTGCTTTCGATTTTGTCCCAAACACCTTTCACCCGAACAACAAGATGCCCTCAATGAAAAACTCCTGCATCGACTAAACGATTCAGGAAAGCTGTATTTGACCCATACCAAAGTGAAGGGTCGCTATACGCTGCGGATGGTCATAGGGCAGACGTATGTGGAGAAAAGGCATGTGGAAGCGGCGTGGGAGGAGATTAAGAAAGGAGTATAGGAAAGTGCAAGTGCAAACTCAAGTTCAAAAAGAAGCGTTTGAGATTGAATTTGAATTTGCACTTGAGGTTGATTTCTTTTCCTCTCTATTTCCTCGCCATCGGCATCCGCAAATAATCCGCAATCTCCTGACTCGCCATAGGCCCTAATTCAAAAGCGGCATCTTGCGCTTCCAGAAGGTATTTTTGGGCTTCTTTCGCCATGCCATTGGCATGGAAGAGGATGCCAGCGCGAAGGATTGCATCGGGCTCTTCTGTCTGCCCAATCACATGATCAGTGAGGACTTCAAGGGCCTTTTTGCTATCCCCTTTGAGGTGATATGCCCAAGACAGCAGGCTATAGGACATCGGATGTGGGCGTTCGGCTACTTCGGCTTCTGCCATTTCCAGTGCCAGCGCGACATCGTCCATTTCTTCCCCATAAATGGGGCTGAGATACGTATGGTACATCTTCCCATATGCTGGGCGGCTAGCTGCCGCTACGAATTTCGCCAAATGGGCTGCTGCACGTTTGTCATCTCCCTCGAAAGCGGCGATTTCAGAAAGCATCAAGTCATAGTCTGGCACAGGGTGGACTTCCTGTAGGAAGTGTAAAATGCGCTTAGCTTCCTCGGTGTTTTTTTCGTGAGAATAAGCAATCCAGGCGATGCCTTTGAGGGAATGCATATCCGAAGGATTCTGAGCCAACGCTTCCAAATAGGTATCATAGGATTGCTTGATTTCCCCTTGGTGGCCATACATATCTGCCAAATTGGACAAGGACCAGTTGATCAGGGTTTTCTTTTTTGAGGTCTTGGCAAGTGCCAATGCGCGCTCCATATAGTCTACTGCTTTATCCAAATTCCCTGACTGATCTTGCCATTTCACCGCACGAATGAAGTAGTCGAAATGCTGCCGAGTGGAAATTTCGTTAAGCTTTTCCCACGCTAAATTATAGTCTCCACGCTCAAGTGCCACATCGGTCATGAGTAAGGAAGAGGCAAACTTTTTTTCGCCAACTTCCCATGCCTGATTCACATATCCTTCAGCTGCTTTGAACTGATGCTGAGAGATCGCATTGGCCGTCAAGGCATGTAACACGCCCACATTGGCGGGAAATCGCGCGGTCAGGTCTTCATACAAGCTATCAGACTGATGCAAAAAACTGATTTCACCTGTTGCCTTGAATTTGGCTGCATACAACCCCGCCATCTTTTGCAGATACACTTGATTTCGAGGCGCAGCATCTAGCTTTTTTTGCCAAAAATCAATCTGTGTATCCATTCGGGCCACCTCTTCCGCTAGCCATTCTGGCGAAAGATAAATTTCGTAATCACTGGTTTGAACAAGGGGTTGACGAGGGAAAAAGGCCCATATCGTAAGGCCTATCAGTGCAAAAAGGGAGATTAGCTTGATGTATTTCATGATGCTTGCAGAAGTTTCAAAGGGAAATGTGTGAGAAAAAAATTGACTGTGTAGATTAAAATTGAACAAGGGTGATGTCCTATCTGCATACAGCAGATCAAGGCTTAAAATCTTTCAATAATCTACCAGTCAATTGTTTGATGAAATTATCGATTGATTTATGATTAATTATTGATCCAAGAAATAGCGTTTCGTTTCCCCAAATCAATAATTAATCAATAATCAACAATTTCTTAATGGGGACTCGCCAAGTACGGGAAAGTCGTCAAGAAGGCTTTGTCATTAGCGTCTACGTGGTCATCCGTGAGGCCAGGATTTTCCATTCCATTGGGGCCTCCAAAGATGAGCAAAAGCTCTACGGAGATTACATCATCGGCTAATCTGCGTCCTGTCAAGACATTGGTGCCGTCAAAGAAGGTAGTGGTTCCAGAGGTAGCGACAGTCAGTACGTCAGTGGCGAGGGCACCTGTGAAGGTAGCGGCATCCATGCCGAGGGCGTTTGTGGTATAGCCAGCGTTGAGGGCTAAGAGTTGATTTTGGAATTTGGTCGCAAAAGCGGCGCCTTGCTCAGAAGGAATCGTTTGGTTGAAGTCGTCTTTCTCTGCGCTAGTCACAAAGACTGTGTTGATCGCTGGACGGCCCATTTGATCTTCCAAGGTGTACATATCAGCAGGTTCAGGCAGGATCATGGGATCATCGTCTTTACAACTGGTGAGCAGGGTGAGGGAGAGGAGTAAGCCTACAAAGGCTAAAAATTTTATGGTTTTCATTTTTTGTCTTGTTATGAGTTTTGGGGGGAAATTTTGAGAAAGGGTCACTTATTTGACTAGCAAGTGCTAATCAATAATCAATCAATCTCTAATGAATAATGCTGTTATAGTTTGCGCTTGGCTTCTACCCAAGTGCCGAGGGTGGCAGCTGTACCTAGCTGTGATTTGGGGACTTCTACGACGATAGACAGAACATTGGTACCTGCAAAGGTATCAGAACCAGGGTCGTTGAAGCCGGTGGCATTTCCAGCCAGAATTTCACCAAATTGTGCGAAATCCATAAAGAATGGGTCATCACGGGGCCCAGCAAAGACTTTCATGCCGTTTTCTGTGCCAATAACGGGTGCTGAACCGTAAGGAGTGACTGCTGCTGTAGATACAGTTCCAGTGGTCACAATTTCGCTTTGAACGCCTGTCACAGTCGGCGCTACAGGGCCATAAACACTCAGTTCACCATCCTTGACAATCGCCTGAATGACCAGGTCTTCTACATTATCGCCATCATTGTCGATATTGAATTCGATTAACACATTTTCGTCAAATGACGCAGCTTGCGTGGCTGCGGGGTCGAGTAGTCCTTGTACATTACAGACAAAAACCATGTTGTCATTATTGTCGGGACTCTGAAATGCGTAATAATCGGTGATATCAGCGCTTGTGGACGATACTGCAGGCGCATCAATGTGGTCTGCTGCCCAAACGATTCCTGCTGCTGCCATTAACATGAGGGCACACGCAGCCATTAGATTTTTCTTTTTCATTTTGCTTTATCTTAAGTTATGAGTTAAATATTTAAAAGACGCCATACCTACGGGCGTCAGGTTCTTTTGGATCTCGGGAAAATGAAAAAAGTGAGAAAAATTATTTTGCAGGCTTATTAATAATCAATAATCTCCTATACCCAAACGGCAAAAATCTCTTTGCCCTGAACAGCAATCAGTTCTGACTTATACACCTTCTCTTTTCGAAAGTCGAAAATTAGGAGGAATCCATGCTGAAGGGAATAAGTGTCGAGGTATTCACAGAGTTGTTTGAGGCCTTTCTGGTGGTAGGCTTCGCCTTCCCAACGCTTAAGTTCTACCACTTCGCGTTGGTGGTTGTAGGTCACAACGACGTCCATGCGCCGCTCTTCCGCTACATTGGGTTCTTTAAAATCGAAACCATGTCCGTTGATGATCGGTTTGAGGTAGGATAAAAAGAGCAATCGACCTTCTCTTTCGAGGAATTTGACATCTTTGGTCGAATAATTCTCTTTCATGAATTGCTGAAACCCCAACAGCACCTCTTTTAAGGCTAAGTCATCTCCGTCAAAAAATCGGCTAGTGGTAACCCCCGCCAGCATATCAGTTTCACGGCTTTTTCGCGAGAGCATATAGCCATAGATTTTTTGCTCAAAAATCCGATTATGAATCTTACACCGGCCATTTTCATGGTCAAAAATCCCATACAATTTACCCAAATTGATGATGGGGTCTAAAACGTTAAACGAGACTTTTTTCCCATTAAAAATAATGTCAAAAACGAGTTGATATAATTCCGCATTATTTTCCAGGTTTTTGGCCATATCATCGAACAAAGTGGTGGAATAGGTTTCATCCACCAAATACCGAAAAGCATCATCAATGATGGCCAGATCCCAGTGCTTGGATTCCCGTAAAGGCAGCAGCACTTCATTCGCTACTTTGCAGATTTTACTGACCAAATAAGGGTACCCCGAAGTATAGAAATGTATCTTTGAGGCAATCTTTGCGGTATTCATTTTCACCCCTCTATCCTTCGAATAATCCACTAACATTACCTCAATCTCACGTGGATTGAAGCTCATATCCACGTTGAAGTCAATGGCGATATTCCACGGGCTATTGAGCTTGCCTTTTGTATCTGGGGAAAGTTTCAGCTTCAGGGATTTGATGTCGTGAACCCCAGCGAGGATGACGGAATAAAAGGTTTTCTCTAATTTTGTATTAGAAACCAAGTATTTGTCTCTTAACATCCCCAAAAAGGATAAGAACAATTGGTTATTGCTAGATTTGTCAATTTCATCAATCGCTAAGATTATCTTTTTCTCCGTTTTATTTACCAATTTAGTGATGAGGCCTGACAATGTATCTAAAGTAATAATCGAATCTTTTTGATCATCAAGGTACTCGGCCAACTCGCCTTCGTCGAGGTAATGCAGTTCCTGAGAAAGCATTTTCACAAAATTGGTACAGAATAGTTTTTCAGTCTCAAAAATTTTATCCCCTATTCCTTCGAAACTCAACTCTAAAAAAAGAAATGCTTTTTGCCTTTTTAGGTATTGTGACAATAAGTAAACGATTGTCGTCTTCCCATACTGTCTAGGTCGATTGATGGTAAAGTACGAACCATCCTCCACCAGCTCAAATATTTGCGCCAATTTCTCCGAAGTGTCTGCCATGAAATGCTTTTCAGGTACACAAACCCCCGTATCGTTAAATTTTCGACGCATAGCTGATGAATCAATTAATCTTTCAAATTTATCACTAATTTGGCTACCTCACAAAACCCAATCTAATCTTCATGAAGTACCTTTTCTCCTTATCCATAGCGTTTCTCCTATCTTTTGACACCTTTTCCCAAACCCTCCCCAAATCTCACCTAGACACCGTCTTCCAGTCCGTCAAATGGCGAAATATCGGTCCCTTTCGCGGGGGGCGATCCGTCTGCGCCAGCGGCGTGATCGGTGATCCCATCACCTATTATATGGGCACCACAGGCGGCGGTTTGTGGAAAACAGAAGACGCAGGCTATGTATGGGAAAACGTCTCCGACGGTTTTTTCAAAACAGGTAGTGTCGGTGCCGTAGCCGTCTCTGAAAGCAATCCCCACATTGTCTATTGCGGGATGGGTGAACATGCACCTCGTGCCGTTATGACCTCATACGGAGATGGGGTATACAAATCCTACGACGCAGGCAAAACCTGGCAACACATGGGCCTCGAAAAGACCCAACATATCTCTCGAATCAGGATTCACCCAACAAATCCAGACATCGTCTATGTAGCGGCTCAAGGTGCCTTATATGGCAAAAATGCCGAGCGCGGCGTGTATAAATCGACGGATGGCGGGAAGACGTGGACCAATGTTTTGTTTGTAGATAATGGAACGGGGTGTGCAGAACTAGACATGGACATGAGCAATCCTTTGGTGCTTTATGCAGCGATGTGGGAGCATCAGCGCTTGCCGTGGAAAGTGATTAGCGGCGGCGAAGGCAGTGGAATGTACAAATCGACTGACGGAGGGGAGAGTTGGAATAAGGTTCACAATGGCTTACCGAAGGAAAAGGGCAAAATGGCCGTATCGATTTGTCGATCCAACCCTGACAAGGTCTATGCCCTCGTAGAGAGTGATTCGGATCAGGAAAAGGGCGGCTTATTTGTTTCGAATAATGCAGGTAAAAGCTGGTCGCGCATCAGCAAGGATCACCGCCTTATCCAGCGTGCATGGTACTATACGGAGGTCTTTGCAGATCCGCAAGACGAACATACGGTCTACGTCCTCAGTGCGCCCGCTTTGCGGTCGATAGACGGCGGCAAGACCTGGTCTCGCCTCTCTGGCACCCACGGCGACTTCCACGACCTGTGGATCAATCCCCACAACTCCCAGAACTTCGTCATCGCCAATGACGGCGGTGCCGCCATCAGCTTTAACCAAGGCGAGACCTGGTCTCGCCAGAGCAATATGCCGACGGCTCAGTTCTACCGCGTCAACGTTGACAACGCCTTTCCCTACAATATCTATGGCGGCCAGCAAGACAATTCCTCCATCAAAATCGCCAGCAGAAATTTGGGAGGCTATGGGATCGGCCCAGCCAACTGGTCTGCTTCCGCTGGCGGCGAAAGCGCCTTTTTGGCTTTTGATCCAGACAATCCGCGCTACGTATTGGGAGGAAGCTATTTGGGAACAATAGAAGTCCTAGACACCAAGGCAGAGGCGAGTACGAATATCATGTCAGCCCCTATTCAGTACCTGGGGATGGACGCCAGCGAGATGAAGTATCGCTACAATTGGAATGCCCCCATTGTCTGGTCACAACATGAGCCCAATACGTATTTTCATGGGGCGCAGTACCTCTTGCGCACGCGTGACATGGGCGTGACTTGGGAGGAAATCTCTCCCGACCTTTCCAATAATGAAATTGAGAAACAAGGCAAGGGCGGCGGCCCTTACACCAACGAAGCCGTAGGCGCGGAGAATTACGGGACGATCAGTTATGTGGTAGAATCTCCCCACGAAAAAGGCGTCATCTGGGTAGGCACTGACGATGGATTGGTACAATTGACAAAAGACAGCGGAGAAACCTGGCAGAATGTAACGCCCAAGGGCTTGCAAGAATGCTTGGTGAATGCCATCGACGTATCGCCTCACGATCCTGCAACAGCCTATATCGCGACGACACGCTATAAATTTAACGACCATAGACCAGGACTTTATAAGACGACTGATTATGGTAAAACCTGGACAAATATCAGTGAGGGGATTCCTACGGGTGCCTATACACGTGTGGTACGAGAAGATGATCAGGTGAAAGGCCTGCTATTGGCTGGCACAGAAACTGGGGTTTATATTTCCTGGAATGATGGAAAGCAATGGCAACCCTTTAACCTAAATCTCCCTGTAACGCCTATCAATGACCTGATTATCAAGCACGGCGACGTGATTGTGGCTACTTCGGGACGTTCTTTTTGGGTACTGGATGATTTGGAATTATTACGTCAATACAAGGCAAATGCGGAAGACTTTCACCTCTTCCAGCCTGCCGAGGTGGTCCTCGCCAATGGAGGCAGCCAACTCGATGGCAACTCTGCTAGCTTTACTGGCATGAGTACCTATGGTGGGGTGAATCCTGCAAGTGGGGCAGTGATCTATTACCAATTGCCGAAGTTGGCCGATAGTGTGGAGCTCACCTTGGAGATCAAGGACGCCAAGGGGCAACTAGTGCGGAGCATCAGTTCGAAGGGAGATGCTGGGTACCAGCGATATGCGGGCGGACCGCCTCCTGCGCCTACCTTGAACAAGGCCAAGGGCCTCAACCGATTTGTCTGGGACCTCCGCTATCCCATCATGAAAGGTGTACCTGGGGTCTATATCGAAGGCGGTTATCGCGGACATAAGGCTTCTCCAGGTCAATATACGATGACCTTGAAGGCTGGAGATCAAGAGGTTACAGCACCCTTTGCCCTAAAACCTAATCCACGTTATCCTACCACTGCATCCGATTACGCAACGTATCACACGTTTATGAGTGAAATGGAAGCAGCATATAATGAGATGCATGAAATGGTCAATCAGTTGGCAGATTTGAAACAGAAGATTGACGCCGTAATAAAGCATTTACCTGAAGGGGAGAAGTATGAGGAGATCGAAGAAGAAGGAAAAGCGTTAGCAAAAAAAATCACAGACTGGGATGAGTTGATGATCCAGCGCAAGTCCAAGGCCTACGACGACGTGGAGAACTTCCCCAACAAATTCACCGCTAACTATATCTTCCTCATCAATCAAACACAAAGCGATATTCCCCATGTCAATCAGCCTTCGCGCGATCGGCGTACCGAACTGGATGCCCAGTGGACTGAGCTGAAGGCAACCGCTGAGGAGCTTTTGCAAACGGATATTCCCGCTTATAATAAGGTGTTGTGGGATGCAGGGATTGGAGCGATTTGGAAGAGGTGATTGGGGAACTCACCCCGCTCAGGTTCAACCTTCGCTGCCCCTCTCTTGGCCTGCCCCAGTGGCCTGCGCAAAGAGAGGGGCTTTTGCTAGAAATATAGATTTCTAAATGGCTCGTTAGCCTTCCCTTCTTAAGTTTTGTCCACCCTCAATAGCTCCTCTGTCGTTCCATCATAACTTGAGCTTTCCCTACGTTCCCGTACGATCACCCCATACGCCATCACAATAAACACAAGCGACACTATCCCAAAAGCCCACAGGCTGTTGGCAAATACGGCGATAGACGCGATGAGAAAGGTAGGAATCATCACATAGGCACCGATTTTTCGGGTTTTAGGGAAAATGAGGAGGAGGCCGCCGATCACCTGAATCACGCCCAAAATGGTCGTCATGGTAGCGTTAAAGCCTATTTTTTCGAATAGTTGAATGTCAGTCTCTTGCTGCATGACCTTAAATACGCCCGTAGCGAGACTTAACAGGGTCGTGAGGACCCAGTTGATGGTTAATGCAAGTTTCATGATGGTTAGAATAAAATATGCTGAAAAAGGGGCATGCTCAGAACAACCATTGGTTGTCATTTCGACCGAAGGGAGAAATCTAACACGCCCTTTTGTTGCGGATTTACCTATTTGTTACGCTTGCTTCGAAAAGTCTAATAAGCCACATTGTTAGATTTCTCCTCAACCCTTCGCAAAGCCTCAGGGTATCGTCGAAATGACAGACTTTCTGTTAATTGATTTACGATTGCTTCAGCGAAAACCAGTTTCCTGAATCATCTTTAAACATGGCTTCTATGCCATAGAATTCCTTCGTGGGTTCTTTCGTGAACTCAACACCTTTGCTTTTCAGTTCCTGATAGGTGGCGTAAATGTCTTTGCATTCAAATACCCCAAACCCAAAAGTGCCTTTTTGGACGAGTTCTCGGAACTTTTTGGCTACATCGGCCTGGAACATCCCGCCCTCTTGAATGGGCATCAGGGTGATTTCGAGATCAGGCTGATCTGGCGGAGAAACGGTGATCCAGAAGGCGTCAGGGCCTAAAGGCACCTTCATCCGCTCAATAAAACCTAGCTTATTCACATAAAAGTCGATGGCACGCGCCTGGTCTAGCACATAGATACTGGCGTGGGATAAATGGGTGATCATGGGGAGAATTAATTTTGAATGAAGGAATGTTGAATTTTGAATGAAAGGAAAATGAATGAAGCCACTTGAACTAGGAAATGCCTTAGTATCAGATGGTTTATTCAAAATTAGTTTACCCTCCAAATAAACGCCTTCCCTTTCACAATTTCTTATCCAAAATTGCTATTCATCCCATCCATAGCTTTTGGCAAAGCAATGCGGGACAAAGGTCAGCGGGGCTGCCTGTTGCTGCTGGTCTTGGGCCTGGAGTCTTTTGGAAAAAGCTTTGGGAGAAAGGCCCGTATGGGCTTTAAATAGCTTGGTGAAGGAGGGAATGCTTTCGAAGCCTACGGCGTAGCAGACATTGGCGATGGGGTGAGACTTGAGGAGCTTTTGGGCGTGTTGAATGCGCACTTCGGTCAGGTATTTGTGTGGCGATTTGCCGAAGGCACTTTTGAAGAGCCGCAAGAAATGGTATTTGGAAAAAGCAGCCTGGTTGGAGATATTGTCCAAATCAATCTTATCCGCATAATGCGCATCGATAAATAGCTTCGCCTCGACGATCCGCCGATACCTATACATTTTGGGATGGATGTCTGAAGCGGGTTTCATTGAGGCAAGCGTAGTAATTTTGAATGTTGAATGAATGAATTTTGAATGGGAAACTGTGTTTTCTACACTTGAGCTTGAGTATTGTGTGTAACAAGTTTTAATATATCTCTCAACAACAAAGTTGTCATTTCGACCAACGGGAGAAATCTAACACGCCCTTTCATAACGGTTATTTCCAGGTTTCTAGACCACATTGTTAGATTTCTCCTCCCTTCGCAAAGCCTCAGGTCGTCGAAATGACAACACTGTTGTTATGCCCAAAAATTTAATTAACAGTGTTGTCATTCATTCGCTTGCAACGCTTCCAAGTCTTGTTTCAAATACTTAAGCATAAGTTCCTTCCGCTTGACCGTGAGGTCCTCATCTGGGGATTCGGTTAAGAGTTCTGTCGCTTTTCGATTGTGAAAAATGGCTTTTTCCTTATGCTTCGCCTCCATTGCGAAGTATGCCAGATAATAGTTCACCTCCGCAGAAGTAGGATAGCTATCATAAGCCAATAAGAATAATTGATACCTACTTTCAAAAGCAGGGTCCTTTTTCCAAGCCAAATAATCTTTCATCGCACGATAAAACGCCATGGAAAAGGGCGCAGGATTCTGTGCCTTCATCGCTTGATAAACGCTGTCGATATAGGCGAACCCATGACGCGTGAACTGGTCTTTAAGGGCGGTGCTCGTGGGTGCCAAAGGTAAGGCATCACGAATAAAAAAGGTGTCGATATGTGTAGCAAATTCCTCTGTTATCCCTTTTTCCAATAAATCCATTTGCGCTCTAACTTCTTTTAGCTGTGCATCCAGAAAACGAACAACCAACTGACTGGCAGTTTGATAGCCCCCTTGAACATCTCCTTCATGTTCTCCAATGATTCCTTCAACCAGCGAATTGAACACCCCATAATTCAAGAAGTGGAACTCCGTCATCTCGGGGAAGTTAAAGAAATAGCGTTTAGCGTGTTTGAGGGGAAATATATGGATAGGATCGACATGCGGATGCGGCGCATAAATGGCCAGAATGGGAACAGAGAGGTTTTCGGGGGAATAATAGGGGAGCTTTTTTAAAAGGTTTTGCTCAAAATTGCTCAAGAAGCCTCCTTCCAGGCTGATCAAGCATTCAGCCGTTTGATGGCTAGCTTGATAAGCAGCTACGTGAGAGGAATTGATGGCATTTCCCATTAAACAGACATGAGCAGGATCGACTTGCTCCATCTCTAATAGTGCCTGTACTACAAATGAGATGTCATCGACAGCCGTTTGCATGCCTTGGACAGAGATGTCTATGACCGAGGCATTGGCCCCTTTTATCACAAAAGCTGCAACCACATAGCCGTGACTAGCGATCTGCTCACACATGATGCTTTGAAAGGCTGGGCTACCACCATTTGGGAATAGCACCAGCGGAAATTTCCCTCCCTTTTTGGACGCATTGAGATAGGCAGTTGTAGGAAGCTTTCGGAGCATGTCCAACCCTTCCAGCGTGAAAGCGCCATTTCCCCCCAACATATTGGTCTTCTCCACATATTGGCTGTTGGCAAAGTCGATCTTCTCTTGGGTTAAAGGAGAAAAATCGGTCTGTTGAGCGGTTAAGTTCACATAATGTGAAAAAGCAAGGCAGGTGTCATCTGCGGAAACGGCAGCAGGATACCAGACATTCAGTTGCACCTGGCGGCCTTCTGTGGGTTGGTGGGGGTAAATCTTTCCATTCCAATCCGTGTACGCGACGGAAGTACGGGAGTGATCTTGGATAAAGTGGGTTTGAAATCCTACCTGGTGGTTTCCCTGATTCAGGTTTTCATTTAGTGCTGATCTTTGAGCATGGCTCTGAGACATCGAAGAGCATGTCAAGGAAAAAAGACAAATGAAGAGAACCTTATACAGAAGTTGATTGGCGAGCAGCATAGTTAAAGATAATTAAGTCATCTTTAAAATGCTTGTCATTTGGGGGGATAACCCCCTTTTACTACATGAAATGGGAGGTCATTTAGGGAATGATTGGCATCTTTCGTTGAATAAATCCGATTGTAAATTTCCGATGGGATACAAAAGTCAGTTGTACCGACCAATAAAGCAGTTCCTATCAACATTCCCCCTAATACATACCCGGCAACTATAAACTCTGCAAAAAACAGATAAATCGTCACCGTTATGGTCATCGTGGCGATCATACAAGCAAATTTCAACTGCTTGGAGCGAGACGGAAGCATGGGTTTATTCATGCGTTTGGCCAAGAAGCCATTGTAGATATAGTCAAAAGGATGATTGGGCAAAATGATCCCCAAGAAAGCAATTACCAGCATGACAGACAATACAGGAATACTGCTTGTCACCACACCAATGGTCAATAATCCAGTACACAGACGATAGGCAAAGCGATTGCCAAATGCCAGCGCTGAAAGCTTTTCATCTGACTGATAAGTATATCCCTGCGCTTTCATTCTGCGGATTCGAGTGGGAGAGAGCATCTTTTGCTTGTTCATGATGAATAGGTATTTTAGTAAAAAAAGGTTGTGTTAAAGTGATAGGACAAAGCTCCGACTCTTTCCCCTTCCTTACTACACCCTAATGCATGACTTTGACAAATCATCCTTTCAGAGGAGTTTTCTCACACAATTGTATGAGAACAAAAAATCACAGAATAGTGTGATTTGGCCTTTTGCGCCAAAGCCATATCTTTGAACCTATGTATAGAATCCTACTGATCTTAGGGGTATGTTTCCTGATGTGTCAGGCGGTTCACGCGACCCCCACCAACCTGGATAGCCTCAAACAGGCACTCAAAAGTATGCCTGAGGATTCGACTAAATGTGAGGCCATTTTGCATATCGCTTTTACCCTCTATAGCGGAGATGAAGCAGAAAAATATGGCACCCAGGCCTTGGCGATGGCCAAACGGCTCAACAACCCCAAGCTCAAAGGCAGGGCTTATTACGCCTTGGCATGGTGTCATGGGTTTGATGAAATGGACAAAAAGACAGCCTATATCGATAGTGCCGTTCATGAATTCACCCTCATCGAAGACCTCGGCGGACTGGGGCTGGTCCACAATGCCAATGCTTCTATCCTCCTCGAATATGGTGAATTCGAATCTGCCAAAGCCTCTTTGGAGAAAGCCTATGGCTACTTTGCTGCTACGGGGGATAAAAACCGCCAGGCGGTCATTTTGAATAATTGGGGAGTGAGTTTCAATGAAATGGGGAAACCCGATTCGGCGCTTCCGAAATTCAACGAAGCCCTTGCCTTTGAACTAGCCAAGCAGCCGATCGACGCAGCAAAAGTGGGACGTGTTTATTTAGGTCTGGGCGAATCGAATAGGCTATTGGGCAGGCATCTGGAAGCCACAGACTATTACTTATTATCCTACAAAAATCGAAAGCAAGCCAATACTTTGGGCGTTTCGGAAGTACTCACCAACATCGCCTCTATGATATTTGAGGCAGCCGAACAAGGGATCGACACCACGGATATTATCCCTAAAATACAAGCTTATGGCTTTCCCAATACGCTCGCCTTACTGGATAGTGCAGCAGCATTTCCCGGAATCGAAGGACGTGATGGCTTGCTGAGTTCAATCCAAGATGTGCGCCGCAAAGGCCACTTGCTGCGCGGCAACTACCAGGAGGCTTACAATATTTTGTGGGAATTGAAGCAACAAGAGGAAGAACAGAAGCTCAGTGCTTCTAGTCTGGAAGCCCTTGCCGATTTGAAAATCAAATATGAAAAGGAGCAACTCAAAATCCGCCTGTTGGAAGAAGAAGTGAATAACCGTGCGCAGCAGAATAAAATGAATCTGCTCCTGCTGTCTTTGGGCATCGTTGTGTTGATTTTGGTGATCAGCTTGCTGGTTTACCAAAACCGCATCAAAGCGGATCGCATCTTACTGGCTGAAGCCAAGCAGGCTCAACAAATCGTCGCCATCAGTTCCATGCTCGAAGGCGAGGAAAAAGCGCGGGCGCGCATTGCCAGAGACCTCCACGACGGCCTTGGCAATTTGCTGTCCTCCGTCAAAGTCAGTGTCGCCAATCTTCCCATCGATCTCAGCGATCCTGAGACCCAGATGAGCTATGGCAAATCTATTGAGCAAATAGATGAAGCCTGTACAGAGGTGCGTAAGATCGCCCATGAGATGATGCCCGAAGCGCTGAAGCGCTTGGGGTTGAAGAAAGCGCTGGAAGATTTAACCCTAAAAATGGATGCTACCTATGACTTTGATGTCCATTTCGATCTCTATGGAAATGAGCAAGTTCTCCCTAACAACACCCATGTCATGCTCTTCCGCATGGTCCAGGAACTTTTCACCAACATCGTCAAATATGCCGATGCCAGCGAGGTCCTCCTTCAAATGACCTTCAGCGACGCTTGGCTCAACCTGACCGTCGAAGACGACGGCAAGGGCTTTGACCCTACCAAAATAGCCCATGATGAAGGCATGGGTCTTAAAAGCATCGAATTTCGCACCCACTACCTTGGTGGGGAGTACGAAATCGACAGTCGCCCTGGGATGGGGACGTCAGTGAGTATCAATATTCCGCTCGGAGCTTGAGAGGTAGGGGAAATACCCAAATTTGTAAGTGAATGGCTTTCAGCATTATTTCACCACTCCCTAAGAACGATTACTTTCTCCACATACTGCTGCCCCGTTGACAATTTTACGTCCACCAAATATACTGCAGCAGCAAGGTGGTTCAGGTCAATGACCTGTTGAGCTGGGGTAACAAGGTCTTTATGGACCGCTCGCCCCCTCATGTCAAACACCCGAATTTGAGCTTGATCGGCCCCATCAGGGAGGTTGACGTTCAACAAACCGCTGGTCGGATTGGGGTAAATTATAAAATCGGAGGAAACCGAAGGAGGATCTATAGGAGGCAAGTTGTCAGGAGCTTCCAATTTTAAGATATACATATCATAAGGCCCTGCGGGAGTCACCTCATATTTACTTGAATCCAAACTGAAGTCTGCTACCCCACTGAAATTCCCAGTTGCGTAAATATTTCCGTCAAAGTCTGTTGCCACCGAACTACCGTTTTCATCTGAGGTGCTGCCTATGTCTATGGCCCACCCCAATTTGCCGTCTTTATTTAGCTGAAATAAAAAGGCATCAAATCCTCCCTGAGAGGTCAATAAGGTGGTACCTGAACCCGGATCATAATCTCCCGCTCCCTCGAATGTGCCTGTGAGGTAGGCATTTCCCCATCTATCTACTGATAATCCATACACATAATCGAAGTTGATGCTTCCTACACTCTTGGCCCATTGCAAATTGGCCCCTGGATCTAGCTTTAGCACATAGACGTCCAGCACGCCATTAGAAGTCAGTTCTGTAGTACCTGAGCCAGGGTCAAAGTCTACGATTCCTTCAAATAACCCCGTCGTGTAAATATTCCCCGCTCCATCTAAAGCAATTTCATATCCAACCTCCTGGCCTCCATTGCCAAGGGGTTTTACCCACAAGAGATTGCCCTCCAAATCGTGTTTCTGCAAATAGGCATCGCTGCCCCCGCTACTGGAAAGTATCGACATTCCTGGCCCAGGGTCAAAGTCTACCTCATCATTAAACAAGCCCGTTGAATAGATAAATCCTTTGGGATCTACGACAATGGCATGCCCTTGTCCCCTGCCTGGCCCCCCTATTTGTTTTACCCATATAAAGTTCCCCTCAGTATCCAGCTTTAGCATAAAAATGTCATCGCTTCCTTTACTTGTAAGAGGATTTATCCCAGTTCCTGGGTCAAAATCTACTTCATTTCTGAATGACCCTGTAACATATACATTGTTATCTGAATCCAAGGCTAGCGATAATCCATAATCATACGAGTCACCGCCGATGCTTTTTACCCAGATCAAATTCCCTAATGAATCCAGCTTTTGAATAAAAATATCACCTTTTCCCAAAGCTGTGAAGCTCGTCATTCCTGGCCCTGGGTCCAAATCAGCCGTCCCGCTAAAAAGGCCTAGGGTATAGACATTGCCCCATGTGTCCACTGCTATATCATAGGCAATTTCATTTTCGGGTCCTCCAAATGTTTTCGCCCAAAGGAAGTTGCCATCCCTGTCCAATCTTTGAACAAATACATCTGCATTTCCTGATGCGGTGAATTCTGCCACCCCCATTTTGGGGTCAAAATCTACCTTATCCCAAAAGGTCCCTATAGTGAATATATTGCTGGAGTCGTCTACCACCATTGTCGAGGAGCTAGCGGCAGAGGGGCCACCTACCGTCAATACCCATCCGTAGGTCTGGGCGGAGGCGATGATACAGGCTGTCAATTGGCAAAGAAAAAGGAGGGTCGTTTTGTACATAGAAGTCATTTATGAAGCTAAATGTACCAAAAATTATTTCGCCAATACTACTTTACCCGCATATCGCTCTCCCGTTGACAAGATCATATCCAGATGATACACGCCTGCGGCGAGGTGCTTCAAGTCTAGAGACGTTTGAGCTGTGGTCAGATGGTCTTGATGGACGATTCTTCCTGTCATGTCTACGACCTGAACTTGCGCTTGCTGAGCGCCAGGGGGGAGGTCGATTTGGAGGAGGCCTGTGGTGGGGTTGGGGTAAGCAGTGATGGCTGGAGAGCGCAGAGGATCGATGGCGACGTTGCCGTTTTGGTTGAGTTTGTGAACAAAAATATCTCTGCTTCCAAGGGCTGTTAGGTAAAAAGAACTTGTATCTGGATCAAAGTCTACCATGCCAAAAAAATATCCAACAGTATAAATATTCATTTCACTATTTACCATTAAAGATGTTCCAACAGCATCAGATCCACCTAGGTTTTTTGCCCATATAAAATTACCTGATGAGTCAAGTTTCTGAATGAATATATCTCTTTGGCCTTTTGCAGCTAAAAAGGAAGAATCTAATCCTGGATCAAAATCTACAGTACCAATAAACCTCCCTGTAGTGTAAACATTACTATTATCATCTACTGAGATTGATTCTCCGACATCTGTTTTGATACCTCCCATACTTTTAACCCAAACAAAATTGCCATTAGGATCTAATTTCTGTATAAAAATATCACTTTCCCCTTTTGCCTTTAAATGTGTAGAGTCTACCCCTGGATCAAAATCTACGATGCCAGAGAAATAACCTGTAGAATAGATATTTTCATTTTTATCTACAGCTATAGAATAACCTATATCATCATCGGCTTCCCCCATGCCTTTTGCCCATAGGAAATTCCCATTCGAATCAAGTTTTAACAGAAAAATATCGGATCCCCCTTGTGACGATAAAATACTTGTCCCACTATTTGGATCAAAATCTACCATTCCTGAAAATAGACCTGTAACATAAATACTTCCAGAATTGCCTAGGGTCATAGAAAAACCTTCATCACCACTTACTCCCCCAATATTCTTTGCCCAGAGAAAATTTCCCGCACTATCTAGTTTTTGTATAAAAACATCTCGAATCCCAGCTGCATAAAGGTTAAAAACACCTGGGCCAGGGTCGAAATCAACCGTATCTCTGAAAAAACCCGTGCTGTATACATTGCCAAAATCATCTACTTCGATTCCATACCCAATATCACCGCCAATCCCACCCATACTTTTTGCCCAAAGAAAGCTCCCATTGGCATCCAGTTTCTGAATAAAAACATCCCAACTCTCAACTGCGGTCAAATAGCTAATACCCGCATTGGGGTCAAAATCTACTACGCCTCGGAAATACCCTGTAGTGTAGACATTCATAGAACCGTCTACAGCAATTGCATATCCTTGGTCTCCATCAATTCCACCTACAGCTTTTGCCCAAACCAAACTCCCCCTAGCATCCAGTTTTTGAATAAAAATATCCCAAGAACCTTTAGCATTCAGCGCAAATACACCTACATTTGGATCGAAATCAACTGTTCTCTGGAACCATCCCGTAGTATATACATTGCCTAAGCCATCTACAGCAATAGAGTAGCCTGCATCACTTTCTGTCCCACCCATGGTTTTTACCCACTCCAGCTTTTGGGCAGTGGCTATTGAAAAAGTGAATAAAAGGCTAAATAATAATAAGGTTGCTGTTGTTTTCATTGTTAAATTGCTTAATTATTCGTGTCAAAAAATCTTCAACTATAAATTCGTTCATTTTTTATAAAATACGTCAATTAATGGGGCTTATTCAACTCAAACTGTACACTTTACGGCTTTCAGTTTATAACTGGTAAATGCTAATGGGGCCGCACAATCATGCGGCCCCAATAATATAGATTTTCCAAAAAGATCTATCTCGCAATCGAATACAAAATCTGCTGAATAAAATTCCCCTGATGATCCATCGCCAGCGCAAAACGCCCAAAATCATCATAATCATAATGCATGGGACGATTGTTGACGTCGGAGACGCCGCATAGACGGAGAGCTTCGTCGAAGGAGAAGGTGGACATCTGCGCATCTACAGGATGCAGGCGCAGGTCATCGATCAGGCCTGTGCCTGAGAGGTTGACCGTGCCAGCCGTAGAGGCGGCAGATAGGTCGAGTTCGTATTCGTAGTATTGCCAAGTAGAGTTGGCAGCGGTATTTCCTTTCGGGGTACCGTTGAGTACTACTGCAGCACTCAGGTTTTTGCCCCAGAAACTGACTTTGTACTTTTTGCCAGAGGGAATGTCCGTCTTAAAAATACTTCCTTGGCTGAGGTCTTGGGCGTAGTTGCCAGACTTGGCGTCATTGGAAGTGCTAGCTGCCGAAAAAGTCCAGTTCCCTTCATTGCTGGTTCCAGCCTCAAAGCCCGCAAAAGCGATTTCGCTCGCATGTGCATTCTGCGCCTGGGCGATAGGCCGATAGCCATCATGGCCCCACAAGAAAGCCGTAGGCTGCCCATCCGTATAAGCTTGCTCGGTGATATTGCCCGTGACAGGGTTGTATGTGATAGAAACGCGGTTTTGATAGACAGAGGTGTTAGGAATCACTTCCGTGTATTTGGCCAGGGTGCCTAACGTATTTTCACCAAAATTGGCCTCAGACAATGGACTCCCGATTTCCAATACATATACCTCTGTTGGCACAATCATCATATCATCCAGTTGGCTAGTAGAAGGGTTGGCAGTTGAGTTAATGTCCGCATAGGCTGTCACTTTACCGCTGATCAGTGACAAATTATTCATATCAGGCCCTTGCCAGGTCTGGTATTCAATTGGGGTATTGATCATGTATTTTTGAAGCAAATGATCGATGGTGACGTTGGAATTGGCACCACCTACGATGGCCGTACTGACATAGTCCTGGGGATACTTGGTTTTATTCACCCGAATTTGCCCATCACTTAAGGTTTCAATGGTACTGGTAGGCATCAAGTGCTGATCATTGGCATATTCATAGT
Organism: Bacteroidia bacterium; assembly: GCA_030430575.1. Taxonomy (GTDB): domain Bacteria; phylum Bacteroidota; class Bacteroidia; order J057; family J057; genus JAUIGE01. Next base: position 105,820 of record JAUIKF010000019.1, on the reverse strand, counting down.
CCGTTCGTTCTAGGATGGAATCGCCCGTTACGGGGTCATATAAGGTGGTTGTGGTTGCTGTTTGGTACACCCACTCTGACGTCACATCATATAAGGCGATGGAATATAGGTCGCCATGAGTCGGGTAGACAAAAGGCGTATTTACGTCATATTGCACCACAAACCCTCGAACCGCTTTCAGGGGGCCACTATATGCATAATCTGTTGCTTGCTTCTGGACGAGCTGATCATCTACATTAAAGGTTTCTGTTTTGACGAGCAGCCCTCGTTTGTATTCGTAGCTCGTAGCTGGCGGAAAGGGAAAGGTGTTCACAATCGCGTCCAAATTGGTGGTGTAGTGGTAAATGGTTTTGCCATTGCTTCCAGCTGCGCCTAGCAATTCCGTCACCGCTGCGTAAGCCACAGGGCTGCCTTGGTTGTAGGTCAGGGGACCGTTGCTGGAAGTCGTGCGGGTATAATAATCGCATATCCGCTTGATAAGGGGAATATTGGCATTGCTATTTTCCACAATCACTTCGTGAGAGATATAGGAATAGCGAGGGATGCCTTGGGCGAGGCCAGTGGAGATTCTGTCATCCGAAGGATCAGTGTATCGATATTCGCGGATCATGTCCTTACTGGGGTCCATGCCGTCATGGACAACCTGCTTTTTGAGGCGGATACCGCCTATCGGTTTGAAGCCGACCATCGGCAGTTGATATTGCTCTACCTGATAGGTCACGGTCGCATCTACGTGGTCTCCCGCAATACCTACAGTAGCTTTGAAGCGATAAGTCCCTGCTTTTAGGGTAATTTTCTGAATAGCTGTAAAGACACCAGGTCCAGTAGCTGTAGGGTAAAAGCACTCGATGGCATTGGGATGGTTGCTATTGGAACAATTATCATTATTGCTAGCAGACACATTTACCTCTTCGATTACCAAACTCCCCTCCCCTATCTCATTGGCATTGAGGGACTGATTTTCGATTCGATAGACCAGTTGGATGTCCTGGTCATGCGTCAGGGTAAAAGGGATTTCATCAGTGACTATTGACCCGCTTGTCGGATAGTCAACACTGACAGACTTGGACGAACCCACAGTCTGGTAGCGTAAGGCTGTTTGTTGTTGATGCCCTTCGTATTCGAAGGCGGCAGAACCACCCGTCGGATAGGTGATTTTCTCCAACACGCCTGCTACCGCATAGTCTGCATCAGGCTCCCGATTAGCCCCAGGCCATACTTCATTATTGCCCAATTCAACCTCCGGAAGCAGAGAAGTATTGTAATTTTGCCCATTAAAATAGCCCCAATGATCCACGGCAAATGAACCTACAGAAGGGATGCTTTGGCTTTCATTGTAGGTAAAAACATAAGGTGGAAGCTGCTCCCCAGTCGCTGACGATTCTGTCAGCGAGTCGAGGCGCAACCGCTTGCTGAAATCGCCATAAGTCGTCCCTGAAAATGGCGCAGCGCGATTGGCAGTTCCAGTAGCCTGGAAGTAGGAGTAAAAGAGGTGAAACCCTTTTACGCGAACCCCATTCTTCCAGACGGCTATTGAGTCTAGCTTATGTGCGCCAGTCAGATCGGAACGATTGGCCTGAGAGAAAAACCTGACAGAGTCGGTAGCAGATACGATTGACTGGACGTATTTAGTCCCAATGGTGGTGGTATTGATGGAAAAGGATTTGGGTTTAAAAGAACAATCACTTCCATTTCCGACATTTTGCCTATACTCAGTCTCTGAGCGACGTACAGGCTGGGTGATGGTGGAACTTGCATAGGTAAAACGAATGCTGTCGCGTCTGTCCGCTGAGACAATGCGTGTCAAGTACCAACTACTTTTAAACACACTGGCACTCTCCGGAGACTGACTGGAAGTATCCTCAAAATCAGCAAAATGATAGACAGTACCGTCAGGGGTGGTGATCTCAAAAAAGCCCATAGAAGGGTCACGATAGATCTTCAAATTGTTGTGCGGAATGCAGTGAATGCCGCCATCGCCTGCCACGATAAATTTGCCTGAGGTTCCACCAAAATTATAGTAGAACATATCAGGCTGGGAGTCCCACAGGCCTTCGGCGATGTGAAATTGGGCTTCGTCGGTGGGATTGCCAAAGGCATCAGCTAAACTGCTTTCGATGTCCCAAAAACCAGCGCCAGATCGCTCGTCTTCAAATCCATTGACGCTGCGCGTGATGACTCCGCCTACGTCAGCGCTCCAGCCTAAGCCTACCCAGGAGGCAACTTCATCGACCTTGATGCCAGAGGAGTGATAATTGAGGCCGATGGGAACAGATAAGGATCGGCCCGACACTTGAAGCAGGGGGACGCTGATATTGGGCACGCCAGCATAATATCCCACGGGGATATCGCCATACTTACCCAGCGAAGCTGCGGTAGGAGAAGGGGGAATGACGTTAGGCATGAGCGGATCAGAAATGGATTGCTGACCATACGTCACAAAGCCTGGAACCAAAAGCCAAATAGCTAAGTAAAGAATTTTTGAGTTAACAAAATGCATAATAAGTTGATATTAGGGTTGGGGTAAAAAAATTCAACTTAATTAGACGAAAGGCTTAGAGGTTCATCAACACTTTTTTGATTTTTTAAGGAAGTTTATGCTAATTGATTGTGAAATGGGCGATCGCCTTAAAATTATTGATTGACTGATTATTAATTGATTGTACATAGAATGTCCAAAGAGATCAGATTAAGAAAAGGCCTAACCATCAACCTAGTAGGAGAAGCTTCAAAAGCGTACGGCAACATCAAAGAAGATCACAAGTTTGTAGTTAAACCCACTGATTTCCATGGGCTGACTCCCAAGCTCAAAGTCAAGGTTGGAGATACCGTAAAAGCTGGTTCCGTTTTATTTTTTGATAAGTATAGTGATCAGGTGAATTTCTGTTCGCCTGTGAGCGGTACCGTAACGGAAGTTACCAGGGGGGCAAAAAGGAGAATCCTTGAGGTGGAAATCGCTTCCGATGGGGATATGACCTACGAATCCTATCCCAAAGCAATGGCTGGAGACCTTTCCAGGGAAGAGATCATCTCGCACATGCTCGCAGGCGGTGTTTGGCCCTTTATCAAACAAAAACCCTACGACATCATCGCCAATCCCGCTGACACGCCAAAGGCGATCTTTATCTCGGCCTTTAAGTCATCGCCCTTATGCATTGACAACAACTTTGCCATGGAAGGGACTGACGAGCTATTCCAGAAAGGGCTGGACTTTATCACAAAACTGACAGAAGGCACTACTCACCTCACCGTAAGCGGAAATAAAGGCGCCGCCTCAGTCTTCACCAATGCCAAGGGCGTTCAAATCAACAAAATAAAAGGCCGTCATCCAGCGGGGAATGTCGGTATTCAGATTCATCATATAGACCCTATCAATAAGGGGGACATCGTTTGGCATATAGCCCCACAAGATGTCTTGGTCATTGGCCGCCTCTTTTCTGAAGGCAAATACGATGTGTCACGCGTAGTCTGCCTGGCAGGCTCCCAAGTGGAGAATCCCCAATATTATCGCACCATCGCAGGCGCACGCGTGAGCAATATGCTCGAAAACAATGTCAAGGCAGGGACCAACCGCTATATCAGCGGGGACGTGCTGACTGGCAAGCGCATAGAAGCAGATGGCCACCTGGGCTTTTACGATACCGAGGTCACGGTGCTTCCCGAAGGCGATGAACCCGAATTCCTTGGCTGGATGAAGCCAGGATTTGACAAATTTTCGGTTTCCAAGACCTTTTTGACCTACCTCACGCCCAATAAGAAATTTGCCCTTAATACCAATATGCATGGAGAAGAACGGGCCTATGTGATGTCGGGCCATTATGAAAAAGTGCTTCCCATGGATATTTTCCCCGTTCATTTGATCAAAGCCATCATGGTAGAAGATGTAGAGCTCATGGAAAACCTGGGTATCTACGAAGTGGCGCCGGAAGATTTTGCCCTTTGTGAATTTGTCTGCACCTCCAAAGTGAACGTGCAAGACCTTATTCGTCATGGTTTAGATGTAGTCAGAAAAGAAACTAGTTAACATGAAGTTATTCAGAAATATACTGGATTCCGTTAAGCCTCACTTTGAAAAAGGAGGCAAACTGGAGAAGCTGTACCCCGCCTACGATGCGTTTGCGACCTTCTTGTTTGTGCCAGGCCACACGCCCCATTCAGGCACACACATCAGAGATGGGATCGACCTGAAGCGTACCATGATCACGGTATTAGGAGCATTGTTCCCCGCCCTGTTTTTTGGAATGTGGAACATCGGGCAATTGCATTTTAATGCCATTGGGGCAGAGTACACGAATATAGACGCTTTTTTATTTGGTCTGCTCAAAATGGCCCCCATGATCATCGTCTCCTATGGCGTAGGGCTTACCATAGAATTTGGATTTGCCGTCCAGCGAGGGCACCAAGTCAATGAGGGATATCTCGTGACGGGTATGCTCATCCCGATGATCATGCCCGTGGATGTGCCCTTGTGGATGGTCGCAGTCTCTGTAGCTTTTGCCGTTATCATCGGTAAAGAAGTCTTTGGCGGGACTGGCATGAACATCCTCAACCCCGCACTGACGGCCCGGGCCTTCCTCTTCTTCGCCTACCCTACCTACATGTCAGGCGATAAAGTATGGATTCATACAGGAGGAGAAGCTACTGTAAATGGATTCTCTGGCGCCACACCGCTTGGAGATTTGGCCAATAATGTCCCCCTAGACATGAGCATGATAGGCAGTTTCTTTTATGGGGACATACCAGGCTCAATGGGAGAAACATCGACCTTGGCGATTTTGATAGGTGCTGCCATACTCCTGGCAACAGGCATTGGCAGTTGGCGGACCATGATCTCAGTTTTTGTAGGCGGCTACCTGATGGCTTTATTGTTAAATGTGCTAGCTGGGCCAGAAAGTACCAATGAATTGATGAAAACGCCTGCGCATGTTCACCTACTCCTTGGCGGATTTGCCTTTGGGGCGGTCTTTATGGCGACAGACCCTGTGACGGCTGCCCAGACGGATAAAGGAAAAATTATCGTGGGCTTCTTGATCGGCGTGTTTGCCATTCTGGTTCGCGTCGTGAATCCGGCCTATCCAGAAGGGATGATGATGGCGATCTTATTGATGAATGTATTTGCGCCGCTGGTGGATCACTATGTGGTGGAAGCCAATATTAAAAGAAGGTTAAATCGTGTAAAAAAATAGCAATGGACATAAATAAGAACACTTATACCTTTCAGTTTGCGGGCATCATGGTGGTGGTCGTAGCTGCCTTGCTATCGGCTGCTGCTATTTCGCTCAAGCCATTTCAAGATCGAAATGTAGAACTGGAAAAGAAGCAAAATATCCTGGCATCGGTGGGTATCACTGTAGAAAGAGATAGCGCAGAGAAGGTCTATGCCGACAATATCAAAAAAGAAGTCCTGCTAGACGCCAATGGCAATGAAATTGAAGGCAGTGCCTTTGATGTTGACCTCGCCAAAGAGCTCAAAAAAGATCGGGAAGATCAGCAGTTTCCCCTATTCATCAATGAAGCAGATGGGACTACCCGCTACATCATCCCCCTTAGAGGCAAGGGCCTGTGGGGACCGATCTGGGGCTACCTCGCTTTAGAAGAAGATTTAAATACCGTCTATGGAGCTGTATTCGACCATAAAACAGAAACACCAGGTCTCGGGGCAGAAATCAATAAAGAAAGCTTTCAGGAACCTTTTAAAGGCAAAACGATATTCGAAGGGAGCGAGCTGGTCTCGATCAAGGTAGCCAAAGGGGGGACCACCGCCCAAGACTATCACAAAGTAGACGCCATCTCAGGCGGCACCGTCACCTCAGATGGAGTTACCGACATGCTTAAGGAAAGGCTTAGTAATTATCTAACCTACTTTGAAAAGCTACAGGCAAATGCAAAACCCACGGCAGAAGCTGCCCCTGCTATAGCACCCGAGATAGAAGAAACCAACACCGATTCAACTCAAACTATCAACTAATGAGCGGAAATAAAGAGGCTTTACTATCCAAGAAGAACGTAAAGCTGTTAAAAGAACCCTTTAACGACAATAACCCCATCACCGTGCAGGTACTGGGGGTTTGTTCAGCCCTTGCGATTACGGTCCAGCTAAAGCCTGCAATTGTTATGGCTATCTCGGTCATGGCGGTACTTGCAGTAGCCAATGTGGTCATCTCACTGATGCGTAACCTGATACCGTCGAGGATACGGATCATTGTGCAGTTGGTGGTAGTAGCGTCGTTGGTTATCCTCGTAGACCAAGTGCTCAAGGCCTTTGTCTATGACGTCAGCAAAGAACTCTCCGTCTTTGTGGGACTGATCATCACGAACTGTATCATCATGGGGAGGCTTGAAGCCTTTGCGATGGCACAAACCCCCTGGAAGTCCTTCCTAGATGGCCTCGGCAACGCCGCAGGATATGGCAATATCCTTATCATCGTGGCTTTCTGTCGGGAGTTGTTTGGCTCAGGGACCATCTATGGCTATCCCATTGTGGAGAAAATCGGCTTATATAACCTCGGGTATGAAAATAATGGCATGATGCTATTGCCGCCTATGGCCTTGATCATCGTAGGCATCGGCATCTGGATCCAGCGTTCCCGCAACAAATCATTAATCGAACCTAAATAAGACCTGTCATGGAAGAACTCAATATATTTGTCAAAGCGGTATTTGTCGAAAATATGATCTTTGCCTACTTCCTAGGCATGTGTTCCTATTTGGCCGTATCCAAAACCGTAAAAACATCCGTGGGATTAGGAGCTGCAGTAATCTTCGTACTGGGCATCACTGTTCCCATCAACTACCTCCTCGAAAACTACATGTTAAAAGAAGGTGCCCTTTCTTGGTTAGGGCCTGAATTTGCCGATGTAGACCTGAGCTTTCTTTCCTTTATCATGTTCATCGCCGTCATCGCCTCCATGGTGCAGTTGGTAGAAATGATCATTGAACGATTCTCCCCCGTCCTTTATAACTCATTGGGGATCTTTTTGCCCCTGATCGCGGTGAACTGTGCGATTCTGGGTGGCTCCCTCTTTATGCAAGAGCGTGACTATTCTACTATCCTCGAAGCGACCTCCTTTGGACTTGGTTCAGGCGTAGGCTGGTTCCTTGCGATTGTAGGCATTGCCGCCATCCGCGAGAAGATTCGGTATTCGAATGTGCCGCCTGCCCTTCGAGGCTTGGGCATTACCTTCATCATCACGGGCCTCATGGGCATCGCTTTCATGAGTTTTATGGGCATCAAATTATAATCTAAAGGAAAAACATATCATGATATTATTGAATGTTCTCACCATCACTAGCAGTATCGTTGTTTTCCTTGTGGTCATCCATGCCTTGGTAGGGGTATTATTATTTGTGAAAGCAAAATTGACCCCCGCGGGCAAGCTCAAGATCAAGATCAACGGAGAAAAGGAAATAGAAGTAGAAGCGGGCAACACCCTGCTCACCACCTTAAGCAATGCAGGCATCTTCCTCCCCTCAGCCTGCGGCGGAGGGGGCACCTGCATCCAGTGCACCTGTCAGGTCCACGAAGGTGGCGGCGGGATTCTCCCCACCGAGTCGCCTCACTTCAGTCGAAAGGAGATCACAGAAAACTGGCGCCTCGGCTGCCAGGTAAAGGTTCGCCAAGACATGGACATCTCCATTCCTGAAGAGGTATTTGGGGTAAAAAAATGGGAAGCGAAAGTAGTTTCAAACTATAATGTGGCTTCCTTTATCAAAGAATTTATTGTAGAAGTGCCCGAAGACATGGACTATGAGGCGGGAGGATATATTCAAATTGAGATTCCTGACTGTGAAGTGAAGTATGCAGACATGGACATCACAGCACATCCTGAAGAGCATCCAGGAGAACCAAATAAATTCCAGTTAGAGTGGGATAAATTTAATCTCTGGCCGCTTGTCATGAAAAATGACGAAGAAGTGGTGCGTGCCTACTCTATGGCCTCTTATCCTGCTGAAGGCCGGAAGATCATGCTCAACGTTCGCGTAGCCACGCCGCCATGGGATCGTAAGAAAAAGGGCTGGGCCGATGTCAATCCAGGCGTAGCGTCTTCGTATATCTTTGGGTGCAAACCTGGAGACACCGTCACGATTTCAGGTCCTTATGGAGAATTTTTCATCAACCACTCTGAGGCAGAAATGCTCTACATCGGTGGAGGAGCGGGGATGGCGCCTATGCGTTCACACCTGTATGAGCTTTTCAAAACGCTTCAAACAGGCCGAAAAGTGACCTATTGGTATGGAGGCCGCTCCAAGCGGGAGCTATTTTACCTCGACCATTTCTACCAACTCGAAAAAGAGTTCCCCAATTTCAAATTCTATCTTGTCCTCTCTGAGCCACTAGAAGAAGATAATTGGAAAATAAAAAAGGACATGGACGATGAAGGAGATGGGTTTGTGGGATTTGTGCACCAAGCGGTGATTGATCATTACTTGACCCATCACGAAGCACCAGAGGACCTAGAGCTTTACTTCTGTGGTCCGCCTCTCATGAACCAAGCTGTTCTCAAAATGGCCGACGACTGGGGCATTCCAGATGAGAATGTACGCTTTGACGACTTTGGTGGATAGAATGGAAAAAGACAGACCTCGGAGGTTTTAGCCAGTACCGCTGTTTAAACCTCCGAGGTCTTCTGCAAAATATTATGAGGAACCTCATTCTTCTATTGGCTGTTTGCCTCGCCGCCTGTACGCCATCTGTACAAAAAGATGTCCTCATCCAAAACGATGGCAAAGCCCAAGGCACCTTTTACCACATCTCTTATCTCGCCAAGAAGGGCACGGATTACCATCCTCAGATCGATAGCATCCTGAAAGCCATTGACAATTCCTTGTCTACCTGGGTCCCTACTTCCCTGATCTCTCGCATCAATAAGGGCGAAGACCTGCCCGTCGACCCCATGTTCGAAGAAGTCTTCTTGGGCGCAAAAGCTGTCTATGAAGCGTCAAATGGCCACTTTGACTGTACGATAGGCCCCCTCGCCAATGCCTGGGGATTTGGGTTCTCTGAGAAAGAAAAGATGGACAGTGCGCGAGTGAAGGAGCTGCTTCAACTGGTGGGATTTGACAAAGTTAATTTGGTGGAAGGACGCATTGTCAAGGAAGAAGGCGTAATGTTTGACTTTAACGCCATTGCTCAAGGCTATTCGGTGGACCTGCTTGCGCGATTTTTGGAAGATAAAGGGGTAAACCAATACCTCGTAGAGTTGGGAGGAGAATTGAAAACCAAGGGAAAGAATGCAGAAGGAAAATTATGGCGGATTGGCGTGGATAAACCTACAGAAGAACTTGACAGGCAAGACCGTTTTCAGTTCATCTTGGACCTAAACGATAAATCCTTGGCGACTTCGGGGAATTACCGAAAGTTTTATGTAGAAGATGGCGTGAAGTATTCGCATACACTCAGCCCTTTCAGCGGCTATCCCGCTCGTAACACCCTCCTCAGCGCGACTGTCATTCATGACGTTTGCATGCTGGCAGATGCTTATGCGACGGCATTTATGGTGATGGGATTAGAAGATGCGAAGGCATTTTTAGCCACTCATCCAGAGCTGGAAGGCTATTTTGTCTATTCAGATGAAAAGGGGGAATGGCAGACGTTTATTTCGGAAAGGCTTCAGGGAAGGATTGTGGAATGATACAGGATGGACATAATTTTCAGGATTAAAAGGATAATCCATTGGGGTGAGTCCTTTTAACTTGAACTTGAGATTGAGTTTGAACTTGAATTTTCCCCTCAACCTTAAGCCGTTTCCCTTTTACACTTCTCATCAGGCGATGCCCCGCAGAAGCTACAGGCTTCGCCTTCCTTATTCAAAAACGGACTTTGGCTCGCGCAGGTACCTGCAAATTCTCCATCCTTTTTCAGTAAAATCTTGATCCCTACGCCTGCAAAGACGAAGGCTATCATCCCGATGCTGAGCAAAAAAAGTTTTAGCATTATCTTGATTTTGATTCTTCCCTAAGTTAAGCTTTCTCCACCATTTGTTCAAATAAGGATGGATAATCGCCTCTAAAGCCCTAAATTCGCGCCAAAGTATTACTTATCATGAAAAGAATTGTTTGCTTCGGCCCAGGGCCCGCCTTCAAAGGAGGCATCTCCAATTATAACACCGCCCTTGCCAAAGCCTTTGACAAGCTTCCTGACACGGAAGTACATATCGTCTCCTGGACTCAGCAATACCCCGCCATTATCCCCCGCGACTTCAAGGACCGATCCAGCAAATCCGATCTGCTCGAAGGGACGGATATTCGCGTCGAATATATCACCAATTACAACAGCCCTGGCAGTTGGGCCAAGACCTATCGCTATATCCGTGACCTAAAACCAGATGTAGTGGTATTCCAATGGGCCATCGCCCTGCAAGGCCTTCCTATGGGCTGGATAGCTAGAAAACTGCGAAAGCACACGGATATTGAAGTCTTGTTTGATGTGCATGTATTGGTACAAAAGGAGGCCAGTGTCTTAGACAAGCGTTTCACTCGGTACGGTTTGAAGCCTGCTAGCACTTTTATTGCACACGCCTATAAAACCGCTAACGAACTCAAGGAGACTTTTCCCAAACGTACATTTACGGTCAATGAAGATGGAACGAGGAGTACGGACGGCAGTACCAATATCATCAAACTTTATCACCCGATCTACGACCTCTTTTCCCCAGACCCCAATTTTGACAAGGCGGCGATGAAGGAAGAATTTGGGTTAAAAGAGCATGTCTTTCTCTTTTTTGGCTTTATCCGGAAGTATAAAGGGCTACACAATGTCATCCCTGCTTTTGCCAAAGTACTGGAACAGCGCAAAGACGTTTCCCTTCTGATTGTCGGGGAATCTTTCTGGAAGACTTTGGACAAAACTAAAATCTCTACGCGCATCAAAAATGCCCTTTTTGGCCTCGCCAAGTCCATTTTCCTCCGAAAATCCGACGACGAGCGCCAGTACAATCCCCTGGCATTGGTCGAAGAACTAGGCATACAGGATCATGTGGGAATGGTCAATGAATTTGTGCCAAATGAGGATGTGCACAAATACTTTCAGGTCAGCGATGCCATCCTGACCTATTACCTCACCGCTACGCCTTCAGGCGTGGAATCTCTCGCCTACAACTTTCACATGCCTGTCCTGGCCACGCGTGTGGGCCACTTTCCCGAAACCATCAAAGATGGTTTCAACGGCTATATGGCAGAGCCGGAGGACACCGACTCCATGGCCGAGCAGATGCTTAAATTCATCGATCACCCCATCGACCGCAACAATGTCGCTGCAACAGCGGCAGATATGAGTTGGGAGAATTATGCGAAGGCGATTTTGAAGTAAAAAAATACCCCGCCCCCCTTTTCGGAGAGAAAAGGAATTGTGTTGTAAACACTAGGGAATAGGAAATGCTCAAATAGTGGAAGATAGAAGGTAATTGAGCATCTGGGGCGGGGTAACAATATGGAATAGGTAATTTAGAAGACCTAAAGATAGAACTAATTTTGCTTGCATTATTAAACATTTTGATGTAAAATCAAGACATTTAATGTCCTAATGGGAACTGGCGGAATAGCTCTTCTTTGGTATGGATGTCCAATTTTTTATATATGGATTTAATATAATTTCTAATAACATTGAGGTCCACTTGCATCACCTTGGCAATCATAGGATAACTATATCCTTGTAATAAATACAAAACGACCTCCTGCTCTAAAGGCAATAACCCCACCTGTGCCAAGGTTTTTTCGGAGGGATATAAGGTATTTAATTGAGCAATGGAAAGCATTGTATCTAAATAATCCCCCTGTATTTTGGCATAAGCCATTGCTTTCCAGAGTTCAGACAATGGCCATTCCTGATCATATATTCCATGAACTCCCATTTTCAACACCTCCGCCAAAATCCCTGATTCCACCTTAGGGATCAAAACCACGATCGCCAAGTTGGGAAGAAATTGGGTCAGTTTAGGAATCGTGGGCAAATTATCGGTTTGCCCACTAGCTGTTGCCAATAATAGGATATCGGGAGGAAAAACGGGGTTTACCTCTTCAAAGAATTTTTCTATCGACACATCCATCCGTTGGAATTTCCAAAACGAATGTTCCTCCAGCGAATCACTTATTTGTTGCGCGAGTAAGTTATCATCATGGATAAGGGCAACAAGCTGTTTAAAGGCCATTTCCTTGTATAATATTAAGGGTTTTCTGACAATTTTTATACAGAATATTAGGGAAAATGGTGAACTGTGGCAATCAGGAAACTCCGATTATGGTTATGTATTGCGCAGTTTTTTGAACAATTCCACTTTACTGTTCACTTTCATTTTTTTATAGATGCCCTTGATATAATACCTAACTGAATCCAAGCTAATGCCTATTCTATCCCCTATCATCTTATAACTAAGGCCATCAGTCAAGTACACCACGATTTCTTCTTCGACTTTTGAGAGGCCAAATTTTGAGTAAAAAGGAGATTCAAAGCCGAGGGTATTTAGTGCTTGTTTGGTAGACCTAGGGTCCAAATAGGCATTGCCCTTATTCACCTCTCGGATCGCCATCAGAAAGTTGGTGGGGTCCGCTGCTTTTTGAACAAATCCGTCAACTCCTTTCTTTAAGGATTTTTGAACAGATGTAGGAGAATCCAATCCCGTAACGATGATAATTTTGGTTAGCGGCAGGAGAGCCTTAATCTTGTCTATATGAGAAATGCTATTTATCCCATTCAAATCTATGTCCAACAACAGTACATTAGGCGGATCATTTCTATCCAAGGACATGAATAAAGTGCCCAAATTAGTGGCTGTAAATTGTATATGGATGTCATCTTGATTGAGGATAATCTTCAATCCTTCTACATATTGCTCATTGTCATCAACTATGACCAGTTTGATCTTTTTATCCATTTCTTTATCTCTAAAAAAACTGTTATTCCCTACAATAATTTCTAAGCAAAAAACGAGTGTGAGGATCAAAACAAAGATAAGCATACAATAAGAAAGATGCTATTGAAAAACAGGCTTTCAAGACAAATAATGGAGGTTTTTGTTTACAAAAAGTGATTTTTAGCCCTATATTTTATGGTATAAAAATCTGCGCGAAATTGGCTGAATTACAAGGGCTGATCAGTGGTAATATTTTGACAAAATAACGTGATAAATCGATGGTCCGACTTTGAAAGATGGACCAACTGCCTCAATGAAAAGCATTTTCATCTAATGAGGGATAGGTTTCCCAAAAATTGCCATAGAACCAAAATAATTTACTTTTTTGGGGTAAGGTAAATAACGGAAACTAATGATGAAGGTAGTGCAACCATATTTGTTCAGGTGTATGATGCTCATCCTGAATATTTGGATAATTCCCTTGGGGTATTCACAAGAAAATGAAGTCAAGGATAGTACAATTATTCATCGGATTGATAGTCTTTTAGAGAAATCAAAACATTTGAAGCCAGATAGTGCCTTGTCACTCACTCAGATTGCTAGCACCCTGGCTGTTGATGCAGATCTGCCCCACTCACAGGCACGCGCACACTTCAGGCGTGCAAATATTTTGATACGACTGGGAAGATTAGAAAAGGCTAAGAACATTTCCCTAGCTAACATTCCTATATTTGAAGCCTTTTCAGATAGCTTTAGCCTTTCCGGAAGTTATAATAACCTTGGCGTCATGTATGATGCCTTAAGTCAGCCGGATAGTTCCATCCATTACCATTTACAAGCCATCGCCATTGAAGAACTGCATAAAGACACAGCTGCTATCATAACGGCCAAGTCTGGGATTAGTAATGCTTTGACCAAAAAGGGAAAATGGAAAGAAGCGTTGGAGTGGACACTCAGTGCCTATCAATTGAGTGAATCTGTCCCTGATTATCCCTTAGGGACGATTTTTGGTAGAATAGCTAAGATTATGTATGAAATCAGGGATTATGAACAATGCTTGGAATACATGAAAAAATCCTTGGAGGAAAATTCAAAGGGAGGCCATTCAGCTGAAGTAGTGACAGCTTTAGTCAATATATCCAATGTCTATAATGAGTTGGGTGAGGCAGATAGTGCAAAACATTACCTTTTGCTTGGGCTTTCAGCGGCAGAACGCTTAAACCTCAAACTTCATGTCACAGCTATATGTATCAATTTAGGCGTCCAAATGATGGACCAGGATTTACCTAAGCAGAGCATTCCTTATTTTGAGCGAGCGTGGAGGATTGCACAAGAAACACAGCATTTCCCTCAACAATTATACATCCAGAAAAACCTGGCTAAAGTTCACTTTTCCCTTCAACAATTCTCTTTGAGTTATCAAGCAGCCCTGAAGGCAAAAGAACTAGCCATCCAAACAAATAATCAAAAGAAATTATTTGAAACATATCAACTGTTGGCAAACATAGCTCATGAATTAGGAAAAGAAGCGGAAGCCTATAAATACCTTCATCTTTATACCACCTTTCAGGATTCTGCAAACCAAGTAGAAGTAGCTGAGCAGATCAAATCCATAGAAGCTACTTTTCAAGATTCCTTGAAGACGCAACAAAATGCCCTTTTAACCCAAGAAAATGCCCTGCTCTCTCAAGAGAATGAAATTAGCCAATTGAAGCTGCGGCGGAGAGGCCTGATTATTGGCGGATTAATTTTCATAACAGTCCTTATATTAGCGGCCCTCTGGCAATTTTATCGCCAGAAAAAGCAGATCGAAGATGCCCACCGGAAACTCAATGAAAAACAAGAAGCCCTCTTGGTTCTGGAAAAAGACAAAAGTCATCTGATCCGCCTGCTCAGCCATGACCTGCAAGCGCCGCTCGGCTATATCAGGAATATCCTGTATTTCCTGGGCTTGCAAAAGCTCCCCGAAAACTTGCTCAACTTGATTCACAATGGAAGCAAAAATGCTACCCATATCTATACCTTGAGCAAGGAGATCAGTGAGACCTCTCAGGTGGTTTCCAGTGCCGAACAAGATCTGCTCTATGAAACCGATCCCATAGACCTTCACGAACACCTCTCCGAAGTCATCCAAAAATACCAACCTTTGGCATCAGAAAAGCAGATAGACATCCGCCTTTCTATGGTTTCTGAAGATATTTTTATTCAGAGCAATCAGCTATTCTTATCCCATATCTTGGGCAACCTGATACAGAATGCCATTAAGTTTTCGCCAGAAGGCAAAGAAGTGTTGGTGGCCTGCAAGGCAAATGGTGATGATGGACAATTTGTGATTGAGGTGACAGACCAGGGGCCTGGAATCGCCGAGGAGCTTCAATCCTATGTCTTCTCCTCAGAAAAGCCCCCATCCATGGAAAGGGACGGTTCCCAAGGACTTTACCTTTCTCAGCAACTGGCCAAGGCCATTCATGCCAAGATCAGTTATCAAACTGAAGTGGGCAAAGGAAGCACTTTTCGGTTGGTGGGATTGGCATAAAGGGGAAAACCTAGATTCATTAAGGGCTTTAATGAAGAAAGAAGAATTAGCCAGGGATTACCCCGAATTTACATAGATTGAAGCAGAAAATCTGTGAAACCTAGGTAATCCGTAGCTAATTTCCCCTATCTCTACCCTTATTTTCTAATCAAGGTAATCGTCCGAAAGTGTTTATCATCAGCAATCGACCTGACTTCCAAATAGTACACCCCTTCTGTATAAGCGGCTAAGGTTAGGTCAAAAGCACGAGATAGTGTTCTCTTAGTTTTTCTAAGGGTTCTTCCCTGGCTGTCTATTAGCAGAAATTGGTATTTCCCTTGAGGGATTTCTCCCTTGAAAGTTACCGTCACGGGGCCTTCTGTGGGATTGGGAAAAGCTACCACTTCTAAGCTACTGGTGAAATCTTCTTCCACAGAGGTCGTCGCATGTTGCGGCGGATGGATAATCTCATAATCAATCGACCTAAAAAGGTCATCAGCGTATTGATTGAGGGGATTTTCTGAAACATGTTCTAGGTAAATAGTTTCCGAACATGCGCCTTCAAAGGTGAGTTCCATCACCTGGAGGGGAGCTTCTGTTGCCGATGGTACCATGATGGAGGCGGTCATTGGCAGGCCAGGATCGGCATTTCCATACTGCAAACGCGTATCGAGGAGCGCAGATTCGTAGAAAAGGGCCATATCAGTATATTGCTGATTGTCCACAAGATGCGTGGTCCAATCCTCATCAAATATCGTTTCCTGCCCTATTGACGTTAAACACTCCCCATCATAAGCAACGGAAAGGTTGATGGCCCCTAACTTTAGTTGCTCACTGCCTGTACTTTGAAGATATACCCTCACGAGGTGTTGATCATTTCCTAAATCGTCTGTCTCATAGCTCACGGTGAGCTGTTGGGCAGGAAGATTAACAGCCAGCAGGCTCAATAGAAGCAATGTCACAATTTTCTGTAGGTATATGGAATAATGCATCAGAAGGGTGTTTGAATTTGAAGTTGAATTTGAATTTGAATTTGACTAGAGTAGTTCGTTTGGGGGCTAGAGTTCAAGAGAATTTACCCTTAAACCCTAAACCCCAAACGTTAAACATTCTTCTATTTAGGGACATGCGACCGCTTAAAGTAATTTTGCATCGCTCGCCCGACGTCCAGTGAATTGACCAAACCGTTCATCGTGACATCGGCATTTCGATAGCCTGTCAAGAAGGTCTGATTCATCACTTGGCCAATATCAATTGAGTTGATCTGGTCGTCAGTACTTTGGTCCCCTTCCATCATGAGAATCCTTCCAGAGGTGGCGGTATTGGCCGGGGGATTCTGCAAGGCCCCATCGGTATAGAGGTCTTGTATATTCCTGCTAAAATCTTGGAAGAATACATTGCCCATTTTCTTCACAGGCGAAGCACTCATGACTGACAAGTGATTTCTATGGTTGACCACGATGTAGAAGCTATCTACCCCTTGTGGCACATTGGCTTGTAGCAAGGAGGTTCCATTTAACCCAACTATCTCTCCATCTTCATTGATAAAGGCAGCCTGACGAGAAAGCACCTGTGCTGGCTGAAGCGCATCACGCGTCTCTAACAGCACCCAGTCAACGATAGAATCGTTAGGAATGGCACTCACACTTTCCGCTCCCATATAGTTCCAAGGAGCCGTGTTATAGGGTTGACTCAGTGGCAAGATACCCGATGAATTGAGTTGGGTAGCCATCAACCCTGTAGTAGGCTGGAATCCTCCTTCAAGCATCGCCACAGCCGTCATCATGGGTGGCGTTGGATTGATTGGAACACAAGCTGTCTGGCAATTGAGATCTACGTTAAAGTCTCCGTGTCCCATATAGAATCCAGAGGCTGAATAGAAGGTAAACCATCCCGAAGCCCCAAAGTCACCATCTTTGTCATTGGCTCCTTGGCCTACTTGGAAGGCAAAGAGGTAATTGGGCGGATCATGGCGCATGAAGAGGGTGTCCCCTGCCATGGTCCCTTTGCCAACCGCAATGCTCCGAGTGGAGTCCATTTCATAGTAATCCCATGTCTGGTAAGGGCCATGATGACTGCCTTTGGCCTGTCGACCTAAGGCTGACCAGGCTCCCCAATCACGCTTATTCTCAAACCAGATATCCAGTTCCCACTGTACTGAAGCATTGGTCTTATTGACTACTGTGCCAATGAGATTGGCCGTGCCATCTCCATAAGTAAGCAGGGTACCATTCGTGGCAAAAATGTATTCCTGGCTCGCAGGATAGATGCCTGTGGTAAAATACATTGACCAGCCTGCAGGATTGAATGGCGTAGCTACACAAGTGGTGAGGGTATTGCAATAAATACCTGCATCCACATCGTCCTTGTCCTCGCCAGGATCAAGGGTAAAGCAGCCTGTTTGGCCAGTTGAATCGGCATCTGAATCCAAAGCATCGTCAGTACCCTGATCTTGTGGGCTAAAGAAATAGCCTGTAGGCTGGCCTGAAAAGACCACATAATAATCCCCAGCAGGCAGGTTGTCGAAAATGTAGTTGCCATTGGCATCTGTAGTAGCCTGAGCTACCCATTGCCCTGTACAATTGTAGAGGTCCACGCTTACCCCGGGCATACCTGTTTCACCAACATCCTGCACCCCATCCCCATCAGTGTCTTCAAAGACCGTATCACCGATTGAGCCTGTGGGCAAGTAAATACCCGCATCCCAAGTCATATCATTTTCTCCTGGCCCCAAGGTGGTCGTGGCCGTCTGACCATTTGCCCCTGCATCTGAGTCTAGGGCATCATCTCCACCCTGATCTTGAGGACTGAGGGTATAACCAGCAGGCAGGTTGCTAAAGACAACGTAGTAGTCGCCTGGAGTCAGGTTGTCAAAGAGGTAATTGCCGTTGGCATCCGTTGTGGTTTGGGCTACTTGCGTACCCGCACCATCATATAGGGTCACCGTGACGCCTTGAACCCCTGGTTCACCTGCATTCTGCACGCCATCTTCATCCAGATCATTCCAGACCAAATCACCGATAGATGCTTTAGGTAAATAAATGCCCGCATCTTGGCTATCATCATCTTCCCCTGGATCAAGCGTCGTGCAAAGGGTCTCTCCATTTGTATTGACATCACTATCTAGGGCATCATCTCCCCCCTGATCTTGGGGGCTAAAGACATAACCTACAGGTAGATCTGAGAAGCTCACGTAATAGTCGCCTGGCGTCAGGTTGTCAAAGCTATAATAGCCATTGGCATCGGTTGTTGTACTGTCAAGCTTGGCACCTGTGCAGTCGTGAAGGATCACTTTGATGCCCTGTACCCCTTGCTCTCCAGCATCTTGAACTCCATCTTCATCGAGGTCTTCCCAGACGGTATCACCGATGCTCACATCAGGCAAGGAGATGCCTGCATCTAAGTCGTCATAATCTTCGCCTGGGTTCACACTTATACAATCTGTTTCGCCATTAGCATCTGCATCACTGTCAAGCGCATCATCTCCGCCCTGGTCTTTTGCACTAAAGACGTAGCCTGTTGGGATGCCTGAGAATATGACATAATAATCTCCTGCAGGCAGGTTATCAAAACTGTATTGGCCATTTAGGTCAGTGGTTGTCTGCGCTATCTGTACGCCTGCGCAGTTATATAGCGTTACGGTAACGCCTCCAACGCCTGTCTCTCCAGGATCTTGTATACCGTCTTCATCCAAATCTTCCCAAACCGTATCGCCAATGCTGGCATCTGGGAGGTAAATACCGGCATCCTGTGAGTCATCATCTTCGCCTGGATCAAGGGTCGTACACAGTGTCTCCCCATTAGCACCGACATCACTGTCTAGGGCATCATTTCCCCCCTGATCTTGAGGGCTGAAGACATAGCCTGCGGGCAAGTCTGAAAAGCTCACATAATAGTCACTTGGGGTCAGGTTGTCAAAACTATACAGGCCATTGGCATCTGTTGTCGTACTGTCAATCTTGGTGCCAGTGCAGTCGTGAAGGATCACTTTTAGGCCCTGGACCCCTGGCTCGCCAGCATCTTGAACGCCGTCTTCATCCAAATCCTCCCAGACAAGGTCACTGATAGAAGCTTTGGGCAAATAAATCCCCGCATCCCAAGTCAAGTCATTTTCGCCTGGATCGAGGGTTGTCGTAACTGTCTGACCATTCGCCCCTGCATCAGAATCCAAGGCATCATCTCCGCCCTGATCTTGGGGGCTAAGGACATAGCCTGTGGGCAAGTTGCTAAGGACGACGTAGTAGTCTCCTGGTGTGAGGTTATCAAAGACATAGTTGCCGTTGGCATCGGTCGTGGTCTGGCCCACTTGGGTGCCAGCACCATCAAAGAGGGTGACCGTCACCCCTTGGACACCTGGTTCGCCAGCATCTTGGACGCCGTCTTCATCTAAATCTTCCCATACCGTATCGCCAATAGAGGCTTTGGGTAAATAAATACCAGCATCCTGTGAGTCATCATCTTCCCCTGGACCTAGCGTCGTGCAAGTCGTCTCCCCATTCGCATTGCCATCGCTATCTAGCGCATCATTTCTGCCTTGATCTTGAGGGCTGAAGACATAGCCTGTCGGCAAGTCTGAGAAACTCACGTAATAGTCCCCTGGGATCAGGTTGTCAAATAGGTAGTTGCCATTGGCATCCGTTGTGGTACTGTCAAGCTTGATACCTGTACAGTCATGAAGGATCACTTTGATGCCTTGTACGCCAGGCTCTCCAAGATCTTGAACACCGTCTTCATCCAAATCTTCCCAGACAAGGTCACTGATGGAGGCTTTGGGCAAATAGATCCCCATATCCCAAGTCATATCATTTTCTCCCGGATCAAGGGTCGTCGTTATTGTCTGCCCATTTACCCCGACATCAGAATCCAGCACATCATTGCCTCCCTGATCTTGGGGACTGATGAGATAGCCTGTAGGCATATTGCTAAAGATGATAAAGTAGTCGCCAGGCATCAAGTTATCAAAGAGGTAGTTGCCGTTGGCATCCGTTGTGGTTTGGCCCATGCGTCTACCTGTGCCATCAAAAAGGGTAACTGTTACCCCCTGGACCCCTGGCTCGCCAGCATCTTGGATGCCATCTTCATCCAAATCTTCCCAAACTGTATCGCCAATAGAGGCCTTGAATAAATAAATCCCAGCATCCTGTGAGCCATCATCTTCGCCTGGATCAAGGGTGGTACAAGGTGTTTCCCCATTTGCATTGACATCACTATCCAGAGCATCATTTCCGCCCTGATCTTGAGGGCTGAAGACATAACCTGTGGGCAGGTCTGAGAAACTTACATAATAGTCCCCTGGCGTGAGTTCATCAAATAGGTAGTTGCCATTGGCATCGGTTGTGGTACTGTCAAGCTTGGTGCCTGTACAGTCGTGAAGAATCACCTTCACGCCCTGGACGCCTGGCTCACCAGCATCTTGAACGCCGTCCTCATCTAAATCTTCCCATACCAGGTCACTGATAGATGCTTTGGGTAAATAGATCCCAGCATCCAGTGAGTCATCATCTTCGCCTGGATCAAGGGTGGTACAAGGTGTTTCCCCATTCGCATTGACATCACTATCTAGCGCATCATTTCCGCCTTGATCTTGAGGGCTGAAGACATAGCCTGCGGGCAAGTCTGAGAAACTCACATAATAGT
The DNA here is from genome assembly GCA_030430575.1 of Bacteroidia bacterium. Classification (GTDB taxonomy): domain Bacteria; phylum Bacteroidota; class Bacteroidia; order J057; family J057; genus JAUIGE01. Next base: position 84,820 of record JAUIKF010000019.1, on the reverse strand, counting down.
CCCCTGGGGTGAGTTCATCGAAGAGGTAATTGCCATTGGCATCTGTAATCGTGCTGTCAAGCTTAGTGCCTGTACAGTCGTGAAGGATCACCTTCACACCCTGTACACCTGGCTCGCCAGAATCTTGAACACCGTCTTCATCCAAGTCTTCCCATACGAGGTCGCTGATGGAGGCTTTAGGCAAATAAATCCCCGCATCCCACGTCAGGTCGTTTTCCCCTGGATTAAGATGGGTGCATATTGTCTGTCCGCTAGGATTAGCGTCGCTATCAGTCGCATCATCTGCGCCAGCATCTTGTGGAGAAAGCACATACCCTGACGGTAGATTGCTAAAGACGACATAGTAGTCCCCAGTAGGAAGGCCACCAAAGAAGTAACGGCCTGTGGCATCTGTAGTCGTCGAGCGAATTAACACCCCAGAACAATCGTATAAGGTCACCGTCACTCCCTGTACTCCCGGCTCTCCCGCATCTTGGATGCCATCTTCATCGAGGTCTTCCCAGACCTTATTGCCTATAGAGGCAAAAGGCTGATACATCCCAGCATCCCAAGTAGGATCGTCTTCTCCTGGATCCAGCGTCGTGCAAACGGTCTCTCCATTTACATCGGCATCACTGTCCTTGGCATCATCACCGCCTTGGTCTTTGGGGCTAAAGGAATAACCCGTGGGCAGTTCAAAGCTCACATAATAGTCCCCAGGAACCAGGTCATCAAATCCATAGATGCCACTTGCATCGGTGGTGGTACTGTCTAGCTTCGTCCCTATACAATCGTGAATTATCACCTTTACGCCTTGCACGCCTGGCTCACCAGGCGTTTGCTTACCGTCGCGGTTGAGGTCTTCAAAGACGACATTACCGATGCTTGCTTTGGGCAAATAAATCCCTGCATCTACTGTGGTGTCATCTTCTCCAGGATCGAGGTGTACACAAGCCGTTTGGCCGTTTGCAGCAGCATCAGAGTCGGTGGCGTCGTCCCCACCTTGGTCTATTGGGCTGATCGTGTAGCCTGTAGGCAAATTGGTAAATACGACGTGGTAGTCTCCTGAGAGCAGACCGTCAAAGCCGTATTCCCCGTTAGCGTCCGTCACGTCCTGGCCGACCAGCTGACCCGCACAGGTATAGAGCAATGCGACTACGCCTTGCACGCCTGGCTCGCCAGGGTCTTGGACACCGTCTTCATCGAGATCTTCCCAGACCTTGTCCCCTATACTAGCAGTAGGCTGGAAAATCCCTGCATCCCAAGTAGGATCGTTTTCGCCTGGATCAAGGGTGGTACAAATGGTGGCTCCATTTGCCCCGACATCACTATCTGCGGTATCATCAGTTCCCTGATTCTGGGGGCTAAATGAATACCCAGCAGGTAAATCAGCAAAGCTCACATAGTAGTCTCCTGGGGCCAGGTTATCAAAGGTATACAAGCCATTGACATCAGTGGTCATGCTGTCGAGTTTGGTGCCAGCACAGGTATGCAAGATCACTTTGATGCCTTGGACACCAGGCTCGCCTGCGTCCTGTATACCATCCTCATCGAGGTCGTCCCAGACCCTATCGCCAATAGCAGTCTTAGGTAAATAAATACCCGCATCGTGTGAGTCGTCATTTTCACCTGGGTCGAGGGTGGTGCAAGCATCCACGCCCTGGGCGTTTACATCACTGTCGGTGGCATCATCGCCACTGGCATCTTGTGGGCTGAAGACATAGCCTGTAGGAATATCCGCAAAGGAGACGTAGTAGTCGCCAGGGTTCAGTTCATCAAAGAGGTATTCCCCATTAACATCTGTCAGCATAGAATCCAATTTGGTGCCTGTACAGTCGTGAAGGATGACCTTTACGCCTTGTACGCCAGGCTCGCCTACGTCTTGGATGCCGTCTTCATCGAGGTCATTCCAGACGAAGTTGCTGATGGAGGATTTGGGCAAATAAATACCCGCATCGTGTGAGTCGTCATCTTCGCCAGGATCGAGGGTCGAGCAGACATCTACGCCTTGGGCATTGGCATCACTGTCGGTGGCATCGTCGCCGCTGGCATCCTGTGGGCTGAAGACATAGCCTGTAGGCAAGTCTGCAAAGCTCACGTAGTAGTCGCCAGGCGTGAGGTTGTCAAAGAGGTATTCCCCATTAACATCCGTCAACATAGAATCCAGTTTGGTACCTGTGCAGTCGTGAAGGATGACCTTTACGCCTTGTACGCCAGGCTCGCCTACGTCTTGGATGCCGTCTTCATCGAGGTCATTCCAGACGAGGTTACTGATAGAAGATTTAGGCAAATAGATACCCGCATCATGGCTATCGTCATTTTCTCCTGGGTCGAGGATCGTACAAGCGGCTACGCCTTGCGCATTCACATCACTATCGGTCGCATCGTCACCACTCGCATCCTGTGGACTGAAGACGTAACCTGTAGGCAAGCCTGCAAAGCTCACGTAGTAGTCGCCTGGTGCGAGGTTATCAAAGAGGTATTCCCCATTAACATCCGTCAGCATGGAATCCAATTTGGTGCCTGTACAGTCGTGAAGAATGACTTTGATGCCTTGCACGCCAGGCTCGCCTGGGTCTTGTACGCCGTCTTCATCGAGGTCATTCCAAACGAGGTTACTGATGGAGGATTTGGGCAAATAAATACCCGCATCGTGTGAGTCGTCATCTTCGCCAGGATCGAGGGTCGAGCAGACATCTACGCCTTGGGCATTGGCATCACTGTCGGTGGCATCATCGCCGCTGGCATCTTGTGGGCTGAAGACATAGCCTGTAGGAATATCCGCAAAGGAGACGTAGTAGTCGCCAGGGTTCAGTTCATCAAAGAGGTACTCCCCATTAACATCGGTCAACATAGAATCCAATTTGGTGCCTATACAGTCGTGAAGAATGACTTTGATGCCTTGCACGCCAGGCTCGCCTGGGTCTTGTACGCCGTCTTCATCGAGGTCATTCCAAACGAGGTTACTGATGGAGGATTTGGGTAAATAAATGCCTGCATCGTGTGAGTCGTCATCTTCGCCAGGATCAAGGGTCGTGCAAGCATCCACGCCCTGGGCGTTTACATCACTGTCGGTGGCATCGTCGCCACTCGCATCCTGCGGACTGAATACATAGCCTGTAGGCAAGTCTGCAAAGCTTACGTAGTAGTCGCCAGGGGTAAGGTTGGCGAAGAGGTATTCCCCATTGGCATCGGTCAGCATAGAATCCAATTTGGCACCTGTACAGTCGTGAAGGATGACTTTGACGCCTTGCACGCCAGGCTCACCTGCGTCTTGTACGCCGTCTTCATCGAGGTCATTCCAGACGAGGTTACTGATGGAGGATTTGGGCAAATAAATACCCGCATCGTGTGAATCATCATTTTCACCTGGGTCGAGGGTGGTGCAAGCCACCACTCCTTGGGCATTGGCATCACTGTCCGTTGCATCATCCCCACTCGCATCCTGCGGGCTGAAGACGTAACCTACGGGAAGTTGAGGGAAACTCACATAATAATCCCCAGGCTGAAGCTCATTAAAATTGTAAATACCATTGGGTCCAGTAACGGTGCTATCAAGCTTCAAACCCGTACAATCATGCAAGATGACCTTTATTCCTGCCACACCTGGTTCCCCTGCATCTTGTTCCCCATCTTCGTCCAAATCATCCCATACGCGGTTACCGAGGCTCGCATTGGGACGATAAATACCCGCATCCCAACTGTCGTCATCTTCTCCAGGATCGAGGGTGGTACACACCGTAGCTCCTGTCTGCTTGTCGGCATCAGAGTCGGTATTATTAGAAGCTGAAGTAGAATCTTGAGCGGTAAAAAGATACCCTGAAGGTAAGTCATTAAAGCTCACATAGTAGTCGCCTGGAAGTAGGTTGTCAAATACATATTCGCCATTTATTCCACTCAACATACTATCTAAACGCGCTCCTGTGCAGTCATGCAAAACCACTTTTATGCCCATCACACCGGGTTCTCCTGTATCTTGTCTTCCATCTTCATCCAAATCTTCCCAAACTTTATCTCCGATACTCGCCCGGTTTACATGAATCCCCATATCCCACGTGGGATCATCCTCTCCTGGGTCAAGCGTAGTCACTGCTGTAAAGGAAGTCAAAGAATCTACATCTGAATCGATGGAGTCATTCATCCCCACGTCCTGAGGACTCAGGACATACCCCGAAGGAATATTGGAAAAACCGATGTAATAATCTCCAGGTATCAGGTCGTCAAAGTAATAGAGGCCATTTGCATCTGTGGTATCGAGGCCTACAACGCCACCTGTAGCGCCATTATAAAGGACAACCCGAACACCAGGCACGCCCATTTCTCCAGCATCTTGGATACCGTCTTCGTTGTCATCAAACCACACACGGTCGCCAATGGAAGCCGTATTGAGGTAAAGGCCTGCATCCCAACTAGGATCATCTTCTCCCGCATCCAAGTGGGTGCATATCGTTCTGCCTGTTGGGTCGACATCACTATCTAGAGAATCGGTTGTCGTATTTACATCTTGTGGGCTGAAGGTAAGGCCAAATGGGATGTCGGAGAAGCTCACATAGTAATCGCCAGGATATAAGCCCGAGAATTCATATTCCCCACGGAAGTCCGTGGTAGTACTGTCCAATTTCGTCCCAGTACAATCATGCAAAATCACCTTGATATTGGAGTAGCCAGGTTCTCCAGGGCCTTGAACGCCATCTTCATCTAAATCAGCCCACACCCGATCGCCAATAGAAGCTTTGGGTACATAAATCCCTGCATCCCACATCAAATCTACCTCTCCAGGATCCAGCGTAGTACATGCCGTCTGGCCTGTCATCGAATCGGCATCTGAGTCTTGGGTATCAGGGAAAAGATCTTTGCCCGTAAATACATAATCTTCATAGCCTACTGGGAGGTCGGTAAAGACGACGTAGTAATCTCCAGGCTGAAGGCTATCAAAGAGATAGCGGCCTTGGGCATTGGTAAAGTCCTCATCGAGGCTATCACCTAGGCAGTTGTATAGGACAACTCTTACGCCTGGTACAGGAGGCTCATTGACATCCTGCAAGCCATCTTCGTTCACATCTTCCCATACATAATCGCCGAGACTAGCAGTAGGCAAATAGATACCGATATCCCAAGTTGTGTCTTGTTCGCCAGGTCTTGGCGTAGCATACATCGCCAAGAAATTGACCATCTCTACATCTGAATCGATGGTGTCATTGGAACCTACTTCGTCCTGGGTCAAGACATACCCTGTTGGCAAGTTGCGGAAACGCAAGTAATAGGAAGTACAAGGAGCTACTTCAAAGAGGTAGTAGCCACCACTTGCGGTAGTATCTGTCGCCAAGGCTGGGCGAGAAGCTGGTGGAATGGTGGGATCTGGCGGCCAAGGCAATAGATCAACGATAATGCCATCTACGCCAGGTTCACCTGCATCTTGTAGGCCATTGCGGTTGAGGTCCTCCCAAGCCCAGTTACCGATATAGGCAGGGCGGGTAAAGCCAAAGTCTACACTCATATTGGCGTTGATGTCCACAGGTGTACCATCTCCATCTGTTGGATGGAGGGGCGTCTCTAGTTGGGGTTCATTCCCACTAAGGTCTATGACGCCAGAGAAAATACCGTTTATGACACGGTCTGGATCATCAATTCCATTGTCATTCTGATCTCCATCATTGTTTGGATTGGTTTCTGTCACCGTCACCGAAATCATAGAGTCGAGGACTGCGCTTGGGGCAAAGTTGGAAGCTTTTACCTCCACTACATAGTTGCCTGCAACGAGGTAATCAAAGAGATAAAATCCCCCTGCTTCAGTTGTATCATCAGCAATCAGAGTAGCATTGCTCAAATCTCCATCGCCATCTGGGTCGAGGTAAATGCACATAGCTACCCCATCTATGCCAGCCTCGCCCGTATCGTGTTGGCCATTATTGCACAGGGTCCCAAGCCCATTGTCATTCCAGACATAGTTACCGATAGAGAATGGCGCAAAGAGACCAAAATCAATCCGACGATCACTCGTCCGCCCAAGGTTATCTTGAACCTGATGCTCAGCACCAGGGGTAAGGCTGAAGAGGGTCGTAAATACACAACCAGAATCGGGTCCTGCAAAAGTGCTGTTACCATTGTCATCATCATTTATACTAATGGTCTCGGCATCGGGTGCAGGTTCATAAGGGCCAGTATGGCTCCCTACCGTACCTGTACTGCTGACATAGCCTGCTGGTGGACGCACCTTGATGATGTAATCCCCTTCAGCTAGGCCATTGAACATATAACGACCGCTATTATTGGTCCCTACAGAATCAATCCGAGTAACCCCATCAGCAGCCAGTAAGATCACAGGTACACCTGCCAAGGGCTGCTCTCCTCCATCAAATAGGCCATTATTATTCACATCATTCCATACCTGATTCCCTGCTCTCATCGTGTAGAAGCCAAAGTCTACCGTATAGTCGCCCAGGTTGTCAGCAGCTGGATCAGTAAAAGTAATGGGATAAGCATCTGGCTCATTGAGCGGATTAGGTACGTTCAGTGTGATTTCATCTGAAATCACAGCCCCGAAAAATGGTCCAGTGATGGCAAAGGCTCCATTATCATCACTATCCGTTTGGTCAACATCGGGATCAGGCGCATTTGTCTGATTGAAGTTTCCATTGGGAAGGCGGCTCGTGCCGCTGCTGTAATAACCTTCCAGGATGGCTCCAGCAGCAAAGTTATTCGCAGGGAGTACTACCACATAGTCTCCTACTGGCAAGTCAGAGAAGAGGTAATAGCCTCCATCTCGTGTCAACGTATCTTCGATAAAGGTGTAGCCCCCCATGCCATCATGGCGATAGACTTCTACCAATACACCATCTATCCCTACTTCAGTCCCATTGAGGAGTTCATCATTATTGGTGTCAAACCATACACGGCTGCCTAAGCTCAAATTACGCGCAAAGCCGAAGTCCATCGTCAAGTTGGTATTGGGATTGGTGTCTCCATCGTTGATCGGCTCAAGGCCCACCGCCAATTCTATTGGATTGCCTACAACTCCACCTGGCGGATTGCTCACAAAGTCTTGGTCCCCATTGTCATCGGTATTATCGGTATCGTTCATGCCTTGGCCTGCAGTACCTACAGCACCCTCCTGCGCACCACCTGGGCCAAATACCCCCCCAGCTTGCCAGTTACTGGGCAAAACAGTCACGCGATACTCCCCAGGTAGCAGGTTGCCAAAGTTGTATAAACCGCCAGCAGAAGTCGTGGCATTGGCTACGGTCGCCCCTCCAGCATCGGTAGCAGGGACAAAGCCTCCTGCACCGCCATTCGCCGTAGGATCATACATCTCAAGGCCTAGCACCACGCCGTCTATGCCCAGTTCTCCCACATCTTGGGTGCCATCAGCATCAGAATCCAACCACACCAAATCACCCAAACTGAGTCCCTGATAATAACCCGCATCCAGCGTAGTATCCGCCTCACCAGAATTCAGGAAGGCGGTAGGTGCTGTTTGACCATAAGTAGCACTGGTGGGATTGGGGTCAGCATCTGAATCATCTTCATCATTGGCATTGCCATTGGCATCCTGTGGGCTGGCTGTATAGAGATTGCCATTGGTGGCTGTTGTCACATCAAAGGCCACATAATAGCTACCTGGAAGCAGGTTATCAAAACGATAGCGGCCTGTACCAGCCGTCACGGTGCTACCTGTAATGGTAGCGCCATTGGCATCTGTCGTTACTACCGTATTGGTGGCGGCATCGTAAAGGGTGACAGTCACGCCGCCTAAGCCTGGCTCGCCTGCATCCTGCAAACCATTGCCATTATTATCCACCCATACTGTATCTCCCACGCTAACTGGCACAAAGTAGCCCGCATCTAGCGTCAGGTCTGCATCCCCTGAATTCAGGAAATTGGTCGTATCTGAAACGCCCAAAGCGTCGATATCTGAATCGTTGGGATCGAGGGTGCCACCGTTCACATTTTGGGTAGTGGCGATGTAAAGCGCAGCATTGCCATCGGTCGCGGCACTCACATCAAAGACCACATAGTAGCTGCCTGGAGGTAGGTTATCGAAAAGATAAGCCCCATCGGCATCCGTGGTGGTGGTGCCTGTGATGGCATTGCCCTCGGCATCGGTTGTCACCTGATTGCCTGCATTGTCATATAGGGTAACAGTCACGCCAGGAACGGGGGCTTCGCCCAGATCCTGCAAGCCGTTGCTATTCGCATCTACAAAGGTGGTATCGCCCACTGAGACGGGCACAAAGTAGCCCGCATCCAAAGTCAAGTCCGACTGACCAGTGGTTAAGACATTCGTCGTATCAGAAACGCCCAAGGCGTCAATGTCCGAATCATTCGGATCGAGCGTACCGCCGTTCACATTTTGAGTAGTTGCTACATAGTCCGCAGCATTACCATCGGTAGCGGTGCTTACATCAAAGATGACGTAGTAGCTGCCTGATGGCAGATTGGTAAAAAGATAAGCCCCATCGGCATCGGTGGTCGTGGTGCCAGTAATGGGATTGCCTTGAGCATCCGTTGTCACTTGGTTACCTGTATTGTCATACAAAGTAACCGTAATCCCTGGAATGCCCACATCCCCTGCATCCTGCAAACCATTGCCATTGGCATCGACAAAGGCGGTATCGCCCACGCTGATTGGCACAAAGTAGCCCGCATCCAGCGTCAGGTCTGAATCCCCTGAAGTCAGGAAGTTCGTCGTATCTGAAACGCCCAAAGCATCGATATCTGAATCGTTAGGATCGAGGGTGCCACCGTTCGCATTTTGGGTAGTTGCGATGTAAAGCGCAGCATTGCCATCGGTTGCAGTACTCACATCAAAGACTACATAGTAGCTACCTGGAGGTAGGTTATCGAAAAGATAAGCCCCATCGGCATCCGTAGTGGTGGTGCCTGTAATGGCATTGCCCTCAGCATCGGTTGTCACCTGATTGCCAGCATTGTCATACAAAGTAACCGTAACACCTGGAACGGGTGCTTCGCCCATATCCTGCAAGCCGTTGCTATTCGCATCGACAAAGGCGGTATCGCCCACTGAGACGGGCACAAAGTAGCCAAAATCCAAGGTATAGTTTGACTGATTGTCAGGCGACAAAGCAGTTCCCAGGTCAGCATCTCCAGAATTGTCTGACCTTATTTGCTCATTGGTTGGTTCTGCTGTGCCAGGACCTAAGCTAATGATTCCCGAAGCTACGCCCGCGAGGGGGGTGGTGACTTCATTGACCCCATTATCATTATTATCCCCATCTGAATTCGGATTATTTTCTTCCCCATTATTAGAAGAGATAAATCCATTTAACGACGCTTGACCATCTCCAATGATCACATAATAGTCTCCCGCACTTAAACTATCAAACACATAGTATCCACCTGCAACCGTAATTTCTGTATCCAATTGCGTATCCCCTGCTGATACGCCAGGGGCTGCATCATCATCCATAAATAATTGCACACTCACACCATTTATCCCCACCTCCCCTACTTCTGCATTGCCATCATTATCCAAATCTTCCCAAATCAAATTGCCTATCCGATAACAAGGAGCAGGGGCAATCGTCACATCATAAGCACCACTCATAGAAGGCGCATTGGTACACCCATTCATATTTGTAACTGAAATATCGGTGTAATCCCCTCGCGTAAGGTTTGACAAGGTTATTTCTCCGCTCGAATTTGCAGTTTGCCCAGTCAGAACTGTTGGCGTACCACCATTGTAGGTATAAGTCAAGGTATAAACGGCTCCATTCACCAATCCAGCCAGAGTCAAACTGCCATCATTTCCGAGACAAGTTTGCTCATCAACTTTGCTCAAAGTAAATGTAGGTTCAGGGTTCACAATCACCAACATCTCATCATAAGGCCTACAAGCAGCATCTGCTGGTGTGGGAAATTGGATCGCATACACATAGAAAGTGTCAGGCTGGCTTCCAGTGTTCACAAATGCTGGAATGCTCACATTTGTCAAGGCAATGGTATCTGGATTATTAGCTACTTCAATCGTATCGATCCCTACTCCTCCTGAGTAAATGACAGCGGTATCTGATTGAGGACCAGCAAAATAGACAAAAGCGATACTGTCAGGATTCTCAATAGTAGAAACAGCAAGCGAATCAACTGGGTCACCAGAACATATCGTCCTATCAGCAATAAGGCTGTCTATAGTTGGGCAGCACGGTACCACTGAACTGCCATAAAGGAATAATTCCAGTGGACAGTAAGTTTGACTAAATCCAGCAGGAAATTCGGTGTAAAAGGTAAGGGTAGCAGTAGTTACTTCTAAGGTAGAATCTGTATGGGTAAGCCATGATGCGAAGTTGTCGGTGGCTTTAAATACATTGCGGTAGCGCGTACCTCCACTACCTAATGTAGTGTTTCCATGTGCCTTCCAATCGGAGATATTAAATGGTTGCCCATTGACACTAGCCGTCCATTCGGTAATAAAGCCATCAGCAAAAACAACAGGAATAAATCCTGAGATAGGCTCGTCAAAGGTGATATTCATCACATAAGTGCCTGGTGTATGGCAGGTGGTTCCCCATGACAGACACTCAGCTCCCGAACCGCCATTGCCTTCATTGGGTCCTCCAGCACCTGTTAATGCCATTACAATGGATCCACAAGCCACACTCCCTTGATTGATTGTATAAGAAAAGCCGGTTCCATCACCTATTTCTCCTTTCATCACGGATAAGCTATCGCACCAGAGACTGTAGGAAGGGGCTAATGGGGGACAGGGTTCACAAGGTCCAGGAAGATCATAAGTATAGTAATCTTCACATCCAATATCCTTAAATCTTACATAAGCATTATTGTTTTGGCTGGAATCCGCAGGCATCATAAAAGTAACTGTCTGTGAACCTGTATTTCCAACAGCAGGAGCAGGTATAATTTTCAAGTCGCGACCTATGGAGACTTCTATGTCTTTTCCCCCCGGCGCATTTGTCCAATCAACCTCTACCGCTACAGTTGCTTCATTTTCCACACAATTTCCTACCATTATACTGGTGATTTCTACACTTGAATTTAAGACAGTTATGGTAATGGTATCTTTTGCCATGCACCCATTATTGTCTGTGACTGTGATGGCGTAATCCGTAGTAACCGTAGGAGAAACAGTGGGGAAGCAGGTTGTAGGGCCATGATCCCAAACACAGATAAATGGAGGGGAGCCAAAATCTCCACCAAAAGTAACCCGGCTCAATTTCACCATTTCCCCTACACAAATGACAGAATCGCTTGCAGTCACCACAACCGTGGGTTGATCATAGACAGTCAATATCATGGTATCAGTCTCTGCCAAACAAGCGCCTGGAGGATCATCAGTGGAAAGGATAAGCATCACTGTGCCATTGGTAAGATCGGTAGTACCTGGGGTATATACCGCAGTCAGAGAATTTACATTATCAAAACTGCCATCGCCACTTGTCGACCAAGTCGAACTGGAAGCACTTCCAGCAATACTTCCATTTAGCTGATAGCTATTATTTCCACAAACTGAGTCGTCTAGCCCTGCATTGGCTTCAGCAGGAGAATTGATGGTAATTGTCGCGGTCGCCATTGGGAAGCAATCTGGATCAACAATTTGGGTATTTCCATTAGCTAGGATGACATAGATAGTATAAGATCCCGCAGTCGAGATATTTAAGCTTGAAACGGTGGTGGTTGTGGCTAAAGCAATCGGATTGATGGCCGTTGATAATGGATCAATATTATTGGCTCCATGATTGGGGAAATCATATAACTGTGCGGGAGTTAAGCTCCCATCCGTGCTATAATATAAGGCCAAAGTGCCAGGGTCAGCCTGGTGGTTTATCGTCGCATCAAATGTAGTCCCCTCACAAACAGCATTAGCAGAAAGGGCTAAGGAATTGAGGTCTGGGCAACAAGATTCAAATGTGATAGGGCAACATATATTTACCACACATAAAGAAGCATCAAGACCTGTAAAGGTATAAACACCTGGCTGGGTAACAGCAAAGGTATCAGAAAATGAACCCACAGCAGGAACTTCAACCCCATCTCTAAACCATTGTACATTAGTAAAATTTGTAGGGGCTGAAATGGTAAAGGTTTGGCCTGGGCATATTTCTGTGGGGGCAGGTGCTGGCGTCAACATCACGGTAAATGAGTCCACCCGATTACAGGTTTCACCCGTTAATTGGCTTCGCACCCAATAGGTACCTGCCACAGCAGGCATCTGTACGCCAGAGATGGTAGGCATTCCTGCCTCAGCATCAGCTTTTGAGGCATGGAATGTCAGGGTAATATCAGGATCAGGGTTTTGGAAATAATCTGCAAAATTAATATTACTCCCTGTGCAAATAGAAAGGGCAGAATAGGCAAGTGAATCAATATCTGGGCAACAAGGAGAAATTAATTCTAGTGTAATATCCTGGCTACAACTATCTGCATTAAATACCCTGACGGTATAAAAGCTACTTCCTGAAATAGCCGGTAGTGGCAGTCCCGTGGCGACAACCCCACTAAAGGGAATCACACTGGCGGTGGCATAACTAGCCCCTCCTGTATAACTCATCCCAAGAGTATAATCAAACCTATCGCCTGCGGCAAAGCCTGTCAAGGCTAGATAGCCAGTCTGGGCAACACAATTGGCTACAGCCTGTCCCGAGACTTGGGGGATGGGATTGAAGGTGATGGTAGTTGGCTCGACCACTGTACATAGGCCAGAAGCATCTGCTGATTTAATATAATAGGTGCCCGCTTCCACCATGGTAGGCGTGGCAATGGGCAGGACAGATGCCGTAGCATCTAACCAGAAACTGGTACTTGTACCTGTATTGGTGGTGATCAGGCTATTGAGGTCTACAGTAGCCGTACCTGACGTGTTTTGACAATCTTTATAGGCTGATATGACGGATAAGGTAGGCACCACCCCATTGATTTGTACAGAGACATAATCTTCAAAGGTGCACCCCGAAGTCACATCAATATAAGTCAGCTTATAGGTTGTATTTTGGGTGGGGCATACTTCGGGAGAAGCATCACCTGGGAAAGAAATCACAGCCGAAGGATCATAAGGCGCCGTTGTCCAGGCGTAGGAGAGCCCCGAGACGGCTGCTGTACCAATGGTCACACATTCTCCTAAACATATACTTTGGTCAGCCCCAGCAATATCAGGAATCGCTTTGCCTAGACGAACAGTCAGCGAAGCAGAGGAGACACAGCCAGTACCATAATTTACTGTCGCGGTGTAGGTATACGTCCCTGCTGGTGCGGTCGTAATATTAAATATCGGATTATTGGCAGTTGTGGAATTGAGATAAGCTGTAGCGCCCGCAGGAGAAGAGGTCCAAGCGACGGTAGCGCCTGCTGGAATGCTATTCAAACTGAAGGTTGGATTGACATCTCCCTCACAGAGCTCTAGTTCATCATCACTGATTTCCGCCACATAATCTGCCCCCGGAACAATGATGTCAAAGGTCCGCACACAGCCCGTCTGATACGTGGCTGTAAGCGTATAGGTCGTCGTATCAGGTGGATAAACCCTGATCCTGCGCATATCATTATGGGCAAAACCCACAATATGATCCGTCGGCGACCAACTAAAGGTCCAGATCGCCGTTGGCGAATTGGTCACGCCTATTGTGACACCAGCAGAGGCGCAGGGTACGGCAGCAGGTGATACCGTCACTACAGGCTCTGTAGGTCGGGAAACCGTCACGGTGTAATTGGAGGTACATGTCAAGCTTGTGGGACCCGTTTCTGTGACGGTAACGTCATAGGTCCACGGGCCAGCCCCTGCAGGCGTTATGGAAGGCTCGGGCTTGGTGCTTTCAGAAGGCAGAAGTCCATTGCCTGTAGAGGCTGAGGTCCAGGCATAGGTATAATTTGTTCCTGTCGGTGCAGGTGCGCCTATGATCACTGAATCTCCATCGCAGACCCGAACAGTAGTTGCAGGGGCATAACCAACTGGGCCACCAGTGGCAGTAAAAATTGCGGTATCACTTTGAGAGCAGCTCGTATTTAGATCAGTCACAGCTAGATAAATAGACACTGTACCTGTACTTGCAGGGATGGTTACGGTTGTCTGAGCATCTGTCGCATTCCCAAAGACAACAGCCCCAGAACTGGCCGTCCATTGATAGCTATAAGCTGCATTAGCAGCTAAGGCCCCGATACTTCCCGAGTACCCCGCAGCATCACAAAAACTGCCATCCAAACCAGCATTCACCAGAATAGGGACAATCTGAACCGCCACCGTGTCCATAGCAAGACAGCCTGTGGCGGTATCCACAGCTGTAACCACATAAGTCGTATTTTCTGTGATGGTAGCCGCAGGGTTTGCAATGTTAGGATCACTCAGCCCTGCCGTAGGTTCCCAACTGTATACCAATCCTGAAAGTGGAGCACTCCCAATTTGAATGGGGGTACCTGCACACCCTCCAGCTACAGGAGGGATATTAATCGCTGGGGTATTAAAGATGGCAGGAAAAACCAATATATCTATGGTACAAAGAGTATCACCACTCCGATTTGGGTAATTGATGGCCAAATGATATTCAGTGGTTGTATCAGGATTGGCATATACTTGACCAGGATGTGGGCCACCAGCTACCAAGGGCAGCCCTGTATAAGGGTCAGTAAGCCCTGCTACTGGTGTCCACTCATAATACAGCCCCCCTGAAACGGCCTCAGCACCGATCAATGTGCCTTCCGTCCCACAGGTATTGGGGGGCGTCAGGGCGGTGCAGTAAAAACCGGGAATCCCATCACAGGGAGGAGAGTAGTGTATCACAGCCGTATCCATCCGCATACAACTCGGCTCCGCCGTATTGAAGCTGGTTCGGATATAACGGAGATCATAATCCCCGTCTGCCATACCGCCAAGGGGAATTTCAGGGCCAGTCAAGCTAAAGACCACGGAAGAAGCAGTAGTGCTACTCAAGTAAGCAAGGGCATCTACTGTGCTGGGCAGGCCCGTGGTAGCACTGATATTGGTCACCTGCACATCCCAACTATAAGAAATCCCTGATTCACTACCTGTCCCGAGCGTAAGGGCAGGTCCCTGACCATAATAGTCAATAAAACAGCTATACGGATCATCCGAATCAAAGGGGATATTAGGCTGCTTATAGACAGTAATATCCTGAGTCGCCGTTTGCACACACCCTGTATTGCCAGCCATAGCGGTCAAATAATAGGTGGTTGTATTGACACCTGCTGGCGCATCAGAGCCGATCAATTTGCTATTGGGATCGGTATCGTCCACGATATTAACGCCAGGCAGCCATTGATAGGTCACATCTGGCTGAGGGGTGATTCCCGCCCCCATATTCAGGGAGTCGCCCTGACATATCGTGTCTGCCGGCAAGGCGGGCAGGGGCGTCAACGTTTCATTTTTTACTTTAACAGAATCCGATAAGCAACCATTAACATAAATACTATAGGTAATAGAATCTCCCGAAGCAGGAACAGGCGAAACCGTGGGCTTGAGTAAGGCTGCATTATTCAAATTGCTCGTCGGCAGCCAAGAATAGCTATTTGTCGCATAATTCTCCCATTGAGGAGCAGGGCCAGAAGGTCCGATGACTAAGGAAGAGCTATCACAGGTAAATACCGTTGCAGGACCAGCATCAATAACCATGCTCTCTACTGTAAGCGTATCGGCACTGACACACCCACGGGTATCGGTTACTTCTAACTGATACAAGCCCGCAGCAGGCACACCATTGGCAGCAAAACTACCTACGCCTGTACTCCCACTCAATACGACCGTATCCACACTGATATCGGACAAGGTCCAAGTGTAAGGGCCAAAAGTGCCATCAGGGCTCGCAGACAAAGTCGTACTTACATTGATCGGGCTGCCTGGGCACAGCCCATAAGCCTCCTCAGGCATATCGGTGCTGTGGCTAATATTGGACAAGGTCACTACTTCTACCACATTACTGGTATCTGGCTGTACACAATTGGGAAAGGCTTCAATATTTCCAGCAATCGCAATACGACGATACCAGCGAGAACCTGCTGATGCTTCTGCTTCCGGCACATAGTCTTCTTCGGTAGCCAAATTGATGTCAGAAAAAGGCCCGCTGGGTCCTGCTGTACTGACTTGCCATTGATAGTGTAAGACAAAGTTTTGCTCAAAATCATTATAGCCTATTTTGAGGGAAGGCAAAGGGACTACGGGTTCATCCCCATCCAATACCTCTGGAATACTATTGATGCAATAGCTACTTGCAGGGGCGGTAATGACATTGCCACTAGTGATGGAGGGGAAGTTGATGGCAGTTATATAGGGTTCTCCTCGCTGACCACTACATAAATTTATTGTCGTTCTATCTCCCAACCAGTACCCATTCAGGGTATCTCCAGCAGTATTATAAGCTGTATCAGAAGTATAAAAGGTACCGAATATTGTTCCACAGCCTACTGACGGTGAAATATACCAGGTACAATTTTGTTCATCATAATATCTATTTCCTCCTAGGGTTCGAGAAGCATAAAGTAACTCGGTGAAGTCGCTATTTATTTTCGCAATCGAACCCCAATAGTAAGAGCCACCAGGGCTGGTAACAAGCATGGCGTCCGAGGTTGGATTAGAGGCACTAGCATGATAATTACCATTACCATCTTCGCCATTGATTCGAAGTCCCGTAGCTATATCATCATTAATGACCATTGTATTTATAATGGTTGATAGGTCCCCTGTAAGTTCAGCAAATACAGATGTTGGAGAACCATCTGTTTTGAAGCCATAAGCTGAATTGGTAGAAAGAGGGAAATAGGATGTATTGGCAGGAAGTACATCAGAACGAATAACGATATTTCCATTACTTTTTTGAAATTGGTATGACAAGCGATTCCCTGATAAATCAGCCGTACAGTATTTGACTTTGCTTAAATCTCTACTCATGACCATATAATAACTGCCGCTAGCATTAGCATCCGTTGATTGGATCAAAGCTCCAGAGGTGGTAGGAATATCAGATATGTAAGCATTGGATGCACTTCCTTGGATAAAGAGGTCTCCACTGGGAGTTTCTTCTAATAGATAACCCTCTCGGTAGCTGTTAGGATCGCGTGGAAATAGATAGGTTCCCTGATTGAAACTCATATCGGCATTCAACCTTCCTAGGAAATAGTCATCACCAAAGGTGGCAAAATCGCCAGTAGCTTGATAAGCTCCAGGCTTGGTTGGGAATGTGGGTTGGTTTATAGAAGGCCATACGACAGTACCGGACCAACCATTAAAAAATATTGTACCATCTCCTGATATAAAACCGTATGACATGTATTCGTTTTCCGATCCACCTAAATAAGAGGAATATACCAACTCCCCATTTTGGGTAAGTTTTGTAAAAAACAAATCTTCTCCTCCTCCCCAAATGGGCTGATCAGCATCTGTCGTTACAGGAAAATTAGAGGAGCTGGTATTTCCGGCGACTAAAATGTTTCCGGAAGAGTCAAACTCAAACCATCCAGGCAGATCGCCATTGGTACCTCCTATCACACATGCCCAGACAATTTGATTTCCATCGGGAGACATCTTTAATACATAGGTATCATTGTTATTGGAATTACCGCTTCCAGGGCCATGAGTAATAACAGTATCGGCAGTTGGGTTTCCTTGGAAGGTCAAATAGCGCCCATAACCTATTGAATATACAAACCCATCTGGCCCAACTTTTATTTGGTAACCCCGAGCATTCTGCCCACTCGTCCGCCCAGAAGCATCAATAAATGTCCCCCACTGTATCTGCTGGCCAAAGGCTAAAAAAGGCAGGAAGCTTAAAAATAGGAGGAGGTATAATTTTTTTGAAATAACCATCTCTTGTATATTATTTTTTACTGAATTAAAATATATCGTCCAATGCGCTAGTTAGGCCCTGTAACCGTTGCTGTACCGCAACCAGGAGGCAGAATGGTTATGGGGATTTTGGCTATCGAGTAGCAATTGCCCAAGCTGCTGCGCACATAATAGGTGCTAGCTGAGCCTGGCGTTACCACTGGGCCAATAGGATTCATAGCCGCATCCGCATCTGCGTATGTAGCGTGAAAGCTGAGTACACCCGTGGGGCTATTGCCTGTCACTAGTGTGCTGAGATCTATGCTGCTGTTTTTACAGATAGCCGTTCCTGCTACTGTCAGCGCAGGCATCGGCTCTACCTCAATCGTCCTGTCAGCAACCTCTGCTGGACAACTACCCGAAGTATTTGTAGTCAGACGAAGGGTGACCGTTCCTGAAAAATTGGCAGCGGGGGTATAACTCACCGTTTGAGGATTTGTCGTCTGTGAGGTATTATTCAAGGTTCCTCCTCCACTAATAATACTCCACGCTCCCGTGCTTGCAGCACCTCCAACCGCAGCGCCACTCAAGAGAATGACCGAAGGGGTAGCAGATTGGCAAACCGTGTCTGGCCCACCTGCTGTCACCGTCGCGAGGGAATCTATGGTCACGCGCATGGAATCGCTTGCGGCTTCGCAAGGACCCGCAGGGTCATCGGTGGTGAGGGTCAAGGTGACACCGCCATTAGCGATATCGGTTACACCAGGGGTATAAATGGCGGTTAGGGAAGCTGGATTATCAAAACCTCCGTCTCCTCCTGTAGTCCAGGTTGAGGTGCTTGCTCCTCCACTTATGGAGCCTGAAAGGGTTACGGTTTCTGTTTCACAGATCGTCTGATCTGAATTGGCCTCTACCTCAGGCTGATCATTAACGATCAGGGTAACACTGCTTACCGGCACACACGTTGAGTCAACAATATTCGAGTTTCCATTTGCTAAAATCCCATAAATGGTGTAAGTGCCCGAAGCAGCAATTTGCAAGTTTGAGACTACGGTAAAAGGTACACCCGCAGCAGGGCTGACTAGTCCGCTGAGTGCGCTTATGCCGTTGGTACTATGGTTAGGAAAATCATATAATTGAGCGGCAGTCAGCCCTGAATTTGTACTCATATATAGGCCCATGTCGCCTAAATTGGCATCATGATGGATCGTAATGCTAAAAAGTTCATCTTCACATACTACTGTAGCCGAAAGCGAGAGCGAATCAATTGCTGGGCAGCAAGTCGGCAATAATTCTAGGGTAATATCCTGGCTACAACTATCCGCATTAAATACCCGAACCGTATAAAAATTGCTTCCAGAAGTGGGTGGCAAAGCCAAACCCGTGGCGACGAGCCCACTAAATGGAATCACACTGGCAGTGGCATAGCTAGCCGCCCCTGTATAGCTCATCCCAGCGGTATAGTCGAACCTGTCACCCGCAGCAAAGCCTGCCAAGGCCAGGTAACCTGTCTGCGTAATGCAATTTGCCACGGCCTGCCCCGAGACATTGGGGATGGGGTTGAGGGTAATCGTGGTAGGTTCCACCACGCTACATAAGCCTGAGGCATCTGATGACCTGATGTAATAAGTACCTGCCTCCACCGTGGTAGGCGTGGCAACGGGAAGGACAGCAGCCGTAGCATCCAACCAGAAACTGGTACTCGCACCTGTATTGCTGGTGATCAACGCGTTTAGATCTACGGTAGCCGTCCCCGAGGCATTTTGACAATCTTCATAAGCGGATATGACTGTTAAAGTTGGCAGGGTGCCATTGATTTGTACAGAGACATAATCTTCAAATGTGCAACCCGAAGCCACATCAATATAGGTCAGCTTATAGGTTGTATTTTGAGTGGGACATACCTCAGGAGCAGCATCACTGGGGAAAGAAATCACAGCCGAAGGATCATATGGCACTGTTGTCCAGGCGTAGGATAGTCCTGATACTGCTGCCGTACCGATGGTTACACATTCTCCTAAACATATACTTTGATCAGCCCCAGCGATATCCGGAATCGCCTTGTCTAGACGAACGGTCAGCGAAGCTGATGAAACACAGCCCGCACCATAATTGACCGTTGCGGTATAGGTATAAGTCCCTGCTGGAGCAGCCGAGATATTAAATACTGGATTATTGGCAGTGGTGGAATTGAGGTAAGCCGTTGCACCCGCAGGAGAAGAGGTCCAAGCGACGGTAGCCCCTGCTGGAATGCTATTCAAGGTGAAGGTAGGATTGACATCTCCTTCGCAGAGTTCTAATTCATCATCACTGATTTCCGCTACATAATCTGCCCCAGGGACTATGATGTCATAAGTCCGCACACAGCCTGTCTGATAAGTGGCCGTCAGGGTATAGGTGGTCGTATCGGGTGGATAGACCCTGATCCTGCGCATATCATTATGAGCAAAACTCACGATGTGATCCGTCGGTGACCAGCTAAAGGTCCAGATGGCTGTGGGTGAATTGGTCACGCCTATCTGCACCCCATTTGATGCACAAGGTACGGCAGCAGGCGAAGCTGTCACCACAGGTTCGGTAGGACGGGAAACCGTCACGGTATAATTAGCGGTACAGCTTGTGGCCGATACGCCTGTTTCCGTCACAACCACATCATAAGTCCAAGGGCCTGCACCCGTAGGCGTTATGTAAGGCTGTGCCTTGCTGCTTTCTGCCACAGTCAGCCCATTTCCTGTCGACGTAGAAGTCCAGGCATAAGTATAAGAAGTACCTGGAGGTTCGGCAGCCCCTATTTGCACCGAGTCGCCATCACAGACCCGAACTGTGGTGGCAGGGCTATACCCTGCAGGCCCACTCGTAGCCGTGTATACAAGGGAGTCCATCTGGCTACAGGTAGTATTCAGATCGGTAGCTGTCAGGTAAAGGGTCACCGTGCCTGTACCTGCGGGGATGGTGGCGGTGGTTTTGGCAAGGGTGGAATTACCAAAAGTAACGGCTCCACTACTCGCCGTCCATTGGTAGCTATACGCGGGATTGGCCACTAATGCGCCTACGGAGTCTGTCCTGCCTGCGGCATCACAATAACTGGCGTCTAGCCCAGCATCTACCAATATCGGAACGAGCTGCACGACGACCGTATCCATGGCAAAACAACCCGTGGCTGTATCTACAGCCATCACCACATAGGTCGTGTTTTCTGTGATGGTAGCCGTAGGATTGGAAATATTGGGATCACTCAGGCCTGCTGTAGGTTCCCAACTGTATACCAAGCCAGCGATCGGAGCGCTGCCTATTTGAATAGGGGTGCTGGCACAGCCGCCTGCTACAGGAGGAATAGTGAAAGAAGGCGTATTAAAGAGGGATGGGAAAACCAATATATCTATCGTACAGAGGGTATCTCCCGATCTATCAGGATAACTGATACTCAGGTGATAATGAGTTGTCGTATCTGGATTGGCAAAAACCTGCCCAGGGTGAGGACCAGAAGCAGGAAGCGGCAGACCCGAATAAGGATCAATCAAACCTGCTACAGGAGACCATTCATAATACAATCCACCAGCAACTGACTGTGCACCAATCAAGGTGCCCTCCGTCCCACAGGTATTAGGGGGCGTCAAAGCCGTACAATAAAAGCCCGGAATACCATCACAAGGAGGAGAATAGTGGATCACCGCTGTATCCCTGCGCATACAGCTAGGCTCAGCCATATTGACACTCGTCCGAATGTATCGAAGGTCATAGTCTCCATCAGCCATCCCTCCTAACGGGATTTCTGGGCCTGTGAGGGCAAAAATCACGCTAGAACCTGTGGTGCTACTGAGATAGGTGAGCGCATCTACGGTAGAAGGAAGCCCCGTAGTCGCGCTGATATTGATCACCTGTACATCCCAGCTATAGGAAATCCCAGATTCAGAACCTGTACCCAGGGACAGAGATGGTCCCTGCCCATAATAGTCAATAAAACAACTATAGGGATCATCCGAATCAAAGGGGATATTGGGTTGTTTGTAGACCGCAATTTCCTGGGTTGTTGTTTGCACACAGCCCGTATTGCCAGCCGTAGCGGTTAGGTAATAGGTAGTGGTATTCACACCTGCCGGGGCGTGGGAACCGATTAACTTGCTATTGGGGTCGGTATCATCCACAATATTAAAACCAGGTGCCCACTGATAAACTACGCCTGCTTGGGGCGTAATTCCTGCCCCCATATTCAGCGAATCGCCCTGGCATATCGTATCTGCGGGCAAGGCAGGCAGTGGGGTAATCGCTTCATTTTTTACCTTAACCGAATCTGACAAACAACCATTGACAGATAAATAATAGGTCATCGAATCGCCCAGGGCCAGTACGGGCGATACCGTAGGACGCAAGAGCGCAGCATTATTCAAGTTGGTGCTAGGGGACCAGGCATAACTGTTCGTAGCATAGTTTTCCCACATAGGCGCGGGGCCTGAAGGGCCGATCACCACGCTGGCATCTCCACAGGTAAATACTGTAGCTGGGCCTGCATCTATCTGCATGCTTTCTACTGTGAGTGTGTCAGCACTTTGGCACCCTCGGGTGTCGGTTGCAACCAGGCGGAATAAACCCGCAGCAGGTACACCATTAGTAGAAAAACTCCCTACCCCCGTACTTCCACTCAATACTACCGTATCGACACTGATATCAGATAAGGTCCAGGTATAAGGGCCAAAAGCACCATCTGGGCTGGCTGCGAGGGTAGTTGATACATTGATGGGACTGCCTGGGCAAATCCCGTAGGGATCTTCGACCAGGTTGGTACTGTGGCTGATGTTGCTGGTGGTGACTACTTCTACCACATTACTGGTATCTGGCTGCACACAGTTCGGAAAAGCTTCGATATTCCCAGCAATCGCAATACGACGATACCAACGGGAACCTGCTGATAGAGTAGCAACTGGCACGTAATCTTCTCCTGTAGCCAAATTGATGTCCGTAAAAGGTCCACTGGGTCCTGCTGTACTGACTTGCCATTGGTAGTGTAATACAAAGTTTTGCTCAAAATCATTATAGCCTATTTTGAGGGAAGGTAAGGGTACTACAGGTTCATCCCCATCTAATACGGCTGGAATACTATTGATGCAATAGCTACTGGCAGGGGCGGTAATGATATTGCCACTTGTGATGGAGGGGAAGTTGATGGCCGTAAGATGTGGTTCTGCGCGCTGACCGCTACAGCCGTTTATCGTGGTTCTGTCTCCTAACCAATACCCTGTTAAAGGGTTTCCAGCGGCATCATAAGCGGTATCAGATGTGATAACCCTGCTAAAAAAAGTCCCGCAACCCGTACTGGTAGCAAAGTACCATTTACAGTTTTGCTCATCATAATAGGAATAGCCATTGGGTCTGCGGGTAGCATACAAGATTTCACTAAAATCCGATTTCATCACGCCTATACTTGGGGAATAGACCGTACTTCCTGGTGGCTGATCAGGCATGAAAGCATCTGAGGTAGAACTACCGTTAGTAACTAAGTAATTTCCATTGATATCTTCACGGAAGATGCCCACGTAATTAAAGTCTTCTCCCACCACGATGGCATTTACCACAGTAGATAAATCTGGTGAAAATTCTACGACTACTGGTGAGTTGGTGCCATCAGTTTTTAAGGGATAAGGGGAATTAGCAGTAATGGGGAAATTAGCATTTCCTGCAAGGGTCACGCTACCACTACAAACAATGTTTCCATTGCTCCTTTGAAAATCACCTGAAATATTTACGCCAAGGGGAAAAGAGGTGCAATATTTAATGGTACTTAAATCCCTACTCATCACCATAATGCAGGAATAGCCCGCTTGTGGATCAGAGGACTGCAAAAATGCACCTGGCGTAGTAGGTATATCCGAAGGCACATTACTGTTAGCCTGAACCAATAAATCTCCATTATTTAATTCAAAATTTACAAAGCCATCTCGATAATTACTAGAGTCCCTCGGAAATAGAAATGTAGACTGGTTAAATGAAAGATCCGCGTTCATTCTTGCAACAAAATAGTCATCCCCAAAATCAGCAAAATCCCCAGTCGGCTGATTTGCGCCTAATTTGACGGGAAAGGATGGGGGGCTGCCATTCCCGGGCCATGGGGAAGGGGATACCCACCCACTAATTGATATAGAACCATCAGGCGATTGGATTGCATAATTCAAGTATTCACTATCAGACCCACCAAAATAGGAAGCGTATAAGAGGTCGCCAGCTGGGGAAAGTTTGGCAAAATAAATGTCTATATCCCCCCCTCCATATACGGGTTGATCAGCATCAGTTGTAATGGGAAACCCATTACCCGCAGTATTCCCCATTAAAATAATATTTCCACTCGCATCAAATTCTATAAAGTTTACATCATCATCTCCAGCACCTCCTATCACACAGGCCCAAATAATGTGATTCCCGTCAGGCGTCATTTTTAGAACAAATCCATCCCTGATAGAGACATTTCCATTACCGATGCCATGATAAATCACTGTATCTGCCGTCGGGGGTCCCGGAAAAGTCAAGTAACGTCCATATCCTGAGACATATAGATACCCATCTGGGCCGGTTTTTAAATCTCTTGCATGACTCAGTTGCCCGCTCGTCCTGCCAGAAGCATCAATAAACGTCGCCCATTGGATCTGCTGGCTCAAGGCGAAAAATGGTAAGCAACATAACATAAGTGCTAACCAGGTTTTAACTGCTGAATAATTCTTTTCCATATTGCTATTCGTGTTAGGTACTATTTTGTGAATGACTATTTTTTAAATACCCTCAATTGAATAAGTCCATAGTTATCTCAGGACTGGTTTGATCAAACCAGTCAGGTAAATTGAGATTATAAGTGAGGAGGGAGGGGTAAGGTGTTTAGTTCATACTAAATACAGTTACAGTGAAAACATAGATGGGGTATTTATCCTTTGCTATAGACATGAAATTTCCGACAAGTCGCATTAGTCCAGTATTACAATATCACTTTGGGGACCAAAACTTACATTTATTTATTTTACCTCTTTGTCCTACAAAATGACCACTGCTGATCTCATTTCTTCCTTTTTGAATCTTAAAGGCCAAAAAGTGTAGCGATCATAGCATAGGAGCTTATTTAAGTAGGAATCATAAATGCCTTCTATTCCACAAAAAGTCACATTTTACCCCTAAATCTGACATCACGGAATAAAAGTACAGGATGTTTTTCAATTTTACCTGATACATAATGATGTCAAATGATGTCTATGTATGTGTAAGAGTGGAAAATTTGCATTTATTATTATGAGAGGCAATATTTGGCTACAAGCAGATTAACTACCTAACACCCGCCTATGTCCCATCATCCAACCTATTCCTTCCGGTCAATAGGCTATTCATGCTTATTATTTTTGGCAATACTTCCTTCTACGCTATTCTGCCAGTCTTCAGAGACGGCTGTAGCAGAAGCCCCTGACAAACTTTTGGCAGTAGACAGCCTATTAGAAATCGCAAAAGAGGTTTCTCCCGATTCCGCCTTAAGCTATGCGCAGGAGGCATTGAAAATCATCAGGCCTACAAAGGATGAGGAAAAAAAAGTGGAGGTATATGAACTATTGGTAAATATACAGGACCAGTTAAATGACTGGGAAGGGAAAAAGGAGACCTTATTGGAAAGCCTTCCTATCTTGTTGAATATCAATCATTGTCCTTCTCTGGTGGATGGTTATGATCATCTTGGCCAGAGCTATTACAGGCTCGCTGATGCAGATAGTGCTATCTATTACTTCCAAGAAGCATTGTCCAGTCTAGAAATATGCGTAGACTCCAATCTAATTGTGGGGTTTCACTCTGAAATCAGTTTTGTTTATATGCAAAAAGATGACCTGCAAAAAGCCCTTGATTACGCCATGAAAGCTTATGCCTTAGCTTCAACTATTCCTAATTATGATGATAAAGGCTCTCTTTCCATGGGCATTGGCACCATTCTCTTTAAAATAAGGGACTTTCAGGGTGCCAAAACCTATTTCCAAAAAGCTGTGGCTGAGTTTCAAGCAGATTCTAGTGAAAATGGCACCCTTGTTTCTTTAGCCAATTTAGGCTCCACCTATAGAGAATTGGGCATGCTAGATAATGCAACGGAAACCTACAAAAAGACTTTTTACTTAGCCGAGGATCCAAGATTTAAGCCCTATTTTGCTGCCATTTACATCAACTTGGGGAAGGTCTTGATAAAACAAGAGCGGTTGGCCGAAAGTCTTATCTATTTCAAATTAGCTGAAAAAAATGCGCTTGAGCGGAATAATCTTCATCAACAAGTTCAAATCTTTGCTTCTCAAGCCAAAGCATACAATATGTTGGGAGATTATAGAAAAAGCTTTGCCTTGGCAAAAAAATCTTATGATATAGCTCAAAAAGGGGGCTTACCCCATGAAAATGTGACCCGATTATTGGCTCAGAATGCGCAGAAACTAGGGCGCTATGAAGAAGCCTATACTTATTTCAAAACCTATTCGGATTATCAAGATTCTCTGAATCAGGTTCAAGTAGCAGAGCAAATCAAATCTATTGAAGCTACTTTTCAAGATTCCTTGAAGACGCAACAAAATGAACTCTTGGCACAAGAAAACACCTTGCTCTCTCAGGAGAATGAAATAAGTCAACTGAAGTTGCGGCGGCGAGGATTGGTTATTGGAGGACTGATTACCCTCACCCTCTTGATCTTACTGGCCCTCTGGCAATTTTATCGCCAAAAAAAGCAGATCGAAGAAGCCCACCAGAAACTCCATGAAAAACAAGAAGCCCTCTTGGTTCTGGAAAAAGACAAAAGTCACCTGATCCGGCTGCTCAGCCATGACCTGCAAGCACCACTCGGCTATATCAGGAATATCCTGTATTTCTTGGGCTTGCAAAAGCTGCCCGAAAACTTGCTCAACTTGATTCACAATGGAAGCAAAAATGCTACCCATATCTATACCCTGAGCAAGGAGATCAGTGAGACCTCTCAGGTGGTTTCTAGTACAGAGCAGGATCTATTGTATGAAACAGACCCCATAGACCTTCACGAACACCTCTCCGAAGTCATCCAAAAATATCAGCCCTTGGCATCGGAAAAGCAGATAGCCATCCGCCTTTCTATGGTACCTGAAAACATTTTTATTCAGAGCAATCAGCTATTCTTGTCTCATATTCTGGGCAACCTGATCCAGAATGCCATTAAGTTTTCGCCTGAAGGCAAAGAAGTGCTGGTTGATTGTAAGGCGGATGGAGAAGAGGGAAAGTTTGTGATTGAGGTGACAGACCAGGGGCCTGGGATTGCTGAGGAGCTTCGATCCTATGTGTTCTCATCAGAGAAGCCCCCATCCATGGAAAGGGATGGTTCCCAAGGACTTTACCTTTCCCAACAATTGGCCAAGGCCATTCATGCCAAGATTAGTTATCAAACTGAAGTGGGGAAAGGGAGCACTTTTCGGTTGGTAGGATCGGCATAAAGGGAAAAACCTAGTGTTTCTTCAAGGGTTTAAATGAAAGAATAAGCCACGGGTTACACAGGTTGACACGTTTTTTTTTCAATCTGTGCTAATCCGTGGAATCCGTGGCCAATTTTCAGTCCTAAAGATATTCCTCCCACCTATCTCAGCACCAACTTCCGATATACTATCCCCCTCTCCGTCTCCAAACGCAGCAGGTAGATGCCTTTGGCGGCCTGTGATAGGTCTAGCATTTCACGATGTGTAGAGAGCTGTCCCAGCTTTTTGTCTACCACTACCCTACCCTTCAGATCATAGAGCATCAGGGAAACAGAAGTAAGTCTTTGGAACTCCATGTCAACTTGAAATTGCCCCTCACTTGGGTTGGGGAAGATATCAAGGGTAATCCCCATTTCTTCTTCCAACCCAGTAAACCGCAAATAATTACCCGCTAATCCACAAACCGTATCGCTACACTGACCATCAGACAAAATCAGGCAAACGGTAAAGGTATCTAGAGAAGCGTAATCGTGTTGAACGGTTTGGCCCATGGCCGTATGTCCATCTCCAAAATCCCAATGGAAGGAATTCGTGCCTGTGGGGAAGTTCACGGCGGTGAAGGTATGGGTTTTTGGAACCGCATTAAATACGACAAAGGTGTCTGGAGAAATGGAGAAATTCCCGTTAAACACAGGCCCTTGGGCCACAAAAACATCGTCCATAACGACACAGCCCAAGGTATCCCGCAGCACACAGCTATACGTGCCGCCAGAAGTCACCGTGATGGTAGGCGTGGTAGCGGAAGTATTCCATTGATAAGTCGCTTGCCCAAGGGCCGTAGCGTCTAGGACAATGGATCTCCCTGCACAGACTACTGTATCAGGGCCAAGGTCTATCCGCAGGTTTGAGGCAGTGACATTAATGGAATCCGCTGCTTGGCACCCTCGGGTATTGGTATCGATGACCGTCACGAAGTAGAATCCAGGCTGTGAGACAGTCTTCGTCTGGGTATTAGGCGGCCCATTGGACCAGTTGAAGACGGCACTTGGCACTTGAGGCCCTGCATCCAGGGTTACGCTCCCGCCATCGCATATCACTTGATCTGCCCCTAAATTGACGGGAGGATTTGTGCCCAAAATGACATTGATGGTGTCTCGTGCTATGCAGTCATTGGCATTGGTGACTTCTACCCAAGCGGTAAAAGGCGGATAAAGGGTCTGCCTCTGGGTGGTTTGGTTATTGTGCCAAAGGAAATCGGCTCCTGCGTTATTGGCGTCGAGCAATACGCTGTCACAGGTGGTGTAATCATCGTCTAGCTGGACGACTGGGGCGAGGACGACGAGCAGGTTCATCGAGTCTTCTTCTGAACAGCCAGCCGAAGTGGAAACAACAACTTTGTACTTGCCAGGCGCAGTCGCAAGGATTGTCTGTGTTTCGGCAAATTTGTTATTGTTAAGCGTCCAGTGGTAGGTGGTTCCTGGGCGCCCAGTAGGGGCTGAGAGTAATTTGGCGGTGCCTACACAGACTGTATCGTCCCCACCGATATTGGGTATTGGAGGGACTTCCACATCCACAATGGCTGTATCGTGGATGACGCATCCCAGGTTATCCGCAAGTACAACCCGGAAAGTGCCTGAATTCTTGACCGTGAGATTGGGACCAGTTGAATGAAAATTATAGCAAAGACAGGTACTGTCAAAGGCATGCCAAGTAGTCATCGAATTCGGATTAAACCCAGTAGATAGCACCACAGAATCCCCTGGACACATGCTCGTTGCAGGAGCAATAGGTGGACTAATCTGTGTTTGGGAGAAAAAGACCGTAATGGTATCACAAGCCGTAAAGCCAAGAGAATCAGTAACACAGCCTATGTAGGTAGTCGAGGTAGCCATAGGATTTGTAGCCACCCGAAAAGTATGGGTAGTGCTTAAAGGCGATAAAATTCCATTCACATACCACGCGTACCGCGCCTTTGGCTTTGCCCCTAAATCCAATTGCAGGACATTTCCAAAGCATAAGGTCGTATCCGCGCCAAAGTCTACTTCAAATTTTTCCGCTACCACAAAATCGTCGAAAGCAATGCCGTCCCGGTTATTATTTGAGGCGGTAGAAGCAAAAAACATCCGAAACTGAACCAAAGGTTTACCTACCAAGAAGGCAATATCATGGAAAGCAAAAGTCCATCCACCACTACTGGAACTCCCTAGTCCTCCCCACCCCTCGCCTGGAAGTCTACATAGCGGAATTCCTCCAGAATAGGTCTCATTATACCAATTTGACCCTGAACCAATATTTCCAATCAGTGTCCAGGTTTTTCCTGTGTCCAATGTCATCTCCAAATACCCTACATCCTCCATTGAGGAAGAACTCCATGCTATGCTCATCCCCACATAGGGATCCACCATATTCGTCATATCGAAATATGGACTTGCCACAAAGGACCGCTCTAATTGTCCATAAGGACCTGTTCCAAGGCCTCCGGTAGTCCAGCAGCTATCGCCTGAAGCCGCACCAGTTATTTGGCGCTTCGCTGGATCGCCAAATGCCCAAGTATTTGGGCGGGGCGTATTCGCAATCACGGTTGGAGCCGTCGGTGGGAAAAGCGAATCCACGGGAGCCGTCCACCAGCCCGCAGGGCCATTTTCGAAGTCTTCTTTATAGGGGAATGTATTCACTACAAAGAGGCCTCTGATGGTGTCGCCACATTGGGCAGAACTGTGAATAGGGGAAAAAAGGCCTGCAACAAAAAACGCGAGGCAAAAAGAAAGTGTATACCTGTATGACATAAATATGAGATTAGGGAAAAAAATGAAGGGTAATGATGAATAAATGGCTGGATTATTCATTCATTTATCCATAATAAGGTACCTAAATATTCCCATTATCGCACTTATCGCTTCGCTTCACTGGCGTTTTTGCTCCATAACAGGTATCTTTTCGGGGATGGACGGTTATTTTCTCAACCCCCCTAATTCCTTTCTATGAACAAAAAATTCTCCCTGATATCGCTTTTTGTAGGCGAAAGATGTAACAGATTGAAGAAAATCTGTTACATCTTGGAGGCCACCAACATCCAACAGGTTTTCCTCAACCTGTTGGATGTTCAAGCTACGCGAGTTACCAGGCCATCTGTTCCAAGAACATAAAATTGGGGTTAATTGCCCGAAACAATTAACCCCATTTCATTTATCAAAAATCGTATTTTCCCTACTTCAACACCAGCTTTCGATAAGCTGTTCCTCGCTCTGTCTCTAGCTTCAAGAGATAAATCCCCTTAGAAGCTCCTGACAGGTCTATACGCTCGCGCTGCGCGCTGAGATGAGGCAGGCGCTTATCAGCCACCAATCGCCCTTTCAGGTCATAAAGGCCCAAATGTACACGTGTGGGTTGAAGGAATTTCATGTCTACCATAAACTGGCCATTGCTCGGGTTGGGGAAGACATCCAGGGTCAGTCCCATGTCGTCTTCGATGCCATCCAAAAACTTGAGGTAATTCCCCGCGATGCCACAAACTGTGTCGCTACATTGCCCATCTGAGAGGATCAGACAGACGGTGAAGGTATCCAACGAAGTATATTCATGCTGTACCGTCTGGCCCATAGCTGTATTCCCATCTCCAAAGTCCCAGATAAAGGAATTGGTGCCTGCTGGGAAATTGACAGCAGTGAAAGTATGGGTTTTGGTAGCTGTATTGAATACAATAAATGTATCAGGTCCTACCGTAAAACTTCCATTAAACAGCGGCCCTTGTGCCACAATAACCGAATCTGATACAGTGCAACCCAAAGTATCCTGTAAAATACATCCATAGGTCCCTCCAGTATTCACACTGATCATCGGTGTGGTTGCATTGGTATTCCATTTATAGGTAGCGTTCACCGTAGCTGTGGCATCCAAGACAATGGAGTTACCGACACACACGACCGTATCAGGTCCCAAATCAACTCGCAATTGTGAGATGGTAATATTCACAGAGTCTGAGCCTCTACAGTCATTGGTATCGATGACGGTGCAGAAGAAGAAGCCTGGTTGTGTGATGGTACGCGTACGCGTATTGGGTGGGCCATCAGACCAGTTGTAAACCGCCCCTGGTGCCTGTGCGCCCGCATCTAACGTCACGCTGGAAGAGTTACAGACGATCCTATCACCTCCTAGATTGACCACTGGGGCCGTTCCCAATTGTACATTAACTGTGTCACGGGCATTACATCCACTAGAATTGGTCACACTGACCCAAGCGCTAAATGGGGGATAGAGCTTTTGGAAACGCGCTGTACTTCCATTATTCCACAAATAGGTACTCCCAGGGTTCCCAGCATCCATGAACACGGTATCACAGGTGATATAATCAGCGCCCAGGCTGATCACAGGTGCCAATACAACTAGCAGGTTCATGGAATCTGAATCCTGACAACCAGCATTGGTGGTCAGGACCACCTTATACTTTCCAGGTGCCGAGCCAAAGATTGTCTGGGTTTGGGCAAAAGGACTGTTGTTGAGGGTCCAGGTATAGTTGGTTCCAGGGTCTCCTGAGGGGGCTGAGAGGATTTTTGCAGTACCTACACAGATCGTATCATCTGCCCCTATATCTACATCAGGCACCCGTTCCACCACAACAGATGCTGTATCTCGTTCTACACACCCCAAATTATCTGTCAGGACAATTCGATATTGAGCCGTGGTATCTGTAGTGAGATTCGGCCCTTGAAGGACTTGTGTATAACAGAGGCACGAACTATCAATAGCATACCAGGTAGCTGTTGCACCAGGGTTAAATCCAGAGAAAAGTGTCGTGGAGTCTCCTGGACAGATGATGGTAGCCGGCGGCAACGGCATCAACTGTGTTTGAGAATAGGAAACCGTAATCGTATCACAAGCTGTATACCCCAGAGAATCCGTGGCACATCCGATAAATACCCCAGCAGTTGCTTGAGGATTGGTGGTGATTCGCAGAAACTGAGTGGTATCCAGCGGGGCATTGATAAAATTACGCTGCCATGCATAGCTACCTTTGGGCTTATTCCCAAGGTCTAGCTGCAAAATATTTCCAAAACATAAGGCAGTATCAGCCCCAAGGTTAACCGTAAATTTTTCCCCAATCACAAAATCGTCAAATGCTATTCCGTCCTCATTGTGGTTCAATACATTGGAGGAAAAGAATACGCGAAACTGCACCAATGGGGCGCCTACTAAATACCCTATATCGTGGAAGGCAAAGGTCCATCCCCTACTACTATTAGGGCCCGTTCCCGCCCATCCATGTGTAGGATTAGGGCACACGATAGAGAAATTGGTACTGCTATTATACCACTCTACCCCAGTGCCTATGGCACCGACCCGCGACCAGGTTTTCCCTGTATCCGTTGAGGCCTCCAAATAGCCAAAATCTTCCCCAGGAAAGGATGAGTAAGCGAGCCGCATCCCTACATAAGGATCTGTAAGGCCCGACAAGTCAAAATAAGGACTTGCTACAAAGGAGCGCTCCAATTGCGCATAAGCGCCTGTACCCAGGCCACCAGTTGTCCAGCAACTATCGCCAGAATAAGCGCCAGAGATATGGCGCTTGCTCGGATTGCCAAAAGCCCAGGTATTGGGGCGAGGCTGGTTGGCAATCGCCGTAGGCGCATTGGCAGGATAAAGCGAATCTACAGGGGCTGTCCACCAGCCATTAGGGCCGCTCTCAAAGGTTTCTTTATAGGGAAATGAGGATACAGTGAATAAGCCACTGATCGTGTCACCACATTGAGCTGTGGTGAAAGTAGGTGTCATTATGCCAATAAAAAAAAGGGCTAGCCAACAAGAAAAGGTAAATTTGGTACGCATGTGCAAAAAAGTAAAGTGAGTTATTCGGTCGAAAAATAACAAAATTATCTGATGATCAACTTACGATATAACGTCTCTTGAGCCACTTTAAGCCGCAAAAGGTAAATTCCAGCGGGTAAATGGCGAAGGTCCATATATTCTTTTATCTGATTTCTAGGCAAAAAGGTAGTCTGGTAGACATTTTTTCCTTGAATATTGATTAAATCTAGACTGCCTTCTTGAGGGATAGATTGGTCAAAAGAAATCACGCATAACCCTTCCGAGGGGTTGGGGTAAATCTCCAAACTACTAGAAAGTTCATCCGCTAGTCCGTGAAACGTGCGATAAACCCCCGCAGGTTTACAAATTGTGTCGGCACATTGCCCATCAAAAATCCGCAAACAGACATCAAATGTATCAAGGATTACATATTTGTGCTTTACGGTAGCTCCTATATTTTTCTGGCCATCTCCAAAGTTCCACTCATAAGCGATAGTTCCCATAGGAGCGGTAGCCGTAAAGGTCATGGTATCCCCAAAACCCACTGTCCAACTGGGGGCAATGGAAAAATCACCTGTGTAGGCTGGCAATTCCGTCACCCGAATAGAATCTTCTACTTCGCAGCCATGAGGATCTGTCACCAAAACATGGAAGAAACCTGTGGTATTCACCCAAATTCCAGCCTGGGTGCTGCCTGTACTCCACAGATAGGTCGCATCGGGAAAATGCGCATCCAAGAATACCGATTTACCTGCACATACGACCTTATCAGGTCCCAAATCCACCCGCAAGCCCGTCAAGCGGAGGGTCACAGAATCCCGCACTTGACAACCGTCAGCATTGGTTACGATCACAAAATACAGCCCTGGTTGTCCCACCGTAGTCGTCTGCGTCTGGGCGCCATTAGACCACTGAAAAGAGGTGCCTGGCGGCTGCACCCCCGCATTTAAGGCAATGCCTTTATTGGGACAGAGGATGCGATCTTTGCCGAGGTTTACGTTGAGGAGCGTCCCCAATCCTATCGAAATAGTGTCTTTCGATTCGCAGCCAAACTGATTGTACACCCTGACGGATACCGTCTTGGGCGGGAGAAATCGAATGGTCTGGGTAGTCTCTCCCGTACTCCATAAGTAATCAAATCCTGGGTTTTGCGCATTGAGCGTCACAGAATCGCAAGCGGTATAATCAGGCCCCAGATAAATCAAAGGAGTAGGGGCGACATCAAACAAAAAGGAGTCCCTTGTCACACAGCCAGCTAAGGTCGTGACTACCAAGCGGTAGGTTCCAGGCGCCGTAGCAAAAATGGTCGGTGTACTCGCAAGCGGAGACCCGTTTAAGGTCCACAAAGAGCTCCCCGAATGGGGAGTTCCTACCAGAATGCCTTGTCCAGCACAGATGATGGTATCATTCAGGTTGAGTTGAGGCAGGATATCCACTACTACCTGGACCGTATCTGAGAGGGTGCAGCCCAGAGAATCCGAAATTGTCACAGAATATATTCCGTCTGTATTCGCAGTGAATTGTTGATTGGTAGAAACAGGGGAAAAACAACTACACGTGGAATCCCAGGTCGCCCATTGGTGCATAGCAGTTGCATTCTTAGCATCGAAGGTCACAGAGGCACCAGGGCATATTATGGTATCCCTCAATGCTGAGAGCTGAGTCTGAGAGAAGGAGTAGGTCACGGTATCACACAATACAAATCCTAAACTGTCAGTTATACAGCCCCAATACGTCTGCTGCCCCATTCCTCTGGATGTAACAGCAATCACCTGGGAGGTATCATTGGTAGACCAAATATAAAATGCCCCCCCCTGCCCTAGGTTCAAGGAATCAATAGCGCCCCCACACAGCGTCTTGTCAGGCCCTAGCGAAAGGCTAGGTTTTTCTCTGATCACCATATCATCAAATGCAAAACCATTGGCATTGGAAACTAGGTCTGAAGAAAAAACAACCCTAAAAAGGACATGTGATTCCCCTCCCAACCCCGAGAGGTCTTGCTGCGCTCGCACCCAGCCCTGGGTGCCTAATTTAGTGGCAGTACTGCCTGACCACCCAATGGAAGAACCCCCTGGCGTGGCAAACATATTGGAAGAGTTGAACCACTGAATCCCTGTGCCAAAGCCCCCCACCAGTTGCCAGGTTTTACCCGTATCTACCGAAGAAAAAAACGCAGCTCCATCAAACTGGTCCTCGATGTCAAAGTAGATGTTCATCGCCAACACAGGCTGTGTGAGGCTAGAAAAGTCAAAACAAGGACTCTGCACATACGCATTAGAATTACTGGCATAGTTGGAGGTATCAGGGCCCGTCATCCAGCAATGGGTGCCTGAAGCACTCGCATTGATGTGAGACTTGGCGGGGGAGCCATGTGTCCATCGGAATGGTGTGGCAAAAGGCCCAGAAAGGACGGAATCAGTCCATCCACCTGGTCCATTTTCGAAGTCTTCGAAATAGGGGAAGGTATTGATACACTGCGAATAGGCATCATGAAATCCGAAACTTGAGAGGAGGAATAAACAGGAGAAAAGCACGCACTGGAAGCGTAAGGCAAGGAGTGTGTAAGTCATAGCCAGGGGTATCCGTTTTTAATATAGTGTGGCGTAAAAAAATGGGAACAACATCGAACCTCAAACTTACAAATATCTTCTCATACTCAATTATCCTAATGCCTGAACCGTACACTTTTTTGGCCGAATGAAATCACTCAAACCGGTGAAGGTCTCCTTTCTCAAATGTCCATTCCGGCGTATAAAGGGCACTTTCAACATCCATTTTATACCAGGGACTTATTGAAGGCGCATTCGGATTCACCAAAACCTGTGTTTCCTGTGCAGGCATATAGCTCTGCGCCAGCATAAACAATCGTTCCTTTGTTTCAGGATGTATAGCCATGTCCACCACAATGATCGCATGCCCGTAGGGATTGCCTTGGACAATAAATACATCTCCTATTTGCATCGAATCAAATGGGACAGGTTTCAGCTCCTTTTTGAGTGAAGCAGTATTGGCATAGGAAAAAATATAATCCATGTATTTGCGAAAGCTTTTGTAAGAATAATTCGCATCCGCCCTATCTCGATAATACCTCGGTTTGCCATCGCTTAAGAAATTGAAATGGATGTCTTGGTAACGTTTTTGGGCAAATAAATACTCCCCTCGTAGCCGCATCACCGCATCTGCACACTGCTGCAAGTCGCGTGTCCCTATTTCCATATCAACAACCCCCACATACACCCCTTCGCTGTTCTTTTCTCTTCCATCAAAGTATTTCACCCTACTACCCGCTGGCTTCAAAGGAAGGGTTCTCAGGTAATGCCCAAAGGATAGGCTATCCAACCGAGTCCGCCTGAAGCCTTCAGGCGCCAAAAATCGCGTCGCGATCGTGGTACCAGCAGGATCCACCAATGACGCTGGCGAGGTCGCCACAGTTGACGAAATAGGTTCAGCACCTTGCGGATCGGCATTTGCTGGCTGACAAGCGAGCCCCCCGAGTATGATAATTCCGAAAAGTAGGTTTATTTGCATGAGGAGATCAATGAGTGAATGATAGGAGGAGAGAATGGGAGGCGAATGATAAAATGATTAGATGAGTATATGATAAAATGGGGAAATCGGATGAAGTTTTTTTGACCCTTTGAACGACTTGAACCCTGAACCTAGTGTTCTTTCAATTTTGAAAGGTGTAGTTTTGACTTCCTTGTTCCTTGTTTTTTATTTTTACTTACCCCCACAATTCAATCTTGAATAACCACTAGAACCTAAAACTTAGAACCCTCTTCCCCCCATGCGTTGGATATTTTTGTTATTAGTTTCTTTTCCCCTTTTCACAAAAGGCCAAATCCCTGATTCAGCTTGGCAAGCGGTCGTCGTTGATGAATTGGTACAAGCTTCCTTTCCTGCTCCGCCGAGTCGTGAGGACAACACAGGTTATCTCAATATATTTATAAACCTTGATACGGCCGTCTTTATTATTTCTCGCCTGGGAAGTCCCATCTCACGCGTCCCCGCTGTCAGGGACCGATTTGAACTTGATCAATATTACGACGGCATGGCCAGCGGCATCGTGAATCATGAGGCCATTGATCTCCTTGATACCTATGATATAACAGTTGGGAAGCTCGCAGCTAAGTACCTCAAATACAGCTACACTTATAAGCCTGATGCTCAGGCTTTTGGGCCGCTTGCCAAGCGCGACACTTCGGTCCAAGTAGACTTCCGAGAGACCTTACTCCTGCTGATCGACAGCAGCAATTACGTCCTCCATCAT
Source organism: Bacteroidia bacterium (assembly GCA_030430575.1). Classification (GTDB taxonomy): domain Bacteria; phylum Bacteroidota; class Bacteroidia; order J057; family J057; genus JAUIGE01. The sequence goes on along the minus strand of JAUIKF010000019.1, from coordinate 47,601 downwards.
TGGTATATGGGGCCCGATTCGGAGGCGAAACAACAAAACGGAAAAACTTTCCTCCAGTCACTTTCCCTATTGCAAGACATCCCCCACACCCGCCAATTCGCCCCAGACGCCCAAGCAATCGACGACTCCCAGCAGCCGTGGGCGCAGTTTAGAGGAGAGGTATTTCTCTTTATGATATTGTTTGTGCTGATCTTATTGGGGTATTTCGGCGTTAGGTGGATGAAGAAAAGACGAATGAAAAACTAATTAACCCTATGAAACCTACCCTAATCCTTATTTCCCTCCTCTATACAACCCAACTTCTGGGGCAGGTCATCCACGACGAATCCTACCAAGATGCCAGTTTCTGGGCTTTTAAGGCCGAGTTGACGGAATGTGTCTTATCAAAAGATATTAAAAAACTAGAATCACTCCTAGCGGATACGATCAGGGTAGGTCATGACGAATGTAGTTCTCGCGGAGCTGGATGTTCAAAAAGTGAATTTTTAGCCTATTATTCTTCAGAACACCCGGAGAATCCCTGGCGTGAAATGGCCCAAATTCTGCGTTTCGGTTTTAGGCATATTGCTGACCCAAACCCCAATCGCATCATCCCCCATGACAAAATGGTTTTCCAAGGTCCTTCTTATTTACCCAAAATTAATGAGGCAAAGGAATTGTTGATTTTAGGGACACATGTGAATATCAGGGTCAAGCCAAGCCTTTCCGCCAAAGTCATCCATCAGGCATCATTTGAGGTGTTTCCATGCAAATGTGGGGTAGGAGATGCTACCGAATCGACCCTTCAGGAAAATGATGGCATACAATGGATCGAAATAAAATTACCAAATGGAAAAATGGGCTATATGGCGGAAAAACTCACCTCCTTTTCTTTAACAAAAGAAATGACCATCGCCAAGATCAATGGTGAGTGGAAAATCATTTCATTCTATAATGATTGGGGCTGTTGAAAGATTGATTGCAGAATATCGAACAAGGCATGCCCTGAGTGTAATCGAAGGGATTGAAGATTGATGAAGTCTAGCCCTGAGCGTTCGACTGAGCTCACGCCGAAGTCCAAGTCGAAGGGAAAATTGCCTTTGTCCTTCTTCAATCCTTGTTCTTCAATCCTTGTTCTGCAATCCCTTCAATATTCTTCCCCCCTACCCTCTCACTTGCCGCATCAGCCACTCAAACATCACTTTCAAAGCTTCTGGAGAGAAAGTCTCCTCTATTTGTGGATATTCTGCTGGAAGTCCTGTTTTGGCCGTTTGGAAGAGGTGATTAAGGTTGGGGAAAATCTGGCTTCTGTAGTGCTGATTTCCTCCTTTTTGGAGCGCCGTTTCTATGGCGTTGATATTGGCTTTGGCGGCGACTTGCAAGTCCAATGCTCCATTCAGTGCCAACACGGGGCACTTCACCTTTTCCAAAAAAGGTGCGGGGTCGTGGTTCACAAAATTGATATACCAAGGCGAAGCCATGGTTTTGGCTTGGCGCAAGACAGCATCACTTTCTATACTCGCTTCACGCTCGCGGCTTGGCAGTTTTTCCTCGATTCTGTAAAAATGTGAGCGAAGTTTTTGTTCTGCTTTTTCAGGGTCAGTATGCTCGTTCAGTATCACCATACGCTCTTTTTGCTGCTTCAGCATCATCTCTAACGCTTCCCCAGCAACCCCCGAAGCACGTGCAATGTCTTCCGTCTGCTGGACGATGATCAGGTCACCAGAAAGGCCAGGGGCCGCTAACAAGATCAGAAATGCGACATCCTCGTGAGCTGCAGCTACCATAGGAGCCACAAGTCCCCCCTCGCTATGGCCTATCAGCCCAATATGTTTGGCATCGATGTCCTTTCGGCTTTTGAGGTAAGCAAAGGCTGCCTCTACATCTGAGGCAAAGTCATAAGAGGTCGCCGTCGCAAAATTGCCTTCAGACTCCCCTACCCCGCGCTCGTCATACCGCAATACTGCCATCCCAAGGTTATTGACCAAATAATCCGAAATAACCAGAAAAGGCTTATGGCCCATGATTTCGCTATTGCGGTTCTGTGGCCCTGATCCTGAAATCAGGATCGCGGTAGGAAAAGGGCCATTTCCCTTTGGATGACTTAGGGTACCAGAAAGGGAAATATTGGCACTATCATTCTTGAACTCCACAGCCTCTTCTATATAGGAAAAGGGAGGTTTGGGCTCCTGGGGGCGCTTCAGCTTACTCCCTCCTCCACGCTTGAGGTCAAGCTTTAGGACAGCACCTCTCTGTTCCATTTTTCCTTTAAGCTCATTGCCATCTTTGGTCATTTCTCCCTTATAAGAGAACCCGATGGATCTAATCGCTAAGCTCAACACATTTTCCTCAAATCGAACTCCATCTACTGGAATTCCTTTGGTCCCTTGATCAGGGCTATCCATGGTAGCACTTAGTTCATCGCCTTCCTGGTTGATATGGAAAACGATTCGCAGTTTTTGTCCTTGAACATTCAGTGCCCCACTCCAGGTATCCACAATAGAGGGGGTCTGGCCAGATAGCATAGTGGCCATCTGGAATGTCAATAGGGTGAAAAGAAATAATTGTCGCATGGGGGGGGGAAATGATAGAATGATAGAATGATTGGATGATAGAATGAGGGAATGGGAGGAGAATGAGTAAATGAGTAGATGAATAAATGATAAAATGGCAGGAACTTTCTTCGAGGAGTCAGAACGTAGAACCCAGAACATAGAACTTAAAACCTTCTTCCTCTCACAATCGATAGGTAATCGATAATCCCTTCATAAACTCCCTGCGAAGTTTTTTGATATCTCCCAGTTCCAGTGGCTTTTCGCATCGCGCAAAGGCCAGTGCGAGGATGTGGCGCTCTTTTTTCCGAATTCGCCCATCCAAAACTACGGCCAATTCTAGTATTTTCAATACATATCCCTGTTCAAAAGGCGTGAGGGAGGAGAGTTTATTTAAAAAGGCTTGTGGATCATCTAGATCACTCACTTCGTCGACATGTTCAAGGCGGTCGGACAGGTGTTTGAGCAAGTAGATCAAATTGGGGTGCGGATCGGCAGATCGAACGATGATGCTCCCCACAGCTTGCAACATCGTTGCTTGGCCTTCGAGAGAAATCTGGGCACGGTCCTTCAGGAGCATATCTGCGAATTCCATGCTCATAGAAGGCCCCAAAGCACGAACCCGCACCTCGCGCAGGACCAGCCAGCAGACGATGGCGTTCCAAGCAGCTGTGATCGGCACCGCCACAAATTCCAGCCACACACGCGTCGCCGCACGTCCCATCAACTTGCGCAGCAATACCTTCGCCAGGATATTGGTCCCCATGATTTTGAGCTTGTAAATGGCGGCGGCAGCAAATAGTTGGAAGCGAGAAGCTTCCTTCAAATGATCGACCCCAAGCTCCGCGTCGGGGGGATTGGGTAATTCCAGAGCGGCACGCGCCAGGGCCATCGCGATGCCTTGGTCTATCTCCCTGTCAGGGAAAAGATCAAGGCCTGCTGTCTCGGCCAGGCGATAAGTCGCTCTCAGCGATTCATAATAGATATAGGCGATCTCTATCGCCGTGACCAATAGGGTCACCGACCCTAATATCATCCAATACGTCAAAACAGGGTCCCCCCATTTCCAATTCCAGTCCGTTTCTTCAGGCCGTGTCATTATCTCCACAGCACCTGCTATTCCCGCCGACAAAGCACCGGCAATCGCTACGCGCCAGATAGCCCTCCGCTCTATCTTCCGCATAGCTCGCCTATCCTCCTCCGTCAGAATATGCACCTTTCCTTCTCCCATGGTATTATCATCACGCCCCGCAAACCTGTGAAGGTAGCGGACACCGAGTTGTTCCATGTAGGTGAAGATTTTGGGCATGGGGAGGGAGAAATGATTGAATGAGTGAATGATAGAATGAGAGAATGGGGAGAGAATGAATAAATGATAAAATGAGTAAATGATAAAATGAATAAATGCGCGTTTTGGGGCTATTCAATTCTTCCCTTTCTACTTCCTTGTTTCCTTCGACGTAGCTCAGGACATGCCTTGTTAATTATTTTTACTTTCCTCCCCTTTCTTCACTCGCTTGAGTTGAAGATGATTCATCGGATTGCCTACGAGGCCTGTGATCCCTTTCTGCAGGATGCGAAGGCTGCGGTCATAGTATAGGGGAATAATTGGCGCATGCGCCAGCATCAAGCGATCCATCTCTTGGTAGTAGCTCTGGCGTAATGAGTCGTCGGTGATGCCCTGAGAATTACGATATAGCTCATCAAAGTTTGGATGTGAAAATCGGGTCGTATTGGGGCCATTGGGTGCTTGATTTGGGGAATAAAAAAGGGCCAAATAGTTCTCCCCCTCTGGATAGTCCGCTATCCAACTGCCACGCCATAGGTTGATACGCCCCCCTTTTGAAGCTTCGCGAAGCGTGCCGCCTTGCATATTTTGCACATCGAGCGAAACGCCTATTTGCTCAAAAGATTTCTGTACATATTCAGAAATATGGGCATACTGCGCCGTAGAGTTCAGGGTCAATTGAGGCAGGCCTTCTCCATTGGGATAGCCCGCTTCCTTCAACAAAGCATGCGCTTTGTTCAGGTCATAAGTATAACCTGGAACCGCTGTCGCATCGAATCCCGGCATGCCATTGGGCACAAATCCCGATTCGGCAGGGTAGCCCATGCCATTGAGCAGGTACCGCACCATCTTTTGGCGGTCAATGGCATAATTGAGGGCCTGACGGACGCGCAGATCAGAAAGTGGATGGCCTTTGGCTGCTTCAAGGGAACTATCGACTAGCATGCCGAGGTACTCGATATTGAGCTGTGGCGCTAGCTCAAACTGGAAACGCGAAGCGTAGCTGTCCTTGATGGACCCATCGAGGTTGAGGATTTCATCCTTATAGGAATCGTCGATGCCATTGATAAAGTCTAATTTACCTTGTAAAAATTCGACGAATGCGGAGAGTTTACTTGGCATAAATCGCACGGAAAGTGCATCAAGATAAGGCAATTGCGCCCCATTATCTTTTTCAAAATACAGCGGATGTTTGTGTAAGATCAAATGATGCCCCTCTTCCCAACGGAATAGCCTGAAAGGGCCTGTTCCGACTGGATTTGATCGAAACCTATCTCCATAAAATTCGACTGCTTCCTTAGGCACCACATAACAATAAGGCATGGCCAGTAATCCCAAAAATGGAGGAAATGGGGCTGTTAGATGGACCTCAAAAGTAGTGTCATTGGGGGCTTGGAATCCTGAAATCTGTGGGTTATCCCCAATCTTAAAGCTTTCCAAGCCTTTAATTTTTCCACTAAAAATCCACGCGCCAGAAGAGGCTGTAGCAGGATTACACACACGGGTAAAACTGTAAACAAAATCGCTGGCGATAACCTTTCGAGTAGGGAATTGATTTTGCCTACTACTTCCTACTGCCAAATCCTCAAACACTTTATCTGAATGATATAACACACTGTCTTTCAGGATGAAACGATACGTTTTAGCATCTTCTGAGATCTCCCACCGCTTGGCGATGGCGGGCTGTACATGGAGGTCTCCATCCAACTCTACCAACCCATTGTAGAGCTGGGCAGTCATCCATACAGCCCGCTTATCCCCTGCAAAAGCAGGGTCCAAGGTCTTCAGGCCCGCGGCGAGATTCATCCGAAAAACTTGCCCCTTATCCCCTGTTTCCACAGCTTTTCCACAGCTTATCCACAAAATACATGTGGATAACAGACTTATCCACAGGATGGGGGAGAATATGTTCCTTTTGTGAAACAACTATTATTTATATTTGTCCGGTAAATCTAGTAAACAATGGGCAAAATCATCAGCTTAGCTAATCAAAAAGGCGGAGTAGGCAAAACTACTACTTCTGTCAACTTGGCCGCCAGCCTGGCAGCCTTAGAATACAAAACGCTGCTCGTGGATACAGATCCACAGGCAAATGCTACGAGTCACTTGGGATTTGATCCCAATGAGATCAATGAAAGCATCTATGATGCCATCATCGAAGACGACATCGACATCAGAAGTATTGTCAAGGAAACAGACGTTCCATTCCTATACCTTATGCCTTCGCATATCGATCTAGTCGGTGCAGAAGTAGACATGATCGAAATGGAGGGGCGAAATCATTTGATGAAGGCCGCACTTGATCAAGTGCGCAATGAGTACGACTTTATCATCATTGATTGCTCCCCATCGCTAGGATTGGTGACGATCAATGCACTTACGGCTTCAGATTCCGTCATTATTCCTGTCCAGTGTGAATACTTTGCCCTGGAAGGACTAGGCAAGCTTATCAATACGATCCGCATCGTACAGTCCAATGCCAACCTCAATCCAGAATTGGAGATCGAAGGGGTATTGCTCACGATGTATGACAGCCGCTTGAGCTTGGCAAAAAATGTTGTAGCAGATGTAAAACAGCACTTCGCTAACAGGGTCTTCGAAACCGTCATTCACCGCAACATCCGCCTGAGCGAAGCTCCCAGTTATGGGCAGCCTGTGATTGCCTATGACCTGCGCAGCAAGGGTGCCATCAACTATATGAACCTCGCCAAGGAAGTCCTTACGCGAAATAACCTCCCACTGACAAGACTTGGGGTGGTGTCTAATAATTAGGTTTTAGGTTCTAGGTTTTTAGTTCTAGGTAGCGCTAATAGGTTTTTTACAACCTGTTAGCGCTATTCGCGATTAATAGCTATGAAACGGAAACTCAAACGATTGTTCATAGGGGGCGTATTGGGAGGCTTTATCTTGCTCAATATCGTTGCGTATAATCACGCCTACCATTTTACCCATTTTGGCGAAACTAGTGAACGAACAGCCAAACCAGAGCAGCTTTCACTTGGGCAGCGATTAGGCGTTTTGTTTACGGGCGTGTCTATCCCCAAACCACAGAACCTGCCCATTCCTTCTGATTATGTTAGCCTCAAAATTCCTAGCAGAGATCAGTTGAAGATGGAAGGTTGGCTGAGCAAAAAAGATTCGTCCCTTGCTGATACAGGTCGTTTCGTCCTCTTGGTTCATGGATATGCGGGAGAAAAGAGCAGCTTATTGCCGCAGGCGAAGGCTTTTCGGGCAATGGGCTATCGGTCTTTGCTGATTGATTTGCTTGGGCACGGCGGAGCAGAAGGGAGTGAAACGAGCTTGGGCTATCATGAGGCGGAAGATGTTATTGCAGCTGTTGGATATGCTAAAAAGTCTTTGGGGGCTCAAACGGTCGTTTTGTATGGTTTTTCCATGGGGGCCATTACGATATTAAAGGCTGCTCGTGATTCCCAAGGCTTGGCAGATGCCTTGATCATGGCTGCGCCATTTGGGCGGATGCGGCAGACCGTCGCCAACCGATTTGACTTGATGGGAGTTCCCTCCTTTCCTTTTGCGGATGCACTCGTGTTTTGGGGCGGCTTGCAGCACGGCTACTGGGCCTTTGGCCACAATTCCGTTGACTATGCGACTGAAGTCTCTACACCCACCTTGGTCCTTCATGGCGGGCAAGACACCCGTGCACGCCTTCCGCAAGCCCAAGAAGTCTTTGACGCCCTTTCGGGAGAAAAGCAATTTCATTGCTTTGAGGAATTGGCGCACCAGTGTTTTGTCTGCGCGGAGCCGCAAACGTGGCACACGGTGGTTGGCGGATTTTTGCGTAATTTCGCTGCTGATTAAAGAATAACCATATAAGACATATAAGTTCATTTAAGGGTTCTTCTACTCAAACTTATATGCCCTTAAATGCCTTATATGGTTCAAAAATCTGCCCATTAACATGCAACTTCAAAAACTTTTCCCTTTAGCCCTGATCCTCCTACTCATTGGCTGCGCCTCCCCCCAACAAGAGGCCGATTCGTCTGAAGTCACAGAGCCGCAAGCGGCATCAACCACTTCAACCGCAGACTCAGCGGATGTTCACTCCATAGACGCGATCATGGCGGCACTTTACGATGTCATCTCGGGACCAGCAGGCGACCGTGACTGGGACCGCTTACGATCGCTCTGCAAGCCATCGGCTCAGTTCAATGCCGGCAGCCGCAACCGCGATGGACAATGGTCCTATCACGAGCGAAGCCTCGAACAGTATATTGAGGGTTCATCCGCTTTTTTCCAGAAATCAGCCTTCTACGAAAAAGAACTCAGCCGCAAGGTCCACCAATTTGCCCATATCGCCCAGGTGTTCAGTACTTACGAGTTTCGCTTAGATGAAAAAGGGCCGCCAAACGCCCGCGGCATCAACAGCTTACAGCTTGTCTATGACCAGGACCGTTGGTGGATTGCCAATATCTTGTGGGATAGTGAGTCGGAGGCTACGCCCATTCCGGAGGCGTATCTTTAGGTCGCTTGAATAGCTTTCCTTCAAGATGAATCAGCAGTAGGACAGCCACCCCAAAGATGATTGCTCCACTAATTTGATGTTCAAGCATTTGATAGACGCCAAATAGTACACTTAGCTTGACGACGTTTGTGTAATCTGTTTTTCCTTTAAATGGAAATAAGAAATAAAGATAGACCAAAAAGAAAGCAAATAAAGGCCCGTAATGTAGTCCGATCTGAGCTTTTTCATTTGAAGTAGTACCACTAAAAGAGAAAAAAACAGAATATGCCAAAGCAGTTGCCCAAGCAGTGATGATCACTGCGACGTAAACCATTAATTTCAGGGCATTGGCCCTTAGCACAGAGAGTAGCGATTTCATTTATTAGGGGGATTTTGGGTTAAAAATTTAAGATCTCCTTCAGCTTGAGACAAGGATTTAGTAGGGACACAAACGCTAGTGAAATAAGCATTTTTCCTTCTTCTGGCAGATAATGTTATCAAATACTTTTCTCCTTCTTGAAATGGGAACCCACAATCATGAAAAGCATTTGTTCCAGTTCTAATCACGATGGTTTCAGCTATCTTTTTTTGTCCAAAGGATTGGATGACCTGAACAGTGACCAAGTTGTATGGGATGCCCATTTTTTGCACATAAATCTTATGTTTTGTAACAACCCGCTTAACTTGAATGACTTTACCTGTGATTATTTTGTAATCATTTTCATTCAGGTGTTCCTGTTGAACTGCAGGCATAAATGCCCAATCCTTGCAAACACAAGCTTTTATGTTTGTACTAATTCCGCTTAACAATAGAAAAAGGAGGCAAATGGGCTTCATTATTTCCTAAGAAATAAAAAAATCTTGATTCTTCAAAAACCCCATCCCCACCCAATAATTGAGTTTGAATTTGCAGTTGAATTTGAACTTTTCCCAATCCCCTACTTATCCGCCTCTCCCATCACAGGGTCTATCGACCCAATCGCCACCACCGTATCCGCCAACATACCACCTTCGAGCATCTTGGAGAGCAATTGCAGATTGGAGAAGGAAGGAGAATTGATCTTCATGCGCCAGGGAGAACCTGTGCCATCAGATTTGAGGTGAAAGCCCAATTCACCTTTAGGCGCTTCGATGGCGTGGTAGACTTCCACGCCATCAGGCGGCATGACGCCGAGGTCCGTCATCATGAAGTCATGGATCATGCCTTCCATAGAGTAATAGACCTCGTCTTTGGAGGCGTAAGTTTGTTTCGCATTGTCGACGCGGATGTCGCCGCCAGGCATCTGATCGAGGATCTGATCTATCAGTCGGGAGCTTTGCTCCATTTCGTCTAATCGCACGTAGTAGCGGGCCAGGCAGTCGCCTTCTTCGCGGATCGCGACGTCAAAATTGAGGCGATCGTAGATCAGGTATGGTTCGAAGGTACGGATGTCGTGGGGAACGCCAGAGGCCCGAAGGCTAGGGCCAGTAAAGCCCAAATCGATGGCTTCTTGCTTGGTCACTACCGCGACGTCTAGGTTACGGTTGAGCCAAATGCCATTATTGGCGAGGAGCTTGCGCCAGCCCGCCAGTTCCTTGCGGAATTTTTTATTCCACTCACGAATCTCGTCAAAAACCGATTGATCCACATCAAACTGCAAACCGCCAATGCGGCAGTGACTTACGGTGAAGCGAACGCCCGCGAATCTATCGAAGATGTCATAGAGAAATTCCCTTTCGCGCCAGGTCCACATAAACATGGAAATGGCTCCGGCATCCATGACCATGGTTCCCATCCACACCAGGTGGGCAGAAATCCGTCCCATCTCACAGGCTAGGGTGCGGATGTACTGAGCGCGCTCAGGCGCTTCTATCCCCACCAATTTTTCCACAGCCAGACAGTAGGCCACGTTGTTGGAATAAGGGGATAGGTAGTCCATGCGGTCTGTATAGGGCATGAACTCTTGGTAAGTCTTATTCTCCGCTATTTTCTCAATTCCCCTATGTAAGTACCCCACATCAGGCACACATTTCACCACTTTTTCTCCATCTACTTCCAGAACCAAACGCAATACGCCGTGTGTCGCAGGATGTTGAGGGCCCATATTGATCACCATGCGGGTACCCAACGGATCGTCTTCCACTTCCACCACCGTGTGCTTATCCTCTAACTGCTTGTAGAGGGCCGTCTGGTGATCTGGAAAAAAGGCAGGTTCTACCTTGTCATTGATGCTCGTCTTCTCTGGAAATATTTCGCTACTCATAGTGGGTTCTGCTTAGGCTTGCAAAGTAATAACAATGGGGTGTGAGATGCAATAGGAAGAAGGGGGAAGGTTTGGGGTTTTATGTGGAGAAGGTATAATTTTAAAAAATGGGGATTCTTTGAGTCATTTTTTGATTTGCTCTGCTGCTATATTTGATACCTACACTCACTACTTCAGGCAGTTTTTTTGCTGGATAAATGAATTCTCTAAAGAGAAATGTATCTTTATGCAGTGGGCAAACATTTTTTTTGGATTGGGCTATTTTCTATCTTGATTCCTGCGGTAAATGCACAGGATATTGCCTTATCCTATGCCCAAATACAGGGAGACCCTTTTATCCAAAACTTTACCCCAGAAGACTATCATGGTTTTTCCCAAAACTGGCAAGTCATTCAGGATAAAGAAGGGATTATTTATGTGGCCAATAACAGGGGGCTGCTAAGCTATGATGGGGTAAATTGGCAACTATACGAGACAAAAGAAAATGACCTTGGGCGAGCCATTATGTTAGATAGTATGGGGCGAATATTTATGGGTGGCCGAAAAGAAATGGGGTATTTTCAATATGATTCTATTGGAAAATTATGCTACCATTCTCTCCTTCCCTTTCTCCCTGATTCTTTGGAAAAACCAGGTGTTGTTTTTTCGATCTTCCAACATAAATCAGGCGTTTATTTCTGCACTTCCAAACACCTTTTTCAATGGAAGGAAGCACAAAAGAAAATGGAAGTAGTCCTTCCTCATATTGATGCCTCACAAACGCACGCTATAGACAATGAGGTTTATCTCAAGGTGAAGGGGAAAGGGTTTTGCATTCTCGAAGGGGATAGCGTCAGGAAATTGCCAGGAACGGAATTGCTTAAAGGCAAGCGCGTCCATGCGGTCATCCCTCTTCCGCAGCATCAGCTAAATGGCAAGCCTGCCTTGCTGATTGGGACTTCATTGGATGGACTGTATCAATATGATGGCAAGCATTTGAGTCCTTTTCCATTAGATAAGGAGACCGCTAGGTTTTTCGACAATTTCCCCATATATGCGGCCCGAAAGACCAGGAACGGAGATGTGTTATTTGCCAATCTATCTGGAGGGCTCGCGGTCCTGGGCCTTGACGGAAAACTCCAACGTGTTTTTAACACCGCTTCAGGATTAAAAGATGCCTTGGTAACCTATGCATTTGAAGATGCTGAAGGTGGCATCTGGTGTGCCCTTTCTGATGGGATTGCTCACATTGAGGCCCATTCTCCTTTCACCTATTTTGGAGAAAAGAAGAGAATAAAACTGATCACAGATGTCGCCTGGCATCAAGGACATTTATATGCTGCAGGAGAGACAGGTATTTTTCAATTTTCTGGCAGAAAATATCGTTCAGCTAAAATCCGATCATTTCCTACCAATGGGGCCATCAATTGGCATGTCAAATCTGGGGGGGACAAATTATTTGCTATTTCCACTAGCGGGGGATTTGAATTAAACCCTCAGAAAGGAATTTTTACGCAAATTGCTCCTGATCAAGGAAGCGTTATCTTATCCACTAAGGTATTACCGCCTTGCCTTATCTTGGGACAGAGAAATGGGCTGAGCTTCTATATAGAAAAAAGAGGCCAATGGATCAACATTGGCCAAATTCCCCAACAGAATAGCAATATTAATACCTTGGTAGAAACATCAGAGGGGATATTGTGGGGAGGGTTAGAAGAAGGCTATGTCCGGCTCCAGGTTTCGGCTGATTCCTTGAGGAAAAGAGTCCTCATGGGGGTAGAAAATTCCAGCTATATACCTGCCAAAATAGATGTCTTTGATCAATTCAATATGCAAGGCCGTGTGTTCCTCTCTTCAAAAGAACCCTTATTTTGCAATTTCCTGGGGTTATATCGATATGTTCAGGGTGAATTCATTCAAGATAGCTCTATATCCCGTCTTCTTGTAGACCCATCTCGTCGTCGTCAGGTCATGTGTGTACATGAGGACGCAAAACACCGCTTTTGGGTAGATGGTTATGAGAAGGCCGTGCGTGCATTTAGTATCTTTGGGATAAACAAAGCCCCTGATGGCATTCCCCTTCAAAATTCCTTGAGACGTCTTGAATACTTTGGGCATTCATGGAATATATATACCCATCCAGAGGTACCAGATATCGCATGGATGGCCACAGATGGAGGCCTTGTCAGGTATGACCTCAATAAACGGGTACCAAAGAAGGTTCCTTTTGCGCCTAGCCTACGAAAAGTAACTCTCAACCAAACGGACCTCCTCAAAGGAGGAGGAGAATCTGCCACGCTCCTTCAACTCCCCTACTCACGACAAGCGTTCCGCTTTGAATTTGCGCTGCCTGTATATGATGCACCCGAAAGAATCCGCTATCGCTATCAATTGGAAGGGTTTGATAAAAACTGGTCTAAATATTCAAATGAAACGAAAAAAGATTATACCAATCTGCCGACTGGGAACTATACATTTTGGGTTCAAGCACGTGATTCACATCTTCGCGTGAGTCAAAAAAGAGGGTGGAAATTTCAAATCCTTCCACCTTGGTACGAAACTTTCTGGGCCTATGCATTTTTTATCTTATTGGGAGGTACTGGAATCTATGCGTTTGTTCAATGGCGATTGCAGCGATTGAGGGGAAAAAACATGGAACTCGAAGAGATTATCGATGAGCGTACACAAGAAATCCGAGCACAGAAGGAACAGCTTGAAGCACTTGACCGAGACAAAGCGCGCTTTTTCACCCGTATTTCTCATGAATTTCGGACACCGCTTTCTATCATATCTGGGGTGGTAGACCTTATCCCAGGGACAAATAATGAGAAAAAACTCATTCGCAGAAATACAGAAAACTTGCTCAATCTCGTCAACCAGATTTTGGACCTGCGCAAGCTGGAGTCAGGAAAACTGACCCTGAATCTACAACAGGCAGATATAGTTGCCTACCTCAAATATATTGCTGAATCCTTCGAGTCGCTGGCGAAGCAGAAAGACATTCTGGTGAAATTTGATGCTAACCCTACCACCATTTTGATGGATTATGACGAAAAAAAGATATTGAGGATCATCTCAAATCTACTGTCAAACGCCATCAAGTTTACGCCAGAAAATGGGACAGTGAAGTTGAGTGTTCGATCTTTGCCAGATGCTAACCTCCTCATCACTATTCAGGATACAGGAATCGGAATTGCGGAAGAAAAGCTCGCTTTTATTTTTGATCATTTCTACCAAGTGGATAGCTCCCCTACCCGCGCCAAGGAAGGAACGGGTATAGGCTTGACCCTTGTAGCGGAATTAGTCAAGATAATGGAGGGAGAAATAAAGGTGAACAGTACCTTAGGTAAAGGAACAACTTTTAGCATTACCCTTCCTTTGCGGAGAGAAGCACCACTGGCACAGGAAACTACTCAGGTGATTGATATTAGTAAATTGGCTGGAAATACCATTAAGCCCGACTTTCTGGAAGATATTCGAGACCAGGTTGAGGACGATTTACCCAATCTCCTGATCGTCGAGGACAACCCCGACGTGATGCAATACCTGGTGGCTTGTCTGCAAGACGATTACAACCTGAGCCTAGCACACGATGGGCAAGAAGGGATTGAGATAGCTATTCTCCAGGTACCGGACATCATCATCAGTGATGTGATGATGCCACGTAAGGATGGGTTTGAGCTATGTGATACATTGAAAAAAGATGAACGGACAAGCCATATTCCTATCGTTATATTGACTGCATGGGTAGATGATGATTCCCGCATCGCAGGCTTAGAGCGCGGGGCAGATGCTTATCTGTCCAAGCCCTTCAACCAGGCAGAATTGTTCGTTAGGCTCAGGAAGTTATTGGAGCTTCGTCAGAAGCTCCAAGCTCGATATGGGAGTGGGACGCCCTTGAGTCCTACCAATGATCCTGCGATCCAGCAGGAAGATGCTTTTATCACCAAATTTCGTGAACTCATCACTATGCATCTCGATGAGGGCGACTATGGGACAAAAGAATTATGCATTGAATTTGGCGTTAGCCGCAGCCAGCTTTACAACAAAGTCAAGGCCCTGACAGGCAGGTCGGTTGCGTTATTCATTCGCTTTATTCGCTTGCAAGCAGCAACAGAAATGCTCAAAAATACAGACATGACGGTAGCTGATATTGCCTATACAACAGGCTTTAGCAATCCCAGTTATTTCTCCAGAGTTTTCAGTAAAGAGTTTGGGATTACTCCCCTATCTGTAAGGAAATAAGGACATCACCTTCCCTTTTCTAGCATTCCCTCCATCATACAGATTTCTCATCGGTGTGCTTTTTTATCGAAAAATTTCCCCTCAATCTATTGATTATCAATGGGTTGGATAATAGGGACATTTTTTAAGACAATAGTGACATCCACTTTATTGGTGGGAAATGACCTTTGTGCAAATAAATCACTAAAACTAAATACCATGAAATCTCAATTTTGTATGAAGGTACTATTCCTATTTTCCATCACTCTATTTCTATCACACACCCTACATGCCCAGGCGCAGACGTGGACTGGGGGAACGAATGCAGGCTTTATGAATGCAAACAACTGGAATCCCACAGGCACTCCTACAGCCAATTCTATATTGACCATCCCCAATGTCACCAGAGCTCCTATCATCGCAAATAATATCACGGGATTAGCCAAAAGAATTGTTATAGAAACGGACGCCTCACTTACGGTACAAAATGGCGGAACCCTTACGATCAGTGGTAACAATAATCAAGGTGCTAACAACGGAATTGCTATAGAAACAGACGGTTTATTGGATATTAAAAATGGGGGCACAGTCACTGTTGACAATATCTACATTGGGATCAATAATAGCGGCGAAATTCAAAATTCAGGATCCATTATAATTGGGCAAAATGGTCCTATTAAGGGTAGTGGGTTTAACTTTGACCCTGCAGGCATATATATGCAAAAGGGGATATTCCATAATGATGTAACAGGAGTTATCGAAATCGATGATTGTGAAGATATGGGAATAAGACATAATGGTGGTACCTTTTCTAATGATGGTACCATCACCATCGGAGCGGCCAAGAAGATAAAGGCCTATGGTATTATTACTAATAAGACCATCACCAATAATTCAACAGGAGTTATTAAGATTGTCCAGACAGACTTTTGGGCCTTGTTATGTACGACTGGTGGCAAGTTCGAAAATTATGGCGAATTAATCATTGGGAGAAATGGGAGTGTCAAGCTAGGCGTCCGTATTATCCTGGGCAATTTAAACAACTATCTAGGAGGGAAAGTGACGATAGACAATACCAACGAACATGCTGTATCCACGCAGTCTGGGGGGGTTAAGAATGAGGGAACATTTCACATTGGCAAATATGGGACAATCAAGGAATCAGGGGTTTACCTCACCTCTGGAGGGAACTCCACTAATAAACTCGGCGGACTCGTGACGATTAGCAATACCCAAGGGCCAGCCATTTATACGTTCGGAAGCACATTCACGAACGAGGGTACCTTGAATATTGGCGGAAATGGACCTGCTCAAGGCCTACTTCTTGAGCGGAATTTTAATAATAGAGAAGGGGGGCTTATCACCATTGACAATACCACTTCAGATGCTATACGAATTGTTGATGTGTCTGGTAGGAATGTTATTTTTAACAATTCGGGGAGCATAACAATTGGGGCTTCCGGAGCTATCACGGGCAAGGCCCTCGCTATTGAAAATACCTCAGAATTTCACAATCTGGGCTGTGTCTCTTTTCTCCATATTGCTAGCACAGACAGCATCGACAATTTCGGCACGATCACCAATGAAGGTCATACGAAGCTGGCCCAAAATCAAGTGCATCACTTTGGGAATTTTGTGAATGAAGGAGTCGTAGAGGATATACACGGAGTTGTTTCTGGGATCACTAATAATGAAATTGTGATAGCTAAATCCGTATTTACCTGTCCCAATATCAATCCAGCTTTTCAAATTGGCAATACCCAAGATTGGCAGATTAAAGGGATCTTCACGAATGCCGCAGCGACGATCTCGGCGGGGGTATATGATTCAGCTTCTCAGACTTTTTATCCCTCAATCGCCCAGGGCACCCACACCTTATATGCCAAGTTATTTGACCCTATGGATAGTTGTACGTCTATTATCTCCTGGAAAATGAGCTTTGACACAGACAATACCCCACCCACTATCTCCTGCAAGACCACAAGTGTTCAATTAGGATTGGATAGGACTTATACCCTTACTGAGGCAGATCTCTTGTCTTCCTCTACTGATAATTGTGGGACAGTTAATATACAATCTATTTCCCCTTCTTCTTTTGACTGTGATGAGGTAGGCCAGACACTGACGGTAGCTGTGGTAGTTAACGATGATAATGGCAATACTAATAATTGTAATGCTACGATCACTGTCAGGGATGATGACAACCCATGCTGTGAAGCTGCTGAGGCAGCTTGCCACTCCTCTCTTGAGGTATATCTAGATCCATTAGGATTGGCTAGTATCGCTGTATCTGATATAGATAATGGCAGTACTGCAGCATGTGGGCTACAAAGCATTGCGATCAGCACCTCAACTTTTGACTGTACAAGCCTCTCTATTTCGCCGCATCAGGTTTCCTTGACAATCATCGATGTCAATGGAGAAAGCGACAATTGCACGACCTCCGTAACTGTGAAGGATAATGAGAATCCCACAATCAACTGTCCTAATAATATCTCTCAGAACAATGAACAGGGCCTGTGTGGAGCTGTCGTGACCTATACCATTAGCAGTGATGATAATTGCAGTGCTAGTCATTCCCAAGCAGATGCTACAGGCCTGACTTCTGGGGATGAATTTCCTGTAGGAATCACGGAGCTATCTTATATGGTGATTGATGGAAGTGGAAATACTATGAGTTGTTCATTTACAGTAACTATACAGGATGCCGAATTACCAGTGATCAGCTGCCCAACCAATATTACCCAATCAAATGACGTAGGCAGTTGTGATGCAATAGTGACCTATACTCCTCCTGTAGGTACGGACAACTGTTCTGGTCAGACGACTACACTTACGGCTGGCTTGGGCAGTGGAGGGGCTTTTCCTATCGGGGGCACGACTGAAGCCTATGTAGTCACAGACGCCTCTGGTAACACAGCGAGCTGCTCATTCACAGTGACTGTGAATGATACGGAAGCACCTTCCTTTACCTGTCCCACTTCCAATGTTGTACGCAATGCTGATCCCGGTGTATGTGACCACTTGGCCGTCGGTTCAGACCTCGACCCTACAGTTTCGGACAATTGCCAGCTTCAGTCTGTCGTCAATGACTACACCCAATCCAATAGCTTGGATGGAGTCGTTTTTCCCAAAGGAAAAACCCTAGTGACCTGGACGGCCATAGATGTTCATGGCAATAGTAGTGTATGTAGCTATAATGTCAAAATTCGCGACCGCGAAGCACCCGTCTTCGACAATTGTCCAGATGATTCGACCATCATCGTCCCAGCATATAGTGGGGGCAGCTATTTCACCTTCCCTGCCCTTACCGCTACAGACAATTGCAATTCGCCCAATAAAATCACCATCTCAGGTTTCCCGCTGAGTGGTAGCTTCTGTGCCGTAGGCGTAACCCCCTTTAACTGGACTGCCGCCGATAAGGCAAATAATGTGGGCCATTGCGCCTTTGAGATCACTGTGGTAGAGCAAGGTAGCCCTACGCCCACAGGTTGGTCCAATAACACGGTCGGTAATGGCAATGGCTGCCACACCAATTATAACTCCACCACTCAGACACTCACCCTCCAGTCAGCGGGTGGGAACGTCAGTACGGCGACTGATAATTTCTGTGGCGTCACGATTCCCAATAGCACTAGCATCATTGACTTCCGCGCTCGGGTGACGCCCGCAGGCAACAGCTATTATGATCAGGCTGGCATCATGATGCGCCAAAATTTAACCAACAACTCCACACACGCCACCATGCTTCTGACAGGCACCAGCGTTCCCATAATGACTTTCCGGGCTACCACAGGAGGCTTCCCACTAAGCACAGCAAGCACAGCCGCAAGCAAGCCATACTGGCTGCGCCTCTACCGTGCTGGCGGTACAATCACGGGTCATGTCTCCGCCGATGGTGTCAATTGGACACAGGTTACTTCCTATCCCAACCTGCTTAGCAGTCCCCTCTACCTAGTACTCTTCAGTACTACAGCAGGACCATCAGGTCAGGCGACCTTTGACAATATCTCGATCAATGGCAATCCAGTTAGACTAGGTGTCGAGGCTATGGGCACAGAGTTGAGTCTGAAAGCTTATCCCAACCCTTTCAGTGAACACCTTTTCATCGAAGTGGAAAATGCCTTACCAGGGGAGACCTATCATGTTCGCCTCTCAAACCTGACGGGACAGCGGGTTTACGGATACGAAACGGGTGCTTCAGCGGCTGGCACGATCGATCAGCGCATCTCGATGGAGCACCTGCCAGCAGGTACTTATCTGCTAGAGGTAAGTGCGGGGATTCAGCGGAAAACGATAAAAGTTCGAAAGTTCTAATTTCGAACGATCACTTTGCGCCTAATCTAATATTCACCACGGACTATACAGGTTTCCACGGATTAAAGAATAAAATCTGTGGGAATCTGTATAATCTGTGGTTTTTTCTTCTTTCCTTCCCCAAAATCATCAATTTTGATGATTTCATTATCTTCGAATTAATTGATAATTTGAGAGTAAAGAATGAATTGATCTATGGAGAATTTTGACTGGGATGATCTGTTGGCAGATATTGAGGAGCAAAATGCGGTTTTGCTGCTGGGGCATGGCTTTTTGCAGGGCGCGCAGGGGGCTTTGACAACGCATTTGGGGGAGAAATTGGGGGAAAAATTGCTGCGTGCGTATCAGCGGGAAGGGCTGTACCTCTTCGCCGATAGTGAGGCAAAAACCATTGCACAGAAGGAGGCTTCGCGCTTCTACAAAGGCTTTGAGATGGATGAAGGGATATTGAAAAAAATTGCTGAAATGCCTTTCCCTCTCATCGTTTCTGCCAATCCTGACAAAAAACTGGTAGATACCTTCGCCCAATATCGCCAGCCTTTGCAGTTCGATTACTTCACTAGTCACTACAAAACACATGACTATGAGGTAGGCAAACCCAATCGGGAAAAGCCCTTGCTGTTTAACCTTTGTGGGAGCGTGGAAGACAGGGAATCGTTGTTGCTAGACTACGATGACTTGTTTCAGATGCTAAAGGTCTTGCTGGCGGATACCCACGTCCCCAATATTTTGCGCACTCTCCTACACAAAACCACCACCTATATCTTTGTGGGATTTCACTTCGAGCGCTGGTACACCCAGCTCTTCATGCGTTACCTCAACATGAATAAGGACCGCTTCTCCAACAACAGCAGCAACTACGTCCTCAAGACTACCTTTAGCAGTGAAGACGCCCAGCAGTTCTTTTTGCAACAGTTTAATGTCAAATACATCGGCGCGGATGCCAGTTTTTTTGATGAATTGCACCAGCGGTTTTCCCAAAAATACCCCAACCAGCTGCGCCAACTTGTCGATACCCTCTCCCCTACTGCCACCACCATTGTGCAACTGGTGGAGAAAGCGGACTATCCAGCAGCCTTCCAGATGATGAAGATATTTGCCAATCAATTGGACGCGGATGATCAGACGCTGATTTCTATGATGGAAGCCGAATTTCATCAACATGAACAGCTCAAGACTGACGGCACCAGTACGCAGGAGCATTTGGGGATTATGCTGGCGAAGGTGAGGAAGAATTTGATGGATTTGGCGAAAAAGCTTAACTAACTGATGATCAGCATGTTGCATATTGGTTTCTCGTTTAAACCCCTGCCAAAGCCTTCGGCTTTGGCGTCACTCCCTCGGCCCCTTCGACAAGCTCAGGGACCTCGGGACAGGCCTCAAGAGGGGACTATAGAAATTGGCAAAGCCATTTTGAGATTAATGGCGGGTTGTTCCCTTTTTAAGGGGAACGGGGTAGCGCGGAGGGGTTTAAAAGAGCAAAGGCAAAGCCTTTTTAGATTTCTATTCAACACCTTTTTCGACACCCAAATTATCTCCCCTGTCCATGCCTGCTAAAAGAAACCGATACCTCGGCGTACAGCCATTCACCACCAGCGACCGCCACCTCTTCTTTGGACGGGACGAAGACATCGAGAACCTGCATGACTTCTTGATGTTGGAGAAGCTCGTGGTGCTGTTTGGGAAATCAGGTTATGGCAAAAGCTCCTTGCTGAGCGCGGGCATCGTGCCGCGCCTGACGGATGAGGACCAACCCAAAGCCTTCCGCTTTACGCCCATCGAAGTACGCTTTGGTACCTATATCGAAGGGCAGTCTTTTTCACCCCTGGAGACAACTCAACGAATCATTGACAAGATTCCGAAGGCAGACACAGCCTCATTTCTGGACGAAATGGACGTAGAACCTAGTCTTTGGCTTCAGCTCAAACAGCGCCAAAGCGCCGATCGAGATCAATTTGTCCTGATTTTCGATCAGTTCGAGGAGCTATTTTCCTACCCTTCGGACCAGCAACTGGTCTTCCGCCGTCAGCTTGCCGAGCTGCTGTACGCCACCATTCCCGCTCAGGTGCGCGATCAACTAGAGGGCCTCGCCCCCGAGCAACTTCGCTTTGCCGTGCACCCCCTCAACAACAAAGCCGTTTTGTCCATTCGCAGCGACCGCATGAGTTTGCTGGACAGCATGAAAGACGTCTTGCCTGCCATTCTCCACAAGCGTTACGAGCTGAAACCCTTAACCCCAACTCAAGCCCGTGAAGCCATCATCCAACCCGCACTGAAAGGCCATGACGATGGCTCATGGGAAAAAGACTTCCACACGCCCCCCTTCGAATACACCGAAGCCGCCCTCCATACTATCACCCAAGAATTGACTTCC
The DNA here is from genome assembly GCA_030430575.1 of Bacteroidia bacterium. Lineage (GTDB taxonomy): Bacteria > Bacteroidota > Bacteroidia > J057 > J057 > JAUIGE01. The sequence continues at coordinate 26,183 of JAUIKF010000019.1, read as the reverse complement.
GAGCTGAACAAAGGCATCGAAGCCTTCCAACTTCAGATCGTCTGCGAAGAGATCGAGCGGGCGATTCAGCAAGGGCGCGTGCCTGACCGCGACGATAATGGGCTTCCCGACGTAGACCTCCCCGACCTGCCCGACTTCCGCAACCTCTACGAAAACTATTATCGTAGCAAGCTTTCAGAAATCCCTGAAGACCAGCGTCTTGCCGCACAACGCGTCCTAGAAGATGGCCTCCTGGCAACAGACCCTGCGACGGGCGAAGGCCGTCGGATGAGCGTGGACAGCCGCGCCTTGATCGGCCAATTTGCGTCCGAGGGCTTGACTGATGACTTGCTTCGCGAGCTGGCGAAGACTTACCTGATTCGCCGTGAGGCGAATACGGTGGGAGGCTTTAGTTATGAGATATCTCATGATACGCTGGTGGCGCCTGTGCAGAAAGCGAAGGCGGAGCGGCTGGCGGCGGAGGAGCGGGCGAAGGCGGCGAAGCGGGTGCGGCGGTTGTTGGGGATTGTGGGGGTGGTAATCCTGCTCCTGGTTGGCTCCATTTTTTTGGTGATCTACACCAATGGGCTAAGAAGTGATGCAGAAATCGCCAAAAATGAGGCAGAGGCAAAAACGCAGGAGGCGATAGTTGCCCAGCAAAAAGCAGATTCCCTGAAAATAGAAGCCCAGAAAAATCTACGCACTGCAAATGAAGCCTTGATCGAGGTAAACCGCGAGAAATTACGGGCGGCGGAGGCTAATCTTAGCGGGCGTAAACAAGCCTTAAAACGATACAAGGACCTATTTCCAGGTCAAACAGCAGCTATTCGCAAGGTTCAGAATCAGGTAAACCGCGCCCAAACGGAAGTAGCTCGCTATACTTCTATCATTGACTCTATACAAGCTATTATCAACCCATGAAAAATCTACTTTTTCTTATCACGCTGGTTCTACCACTCACCCTGTTTGCCCAGTGCGACCAGCTTATTGATCGTGCGGAGCAGGATATCGAGGATCGAAATTACAAAATTGCGATAGATCGACTCCTGCTCTTGCAGGAGGAGTGCCCACGGGAGCGGGAGCGGATTGGGGGGCTGATTCAGCGCACGTTTGCACTGATCGAGGGGGAGCGGGATCTGGCGGATTCAGAAAGGATGCGTGCGGAAGCGGAAAAGCGAAGGGCAGATTCTGCCCTAAAGGTAGCCAATCGGGTGCTGGACCAGATGTATTTTTATGAGGGAAAATTTGGGTTGACGCTGAAGCGGAATAAGTATCGAGAATTAAAATATGGATTTATCAATAAAAAGGGAGAAGAAGTTCTCCCTTTTGAGTATGAGGAGGCAACGCCATTTTCAAGGAGAGATGGATTTGCTAGAGTAAAAATTGGCGGATCAAAATTCCTCCTTGATACTTTAGGAAAAAAATATCTGTTGGCAGAAGGTCCTGACGAATTAACCTCAGAAACGCGTGCGCTTAATTTCCAGGAATTTCTGCCAAATAGTTTACCACAAAATTTAAGTGATTATACCAAATTAGAAGTTATTTTAATTTATGACGGTGGGATAGATAAAGTCAAATTGGGTAACCTATTTGAAAGTATGGGGAAATTGTCTCAATTAAAGATTCTATCCCTTTCTGGCAACCGAATAGATAGCCTACCTGAACAGATTGGACAATTGACGCAATTACAGACCCTTAACCTTTATAAAAATAAATTAACTACGCTACCAGAACAGATTGGACAATTGACGCAATTACGGAACCTATACCTTTCTGACAACCAACTAGACAGCCTACCAGAACAGATTGGACAATTGACGCAATTACAGATCCTTGACCTTCATTACAATAAATTAATTACGCTACCAGAACAGATTGGACAATTGACGCAATTACAGACCCTTTCCCTTTCTACCAATAAATTAACTACGCTACCAGAACAGATTGGACAATTGACGCAATTACAGAGCCTAGACCTTCGTAACAATAAATTAACTACACTACCAGAACAGATTGGACAATTGACGCAATTACAGACCCTTTACCTTTCTGGCAACCAACTATACAGCCTACCAGAACAGATTGGACAATTGACGCAATTACAGACCCTTGACCTTAGTTACAACCAACTATACAGCCTACCAGAACAGATTGGACAATTGACACAATTACAGACCCTTGACCTTTTTTACAACAGAATAGACAGCCTACCTGAACAGATTGGACAATTGACACAATTACAGACCCTTGACCTTTTTTACAACAGAATAGACAGCCTACCAGAACAGATTGGACAATTGACGCAATTACAGACCCTTGACCTTTCTGGCAACCAACTAGACAACCTACCAGAACAGATTGGACAATTGACGCAATTACAGACCCTTGCCCTTTCTGGCATCCAACTAGACAGCCTACCAGAACAGATTGGACAATTGACGCAATTACACACCCTTAACCTTAGTTCCAACCGAATAGACAGCCTACCAGAACAGATTGGACAATTGACACAATTACAGACCCTTGACCTTTCTGACAATAAATTAACTACACTACCAGAACAGATTGGACAATTGACGCAATTACAGAGCCTAGACCTTCGTAACAATAAATTAACTACACTACCAGAACAGATTGGACAATTGACGCAATTACAGGCCCTTTACCTTTCTGGCAACCAACTAAACAGCCTACCAGAACAGATTGGACAATTGACACAATTACAGGCCCTTTACCTTTCTGGCAATAAATTAACTACACTACCTGAACAGATTGGACAATTGACGCAATTACAGGAGCTTGATATAAGAGGAAATCCCATCATTAAGTTTCCAGAAGGAATTTGCCATATACCTAAAATCACCGCCTATCCTTATCTTAAAATCAAACTGTTCCTCAGTTGCCAAGGCATCTGGCTCTCAGACCCCAAAAATAGGCATATTAACTCCAGGCTCGCAAATTCATTATTTGCTGAAAAAGAATATCATGCTGCCTTTAATGTTTCTATAGCCCTTTGTAAAATGGACTCAAGCCGTTATTCCAATTGGTCTAATCGAAGCTGGTATGCACTTTTTGCGAATAAATACCAAGACGCAATCACCTCTGCTCAAAAATCTCTGGAGCTTGATTCTACACAAACGGGCGTCTATACCAATCTTGCTTTAGGCTATTTATTTAATAATCAACTCAAAAAAGCGGAGGCCATTTATAAAGAATGGAAAGACAAGCACTTCTACCGAGATAAGCGTCTTGCCAAAGAGGTCTTCCTCCAAGACCTCGACTACATCGAATCCAAAGGCATCACCCACCCCGACTTTGCCAAAGTCCGCGCTTTGCTTGAAAACTAATCCCACTCAATCCCACCAACCAAACATTGGCATAATGCACTACAATCTGTGTGCATATTATAGCCAATTATACACAATTTGCTTATCTTTGAATACACCCAAGCAACAACAATATGCCTGCAAAAGACATTTACCATGACCACGTCCGAGATGCTTTAATTGCAGATGGATGGACCATTACAGATGATCCGTACTATTTGAGGATTGGCAAAAAGAGGTTACCTATTGACCTCGGTGCTGAAAAGCTGATTGCAGCTCAAAAAGACAAAGAGTTGATCGCCGTAGAGATAAAAAGTTTTCGTGGAGATTCGAAAGTAAGTGATTTTCACGCTGCATTAGGACAATATTTGAATTACAAAATCAACCTTCAAGAAGTGGAAGAGGCAAGGTTGTTATATCTTGCTATCCCAAGTTTTATTTATGAAGAACTGGAAGATTTATTGATTTTCAATCGCGCAGTACAGCATTTTGACATAAAATTGATTATCTTTCAACCTACAGACAGAAGGATAAAGCAATGGAAAAAGTAAAGAAGTACCAACAAATTATTATTCAAGTCTTAGAGGAATGGTTGGACGTTCAAAGCAAAAATAGCGATAGCATAAAAAACTACCTAATCGCCGACACAGAACGAAATCATTACCAACTCCTTCGCATGGGATGGGAAGGTGATAGTTATGTCTTCAATCCAATGATTCATCTTGACATCATTAATGAAAAAGTTTGGTTGCAGGCAAATTATACAGACGTAAGTGTCGCAGAAGACCTCGTCCTCGCAGGCATCGACCGGCAGGACATTGTGCTAGGCTTGCAGCCCCCCTTTGTGCGGCCGCATACGGCCTATGGCGTGGCCTAGGAATTGAACCCCTTTTAAGGAATTTGCCTTTTTGCGACGGGTTGAAACCCAGTCGCAATAGTAGAAAATGGCTGGCAAAAAACTATTGCGACGCGACTTTAGTCCGTCGCAATAAGAGAAAAGTCAAATTTGACTTTCTGGAGTAGCCCCATTTATCAATCAATCCCGATAAATCGCCACCCCCGTCTCTCCATCCGACTTCACGAACCCTCGGAACATGCCTGCGGAGTTGAAAGGCATGGCGATATTGCCTTGGTGGTCGACGGCGATGAGGCCGCCGCTGCCTTCTTGTGCGACAAGCTTTTTCATGACGATTTCATCGCCGGCTTCGGCGAGGGAGAGGCCCTTGTATTCCATCAAGGCGGAGATGGAATGTGCCACCACATTGCGGATAAAGTATTCGCCGTGGCCGGTGCAAGAGACGGCGCAGGTGGCATTGTTGGCGTAGGTGCCTGCGCCGATGATGGGCACGTCGCCTACGCGGCCGTAGCGCTTATTGGTCATGCCGCCGGTGGAGGTGGCGGCGGCGAGGTTGCCGTGTTTATCGAGGGCGACCGCGCCTACGGTGCCGTATTTGCTCTCTTCCCAATCCAGCGAAGCTGTTTCTTCTTTGCTTTTGGCCCGATTCAGCTGGCGCAGCCTGCGGTCGGTATGGAAATAGCTGGTATCTTTCACTTCCAGGCCGTTAGCCACGGCATAGTCCTCGGCCCCCTGGCCGCTCAACATGACGTGAGGCGACTCTGTCATGACCAGCCGCGCGGCGGAGACAGGGTGGCGGATCGTCTTGATCCCTGCTACGGCCCCTGCATTGAGGGTAGCCCCATCCATGAAGGAGGCGTCCATCTCGATGGTACCTGCATTGGTGAGGACAGAGCCTCGCCCAGCGTTGAAGAGAGGCGAATCTTCAAGGATGTGAATGGTTGCTTCAATGGCGTCCATGCTGGTGCCGCCATTGGCGAGAATGGCTTTGCCCGCGTCTAGGGCCTGCTGAAGGCCTGCCCGATAGGCTTTTTCGTCCTCTGCGCTCATCTTGTCGCGGCTCATGGCCCCAGCCCCCCCATGAATCACCAATACATAATCTGGACGGACAGTAGGTGCGGTAGCAGTCATATCTTCTTGAGTAGTTGTAGGATTACAGGATAGGGTGAATAGGATAACCAAGAAGGCAACAAGGAGGTTTTTCATGATATTCTCTATGTTCTAGTGTTGATTCAAGATTGAATTGTTGGGTTAAGTAAAAATAAAAAACAAGGAACAAGGAAGTCAAAAGTACCATTGGGAGTGTTCACTCAATTATTTCTGTCCTTTTCCCTTTTTTATTTCTTGTTAATTATTTTTACTTATCTGTATTCTTTATTCAAATTTATCTCCTATGCCCAATGCATAGGCAAAATTACAGTAAAGGCGCGATAAATCGCGCCTTCAATATATCATCTCCCGCTATCGGGCTTCATTCACAATTGACCATTAACAATTAACCATTATCTCCTTCTTCCCCGTCTCCCTCTGCCAGCGCCAAGGCTCATATTGCCCATACCTCGTGCAAGCTTACCCGCTTTGCCCATCTTATTCATCTGGCTCATGGTTTTCTTCATCTGCTGGAAGTGGCGGAGCAATTCATTCACCTCGCGGACAGGGCGGCCTGCACCGTCGGCGATCCGCTTTCTACGAGAACCGTTGAGGAGTTTGGGGTTTTCCCGCTCCTGAATGGTCATCGACTTGATGATGGCCTTGATGTGCTTAAAGGCGTTATCGTCGATGTCGATATTGCGCGTGAGTTTTCCCATGCCAGGGATCATGCTGATCAGGTCCTTGATATTGCCCATTTTCTCGATGGCCGTGATCTGAGACAGGAAGTCGTTGAAGTCGAGTTCGTTTTTGCGAATCTTGGCTTGGATGCGCTTCGCTTCCGCATCGTCAAACTGTTGCTGCACTTTGTCCACCAGCGTGACAACGTCTCCCATGCCGAGGATACGCGAAGCCATCCGCTCTGGGTGGAAGAGGTCGAGGGCGTCTAATTTTTCCCCCTGACTGATGAATTTGATCGGCTTGGTGACCACCTCGCGGATAGAGATCGCGGCTCCCCCACGGGTGTCCCCGTCCATTTTACTCAGAACCACCCCGTCAAAGTCCAAACGGTCGTTAAAGGCCTTGGCCGTGTTCACCGCATCTTGACCAGTCATGGCATCCACCACGAACAGGATCTCACTAGGCTTGACCGCATCCTTGATATTGGAGATCTCATTCATCATCTCCTCATCCACTGCCAAGCGGCCCGCTGTATCAACAATGACCGTGTCTTTATTATTTTTTCGGGCAAAATCGATGGCGTTTTGGGCAATCTGAACCGGGTTCTTGTTCTCAGGCTCTTTATAGACTTCCACGCCTATTTGCTCGCCCAAGACGCCCAACTGATCTATCGCCGCAGGACGGTACACGTCACCAGCTGCCAAGACAGGGTTTTTCCCCTGGCTTTTGAGCAGGCGCGCCAATTTTCCTGAAAAGGTCGTTTTACCTGATCCTTGCAGACCAGCAATCAAGATGACGGTGGGCGGGCGATCGGCATAGGTAATGCCTTTATTGGTACTCCCCATCAAGGCTGTCAACTCCTCGTGCACGATCTTGACGAGCATCTGGCCCGGCTTCACAGCAATGAGAATTTCCTCGCCCAAGGCCTTTTCCTTGACTCTATTGGTAAAGTCTTTGGCGACTTTGTAGTTCACGTCAGCATCCAACAGCGCCCTGCGGATCTCCTTCATGGTCTCGGCCACGTTCACTTCTGTGATCCGGCCCTGCCCTTTCAATGTCCTAAAGGCCTGCTCTATCTTCAGATTCAGATTTTCAAACATAATTGGCTAGCGAATTATGGAATATATTTTTGCTTTTTTTAAGGTCAGCAAATTTAGAAAAATTATCCTATCTCTCTAAACCTTAAAATAAGGTTGGTGGTGGGGAATAGGGACGAATGAGCCTTTCGTGATCATTTCGCACACTGCCGACTGCTGGCGACACAGGATATGCCTGCATGAGACTGGCATCAAAAGGGGCCAAAAGGCCCAAAGCGTCTGGAATAGGGATCCTGGGATCGAGCCAGGATTGCCCCGCAGGTTCATCCAAAATCACCGGCATCCGGTCGTGAATGTCGATCATCAGCTCATTGGGTTCAGTGGTGATAATGGTAAAAGTGTCCATAGGGTTTCCACTAGCATCTATCCACCGATCATATAAGCCCGCAAAGGTGAAAGTAGTTTCGGACGAAAGGGTAATACGGTAGGGCTGTTTCCCTTGCCCTGTATTTTTCCATTCATAGAATCCGTCAGCCAGGACCAAACATCGCTGCCCTTTCAAAGGATCGCGAAAGGCAGGCTTCTCTTGCAAGGTTTCCGCCCGCGCATTGATCATCTTATAGCCGACCTTGGCGTCTTTTGCCCAGTGAGGCACCAAGCCCCATTTATAATAGTAAATCCGTGCGGGATCCGCTTGGGGGATCACCGCACAGAAGTTCGTAGGGGCAATATTATAGCGAGGCTTCAGGGTAATAGTTTCTCCAGCAGGAGGGACGATTTTCGACTCGTCAGGCAGTTCAGTAAGGGTGTAGCGACCACACATGATTTATAATGGTAAATGGTTAATTGTCAATGGTTAATGAGAACAAACCATTCAAAATTAACCATTCTATCATTCAATCCTCCTATCATTCACTCATTGATTACCCTACTTTAGTGTAAACAAATGCAGGTTCTGCTTTTTGTTCTATTTCCACTCCTTCGAATAAATCAGTCTCTTTTTGTCTCCCTCCATTCACCAGGCTGAATACACGGTAGAAATACATCTCTCCCCAGAGCGAACGGTGTTCCGCTTCTGACACGTGTGCCAGTGGGCCATAGACTTCCATCTGGGTCCGATGGCACCGAATGGCATCCCACACCTTTGGCCAATAAGCCGTAGCATCGACGCGTGTTGTGATATACCAATCAGGGTAAAAAGTCACTTCTCTCGTGGTTCCATCCACTTTGGAGGTAAGGCGCTTTAAGGTCGCCTGATAGAGGCTCCATTTCTCTTCTGGCCATGCGAGGTAATAGAGCTTCGAGACGCTATAAGATCTAAAGGCGGCGGTCCGAAAGGTAGGGTCTGCCGCTTTAACGATGGCTGCCGTTGTGAATTGGGAGATCGCGACGTGATCGGGGTGGCCGTAGGCGCCATCTGGGCCGAAGGTCGCTATCACCTGAGGTCGTACGCGACGGATGTGCAAGGCGATTTTGGTAATAATCTCCTCAGCATCTACTTTATCCAAATCCCCATCCATATAGTCCAGAAATGACACTTCTTTGACACCGAGGTGGCCAGCCGCCGCCAACAATTCTTGCTCGCGGGTCTTTCCGACTATCTCCGTTCCTGGAGAGACTGGATGCAAGCCATATCGGCCGCGTTCGCCTCGTGTAGCCATCAATAGATGGGTGTCTATGCCTTCGCTGGCGTACTTGGCAAGGGCACCGCCCATAACAAGGGATTCATCATCTGGGTGAGCAAATACGGCCATTAATCTGTGTTGTGATGCGTTCATGACGTTGGGGAATTGTTGATTATAGATTGATTAATTATTGATCTATAATGCTTGTGTGAATAGGTGATTAGTTATGCTAAAACTATACGCTTATTCCCTTGTCATGATGCGTCAAAATGGCCCTAGATGCGTGGTTTGCAGGAGCAAATGCGTAGATGGATGAGATGAATGATTGGATGAAAGCAGAGAAGTTCAAGTTCAAGTTCAAGTTCAAGTTCAAGTTCAAGTTCAAGGAAAAACGTTTGAGTTTGAGTTTGAGTTTGAGTTTGAGTTTGAGTTTTATATACCTCTTCTCATCGCATACACCAATTCATCTAGGAACTCCCCTTGCTTAAAAATGGTCTTTTCAAAACGCCCTTCCACGATAAATCCCGCTTTCTCAAAAGCACGCTGAGAGCCGATATTGAGGCCAAAAGGACGGGCTTTCCAGGTCGCTGATTCGCCAAGGGCGAAGGGTCGGGGAAGAAGAATAAACCATATAAGGCATTTAAGGGCATAGAAGTTAAGAAAAGAAGAGAAGAGAAGTTAGATGGCCTTAGTCTGGCAGATTTCGATATAAGTCGTTGACAAATGTTTTTTGCCCTTGGCTAAAGATATTCACTACGTTGAAATTGATCAACAAACCTTCAGGTACATTCAGCAATTTCATATAAGTCAATATCTGGGCCTCATGTATTGGCAAAATAGCCTCAACAGCCTTTAATTCAACGACAAGAATATCTTCAATAAAGAAATCACATCGCAAAGCAGTATCAATTGTAAGCCCTTTATACGATACAAGAACCTCCATCTCTGACTCAAATCGAATCTTCCTCAAGGTTAATTCTTGTCTCATGCATTTGTGATAAACGCTCTCTAACAAACCAGGCCCAAGCGCTTTATCTACTTCTATGGCTGCCCCATTTACCCGATATACAAGGTCTGTTAAATACGTTTTGGTAATCTTCAATTTCTCTTTTCTCAAAAATCAATGGCAAGTGATCTTTCCTAATTCTTCCCTTAAATGTACTTATATGCCTTATATGGTTCAAATCTTCTACCTCAAAAGTGTCACATTGCCCGTATACGTCCGATCACCAATCGTAAGGCTATAGAAATAGACACCCTCAGGCGCTTGGTCACCTGTATCGCGGATGCCGTTCCACGTATCGATGGCACGGTCAGCGGTATAGACTACCCGCCCCCAGCGATCAAATAATTCCAAGGCGAAGTCTTCTTTGCCTGTGTAGACAATTTCAAAGACATCATTGACGCCATCGTCATTGGGGGAGAAGACATTAGGAATAAAGAGGTCTGGCGCAAATACGACATACTTGCCTTTGACAATCGTGGAGATGCAGCCATTGACATCGGTAACAGTCAGCGTCACCTCATAGTCGCCCGGCTCGCGATAGATATGGTCAGGGTTTTGAGCAGCAGAGGTGCTTCCATCCCCAAAATCCCACAGCCAATTGACACCTTGCTGAGAAAGGTCAGTGAAGCGCACGACCGCGTCAGGAAGTACTTGTTCAACATCAGGAAGGGGATCTGAGGTAAAGTCTGCAAAGGAGCCGTCACCAATATTGACAACTACCTTGGTCACTGTATCCGCACAGCCTCCAAATGCTTGCACAATCAACGTCACTGGATACATCCCTGGCTCAGAATAGACATGGAGCGGATTAGGCGTATTGTCCGTAGGTGAACCATCCCCAAAGTTCCAGGAATAGAAGAGGGCATCTGTTGCGTTTTCGATAAAACTCACTTCAAGCCTTGGGCACCCATCGGTCTGAGTAGAGAAATAATCTGCTACTGGGAACGGCAATACCTTGATTCGGATACTGGTATCAGAAGTACAAGCCCCTTCCTCAATCGTGAGCATATAGGTGGTAGTCACCATTGGCTCTACTATAGGATCTACAATACTACTATCACTTACCCCACTGCTTGGTGACCAAAGGTATGTACTACTCCCAAAGCCGCCTTGCCCCATCAACTGCACCACTTCCCCGGCACATATCACGGTATCTGAAGCCGTAATAGCAGCCGTCGGTTGCTGGCTCACATTGACGATCACCTGGTCAAAGGTTTTACACCCTAACACATTGGTTTCCAATAAATAAGCCGTGCTTTCATCGGGCTTGACAGTCACGGGATTGTCAAACATACTCCCCTGAATGGACGCCCGGGGGCTCCATCGGTAGATGACCTGATTAGGTGGCACAGAATCGGTATTTACAAAAGAATGAGAACCCACTAGCTGAAGGGTTTCTCCGATGCATATCAGCGTATCTAAGGTCACGACATGGGCAATCGGCGTCGGTTTCACTGTCACCGTCATCGAGTCTTTAGCGGAGCCACAGCCACGGTTAGAGGTGGCTACTACGACATACTTTGTGGTGGTATCAGGGTAGGCAAATGGTTCAGGAGAAAAAGGATCAGAAAGATTGGTTCGTGGACTCCAGACAAAGCTATAGGCTGTCTGTCCAGGAAAGGGCGAACCACTTGCCAGCGCCCCCATCAGCACCGTATCCCCTTGGCACATGGACAAGTTTTCCCCTGCCTCCAAGGTAGGAATCGTTTCCACAAACACCGTAATCTGTTCTCCTCGACTGTCACAGCCGTTGGCTGTGGCGACTAGCGTAAACGTCGTGGTCTGCAAGGGACTCACACGGGGATCCGGTCGATTGGGATCATCGACATAACCCGTACTGGTAGGCGTCCAGGAATAGGTATAAGGCCCAGCTGCGCCAGAGGCGAAGCCATTGAGGTGGATCGTATCTCCCAGACACATAACTGTGTCTTGACCGGGTTGGGCCACGGGATTATCACGTACAACCACAGTTGCTGTACTCAGCGGGTTCACAGTTGTAGGGTTACTGCTACATCCTGTACTGAGGTCTGTGGCGACCAAGACATAGATGATCGTGGTATCAGGACGCGTATACGCCGAAGGGTTTTTGTCATTGGGCGGCAACATGCCGTGAGGAGGAATATTATTCCCTTCATCTGTCCACTGCCAGGAGAATGGCCCTATGGCTTTATTATTGGCAGCCAAGCCTCCCATCAGGGTTGCCCCTGGGCCTTGTGAACAAAGCGTATCGTCAGGTCCTGCGTCTACTTTGGGTTTGGGATGTACCAGTACATCCATACAGTCAACACGGCTCATACAGCCTTTACTATCCACGATCTGCCCACAGAAAGTGATGGTATCAGGTGCTACGGCCAATGGATTGACCATGGGATCCTCGACTCCGACATTGCTGATACCGCACCCACCCGAATTACACCACCAAGAGTAAACATAAGCCGGCGTACCCCCAGAAGAAGAAGCGTCGATCTGCACCCCTCCGTCTCCTTCACAATAGGACCGATCAGGTCCTGCGATCAGCGTAGGAGAAGATTCCACACGGAAATTAGTGGCATGAGTGTCTGTGCAACCTTTATAACTCACCGTAAGTGTCACGATTTTCACCCCGCCTGAACTATAAGTCACAGGAGCAGGCGAAGGCAAACTGGAAGTCTGGGGAATGGCATCTATCCCAAAGCTCCACTGATAGGTCTGACTAGCGCCGACAGGTGGATTTACCACCAAAAAAGTCACCGAATCCGTCGAACATACAGTTCCACCTGGCACCTGAGTCGTGAAATCCGCCAAGGGCTCTTCTATCACTTCAAATGAAGTCATCGCAGGGTCACTGGTACAGCCATTGGCCGAGACGGTAAGGGTCACCGTTTTGATGCCTGGGCTACTATAGGAGATGCCTGTGGGGCTTGCCGCAGTGCTTGTCGCAGGCGTCGCACTATTCCCCATGAACCAATTATAGGTCGCATTACCAGGTGCACCTACGGCCGTAAAATCAAAGCTATTTCCCGTAAAACACTGATCTGCCACCCCATTCACCTGGACCAAGGGCTTATCATGAATCAATATGCTGATCTGCCCGATACTAGAGAAGCAGCCGTTTTGTTGAACATTCAGGGTAACGGTCTTTGTCCCTAGGGTACTCCAGGCTACCTTGACGGGGCCAGGCCCTGGCGGAAAGGGGAAGGCGCCTCCCCCGTCTAGGTTCCAGGTGTAAACCGCCGATGGCAGCGCATTTCCAGTATAGACAATTTGGACAGAATCCCCGACACATGCAGATCCGGGATTGCTCATCGTAGCCGTCGGGATAGGACGCACATGCACCGTATCCGTAAAGGGATTTCCAGGGCATCCGCCTTCAGTGACTAGTAGAGTAATTATTTTTGTCCCTGTATCATTCCAAGTTACTGTCAATGGTCCTAGCCCAGTCCCAGTGATGATGGTTCCGCCACTGAGAGACCAGTTGGCGGTGGCGGCGGCTGAGGCACCGCCTTGGTAGGTAAGCACCGTTGCCTGCCCTTGGCAGATCGGACTGATCGCATTGAATCTCGATGATGGAATCGAATTTACCTGCACCGTCTTGCTCACAGGGTCGGATGGGCAACCGTTTAGTATTGTCGTCAAGGTAATCAATTGTTGGCCAGAGATAGGCGCTGCCCATGCCACCAAATGAGGCCCTGAAGTCGTGGCCGTATTATTCCCACCAGGGTCCATGCCCGTCCCAAAACCCCAATTGTATTGGGTGCCAGGGGTAAGGCTACCGGTATAGGTTACATTGGCAAATTGGCCTTGGCAGACTGTGTCGTCTACAATGAAATTGGCGATGGGTTTATTCGAATAGGTCACACAGGCCGTGTCAATGGCCTGGCAGCCGTTGGTATCGGTAGCTGTCAATTCATAGCAAAAAGTAATGGGCGCAAAGGTGGAATTATTAAAAGAAACGCCCACTTGGGCTTGGGAATTGGCCGTACCGCCAGGCAGGCCAAAACCGAAATTGAGGGCCCGCCATTGGTAAGTCTGCCCTGGAAGGACTGGTGTACCCAAGGTAGCTACCTGGTTGGGACAGAGGGTGGTATCTTTGCCAGCATTGGCGAAGGCTTGGTTTTGTAGGGTAATAAATCCACCAGGAACAATGGTATCCCCTAGAGCATCCACAATGGTCACAAAATACCCATACATACCTCCAGTCCCATAATTTACCCGAACCGTATCCGTGGTCCCTGTCAGGCCATTTCCTCCTCCCCAATTAAAAGTATAGGGGGCTACCCCACCTCCTGGGTCTACATGATAGAATACTTCATAGCAGTTGGTGATGGTGGTAGTGATGACTGGCATCATGGGGCACGTATCAATCTGCACGATGAAAGAATCAACACGAGGCAGTCCACAAGAATCAATGGTCGTGACGATATATTGCGTAGTAGTATCGGGAAAAACAAAAGGATTGCGAATGGTATCATTGCTCAGGCCAGCTGACGGGTTCCAGCTATAACTCAGGCCAGGACCTGCATCTACCTGAAAGGTATCTCCTCGGCAGACCGTGGTATCTGTGACCGCATCGAAGAAGGAGAGGAAGGTAGGGCAAAAGCGGTGAAAATTGGTCAGGGCTCCCGTACTGGCAGAAAAGCCCCAAAACACGCTAGTTCCCCCACTGAAGATATTGGTGACAATATCCCCTGTATAATTGATCCGCAACGAGCAGTCAAAATAGGCGCGAAAATTATTGGTATTGGGATTCCAGGTAAAACGGACAGTGTGATAATTACAATCTTCGATATTTGCGCCCGAAGCTATAGCATTCACAGGGCCAGAGAGATTCGTAAGGGCCGTGTGAACCGTACTGCCATTTGACACCAAGGCCATATGGTCCGTGGTAGGGTCACCGAAACCTCCATTGGTATACGTATCAAATTCTACCGCTACAGAAGGTGTGACACCCCCATATCCTAGGCTACCTCCAGGCATGCCTAAGGCGGTACTATCCAGACAGAGGATAAATGCCATCCCATCTGCTCCACCATTATTACACCCAAAAAAGAGGTCAAAATACATATCAAACGGCTGACTGAGGTCAAGCCGATTCACATTAAACATCGTTCCTCGCTGGCCAGTGGTATTGGCAGTCAATTGATAGCAATTATTGCCTATCGCAGTGGCATTACCATTAATTTGGTACTGACTATACAGAGAGAAGCTGAACAGGAGGAAAAGGGAAAAAACCGCAAAAGGTCGAAGCATGAGACACTGTTTTTTAACAAAAAACGAAAAAACGTAACTAAACGAAGCCAAAGCTGCATGAACCTCAGCAAATTACAAAACCCTTTGCTATTTTTGATAAAATTTCAACATCACACCTATTCTTTATGAAACTATCACGCATTGTATTTCTTATTTCTCTGAGCCTATTTGTCTGGGGATGTAGTGATCACGACCATGATCATGACCATGGGGATCATGATGGGCACGATCATGCCGCGGAAGATCACGGAGATGACTTCCAGATCAAAGCAGATGAATTTGCCGACCTCAAAATCTACCGCTACCGGGTACCCGGTTTTGACCAACTCAGTTTGCAGGAGAAAAAGCTTTTGTACTACCTCTCCCAAGCTGCCTATTGTGGGCGCGACATTATCTGGGATCAAAACTATAAGCACAACCTCGCCATTCGCAAGACCATTGAAGGCATTTGGGGTTCTTATACTGGAGACAAAACTTCCGATGACTACCAAAAATTTGAAGTGTATGCGAAACGTGTCTGGTTTTCCAACGGCATCCACCACCATTATGGCAATGAGAAGATATTGCCTGAGTTCGATGAAGCGTATTTCGCCGAATTGGTCAACAATTCTGAACTAGACAACAAAGGCGGAATCATCAGCATTTTAGGACCTGTCATTTTTAGTCCTGAAATCGCTGCAAAGAAAGTAGAAAAAGGTGCTGACATCGATGTAGTGGCCAATTCTGCGGTCAATTTCTACGAAGGCGTCACCCAAGCTGAAGTAGAAGCCTATTACAAATCCCTCAAAGACCCAGACGACAAAGAACCCGTTTCTCATGGCCTCAACACGAAGGTGGTGAAGGAAAATGGCAAAGTCGTGGAAAAGGTATGGAAAGTAGGGGGCATGTATACTGAAGCCCTTTCCAAAGTGGTATCTTGGTTGGAAAAAGCCGTCAAAGTTGCCGAAAATGAGAAACAGGCTGATGCCCTTTCCAAGTTGATCACTTACTTCAACAGCGGCGACCTCGCTGATTTTGATGCGTACAATATCGCTTGGGTCAACGATGTCGACTCTAAAATTGATGTCATCAATGGCTTTATCGAAGTATACAGCGATCCGCTGGGCTACAAAGGTTCCTTTGAGTCTGTCGTCGCCATTCGCGACCCCGAAGCGTCTAAGCGCATCGAGGCGATCGGCGGCGAAGCCCAGTGGTTTGAAGACAATTCTCCCATCTCAGATAAGCACAAAAAAGCAAATGTAAAAGGCATCTCTGCACGCGTGATCAATGTCATCGCTGAGTCTGGCAACGCTTCTCCCTCTACGCCTATTGGGATCAACCTCCCCAACGCCAACTGGATCCGCGCTACCCACGGCTCCAAGTCCGTCAACCTCGCCAATATCGTAGGCGCCTACGACGAAGGATCTAAGCAAGGCGGCGGTTCCTTATCCGAATTTGCATTCTCACAAGAAGAGATCGACCGAGCCAAGAAATATGGAAGCATCTCTGACAACCTGCATACAGATATGCACGAAGTCATCGGCCACGCTTCAGGTCAATTGGAAGACGGCGTTGGAGAGCCCAAAGAAACGCTTAGAAATTATTCTTCTACCATGGAAGAAGGCCGTGCAGACCTCGTAGCCTTGTATTATATCATGGACCAGAAGCTAGTGGATATGGGCTTGATGGAAAACCTGGATGTAGGGAGAACGGCTTATGATGACTACATCCGCAACGGTATGCTCACCCAGCTCGTCCGCATCAAGCTCGGCGATGACATCGAAGAAGCCCACATGCGCAACCGTGCTTGGGTATCCAATTGGGCGTATGCACAGGGGGAAGCAGAAAATGTGATTGAGAAAAAGGTCCGAGATGGCAAGGTCTTCTTTGTGGTCAACGATTACGACAAGCTCCGCCAGCTATTTGGCCAATTGCTCAAGGAAGTGCAGCGCATCAAGTCTCAAGGAGACTATGAAGCTGCCAAAGCATTGGTAGAAGGATATGGGGTAAAGGTGGACCAAGAGCTCCACAAGCAAGTCCTTGACCGCTATGCGAAGCTCAATATTGCGCCTTATACGGGCTTTATCAATCCTGTCTTAGAAGCAGTCATGGATGGCGAGGAGATCACAGATGTGAAGATTTCCTACCCAGATAATTTTGCGGAGCAGATGATGTACTATGGAAGTACCTATTCATTCTTGCCTGTGAATGAGTTTCGGTATGGATCGAAAGTGAAAGTCATGGTGAACTAAGCTGCATGTTGCACTAAATAAGAAAAGGCTGCGAGGATTTTTCCTGGCAGCTTTTTTTGGTTCTAGGTTTTATGTTCTGGGTTCTAGGTTACCCGTCATTCATATCTGCGAAAAATTGCCTAGTACGCGTTCCTCCTAATTTTGGGGGGGATTTTTCTGACAACTGAATGGTTTTAATATTTTTCTACACAAAAGGAGTTGATTCCACGTTATAAGTCCGTAATTTTCTTATTTATATTTACCCCCATGAAAATCCCTTCCCTGCTCAAAATCGTCTGCTTTAGCAGTTTATGCCTTTTGATAAGTGCCAGTACGCCCTCTCCCAACTGGATGACAGATTATGATCAAGCTGTTGCAAAGGCTCAGCAAGCGGATAAAGCCATTCTTATGGTCTTTTCTGGCTCAGACTGGTGCCGTCCTTGCATCCAATTGGAGCAAGAAGTCTTTGAGACCGACACTTTCAAAGCACTTTCCAACGCCCATTTTGTCCTCCTCAAAGTGGACTTCCCGCGCGCCAAGAAGCACCAACTCCCCAAAGAACAAGCCCATAAAAATGCGCAATTAGCAGAAAAATACAATCCGCAAGGCGCTTTCCCGCTCTCCGTTATGTTATCCAAGGACCTCGTTGTTTTAGGGAAAATAAATGGCTATCGAGCGAGAAGCGGGGAAGCTTATTTGGGGAAAATAATGAGTTTTTTAAAAGAGGGTTGATTAATGTCGTATTTGAACCATATAAGACATATAAGCGCATTTAAGAAAAAGAACAAATGGGCTTATATGAACTTATATGCCTTATATGGTTTGTTATTCTTAAGCTTTTATCTGACCTCTTTCAATAGTACCCATGCCCAAACTAACTTCAGCGTGGGCGTATCCACAGGCCTAGAAGCAGGCTGGTGGGTATACACCTACCCTTCCGACCCCACAGACTTCTCATCTTCCCTAGCCTGGGATAGAACCCATTTGGCCATCATCTTCCCCTACGCCCTCCACGCTGACCTCCACCTCAACAAATGGAGCTTCGGTCTCACAGCCGGTCGTAGTTACCTGGATGATGATGAAATGGTCACCCAGGATGACCAACGGGGTGCGAGGCGACGCGTTCCCATCGCAAATAACGGCCAAGGCGTGCCTATCCGTCAATTGGGCCTCAAAGTGGGCAGGGTAATTGTCGACCAATCTGGCTACCAACTCATGCCTACCGTCTGGCTTCATACCTTTTCGCTCAACAGCCTACATCCCGACCAGCCCAATTTTGGGTTTCGCTATGGATGGAAAGTGAGCTTTGAAAATTGGTTTAACACAAGGAAAAACCTACAATGGATGGTCAGTCCACAATACTCACGTCTTTCCATTTTCCCCAAAAATGCCTCACAGAATCCCACGAGACACTTGGTGATAGGCATTGGCCTCGGCGTGGGGGTCAGGGTTCTTTGGGGAAAATGAGTAAATGATAAGATGAATAAATGAGAAAATGAGAAAATGACAATGATAGAATGGTAAGATTTCGGTCTCCATTTTTTCATATACTCATTTAATCATTTCATTTTTATGAACCGCTCCATCCATATAAGCATCCTTCTATGCCTGTCATTTGCTGCGATTTCACAGCAGCCGAGGGCCTATACACACGCGCTATCGCTGATGGGCTCTGCCTTTGAGGTAACAGCAGTTGCTGCCGATGATACCCTGGCATGGCATGCAGTGGAGGCTGGTATCGCCGAGATTCAGCGGATCGAACGAATGATTTCTTCCTGGGACCCAAAGTCGGAGACCTCAGAGATCAACCGAAATGCAGGGATTTCACCTGTGAAAGTAAGCCCAGAACTCTTTCAATTGATATTTCGCAGTAAAAAAGTGTCTCAACTTACAGGCGGGGCCTTCGACATTTCATTTGCAGCGATTGACCCTGTCTGGCGCTTTGATGGAAGCATGAAAACCCTCCCTGATTCGGCAGCAGTTAGGGCTTCTGTGGCAAAGATTGATTGGCAAAAAATCGAGTTGGATGTGACCAATCAAACAATTTTCCTGAAAGAGAAAGGCATGAAAATAGGCTTTGGGGCCATCGGGAAGGGGTATGTGGCGAACCGTGCACGGGCGGTCATGCAGGAGATGGGCATCAAAAGCGGTCTAGTGAACGCGGGTGGCGACCTCACCTGCTGGGGCCATCCGCCCCAGGGCGGCCAATGGCGGATCGGCATCGCCGATCCTAAGGTGCGGGATCAAGCTATCGCATGGCTTTGGGCTACTGGCCAGGCCATCGTGACTTCCGGCAATTATGAACGCTTTACCATCTTGGACGGCATCCGTTATAGCCATATCATCAATCCTCAAACGGGATACCCCGTTCGAGGCTTAAAAAGCGTAAGTATCATGTGTGCAGATGCAGAATTGGCGGATGCCTTGGCTACGGCTGTTTTTGTCATGGGCAAAGAGGATGGGTTGGCGCTGATCAACCAGCTTCGTGGGGTCTCATGTCTCCTTGTCACAGATACAGATGAGTTAATTGCCTCTGACAACCTTCCGCTTCATTTTTATACCAAATCTTCTCCTCAAGACTCCGTTCAGCACGATTTCCAGATTGGGGGTAAGCCTTGAAAGCTTGCTACTCTCCCCCTAATTGGGCTAGTTTAGCACGTAAAGCCTCAATTTCAGCTTGTTTGGCTTCATTTGCCTTGCGTTCTTCTTCTAAGGCTTTATCCAGATGCTTGGCTCTTTGCTCTTGTTGAATAGCCCTTTGCTCTTGTTGATCTGCCCTTTGCTTTTCTTCTATAGCCAACTGTTTGTATTCTTCGGGTAGCAAAAAGGGGCTTCCATCGGGAAAAAAGACTTCTATCTCACCATCCTCAAGGTAAGTCATTTTTATTCCCAACAGTTCCGATTGCCAATCTGAACCTTTTTCATCCCAAAGACTTAACCCTCCATTATTCCTCAACCATACAAAAAAGGCTGATTCATCAGGGTCAATCACACAGTATTCTTTTACCCCATAGCGATGATAAAACAATTGCTTCTGCATCATTTCTGATGATTTATTGGAAGGAGATAGTACTTCAAATACTACTTGTGGGGCGATATCATCTTCTTCCCACTGCTTATAGGAGCCTCGGTCTCCTTTGGGACGCCCAAAGACTGTCATCACGTCAGGTGCCACACAAGTCTTAGGTTCTCCTTCTATTGGATACCATAAAAGATCTCCTACAACAAGCACATCATCTCGATCTTGAAATAAACTACGCAGGCCGCCAACCAGCTTGACGATCCAATTAAATTGCTTGGTATTATCTGCCATGAGTTTCCCGTCTGATTCTGGATAAAAAATGCCTTTATCCTTTTCTTTCAATAGATTATCTTTAATTGCCATAGCTTCGTACCTTTTTTCCTTTATCAACCGATTTGAAATATAAATATACACCAAAAAAATGAGAATTTTTGATCAAATTATTAGAATTTTTATATATGTATTTCTCTTCACCACCTTATCCTCCCTACAAAGCTGCGTCTCTGTCGCTACCTACGAAAAGATGTACCTCAACGATCGTGACATGGCCTTGGCGGCCAAGAAGGGCGAGCTATATGAGCAGAGCGTGCAAGCCTATCGCGAAGGCGCCGCAGGGGCCAATGGGGGGAAAGTTGGCGGTGGGTGTGGGTGTAATTGAAAGGAATTTACTTTTCTAAAATAATTTTCTGAAATTTGCGGCCCGAAAAGCCGTACTACACGACTTTCGTTTATAGTATTTAACCATCACACCACAAGTGGATATTACGCAAAACAAAATCGACGACCTCAACACGAAGGTCTCCATCAATCTCCAACCAGCGGATTATAAGGATAAGGTCAAGGACCAATTAAAAGAATATGCCAAGAAAGTGAACCTTCCTGGCTTCCGCCCTGGCAAGGTGCCCATCGGCCTGGTCCGCAAAATGGCTGGCGTAGGTATGGTCATCGAAACAGTTACCAAAATACTTCAAGAAGAACTCAACGACTTCATCGATACCCATGAACTGAGAATCCTGGGAGAACCCCTTCCGGCAGAGAAGCGTGGAGAGGAATATTTTGATATAAACTGTGAGAAGGAATTGGACTTTGAATTTGAGCTAGGATTGGCACCAGAAATTGCCCTAAATCTCTCCCTAGATAAGCCGGTCACACGCTATGAGATAGAAATCGATGATGCTTACTTAGCCAAGCATCTCGATGATCTCCGCGACCGCCATGGAGATCTAGTCTACCCAGAAACTGTCGAAGAAAATGCCATCATTTTTGGTAAGCTAGATGAAATCAATACCGATGGAGAAGTAGTAGAAAATGGATTTACCAAAATGCTCGCGCTGAATCCTCAACGATTGGAAGTCCCTAAATTCTTTGCGCCCTATATGGGAAAAAAGATCGATGATGTCGTGCCATTTTCTCTAGAGACAGTAGATAAAGAAGCAGATGAATTGAAAAAAATCTTCACTATAGCAGAGGATGAGTTGGCGGCTATTCAGGAGAAGAAAATGCAATTTACTGTCAAGCGTATCTCCAAAATCACTTTGGCTGAGATAAATGAAGAATTCATCAAAAAAGTCCTCGGAGAAGAAACTGAGATTACTACCGAAGAGGACTTTAAAGCTGATATGCGGAAGAAGTTAATTGACGAATTGGCCGAGAGTGCCAAATATCACAGCCGCCACAAAATCCGTGAAGCCGTTGAAGGGAATCACGAAATTCCATTACCCGATGCGTTTTTGAAAAAGTGGATTGTCGAAACCCGCGAAAAAATCACCGATGAGAACGTGGAAGAAGAATACGAGAGCCTTAAGAACTCCACTAAATGGGGGCTGATGGTCAATGAAATCCAGAAAGCCTATCCCGAGTCAAAAATTGAAAATGAAGACCTCGAAGCCTATGTCACCAGTCAGATGAAGGAAAACATGGGCGAAGAATTGGGCGAGGAAACCCTCAAGCAGTATGTAGACTACGTCCTCAAAAATGAGCAAATGGGCCAGCAATACTACTATCGCTTGCTCGATGAGCGGATTTTTGATGTCATCGAATCACAGATCACGATCGAGCATGAGACGATCTCTGCTAGTGACTTTGTAGAATTGGACAAGTAAGATAATTTTGAATGATTCTATTCTTTTTAACTGTTCATTCCTTAGCTCAAATAAAATTTTTCGGGAGTTGCCTTCGTGGGCAACTCCTTTTCTTTTAGCATCTGCCGCAGGTTGATGTCGATGGTCCGCGCGATGGCACTGACCGGGGTGTCCGTAGGACGCCCTTCGAAGGGATCTTGGTTATAGATCGCAGATTTCTCTATCAGGAAGAATACAGCCGTGATACCCATCACCGTCGCTACTTCTAATAGCCCAAATTTCATCACCAAGCTGAAAGGAAGCAGTAGGATAAATAAATAGAGAAACGCATGAACAATCGTGCTATAGATTTTAGGGAACACGGTGTTTTTGATCCGTTCATTTTTCCCCATCGAATCACATAGTCGACTCAAGGTATCGTCTAGCTGCATGTGTTCATAGCTGTTAATTATGCCAGCCGTTTTTAACGCCATGATCTCCTCTCCTTGCTTCAGGAGCATAGCATTGGGGATATTCTGTGCTTTTTTATAAAGCGCAACTTCTTCCTTATCCAATTCCCTCAAAAGCCCCTCACTTCCCGCCAATGGCGACTCTCCTCTTAACGCCTTCCCCAAGGCATAACACCAAAGGATTTGCCGGTGGATCACCCGATGTTGCATGTCCCTTAACGATGGCTCCGCTGGCAAAAGCGTGAGGATCTGTCTCGCCCATGTCCGCGAATCATTCACAATCGCCCCCCAGATCTTTCGGGCTTCCCACCACCGTGCGTAGGCCTGATTGGTACGGAAGGCCAGAATCAGCGAGATCGCCGTACCCAACACGGAAGGGACGGCTATGGGAATCGTGATCTTGGTCACATCCACCACAGATTCTTTGAGAATCCATAGACCCGCGAGGAAAACACCTACGATGACGAGTTCTAGCCAGATTTTTTCGAGGATGAAGGTGATGGGAATTCTTTTGCCAATTAGCATGGGGAAGTTTTGGGTTTTGGGTTTTGGGTTTTGGGTTTTGGGTTTTGGGTTTTGGGTTTTGGGTTTTGGGTTTTGGGTTGGGGGCAAATTACTAAAATTCCTTTTAAGGGATTTTGCCTGATTGCGACAGCCTGAAAAACTCACCCCGCTCAGGCAAAGCCTTCGCTGCCCCTCTCTTGGCCTGCCCCAGTGGCCTGCGCAAAGAGAGGGGCTTTTGTTAGAAATATAGATTTCTAACTGGCTCGTTAGCCCTCTCTTTTCAAGGGAGGGCGATAAAACGAAAGGGTGGGTTCATAAACGCGAAGGCAAAGCCTCTGACGAAAAGGGGGTTCACCCCGCGCGGCGGCAAAGCCGCCAGAAAAAGGTAAGGCTTGTACTTAAATTTGAACTGCTCCTCCTATTGGTGACAAAAGTCATCCCCTCCCATGACACAAGGCATCCTTGCAGGACATGTCCCCAACTATCTTTGTGTCATCTCAAACAAACTAATCTTCATCTCTTATGAAAAATGATATTCAAAGAAACCTTGGCTGGGGCGAAGTACTTACCCGAATTGCAACATTAATGTTGGGGGCCATTCCCGTTATGCTGTTCAATGAACCTTACTTTATCGTTATCAGCATGTATCTCCTTGCTACCGCCCTCGTAGGCTGGTGCCCCATCAAAGCCATCTGGCTCAATGCCAAAGCAGCCAATAAGCCTGTCCAAAAGCGTGTTTCTACGCCTCGTGGCAAAATGAATCCACAGACATAACCTTAGCTTATATAAAACTAGTTTCAGTCTTACTTTTAGTCAAATAATGGAACGCGTCAACGATAGAGTTGGCGCGTTTTTTTCTTAATCTGTGCCAATCCGTGAAATCCGCGGCAAACAATTTTGGCGCTAAAAAGTCCTTTTAGAAAATCTGTATATTTGCCCATCTATTCACCACCAATGGGAAGAGATGTCAATAAAGAAGATTTTAATACAAATGGAACATACACAAACAACTTTACTCAGCCTGACCCTATCGGCAGCTGAAGAAATCCAACGACTTCGCGTCAGTGAAAACATCCCCTCCGACCAATATCTGCGGGTCGGCGTGAAAGGGGGAGGTTGCTCAGGCCTGTCTTATATCCTCGATTTTGATGAGAAAAAAGCAGGAGATGAAATCCATACCATGCACGGCGTAGAGGTCATTGTGGACGAACGCCAGATGATGTACCTCATGGGCATCGAGGTGGACTTCCAAGCTGGCCTCAACGACCGAGGCTTTATTTTCAATAACCCCAATGCTGCCAGTACGTGTGGTTGTGGGACGTCGTTTAGTACGTGAGTACGAAGAAATGAATAGATGATAAAATGAATAAATGAGAAAATATTTTATCCTCTTTACATTTTATCATTCTATCATTTACTCATTTTATCATTTTCTCCCCATGGACGCTTATCTTTCAGCATTTCGCGAATTCACGCAAGTCCCAGCACTTGCCTACCGCATCCTGACCAGTGATACCACTGGGCTGAAAGGCAAGTATCATCCTTTTGGGCCTCACAAACGGCAGTACCTGTTTGCCTACGAACCGAAAAAAGGCAGTGCTGAGAAGGACCTTTTGATCTATTTCATCCACGGCGGCGGGTGGCGCGTCGGCAATCCCATGTGGCGCAGACCTTTGGTCAATTTCTTTACCCAATTGGGGTATCCCGTAATTACGCCCACTTACAGATTGACGCCGACGCATCAATTTGAACATATACGCGAAGATGTCAGCTTGGCCTTCCAGAAAGCGCTCAGCCTTCCCATCAGCCAACATCGCAAGATATTGCTGATCGGTGAATCTGCTGGTGGAAACTTAGCGGGTTTGTTGATGTATGACCGAGAGGAGCTCTGGCGGCTGGGGGTGGAGCAAGATCGCTTTGCGGGGTTTCTCTCTGTGGTAGGTGCCCTGGACATGGATGAGATGCCACATACCTTTGTACTGGAGTCTTATTGTGGCAAGAAAGGTTCAGAGATTTATACCCAGGCAAATCCTGTCACTTACCTCCGAAAAGACGAAGAAACGCCCGTTTTTATCCTTCACGGGACAAACGATGGGTTGGTACCACTCGATGTCGCCCTAAGTTTTGGAGATCAACTCAACGGTATTCAGAAAGGCCTCGCCCAGACGGAGATCATACAGGGGGGTACACACTTTGGATTGGCAGCGGACTGGTATCACGGGTTGGATACAGCTACTCATCGAATCTTTGAGTGGATAGAAGGGTTGGGGAAATGAATGATAGAATGAGTGGATGATAGAATGGGAGGAGAATGAATAAATGAGTAGATGAGTAAATGATAAAATGTGGATAGCAGGAAATGGGCTGAAGGCTATTCCCCTTTTTGCGCTATTCTTAATTCTCCATTCTCCATTTTTAATTCTTAATTACCTCCATGCTGCGCCTGACCGTATCTCACCTTGTCCAAGAAACCCCAGATGCTGTCAGCATACATTTCCCCCAACCCAAAGTCCACAAGATTTGGTACAAGGCTGGGCAATACCTCACCATCGTGGTGGTCATCCAGGGAAAACGGCATTATCGAACTTACTCGATTTGCACTTCTCCACGGCTTGACGACACCTTGGCCATCACCGTCAAGCGGGTCAAGGGAGGCCTCGTCTCCAATTACCTCAATGACCGTGTCGCAGTGGGAGATGAATTTGATGCGCTGATGCCTTCAGGGAAATTTTTTATCGAAAATTCGGTAAAATTCGAACGCCATGTATGGCTATTTGGGGCGGGAAGTGGCATCACGCCCCTTTTTTCCATCTTGCGCTCTGTCCTCTTCAACGAACCCAAAAGCACTGTTACGCTGCTTTTTGCCAATCGTACCCAAGCAGACATTATTTTTCACGCGCAATTAGAAGACCTCTTGCTGAAGTTTCCTGCACGCTTACAGATTGTCTATTATTTGTCTCAAGGTAACTATTCAGCCGATTAGGGAATAAAATCAAAAATAGCTAGACTTGTTTTATGTTACCCACTGAAATACAAGAATTGATTTCACGTCTTTCCCCCGATGCAAAAGTTGTGTTAGAGTTGGTAAC
>JAUIKF010000018.1 GCA_030430575.1 Bacteroidia bacterium | reverse complement strand
CACCAAGCAATCACAAGCTTTTTTGACACGATCAATTCAACATATAAGAACGAACTCAAATCATTGTTGACAACCAAATTTCAGACCTTTGATAAAAAGGTTATCTATCAGGTCTGAGGTATAACAAGTACAAAGCCCATGAAAGCCCATTGGCGGAGGTCTCGTATCCTGCGGAGAATAGGGTAATGACCTCATCACGAAGTTGGCGATCCGTCATGCCTTCCCCGGTCTCTTCATCGAGCGTACCCATGAGCATCGCCAACAAGTCACGGTGAGGGTCTGAAGTCGCCCTACGGTTGTCAATGATCCCATAGATATTTTTGTTCAGGACCTTTCTTGCTTTCTTAAAGCGCAAATTTCGGGGCGTGGGCAGCCATTCTGGTGGAGGAATAATGCTTTGCATGCCTTCCATCGTATGGCGCATCGCTACGATCAGGGATTGGCCGATTTCCAGGTTATTTTCTACTGCTGCTCCAAAGAGCGCCTTCGCAGCAATGTCTGAAGTCAGGATCATCATCTCATTGACAAGGTCGAATGGCCCTTCATGCTGTGCGATTCGATCGTGGGCTGCAAGAGACTCCGAAACCATGGCATCTACCATATTGGAAAGGCTTTCCTTATAGAAGGCAGGCTGGGCGATCCGCCGCTGACGACGCCAGAAGTCGCCTTCACTCACCAGCAAACCATTGCCGAGGGTAAGGCCCAAACGCTTGGTGCCTGGGTCCTTCCAGTAGTTTTTGTTATTCGTGACCAACACATGCTTGATATAGTCGGGGTGCGTCACGCTATAAAGCTGCTTGATAGGAACATTGAGATCAACAAAGTCTCCTAGTTCTTGCATTTGCTCTGTCAGGTGGAAGTGCCCTCTATTTCGCATGAGGGGCGCGGCACGAAAGAGCCAGTGAGCAGAAGGGACTTTAGGAGGGGAATGAGGAGCGGCCATAGATAGGAATTTGGAGGGGATAATTAAACAAAAAAACGCAAGATCAAATTCAAGCACAAATGAAACTGTCCGCTAAACCACAAACGAATCGGTCTGTAGTCTGTAGTCTGTAGTCTGTAGTCTGTAGTTATGTGTTAACCACAAACCACAAACTTTCTTCATTGCTTTCGAGTGATTATTTGTCCAAATTGCCCTTGCTTAACTAAAACAGACTACATGATTCTTTCGATGACAGGGTATGGAGCAGGCCATGCTTCTTCCCCCAACTACCAAGTAACTATAGAGCTCAAATCCCTCAACAATAAGTACTTTGAGCTGATGCTCAAATTGCCACGCCTATACCTCAAGTATGAGCACAAGATTCGCTCAGGCCTGAGCAAGCAATTGGAGCGAGGCAAGGTGACTGCTTTTATCAATGTAGAAGTCCTTAACTCTGAGAAGCGTTCGTTGAACATCAACACCAACCTCGCTAAAGGCTATTTCGAAGAACTTGAAGCGACTCGAAAAACCTTGGGGATCACAAAGGAAATCGATATTCCTTTTATCCTGAGTCTTCCTGAAGTCCTACCCGTGGACACGGCAGAGCCTGATCCTGAGGAGTGGGAACTGATTCAACAAGCCATCGAAGATGCTTGTAAGCGACTGATTGAAAGTCGTCGGGAGGAAGGCCAAGCCTTGGAAGATGACCTCAGCCGTCGATTGGCGGCCATCACAGAGGCTTTAGCCGAAGTAGAGCGCTTGGCACCAGAGCGAATCGCGCTTGTGCGTGACCGCATCCAGTCAGCGATGAATGACCTCAAGGGTCGAATAGATTTTGACCCCAACCGCTTTGAGCAAGAATTGACGTACTATATCGAGAAGTTGGATATCAATGAGGAGATCGTGCGCTTACGACAGCATTTGACCTATTTTGAGCAGATCAAAGCGGCGAAGGCGAGCAGTGGAAAAAAACTGAACTTCGTAGCACAGGAGATGGGGCGCGAAATCAATACCATTGGTTCCAAAGCGCAAAACGCTGAGGTTCAGCGTCATGTCGTCCGCATGAAGGACGAGTTAGACAAGATCAAGGAGCAGGTGCTAAATATCGTGTAAAGATTATTAATTGATAGATTGAGTGATTATTGATTGGGTGTGGTAAAATCCTCTATTCTTCATTTTCAATTCTTAATTCGCTTTCTCTAGTCGCCATTGAACGGCTATCCGCGCGTCGGATTCGAGCTGGGTGAAGGGATTCAACGTAGTGAATCGTTCCTCTGCCTGCCATAACTGCGTGTCAGCAGTGCTTTCCTGAACACGGAATACAAATTCCGTTCGGCTAAAAGTCGCTCCGCCTGCCTCGACGGAAAATTCCCATCCCATAACCGTGACTTCGTCATCTGACTTATCATAACTCCATCGGAGTTTTTCCTCAGACGAATCGGCATAAACAAGCGTCAGCAGGCCATCTTCTGCAAAGGTCATCGTTCCCAGATTGGTGGTATCTCCCTGATAAATTAAGCCTTCATCCAGCGCAAACTCCTCTACAACTCGCGCTAAGTTCCACTTGCCATCATCCTTGGGAAGGATTTTTTCTAGGTTGCTGCAGCCTAGTAGAAGGATGGAAATCAAACTGGTGATAAAGATTCGTTTTTTCATGATCATGCTATTTGCCATTATTTTTCCTTAATGATGCCTTTCCACCGACAATCAACCCCCAGTTCGTCTGAGAGAATTTCGGCGATTCCTTTTATGTTTTTTCTCAATTCCCGTTCTATTTTCACAGCCCCTATGTCTATGACTTTGTTGGGATTCATGGCCAAAATCCGGTACCGACTTTCGTTCTCGACTACCAATTCTGCCTCTGCCCAATATCTTTTTTTTAACGTATTATATTCCCCCCCTGGATCGACCCAATCAGTATGTAGGTGATAATCAATGGAAACGATGTCGTCATGTGAACTTTTGCGTGTTTTGAATTGAGAAGACTTCCAATAAACAATTCCATTTTCTTTATCATACCTCAAAACCTCTCCGACAGGATCATAAATCAGCCTCATGGTCATTTCACCTAATTTCATATAGGAAAAGAAGCCAAATAGCAATATTACAATAAGGTAGATCCACTCAAAACCATCTTGCAAGCTATAGAAGATAACAGCGCCAACGATTGCTAAACTGCCAATCCCCATTACTCCTGAAATCAGCGCATCCATCCAATCCTTGGCAGTTCGCACATAGGTAAGTCGAAGAGAGGCGTCTGTATTTTCAAGCGTGTAATTGCCAAATTTCTCTATCATTTTTCTATAGGTTATTGCAAGTATAATGGCCTCCGATCAATTAGCCGAATCAAAAGGGGCACTTTGGTTACGCAATTTTGCCTGCTGAATTGTTTAAAACGAAATCCCATAAACTTGGAAGGCTGTCGCTAACTGCGCTGGTGACTGAAAGTGAATGGTTTGAAGTCCTGCCATTTCCGCCGCTTGCACATTAATTAAGGAATCATCGATAAACAGCGTCTCCTGCGGCACCAGCTCATAACGCTGAATCAGCAATTCATAAATGGCCAAGTCTGGCTTGGCGAGCTTCTCCACGCCTGACACGAGCGTCCCTTCAAAGTCCGCCAAGAAGGGAAATAGCCCTTGAGCAATGGGAAAGGTCTCATGAGACCAGTTGGTCAGGGCTAGTACGCGATAGCGTGGATCACGAAGCAAGGCCTGCTGCATTTCCACAACTTCTGTATTCACTTCCCCTAGGGTTTCTACCCAGCGTTCTTGATAGGCTCGGATTTGGGATTCGTAATGAGGGAAATTTGCCACTACTTCAGCAACCCCAGCTTCAAAGGTACGACCTGCATCCTGCTGATGATTCCAGTCGTGGTTGCATACATTGGCCAGGAAATATTCCATTTCCTGCTCATCAAAAAAAATCTTGCGATAGAGGTTGCGGGGGTCCCAGCCGATCATGACGCCGCCTAGGTCGAAGACGATGGTGGAAAGGTGCATAGATGGGGATTAATAATGATTGTATTTATACTTTGCTATGTTACTTTTTTTAGAAAAAAGTAACCAAAAAATCGAAACGAGCCAACCAAGGCCAACCCTACGATCCGTCCGCCCTCGCTCGTTTCATCCCAGCCGCACAATCATTAAAGATCTACTATTTTTCCTTCTTAGGAAAAATATAAAAAAGTAAAGGGGACAGCGCAATTAAGCACTGTCCCGCTTCCCACCTTAACCAGAGGTTTTACCCTATTTTCAAAAGCTTGAAAACGGTAGCAATATCAGTATTTATGGGTAGACTTTATACCATAAAGGGTGGACAAAGAGGGGGACAAAACCTTTTTTTACCCGTAAAACTACTGAATGCCACCTTTTTGATGGAATTCTTGCGAATAAATGCCCCCGCTTTCTTGCAACTTGCTAGGTAGGGGCATGTCTATTAAATTACCTTCCTGAGTTTTTTCCTACCTACTAATCTCTTACACATGCTCCATAATTATTTCAAAATTCTCCTCCGCAACCTTGCACGACATAAGGTTTTTTCGCTAATCAATATTGTAGGACTTTCAGTGGGAATGGCGGCTTGCTTGTTGATCTTTTTATTTATTCAAAATGAACTCAGCTTTGACAGCTTTCACAGCGAAAAAGAACAAGTCTATCGCCTGAACGAAGTTCAGACGTGGGATGGGATCATTCCCCAAAAGGTAGCCCTTTCCATGTATCCTATGGGACCAGCATTACAGGAAGAATTTCCCGAAGTGGAAGCCTATACTCGATTGCTCAATCGACAAGATGTGCCCTTACAAAATGGTGATAAAAAGATATTTGCAGAGAAGCTTTACATCGTGGACACGGCCTTCTTTGACCTGTTCGACTTTGAGCTGGTATATGGGGACAAAACAACTGCTTTGCACGGTCCCAATGATCTCCTGATCACCGAGACGATGGCGCGCAAGCTCTTTGATGATCCCAATGCTGTGGGAAAGCAACTGGAGGTGCGCAATGAAGACACGACTGTCTTTACGGTTGCTGGGATCTTAAAAGATATTCCCGACCATTCTCATCTGCAATTTGATGGGTTGATCTCGATGAAGACAATCGGCAAGGACGATCAAGACAGAATGCTTCAAAATTGGGGAAGTAACTGGCTAGTGACGTATTTGAAGTTGGTGCCAGGGACCGATATTGATGCAATGGAAGCCAAATTCCCGGACTTTCTCACCCAACATATGGGAGAGGATGCCACAGATGGATATCAGCTATTTGTACAATCACTGGAAGAAGTGCATTTGGCCTCTACCGACATCACCCATGATTACCAGAACTACAGGAAATTTGACGGAAAGTATATCAAGATTTTTTCTGTCCTGGCCCTTTTTGTCCTACTCATCGCAAGCATCAATTTTATGAATCTATCTACTGCGCGCTCCATCAAGCGTGCACGAGAGGTAGGCATCCGCAAGACCATAGGCGCGACGCATGGTCACCTGGCCCGACAATTTATCCTAGAGTCTATCACTTTTGCGGTTATTGCCATCGGAATTGCTTTGCTCATTTCCTATTTCACGCTCCCTTATCTAAATGAACTCAGTCAGCGAGAAATCTCATTTGGCGTATTAGGGCAGCCGTTATGGCTGCTGATGATGCTTGGCGGAACCCTGTTAGTGGGACTACTGGCAGGCCTATATCCAGCCCTGTTCATGGCAGGTTTCAAACCCATTGAAGCGATCAAAGGGCATTTGAGGATTCGTGCAGGGCGCTTTTCCCTACAAAACATCTTGGTCGTGGCCCAATTTGCCATTGCCACTTGTATGATCATTGGCACCCTCCTCGTCGCACAACAGCTGCGCTTCATGACCGACCGCCATCCTGGCTTCCAAACCGAGCAGGTCATGCTCTTGCCAGGTACGCGTGCCCTTAATGAAACCTATTCCAGTTTTAAAGAAGAGCTCCTCACCCACCCCGATATTATCGCAGTAGCCTCCTCAGGCCAGCGCCTCGGCAACAATATCCACCAAACAGGGATTCGCGTCAAGGCCGATACAGCTGAGCAAGGGCTGGCGATTTCTCACCTCAATATCGATTATGACTATATTGAGCTCTATGACATCGAATTGCTAGACGGGCGGAGTTTCTCGAAGGAATATGCACAAGATGAAGGCCACGCTTTTGTCATCAATGAAGAGCTTGCTAAGAAGTTAGGATGGGATGATCCCGTAGGGAAAGCCATGAAATTTGGGTGGCATGAAGAATGGGGCCAAGTGATAGGGCTTGTCAAAGACTTTAACTATAATTCCCTCCACGAAGGGATCAATCCGCTGGCGATGTCAGTCCAGCCTCGATGGGGCGTGAGTGAGGTTTCCATTAAGATTCATCCTAATAAATTAGGGAATATCTTGCCTTTTTTGGAGGAAAAATGGATGGCTACAGGGACAGATTTCCCCTTTGAATACGAATTCCTCGATACCCACTTTGAGGCGCTTTATCAAGCAGATCGGCAAGTGACCAAGGTGGTGAGCATCATTGCATTGTTGGCGATATTCATCGCTTGCTTGGGCTTATATGGCCTTGTTTCCCTAGCAGCAGAGCGTAGGGTAAAGGAATTGGGCATTCGCAAAGTGATGGGCGCTTCTGTCTCCCAACTATTGATTCTCTTAGGCAAAGGCGTTTCGAGTTTGGTGGTTATCGCTTTTGTGATTGCCGCTCCCTTGAGTGCCTGGTTTATGCATGGCTGGTTGGAAAATTTTGCCTACCGGATAGAAATGGGCTGGGGCACCTTTGTCTTGGCTGGCATTGCCGCCTTGTTGATCGCCTTATTGACCATCAGCTATCGTGCCTATACAGCCGCATCTGCAAATCCCATCGAGGCCCTTCGCGATGAATAAGGTGGAAAAAGGGTTAATTGAAAAAGAAAATCTTCCCTACCTTTGCGTCCATGAAAATACTCATCCTAGGTAGTGGAGGACGAGAGCATGCCTTGGCATGGAAAGTCGCCCAATCTCCTCGCTGCGAAGCACTCTATATAGCGCCCGGCAATGCGGGCACCAACCAGGTCGGCACCAATGTCGCCCTTGACCATACCGACTTTGATGCGTTGCACGCATTTATTTCCAGTGAATCCATAGACCTGGTCATCGTAGGGCCAGAGCAGCCGCTTGTGGATGGCGTAGCTGATTTTTTGCGGAGCAAAGACGTCGCCGTAATTGGCCCTGGGAAAGTGGGGGCCCAGCTTGAAGGGAGCAAGGATTTCTCTAAAGCCTTTATGAAGCGGCACGGCATCCCTACAGCTGCCTACGCCAGCTTTACCACGGATCAGCAGGCTGAAGCGCTGAGCTATATCCAGCAACATTCGCTGCCTATCGTGGTAAAGGCCAGCGGCCTCGCCGCAGGCAAAGGTGTGCTCATCTGCGAAACCCACGCCGAAGCAGCTACAGCTGTCAAGACCATGTTATCAGGCGAAGCCTTCGGCTCGGCAGGCCAAACGGTCGTCATCGAAGCGTATCTCGATGGCATCGAGATTTCCATCTTTGTGCTGACCGATGGTCAGAACTATAAGCTTCTGCCGTCGGCCAAAGACTATAAGCGTATCGGCGAAGGCGATACGGGCCTCAATACAGGCGGCATGGGCGCCGTTTCCCCAGTCCCTTTTGCCGATGACTCTTTTTTGGCGGTAGTCGAAGATGAAATCGTCGAACCGACGATGAAAGGATTGATCGCTGATGGGATTGACTATCAAGGATTTATCTTCATCGGACTGATGGTGGTGAAAGGGAAAGCCTATGTCTTGGAGTACAATGTGCGGATGGGAGACCCAGAGACGGAAGTGGTCATTCCTCGGATAGAATCAGACCTGCTAGACTTGTTTGAAGGGGTAGTAAAAGGAAAATTAGCTGAGAAAAAACTCGATATCAGCCCCAAAACCTGTACCACTGTGATGCTTGTCAGTGGGGGCTATCCTCAGGCTTATGAGAAAGGCAAACGCATCTCGGGCCTAGAAGACATCGAAGATGCCATCGTCTTCCATGCTGGCACACGCCTGGAAAAGGGGATCCTTGTCACCAATGGCGGCCGTGTACTCGCCATCAGTTGTGAGGGCGAGACCATCGAGCATGCTATTCACCAATGCCTGACCAAAGCGAGTTTTGTGGACTTTGAGGGTATTTATTATCGAACAGATATTGGGAAGGACTTGTTGACATAGTCGCGGATTACCCCACTAGCAAGCCCACAAGCCGAAATCCACGACAGCACGCTAATTACGCATTTTTTATGCTCCTAAAACTCTCCTGCTTTTTCCTCTTAGTCGGACGAGCCTACCAACACATCTTCTGGGATATTCCCCTACGGACCTTCTTCTGGGATGAGAGCCTGCTCAAAGGGATTGCCGAATTCCTGACGGGCAACACCTGGTATGAGATTGTCACCTCTCCAACTTATGACGGACTCCTCCAAGGGTTGAAATTGGGATTAGGGATCTGGTATCTCGGCGTGGCTGTATTATGCCTATTTGTAGAAAAAATAAGTAAAAAATGGGCGGTATTGATGCCAATCACAAGTGTGTTCTTAGTACTATTGGCTCTTTTATACTGTAAAGACAAGTTTTACCACATCGCCCAGTTTTTTGAATATAGTTCTCAGTTTATAGCGCCATACCTCCTGTATCTCATTTTTTTTCAAAAGAACAGGGAGAAGAAAATCCTTTCTTTAGCGCTGGTAGCCATTGCCCTTACCTTCATTTCTCATGGCTTGTATGCCCTAGGCGTTTATCCCGTTCCAGGGAATTTTGTGGACATGACGATCAGTATCTTGGGCATTTCGGAGAAAAGTGCTTTGACCTTTTTATATGTGATCGGCTGGCTGGATCTGGTATTTGTGGCCTTGCTCCTTTTTCCCAAAACCAGAACATTTGGCCTTTATTATTGTATAGCTTGGGGCCTCATCACAGCCTTGGCTCGCCTACTGGCACATGTACATGTTGACTTCTTCTGGGAATCCATGCACCAGTACGGCTTTGAAATGGTCATGCGACTGGTGCATGGGGGCTTGCCTTTATTTGTGTTGTTGTGGCAAAGAAGAGGAAAAACCATATAAGGCATATAAGAACATTTAAGGGGGCTTTTCAAAGTACTTATATGCCCTTAAATGCCTTATATGGTTCAAAATTAACCGAATAAATTATGAACATAAAAAACCTCCAATCTCACTTATGGTTACTGATTCTCTCGCTCCTATTGGTGGGATGCAATTCACCTAAAAAGGTACCTCTCATCCCCAAAATAGGCCCCTGGCTCATCCACCTCGACATTGGGGAACACGATCTGCCTATAGAGGTGTCGCACACCATTAAAGGGGAAAAAAACGTATGGGCCTTCCACAA
The DNA here is from genome assembly GCA_030430575.1 of Bacteroidia bacterium. Classification (GTDB taxonomy): domain Bacteria; phylum Bacteroidota; class Bacteroidia; order J057; family J057; genus JAUIGE01. The sequence continues at coordinate 119,776 of JAUIKF010000018.1, read as the reverse complement.
TGCGAAGGAGATAATTGAAGTAGACGAAGTCTCACAGGTAGGAGATTCGCTCTTCATAAGGATGCCTGTTTTTGATTCAGAGTTTCGGGGCAAAATCGTTGCTGATAGCGTGATTCGAGGCCATTGGCACAACTACTCACGCGGAGATTACAAGATTCCTTTTGAGGCGACTCATGGGGAGTGGATATGTGAAAGTGGCGATGCTGTCGACTTTAATGGGCGGTGGGCTGTCAAATTTGGAAAGGATTCTATGGAGTTAACGCCTGCGGTGGGCATTTTTTCTCAAGATAATAATGAAGTCACAGGGACCTTTCTGACGGAGACAGGCGACTATCGTTATTTGCAAGGCTGTGTGGTAGGGGGTGAAATGACGCTTTCGACATTTGATGGGGCGCATGCTTTTTTATTTACCCTAAAAATGGCGGGAGATAAATCACTTTCTGGGACTTTTTTCTCAGGAAAACATTGGAACGAACCCTTCACTGCCGTCATGAATGACAGCGCTACCTTGCGTGATCCAGAGACGTTAACCTATCTGAATCCAGGCTATGACAAATTCTCTTTTAGCTTTCCAGCTCTTGACAGTCAGCTCGTTTCTTTGGAGGATGCGCAGTTTCAGGGGAAAGTCGTATTGGTACAAATCATGGGTTCCTGGTGCCCTAACTGTCTGGATGAGAGCAAATTATATGCACAATGGTACGATAAATATCACGATCAGGGATTGGAGATCATCGGCCTTGCCTTTGAGCGGACGCCTACCTTCGCCAAGGCGGCGAGCAATATCCGTCGATTGCAGAAGCGCCTGGGTACACCCTATCCCATTTTGATCGCGAGTACTTCCAATAATAAGCAGGAAGCTGCCAAAAAACTACCCATGCTCAACCATGTAATGTCCTATCCCACCTCGATATTCATCGATCGTTCAGGTGATGTGCAGAAAATCCATACAGGGTTTTATGGCCCGGGGACGGGGGCGTATTACACGGAATTTGTGGAGGAGACGGAGGCGTTGTTGGAAGAATTGATTGCGGAATAATGATTTATGAACAAGGATTTTTGAAATAAAAAAACGCAAAAAAACGAACCGCCTACCTGGCTTCGCTTCTTTGCGTTATATAAAAACTGCCAGCTACAACGCTGGAAATTAATCAATTAATAATCAGTCAATCACTAATTCTTCTAGTGGCTGCTAGGCTCAATGCCTGCTTTACGAACGGTGGTGAGACCGCCGCCTACGATAGTCGCTACTACTGCACCGATCAAGGAGACTATGCCTAGAAATACACGGATATTCATATTTATCCCTGCTGAATTATTAATAGCGACTTCTTTTCCTTCTACCATCATGGTAGTGATTTCAGAGCCAGATTGAGACAATCCGCTGAAAAGCAAATATAATCCCATGAATAGCATGACAATAGCAATACTTTCGGGTAACTTCATAATCAAAAAATTGATGTAACAGATATAGACTGCGAAGTAAACAAAATTCACTTTTGCATGCCAATTTTTAGGGAAAAGAAATGGGACAAGTGTGAAATTTCATGTTGTCATTACATAAAAAAGACTAGGGTTGTGTAAATTGCCGTTCAATGAGAGTTTCCCTTATTATCCTTCCACTCCTTTTTTCATCAGGACTCCTTTGGGGGCAAGCCGACATTTTTGATGAAAAGGTTACTTCTGCCAATAATATAGGTGGTACCATCACCAATATTGGCATCATCGGCAATAGTTTCAGTGGCAGCTTCAATGTACAAGGCCATCCTTCGTGGGAATACCCCGTCAACTCGGGAGTAGAACACGTGTTTGATGGAGGACTTTGGGTTGGAGGTCTTGTGAACGGACAGGTCGCTGTTAGTTCTGGGGCGGTAGATGCCACGACAGGTTATACTACTGGGGGACGTGGATTTGAATTTACTTCTAAGACTCCTTTAGTAGAGGAGTCGTCCTTGTTCAATAGCCCTTTCTTTACCCCAAATGCTATTTCGCATCAAGATTTTGTGGCGACCTTTACCGATACCTCTCGGTTTGTGAATACAGGGACAGGGAGAATACAGATTTTGGATCACCAAACTCCTTTGGGGATCAAAGTAGATTTTCGATCACTGAATTGGAACTTCTCCTTTGCCAATTTCTTTGTCATCCTCAACTTTCGCATCCAAAATATCAGCAATAATCCCATCGACTCTGCTTATGTAGGCTACTGGGTAGACGGCGTCGTCCGGAATGTCAATATCACCCCGCCAGGGGGTAGTGCCTTCTTCAGTGCAGGAGGCAATGGGTTCATTGACTCCTTGGCCATGGGCTATGAATTTGATTCCAATGGTGATATAGGCTTTACGGATAGCTATGTCGCCACCAAATATCTTGGCGCAGAGATCAATGGAGCGTGCCCTTCCAGTCCCAATTTTGATGTACATTTCAATACTTGGCAATTTAGCAATACAACTGATCCCCTTTATTTCTTCCCTACTTCTGATGTCCAGAAGTATAATAAGATGACCAAAGGACTCAATCAAGAAGCTGGATGGGATGTGATCAGCCAGACGATTGGTAATGCGAGCAATCGCTCCAACCTCATCTCTGTAGGGCCGTTTCCGACAATCAACCCAGGCGATGAAATAGATATTGCATTTGCCATCATCTGTGCCAAAAGAGGCTTTGATGGACAGCCAGCTGCTGCCAACTCTGCTGCACAACGTGCCAATCTCATCCAAAATGCTGGCTGGGCCCAGACGGCTTACTTCGGGGAAGATGCCAATGGCAATTGTATCTTGGAAGAAGGCGAAGACAGAGATCAGGATGGGCAAATCACCCGTTTTATTCTTCCCACACCTCCCGACCCTCCCAATGTACGCGTAGTGGCCAAAGACCATGAGATAGACGTTTTTTGGACGGATAATTCGGAATCGTCAGTAGACGCGATCTCCAAAGAGATGGACTTTGAGGGGTATCGCTTGTATAAAACTTCTGTTGGATTTGATGTGCAAAACACCCAAGATATCAATCGCTCCTTAAAGCTAGTCAGTTCGTGGGATATCCCGGGCAATGGGATCTTTTTTGACAATAGTTTTGAAGAAATACGCTTGCTCAACCCTGTCACTTTCGAGGGTGATACTAATACTTATGTTTACAAGTACACTTTCTCTAATGTCGCCAATGGCTGGCAACATGCCATTTCGCTGACGGCGTATGACAGGGGCGATGAGGTGAATAACCTCGAATCCCTGGAGTCTCCGCCGCTGGTGACGCTGAAGCGTGTCTTTGCAGGAAAACCTGCCAACGGCAGTTTTGAGTCAGGAGACCCTTTTGCCTATCCTAATCCTTACTACGCAGGGGCAGATTGGGAAGGAGCTAGTACGTTTGAAGAAGATCGGAAACTGATTTTTGCGAATCTCCCTCAGCGGTGTGAAATCCGCATTTATAGCTTGGCAGGGGATCTCGTAGACGTTTTTGAACACGATGAAGCCTATAAAGGCGAAGACAGTAGGTGGTTTGAGACCTATTCAGATCCTGATGCGGCTACTTTCTCTGGCGGCGAACATGGCTGGGACCTGCTTTCCCAAGACAATCAAATCATCGCTCGCGGCCTGTACCTCTTTGTCGTGACCGACCTCGACACCAATGAAAAACGACAAGGACGGTTTGTCATCATAAAGTAATTACTGATTGATAGATTATTGATTAATTATTCTAAAGAACTGTTAGTGAGTAATTTGACATCAATAATCAATCAATTTATAATCAATAATCAATTTTTACACAAAACTCTACTATGAAAAAACTATTACTATTCGGCTTTTCACTGCTGATGTTTACTGGCCTGATGGCACAGTATCCTGTTGTCACAATTCAGGACATTCAGACGGTTCCTGGGGCTACCTTAGCCATGTGTGTGGACACTTCTACGTATGAAAATGACACCGTAACTACGCATGGCGTGGTAGTCATGGAAGGTGGCATCGCGAACTCTGCGAGTGGCCGTCAGATTTGGATTCAGAATGGAACAGGCCCCTTTTCGGGGATCACCGTTCGATTTAGTGGAGGCAATGTTCCTACCACGCCAGATGATATTCTGGACCTTGAGGCAGGTGATTCTGTTAAGATTACTGGCGTAGTTGGTCGTTTTGGCAATGAATCTCAGCTCGATCCCCTCATCAATGGGGTAGAATTGCTTGATGTAGGCAAAACTGTCCAGCGAGTCAAAATTTCTGCGGGAGACCTCAATGACAATACCCAGACCAATATTCTCCCTACAGGAGAGCAATGGGAAGGATCTTATGTCACCTTGACAGATGTGACTGTACAGGCTCTTAGTTATTTCTCAGGAAGTACGCGTGTAAGTATTATCGTTCAAGATGCAGCCGGAAATACGGTCAATATCTCTGACCGTTTCAATGATGCACGTCCCGCGAATGGATTTGTGCCCCCCAATGTAGGCGCCGTCTATGATTCTCTCAGCGGTGTGATTTCCCACTCAGCCAATGGCTGTACAGGAGCTGGTGGCCGTGGATATGAAATGTTCCCACACACAAGCAATGATTACAATATCCGTCAAGGGACTGCTGCTCCGTTGATTTCAGGCATTACCCGCAACCCTATTACCCCTAAGGGAAGCGATGATGTGACCATCCGTGCGACCATTGAAGACCCAGATGGAATGGTGACATCTGCTGAGCTTAGTTATGCAGTAGGCATTGGAACGAGTTCTTATAATACCCTTCCTATGACCAATACCGCAGGCAATATTTGGGAAGCAACTATTACCAATACCAATTTTAGTGATGGCGATTTTGTCAAATATTATATCTGTGCGGAGGATAATGACAACCTCACTAATTGTGCCCCTGATGTCCCAGGAGGGAGTTTCGATCCGCTGTTTTTCTCTATTAGAGATAATGGTTTGACCATTTATGACCTTCAGTTTACCCCCTATTCAAACGGTAACTCAGGCTACCTTGGTATGGACGTGACTGTCACCGGTATCGTGACTGCTTCTTCAGAAATAGACAACTTGGGGACAATCTTTATCCAGCAGGAAAATGGACCACAAAGCTGGACGGGTATCCAGTTGGTACCTGGTGCGGCAGGACTTACAGGGCTGGCCATCGGTGATGAAATCACCGTCAATGGAACCATCCAGGAGAGCTTTGGCAATACCAATATGCAGGTAAATATGCTCACTAAAACAGGTAATACAGGGGTAATAACGCCAACTTCCGTAGATCCTGACATCTTTACTAGCTATGATTTTATGATCAATGAGCAGTATGAAGGGATGTTGTTGAAATTTGAAAATTCTGGAGCCGGCCCTATTTACGTAGTAGATGTGAATCCAGCTGGCCCAAATAACAACTTTGGGGAATACCGTGTCGGAAAAGATGAGTTTAGCCCTGCTGTAGGGTCTCTGGTATTAGCAGGTCGTAATACGGGTAATGCGCCTGGTTCACTCAATGTAGGCTATGTCAATGACATGCAATGGGTGTCTGGATTGAATCCTGGTGTAGCGTCCTGTATCATCACGTATGCCGATACGATGAGTTCTATGACTGGACTTATGTTTTACAGCTTTAGCAATATGAAGCTGCTGCCAAGAAATAATGACGACTTCGAAAATTATGATGGGGCCAATTGTCCTTTAGTGGGCATCGAAGATGAGCTGGCAGGTAGCCTGGTTCGGGCTTTCCCTAATCCCGTTTCACAAGATTTGAATGTATCTTATCGCTTTACGAAGTCTGTACAAGCTGAAATCAGCTTGGTAGATTTGATGGGTCGTCAGGTAGCTGCTACGACTTCTCATGGAGTAGAAGGTCAGGTAGCACTTCCTACGTCGCAGCTTGCTGCTGGTACGTATGTCATGCAAGTACGTGTAGAAAATGTCGTGATCGCCCGACAAAAAGTGATCGTTACTCATTAAGGAATTATTGATTGATTAATTACTGATTAATGATTCAAAGCTGCTGATATTCAGTATGTTAAGCTGGAAGCTAGTCAGTCAATAAATCATCATTGCCACGGATTGCACGGATTAGCACAGATTGAAAGAATATATCCGTGAAATCAGTGTAATCCGTGGCTTATTCTTTTGCCCGATATACCCTTAAATTTGACCTTGAATATTTCTCCTGTGAAACACTTCCTCCTTTATTTCCTGGTCCTGGTCAGTATGATCAGTTGCAAGGAAGGCCAACTGCTGGATAACCTTCCTCCAGAGACCAAATTATTCCTGACCGAAATCAACCTGAGTGGTCAGGATCGACTCAATAGTGTCGTGACCATGCACTGGTCAGGCGAAGACAAGGATGGCTATGTCGCAGGATATGAGCTTTCACTAGATGAGGTGGTGTGGCATTACGTTACGATTCAAGACAGTACGTTTCGCTTTGATTTGGAATTGAATTCCGATACAACAGACATCGATTTCTGGGTGCGGGCCATTGATGGAGAAGGCTTGGCGGACCCTACGCCAGCCTATTTATTGGTCCCTATCAAAAACACCCCTCCAGTCGCTAACCTAGATTCAGTCATTCTGATCCCTGACACGGTCTATTCTGTATTTTCTGCGCAGTGGAAGGTCGATGACCTTGATGGGTTTCAGACGTTGGATTCTGTTTTTATCAAGTTAAATGATGGGGCATGGTTCTCCCTTCCTCGGCAAATGGACTTTGTCACAGTAGTCCCCAGTCAGCCAGATCAAAACACATTACAGCCTGGCATTCTGTATACTGGGAGAAATGCCATCAAGGAAACTACTCCGATCGAAGGGTTGATTGTGGGGGGAGAAAACAGGCTCTATTTGCGTGCACGAGATATTGCTGGAAGCTTCAGCTTATCAGATACTTCAAAAGTGTTTTTTGTCAAGCAAAAAGGAAATGACCTCCTGGTCATCGATGATCATTCATCAGATACGCCCACCGATTTGTATCGGGAGATTTTGGCAAAAGGAGGCTTCACTTATGATTTCTTAGACCTTGCAGCTAACACGCCGCCTTTTTGGGACCCTACATTTGGCATATTCCTCAATTTGTATGACCAGGTATTCTGGTACAGTGATGGGACTGCACAGGCGAGCCTCGGTTCCTTATTACATATAGAAGTGGCTTCCAATCAGCTTCAAGTATACCTGAATGAAGGCGGAAAATTATTTGGGACCACCCGATTTCCTACCACCTTCAACAGTTCGCTTGTTTCAGGCGCTTCGGCTGTGTTTGGGTTTTCGCCTATGGATAGCATCTCAACTTCTGAAGGACAGGCGCGAATCCCATCCGATAGTGTGATTCGGTCCACCGCTGCTTTCGCCGCTGATTTTCCCCCGCTTATCTGTTCCAATTTCATCTCTGGGGCAGATCCTTTTTATGCAAAAGACCCAGCTAACGACATTTACACAACTCCTCTGAAAACATCAGGCAACTGGCAAGGACCTGCGACTATTTGTGGCCGTACCGTATTCACCAATGGCCGCACCAACCAGGTGTTTTTCTCTGTGGAGCTACACAAGCTCAATGGAGACCCCCAGGCACTTGAGCAGCTGTTTGAGCGGGTCTTACGACATGAGTTTGATTGGTAAGGAGACCGTTCGTAGCTATTGCTCCTCTCTGCGGGACCGCTCACCCTGCGGGCTCGCTGCGAGACCGTTCGTCGCAAAGCTCCTCACTGTGGGATCCCTCGAAGACTCGCTGTGAGATTTAGGGCAGACATCCTCTTATCCCACAGCGAAGGCGAGTCTTCGAGCCGAGCGGTCTCGACTCTCGCAGCGACCGCAGGGAGCGGCTCACTCTACCACTAACCTAAACCCCTTCCCATGAATATTCTCGATCCGAATCCGCGGATCTTCCTTGAGGTATTTGCGCAATTTGCTGACAAATACATCCATGCTCCTTCCATTGAAGTAATTATCGTCTCCCCAGAGCATGCGGAGGGCATTTTCGCGAGATAGGAGATCATTTTTTTGTAAACAAAGCAAGTGGAGCAGGTCTGATTCTTTGGGCGAAAGGCGTATGCTTTTTTCGCCTAAAGTGAGGGTGCGAAATTCGTGGTCGAAGGTGTAATCGTGCAGGTTAAATTGTTGGGGTTGATCTTCAACAGGAGATTCGCTTTGGCTACGCTTGAGGATGGCGCGGATGCGGTAGAGGAGTTCTTCCGAGTCAAAGGGCTTGGTGATGTAATCGTCCGCGCCTAGCTTAAAGCCTTGAATGACGTCTTCTCGGAGCGAACGTGCCGTCAGGAAAATGATGGGTTGCTGGGGCCGTGCTTTTCTGATTTCCTCAGCCAGGGTAAATCCGTCTTTTAACGGCATCATGATGTCCAAGATGCACAGGTCAAAATACCCTGAGTGAAAGGCCTTTGCTCCCGCCTCTCCATCTTGACACCAGGTCACTTCAAACCCCTGCATGCCCAAATAATCTTTGAGCACAGCCCCAAAATTGTACTCGTCTTCAACTAACAATAAGGAATTATTCATGGGAGAATTTTGAATGGAGGAATTATGAATGTTGAATGAAATGCATTCCTCCTTGAACTTACTTAGAACCTAAAACCTAGAACGCTCATCGATTGGCAAATACACCGTAAACGTCGTCCCTTGACCAACTTTACTTTTCACGCGGATCTCTCCGTGATGTGCCTGTACGATCTCTCGCACATAGCTAAGCCCCAGCCCAAAACCCTTCACATCGTGAAGGTTACCGGTTGAGACACGATAAAATCGGTCAAAGACCTTCTCCAGATCAGACTTGCTGATCCCCAGTCCTTTATCCCCCACGCTGATAGCCAGCATTCCGTCATCGTTCCAGCTACGGATGGATATGTCAGGGGCTTGTGGGCTATATTTATTGGCGTTGTCCAGGAGGTTGGTGAATAGATTGGTGAGGTGGACTTCGTCGCCTTGCAGACTCGTCTGGGCAGCTGCGAGGTCAAGGGTCACTTTCCCTTGACGCTTAGCCACATGCAATTGGATGTTTTCGGCGGCACGCTCGATGACTTGATGCATGTCAAGGGTGACGGGTTTGAGTCGGATCTGTGTCCGTGCGATTTGAAGAACGCGTTCTACCTGTTGGTTCATGCGTTGGTTTTCTTCCTTGATGATGCGGGTGTAATAGTTCATCTTCTCGGGCTGCTCACGGACCATCGGGGCATTGAGGGCATCTGTGGCCAGGGAAATGGTTGCCAAAGGGGTTTTGAACTCGTGGGTCATATTGTTGATGAAGTCATTCTTCATCTCGGAGAGCTTTTTCTGGCGGAGGATAGCACGGATAGTCAAGGCAAAGCAGATCAGAATGATGCTGGTAAAAAAGAAGGAGGCACTCGCCAAGCCCCAGACATCACCGAAGGTATGTAAGCGTTGACTGGGGAAATAGACGCCCAGTAAGGAGCGAAATACGCCCGAAGAATTGGGGAAAAGCTGAATCTGGTGCTTGGTCTCAAATAGGGACCCTTCTGAGGCATTGCTCGTTTTGAAAACGACCTCTTTTTTCCTGTCTTTGAAGACCATGAACTGGTAGTCCAAGGTGATGCCTGCATCGCGAAAAGCTTGTGAGAGCAAGGTGTCCAACTGGGTAATGTCGATCCGCTCACCGATGGTTTTGGATGGAGATGCAACAAATTGAAGCGTCCTAGCAAACATTTCTTCAATGTCAGACTCTTCTTTTTCCAGGTGATGTAAATGTTCTGACAAACGTTCTTCAGCCCACAGATTTAGCCCTGATAGCGGCATATGCCTAATCGCTCTTTTGACATTTGCCCCAACTGTATGATCAACCCAAACTGTATCGTCAGAACTACTGCTTGTACTTGCTTGAACCCGTATTTGTACCTCTCCATCTGGAAGATGATTTTCACTCAAGAAAACGGCATCTGAAGAATAATTTACCCGAATACTATCGCCCAGTTCATGTCCTTCTGATTCTTCTGAATGGTCAAATACTTTTACCCTGACTCCCTCTGCTTCCATGCCTGCTGCTACAATCAAAAATTGATTCATTTCCCGCTGCTCTAGCTGGCGCACGACATGGCGCATGGCATTGTTTACATGGGTCTCAAAATTGCGCTGACTCAAGTTTAGGGCCTTGGAGATCCAGTACGCTTGGAGCCCTATGATGCCCACTAGCGCGACACTCATCAAGCCGATAATGATATAGAGGGTGCGTTTATTCATCTAAGGTAAAAATAAGGAATCTATGCCTAGATGTTCAGTTTAACAGGTACTTTAACTTTTCTTTAACACCGATTTAACGGCTTTTCGCTTACATTTGGAGTATTAGAGATTAGGAACGAATCAAAATGGAAATTAAAATAGGAGTTGATTTTCCATTTTACACAAGCCAATAATTCTTTTTCTTTTTCTAACCCTCAATTTTATTCCAATGAAACGAATTTCTCTTATTCTAACCCTTCTATGTTTGGCAGTTGGTCTTTTTGCCCAACAGCCCACTACAACAGAAAAGAAAAACACGGTCACGATCAAGATGACCAAAGAGATCGACGGCGTGAAAACCGTGATCGATACCACCGTAACGAGTGACAGCGATATTGACGTCGAGGCGCTAATGGAAGCCGTAGGCGTCGATGCCGATGTACATGAATCACATGACGGAGACAGCCATACTATTCAGATCAAAGTCGATACTGACGGAGAATCAGGCGCTCACAATGTGTTTAAGTTCAAGCACAACGCGGACGGCGAAATCTCTATGGAAGGCTTGGATGCAGAGATGCAGGCCAAGGTGGAAGCTGCGATGGAAAAAGCGAAAGAACTTCATCTGAAGTTTCAGGGAGAGAATGGGGAAGTTTTTGAAATGGATGGCAACCAGCATTTTGAGTGGCATAGCGATGATGGAGAAAATCATTTTAATATCAAGCTGGATGGTTTAGGCGAACAAATTGAAGGAGAAATCAAAAAGGCTTTTGAGTCTATTGAGATGGAAGAACTCGACCCAGAGACCCGCGCCAAGCTGGAAGAAATGGGCATTGAGGTGAAAGAAGGCGCTAATATGTTCCAATTCAAGACAGACGACGGAGAAAATGTCTTTATCCATAAACACGCTGGAGATGATGCCGATGTGGAACAAGAAGTGACTAAAGAAATGCAAGTCAGTGTGACGGTAGATGCCGAAGATGATGGCAAAAAAGTCGTCAAGAAAATGATCCGAATTGCGGTATTTGTAGAAGTAGAGGACCTTTCTACAGATGATGAAGAGCTTCTGCGCGACTCTGGTATTGAAGTCGGAGATGTAAAAAACAGTCTTGCTGTGAATGAGCTATCTTTCTACCCCAATCCCAGCAATGGTCGTTTCAACCTGAGCTTTGAAGCTGCCGAAGCAGGTGACGTCAATATCAGCGTCCTGAACGCTCAAGGGCAGAAAATCTATGGCGAGAAGCTCGTCGACTTCAGTGGTCCTTACGAAAAAGAAATCGACTTGACAGGTGAAGCCAGTGGCGTATATTTCCTCAATATCAGCCAGAATGGCAAGGTGATGAATAAGAAATTGGTGGTGAATTAGGCCTTTAAATTCCTAACAGATTTTCTTCAATCTGTTAGGAATTCAGCTCACGCGATATGTATTTCCACACGCGTGGATGAACACGCAACAGGTTGAAATAAAGCCTGTTGCGTGTTGGTTTTTATTGAACAGCAAATTCTGTATCTGCACGCATGATCGGTGCATGAAATCCTAAAACCAAGTCGGTCTTTGGCACCCCTCTGTCAAGTAACATCTGCCCCACAATAAGGTCTGTGCCATCATGGTGTAACCAAATTTTTCCTTCTTTTTTTACTTCTATATGGACGACCACTCCATAAATACGGTGCTGATTATCGCGCCAACCATTATTAAAAACAAGATAATGACCCCGTGCTTCATCAGTAATAGGTTGAATAATCACATCGTCGCCTCCAAGGAGTTTACTATAAACTATGTCTGTAATCTCTTTGGCAATCTCTTTATATGAAACTAGTTTTTCCATAGTAACATTTGCTTTTCTTCTAAATCATAGATTATCAAATGGATATTCGAATTTTCTAGAACACGTTTGGAAATAGTTTCTTGAAGAAGTCCTTCATAAATCGGCAGCGGTAAGGCAAGGAAAAGTAATCGGTCAGGTTCCACTTCCTTTAAAGCTTCTCCGCGCCTAAATCGATTTCAACAGCCCTAGTCAATTTTGACAATCTTAATGGGTCATGAGTTATTGTCCATCCATCATTGATTAAAGCTCTTTTAACTAAGTCATGGTATTTATCCCTAGCCATAATTTATCACCAAACCGTTTCTTTGGAAAATGTGTTTGTATTGTCCGTTATTTCCTTTATGAAGATACCTAAATTGATAATAAAACAAAAGGTAATGGCCGGGATAATTACAATAAAAATCCCGAATTTTGCCTCCCATGAAAAAAACCTTCTTCACCCCAGGACCTGCTGCGCTTTATCCTACTGTCCATCAGCACCTTATCGAAGGACTGACCCAGCAATTATTCTCCCAGTCGCACCGTAGTGCGACGTATCAGGCGATACATGCGAAGGCTGTAGGCCATGTGAAGGAATTGTTGGGGGTTCCTGGAAATTTTCAGGTATTCTTCTTCAGCTCCGCAACGGAGATATGGGAACGCCTGGCTCAGAATTGCCTGGATCGGCATAGCCTACATTTTGTGAATGGTTCTTTCTCCCGTCGCTTTTTTGACATTGTCACAGCGCTAGGACATGCGCCAGAGAAGGTGGAGGTGCCTTGGGGAGAGGGGGTAGATTTTGATCCAAAATCTCTCACTCACGTTCCTGACCTCATCAATTTCACCTTAAATGAAACCAGTACGGGCGTAAGGCTTTCTTTGGATGAGATTTATCAGTTTCGAGCAAAATATCCAGAGGCACTCGTGACGCTCGATATGGTGTCTATCGCTCCTTATGCGGCGGTGGATTGGTCGCAGGTAGACGCAGGGTACTTTTCTGTGCAAAAATGTTTTGGCCTACCGGCAGGGCTAGGGGTGCTGATTGCGGGGCCAAGGGCTATCGAACGCGCAGCTGCGATACAGGCTTCAGGGCGAAATGTAGGGAGTTATCACAGTTTCGCTTCTTTGCTCAAATATGCCCAGAAAAATCAGACCCCAGAGACGCCCAATATCTCTGCCGTCTATCTCCTTGGTAAGGTGTGTGAGGACATGCTGTCTAAAGGGATCGAACAGATCCGTGCAGAGACGAGAGAAAAAGCGGATATGCTGTACGATTTTTTCGCCCAACATCCGTCGTATGAACTATTTGTAAAAATACCTGCAGATCGCTCGCCGACAGTTATAGTTGTGAACACACCAGATGATAATAAGGCACTGCTATCAAGATTGGCGGCCGAAGGACTGATCGTCGGGAATGGATATGGCCCGATGAAGGGCAAACAATTGCGGATTGCCAACTTCCCAGCTGTAAGCTTGGAGGACGTGCGACGCCTCATAAACCTGCTAATGAACTAGGTTTCCATGTATAATTGGCACCTTTGTTGAGCATTTGAACCTGAAAGAAATGGGATAAGAAGGCCAGTTCCACCAAAAACTTTGTTCTTACTTTTATCCTACCAAACCTCACATTCCGTTTCATTCATAATATTCAACTACGTGATCAAGACGATCCAATTACATGAAGCCATTACATTTCGCTCTATTCCTTGCTTTATTTGGAATGCTAGGAGGTATTGCCCTGAAGGCACAAGAGGTCTCTCTGGCCTTGGTGTGGAAGGAAGGTCAGTTCGGATACATTGACCTAGCTGGACGAGAGGTGATCCCCGAGATATACGATGACATACGGGGGTTCAGCGAGGGATTAGTAGCAGTGAATATAGGGGCCAGTGCCCATCCACCCAAGACTGGGGGATTATGGGGGTTTTGCAATTATGATGGACAGGTAGTTGTCAAAATGCAATATGAAGCGGTTCGGTCCTTCCATGAAGGAATCGCTGGTGTCAAACAACGTGGCCGCTGGGGCTTCATCAATCCCCAGGGCGAATGGATCGTCCCGCCCACCTTTGAACAGGTAGGGGACTTCTCCGAAGGCCTTGCCCCCATCCGCCTCGATGGTAAATGGGGCTATATTAACCCGTCAGGTAGTACTACTATTGCTCCCCGTTTTGATTTTGTGTACCCATTTGATCAACAAGGGGTAGCGCGAATTTTCATGGGAAATGTCTATCAATCACGCGGCACCATCAAAATGGAAGGATATATGGGGCTGATAGACCGTCAAGGTCGGGAAATTCTCAGTCCTTGTTATCAAGACATCCAACCCTTCTCCGAAGGCTTGGCCGCCTTCACCCAACAAGATAGTGTCGGCTATCTCAATTCTCAAGGCCAGGTCGTTATCCCGGCAGTTTTTGCCAAGGGGGCTGCTTTCTCAGAAGGGGCCGCGCGTGTCACGATGGTAGAGCAAGTGATAAAACCATTTGACACCCCTGCTGCCCAAGCCTTATATGACTCCCTGATGCGTCAAATGACTGCCATGACCATTCGTGCGGGCAATGATAAGGCTCAACTCGAACGCCTATTTAATAGCCCATTATCTCAAAAACTCGCAGCTCTCCAACAAGGACGAAGTGTAAGCTATTTGCGGGTAGGCTTTATCAACCGGCAAGGCGAACCGATCATTTCCCTTAAATATGATTGGGCTGGAGATTTCGAACATGGTTTGGCTGCGGTACGGCAAGGCCGGTATCCTCGTCCGGCCCTTCGGCCCAAGGAACCCATACAAGCCGATGCAGGACTATGGCCAGCAGATGATGAACTCATCCCCAAAGGGGGAGTGACCCATCGCCCACAAGAAGGATATGGCTTTGTCAATTCCTTTGGGGAGGAAGTAATTCCCCCGATTTACCCTTCCATAGAGCGCTTTGAGGATGACATCTTTGTAGTGCCAGATAGACACCTGGTCAAAGCCATCGACAGGAACCATCGTGTGGTATTTCCCGCGCGCTATCAGTTTCTCAAGTATTGTGGTGATGGTCTCTTCCTATTTGCAGATATAGATCGCAAAGGCATTGTCCATATTGACAACCTCGGGAGCGAAATCATTCTGGATGGAGATTTGGATGAAATCGTGTATCTGGGTAAAGGACTGTTCAGTGTAAAAGATCCTGAAGGCGATTTTGGCATTATTGACGAAACGGGCAAATGGATCATCTCCCCCATCTTTGAAAAAGTATTTAGTTTTGAGGAAGTGAGAAGGTAAAGAAGAGAATGAGTAGATGAATAAATGATAAAATGAGTAAATAGGAATAGAATTACGCGATGCTAGTACATTTACTCATCTATTCATTTTATCATTTATTCATTGAATTCCGCTAAACGCATCCTCATCGCGCCCCTCGACTGGGGCCTCGGTCATGCCACCAGGTGTATCCCCATCATTGAAGCTTTGCTTCAAGCGGGACACCAGCCGATCCTCGGCGGGGCGGGAGGGGCATTAGCATTACTCCAAAAACGCTTTCCTGACCTGCCTTTCATCGAACTTCCAGCATACAATATTCACTATGGCAAAGGAGGAAACCTCGTCGGTTCTATTCTCCGACAACTGCCTCGCCTGATCAAGGTGATTCGGAAAGAGCATTTACAATTAGCAGAGTTGGTGACCCAAAAATCCATTGATGGATGCATTTCGGACAACCGCTATGGCTTGTTTCACCATAGTATCCCATGTGTGATGGTCTGCCATCAATTAGCGCCTATCCCCCCTTGGGGCTGGGGGTGGGCGAGGAGGTTCGCCATGAAATTGCACAGGAAGTTTCTGGTGAAGTTTGATGAAATCTGGATACCCGATGCCCCCGGAGAAGATTCACTGGCAGGCACATTGGCAGATAGCTATGCCTGGGCAGGTAAAACCTCTTTTATTGGCACATTGTCGCGCTTTGATCTTCATCCCCCCATTCCAGAATCTTTTAGCATTCCTTCGCTCAATACAGATGAAATAGGCCCCGTAGCCATTCTCTCGGGCCCTGAACCGCAGCGAACGATTTTGGAAAAAATGCTGGTCGACCAAGCAAAAGCGGAGGGAATTCCTTTGTGTCTTGTGGCGGGAAAGCCTGAAATGACAACTTTCGAACAAATCGGCTGTGTCAAATGGATTTCCTTTCTGGAGGGAGAGGACTTACGCCTAATGCTTATGCGTGCCAGCGTGGTGATTTCCCGTTCGGGATATAGCAGCTTGATGGATTATCAAGCGTTGGGGCTGAAACAGGTAATTCTGATTCCTACGCTTGGGCAAACAGAGCAAGTCTATCTGGCGAAACGCCTGGAAGCAAAGGGCGTAGCACCTCAATACAAGCAAAATTCTTTTGACCTTGGAAAGGCATTGAGAGAGGTGAAAGCTTATAAAGGATTTGTGGATTCAAAAAAAACTGATCAGAAGCAGCTGCCTCATACGATATTTTCGTTATTTGACTCAAAATAACGTTGAATTGATTAAACCATATAAGGAATATAAGAACATATAAGCCCCTAGCCTTCATCCTTAAATGCCCTTATATGTCTTATATGGTTCAGAAAATGAATCAAAAAAATGCGCTTAAAAGCAGAAAATCTCGTCAAAATATACAAGCAGCGAAAAGTGGTCAACCGCGTTTCGTTGGAAGTCAATCAAGGAGAAATCATTGGGCTGTTGGGGCCTAATGGAGCTGGAAAAACCACAACTTTCTACATGATCGTAGGCCTTATCCGTCCCAATAGTGGGGCTATTTACCTCGAAGATCAAAACATCACCTCCCTTCCGATGTACCGTCGTGGGAAGTTGGGCATTGGTTATCTCGCCCAGGAAGCTTCTGTCTTCCGCAACCTCTCTGTCGAAGACAATATCATGGCGATATTGGAGATGGCGACCAAGCTCGGCCGCAAGGATCGCAAGATTCGCACTGAACAGCTTTTGGAAGAATTTGGGATCACCCATATTCGCAAAAGCAAAGGAAAAGTCCTTTCAGGAGGAGAGCGTCGTCGTACCGAGATCGCTCGTGCATTGGCCGTAGACCCCAAGTTCATCTTACTCGATGAGCCCTTTGCTGGGATCGACCCGATCGCGGTGGAAGAAATTCAAAACCTGGTAAAACACCTGGTAGACCGTAATATCGGCGTTTTGATCACCGACCACAATGTCCACGAGACGCTCAACATCACCGACAAAGCGTATCTGCTCTACGAAGGTCAAATCCTTGAATACGGTACCCCAGAGTCTTTGGCTGCGGACGAGCGGGTTAGGGAATTGTATTTGGGTAAAAATTTTGAACTGAAGCGGTGAGGAGAATTACACCCAAACCGCAAAAATCCTTTTGCCCTGAAAATCAATCCATTGCTGCTTCCAATCCTTCTTTTTTCGATCATCGAAAATAAGCAGAAAGCCTGTGTCCAGGCTGTGTGCTTCGAGGTAATCGGCGAGCTGAGCGAGTCCACGCTCATGGTATTCAGGGCCATACCAACGCTTCAGCTCGATGATATAGCGATGCTCAAAATAGGTCACGACGATGTCTAGGCGTTTTTCTTGAGAAACTTGTACCTCTTTAAAGGCATGGCCCACTCCATTGAGGATGGGGGTGAGGAAAGAAAGGAAGACGAGTCTTCCGTGCGTTTCGAGGAAGCTGTCCTGCTTGTCACTGAAATTTTCCTTCATGAATTGCTGGAATCTCAGCAAAACGCCTTGCATATCCAGTTCATTTTTTTCCAGTAGAAAATGACCTGCCAAGTTTTGGCCCTTAGAAAATTGCACCAAGGTTTTTGCAATCAAATAATCGTAAATGATTTGCTCATAGATCCGATTATGAATGCTCAGGCGGCCATTACTTTTAAACACGCCATACATGCGCCCTAGGCTAATGGTGGGTTCATGGGGGTTGGCTGGGATTTGCTCACTGTCTATCAACACTCTATAAACCAAATTATATAATTTCTGATGGTTCTCAAGGTTCTTAATCAGGCTGTCAAAATTCGTATTGTTTTCTCTAACAGTCATTTGAACAGCCTCTTCTACATCTGCCTTTTCCCAGCGCTTTTCTGCCTTTTTAGGCAATAGCTTCTCCGCAATGGTTTTGCAGAGTTTACTGACCAAAAAGGGGTAGCCCGATGTGTGGTAGTATAGCTGATTTGCGATTTCCATTTGATCCATCTCCACTCCTTCAGCTTCCTGATATTGCTTGAGCATAGTGGTGATTTCTGCTGGATCAAAGCTCATCCGCACTTCGAAGTCCGTAGCAATATTCCAGGGAGAATTATATTGAGCATCTTCAGGATTTCGTAGCTTGTATTTGAGGGATTTGATGTCGTGTACGCCTGCTAGGACGATACTGTGAAAGGTGGCATGCTGGGGCTGGCTTCGGGACAAGTACTTGGTGCGTAGCATGGCCAAGAAGCTCAAAAAGGGGGTATAATTGCTGCTGGCATCGACTTCGTCAATGAGCAAAACCATTTTTTTATTTGCGGCATGAGCCATTTCTGTTATGACATCAGAAAGCGAACTCATATCCTTTACCTCGGGCAAATTCTTTTGAAGTAACTTTGCTAATTCTTGCTGAGTAAATTTTAAGGCACGTATGAGTTCTTGAACAAACATCAAAGCAAACGCCTCATCCGACTCATGCCATTTCCGATCTATGCCCTGAAAATTCAGGGCAATGGGAAAGTATTCCTCAGAATGATCCAGATGATTCTGAATATTCGCCAACATGGTTGTTTTTCCATATTGGCGAGGGCGGTTGATGACAAAGTAGTCTCCATGTCCTACCATATCAAGCGTTTGGCTAAGTTTGGAAGAAGTATCTACCATATAATGGTGATCAGGGAAACAAGTTCCTGTGATGTTGAACCTTTTTTTCATTGATCAAATGCACTTTAGAACAAAAGTACAGAATAAATAATCAATCATCTCTAACGCGGAATCTCCCGCCGCACCTTGCGCTTATCGAATCGCAACAGGAGCGCAGGAAGCAACAGTAAATTGCCGAACATAGCGATGATCAATGTCCCGGAAGACAGCATGCCGAGGGCCTGTGTGCCGCCAAAGGAAGAGGCGGTGAACATCACAAAGCCAAAGAAGAGGATAAGCGACGTATAGATCATACTCACGCCCGTATCTCGGAAGGAGTTCGAGATGGCTTCAGGCACCGTGTCGCCCATGCGCATGGCGAGGCGATAGCGCGCCAGGAAGTGAATGGAGTCATCGACGGCAATACCAAAGGCCACACTAAAAACTAAGGCAGTAGAAGGCTTCAATGCGATGCCCAGAAAGCCCATCACTCCTGCCATGATCATCAGTGGCAAGAAATTGGGAATCAAACTGATCACCACAATTCTGAGCGAGCGGAAGAGCAACCCCATCAGCACCGCAATGACCACAAAGGCCAAGGCAAGACTCTGAAGGAGGTTTTTGATCAAAAAGTCATTGGAACGAACAAATACCTTCGTAGTACCTGTAATCGTCACATCGTATTTCGCAGAGTCAAAAATGGTTTGCGCCTGGACCTCGATGGAGTCGATTACTTTGGCCAATTCGATAGAGCCAATATCACGGACGTTGCCCGTGATACGGATTTTTTGCAAGGCCGAATCGACAATAGTTTTATTCAACGTACTTCCATCAAACTCTGTATTTTTGAGGTAGAGTTGGATAAAGTCAAATTCACTTCTGGTAGGCAAAGCATAGGCTTCTGAACCGCCAGCAAAGAAAGATTGTCGCAAGAATTTGGTGAAATCGGCTACGCTCACCGTCCGCGAAATCGACGGATATTCTGCCAGCTTCTCCTGCAATTGACTCGCCTTGCGGATATTGGAACGCTTGAGGGCGCCCTTCCGCTTTTTGGTATCGACGATGACCTCAAAGGGCATCACGCCATTAAACCGCTCCTCTACATACTTCAGATCTGTGATCAGGATATTGTCCTTCGGGATGTCATCCGTCATGAAGGAGACGGGCACCAGTTTGGACATGCCAAGGACTGAAAAGCCAGCGGCTATCAAGGTGATGATGTAAATCGACCAACGGTGATGGTGGACCACCCGATCTAGAAATCGGATAAACGTATTCAGCGTACGCCGCTCCAAGTGTTTGACTTGATTGCGACTGGGCGGTGGAAAAAAGCTGAAGAAGATTGGGATGAGGAGGAGAGAAATGAAAAAAGCGGTCACGACACTAAGGCCAGCCACAATGCCAAACTCCTTGAGCATGCGAATTTGCGTCAAGCCCAAGACGCCCAAGCCTACGGCTGTGGTGGCATTGGTCATGATCGTGACGATGCCGATCTTCTCGATCACGCGGATCAGCGATTTGATCTTATTGCGGGTCCGCCGATATTCTATGTGGTATTTGGTAATCAGATACACGGAATTCGGAATGCCGATAACCGTGATCAGAGCGGGTATCACGCCTGTGATTAGTGAAATTTTATACCCACACAATCCCAAAATGCCAATAGACCAGATGATGACAATCCCTACCACCAGCATTGGCAAGATGACGGTAGAGATAGATCTAAAAAACAGCAACAAGGTCACCATCATCACGACCAGCGCAAGAATCAGAAACAACACCAATTCGCCACGAATGGTCTTGTGGACGTTCACGCGGAGGACAGGAAGCCCTGCATAGCGGATGTCCAGTTTCTGAGCTTTCTCAAATGGTTGGGTATAGGAGAGCAGGTCGTCGTAGACAAATACTTTTTTCCCAGTGTCCATGATGTCTGGCGACAAGGAAACGATCATTAGCGAAGTCTGCTCTGCTGTATCTATAATGAGTCCTTTATAGAAACTCAATTGCTGAATCCGCTGGGCAATAGAATCCAGTTCTACCTGAGTCTCAGGTTTTCGCTGGATGAGCCGCTTCAATTCAAATGATTCTTTTTCGGTGTTGCGGATGAGGTCGTAAATGTGGGTAATGCTCAGGACCTGATCTACCCCTTCAATAGATTCGAGCTGGTGTGAAAGATCGTAGATCGCATTAAATAAGTCAAGCTGGAAGACATCGGCATCTATGGCCATGACCATGACATTCCCATCCTCTCCAAACTCCGACTTGAATTGGAGGTGCTTTTGGAGTTCTACATCAGAATCAGGAACTACACGCCCCAATGCATGCTCGATTTCCGTGCCCCGCTGGGTCCACATAAATAATGTCAAAACCCCAACCACAATTAGGATGGGGATTCTTCCTCGGAGGATAAAAACTGCTATAGCTTGCCAGACTGGATGCATCGAGCGCAAAGGTAGTAAAAAAAAATCCTTACCTGCTTAAACTATTCATTCTCGTACAAATATCCGCCTGACCCTAGGGCTGATCCGCGCCAATAGCTCATAGGAAATGGTTCCTGCATGCTCGGCGACGGTCGTCACAGAAAGGAATTTCCCCTCTTGCTTTCCAAAAAGCACCACTTCATCCCCCTGCTGAACATTTGGGACATCCGTCACATCAAGCATCAGCATGTCCATACATACCCGCCCGATTGTTGGGGCTAGTTGCCCTTTGACGAGAAATTGGGCATTCCCTTCGCCTAGATTTCTAAAGATACCATCTGCATATCCGATGGGAACAGTAGCGACCTTCGAAGGGCGCTGGACATACTGGGCACGCCCATAACCGATGCTGGTTCCTGCAGGGTAGGTATGCACCTGGGAGATAATGGAATGCAAGCTGCCAATCTCTTGAAGCGAAGGTTTCAATGACTGCTCCGTAGGATTGATGCCATAAAGGCCTATGCCCAGTCGGACCATGTCCAGGCTATAAGAAGGCATGCGTATCAGCCCTGCGGTATTCAACACATGGCGCAAAGGCATGAAACCCATCGCTTGTTGGAAATGGTCGCAGAGCTCCAGGAAGGTTGTTAGTTGAGTTTGGCTAAAGGCATCTTCTTGCGGGTCATCGGCGGCAGCGAGGTGGGTGAGAAGTGAGACGACTTCAAGGTCTGGATGCTGTTGGATCAGGGCAAATAAGGCGGGAAGGTCATTTTCTCTAAAGCCCAGCCGCCCCATGCCTGTGTCAAATTTCAGGTGAATGCGCGGAGCGGTATGCCCTGCTAAGCGTGCGATGCGCAGGTAAGCCTTGAGCCCTTCCCGATCGTAGAAGAGTGGTTCTAGCTGGTAGTGAATGAGGGCTTGCATGCTGGTCTTGTCGGGGTTATAGACCAAAATGGGCATGCGGATGCCTTTCTCCCGCAGCGCGATGCCTTCAGAGCTATACGCGACCGCTAGGTAGTCTGCCCCTTCCTTTTCTAGCGCCTTGGCGATTTCCCAACTCCCACTTCCGTAGGAAAATGCCTTGACCATGCACATGATTTTGGTGCTGGGAGGTGCCAATGCTTTGAGGGTGCGGTAGTTATGGGATAATGCGTCTAAGTCTATTTGAAGATAAGAGGCATTGAGGCGGCGATTGAATAAAGGCAGCAGTCGCTCCAGCTCGAACTGACGTGCGCCCTTGAGGAGCAAGGTGCTATTTCGGAATAGCTGGTAGTCAAATGATCCGATGAAGTCGGCTGTACTCGCAAATGACTGTTGCGTACGGATTTGGTTAAAAATGGGGCCGATGGTCCAGATATTGTCAGCACCAAAAAGCGCTTCTGCCTCTTTCAGCAATACTTGCTGAACGGCTGACTGGTCCTTGCCTTGGTGTGGAATGTCTGTGAGGATGAGCAAGCGGCGGTCATGTGCATCTGTATCACGCAGAAACTGGAAGGCATTGCGGATCGAGTCTGGGTCGGAGTTGTAGCTGTCATTGATGAGGGTGACTTCGGGATTGTCGGAGATGATCTCTGTGCGCATCTCTATAGGGTGGAGGCTGTCTAGCCGCCTTTCGAGCTGGGAAGTCGCCAAGCCGAGGTAGGAAGCTGCCGTAATAGCCAGGGAAGCATTTTCCGTGTCAGCGTCTCCTGTAAATGGCCATTTACCCCCCATTTTTTTGCGAACCCCTTCATCTACCCAGGTTACTGGGAATGATTTTTTTCCCAAATAATCTACAACCCAAGCCTGCTGTCTCCCGGCAATCAGCTTATCCACACGCTGAAACAACAGACATTTCTCTGCCAATTTCTCCTTATCCGAAGAGAATCCTTCCTGGTGGGCAGGGCCCATGTGGGTCAAGATCCCTACCGTCGGCTGGATCATCTCTTCTAAGACGGCCATTTCGCCTACCTGGGAAATCCCCGCTTCGATGATGGCAAAATCAGCCTGTGGCCGCATTTGTAGGAGGGAAAGGGCTACGCCGAGTTGGCTGTTGTAGCTCATGGGGCTTTTGGAAATGCGGAAATCCATTTCCAGAAGCGTGGCGAGCCATTCTTTGACAGTTGTCTTGCCATTGCTGCCTGTGATGGCGATCACAGGGTAGTCAAATCGCTGTCGATGCAGACGCGCCCAGCGCTGAAGGGCGTCCAGGGGATCGTCTACCAGGGCATAATTGATTTCTTTGAAAGGAATTGGTTGGGCAACAATAAAGTTTTTGACGCCTTTTTCGATGGCTTGGGGGATAAAATCGTGCCCATCGCGGTTTTGCGTTTTGAGGGCGATAAAGACGGTTTCTGCCCCGTGACTGATGGTACGGGTGTCAAAACTGACGTATCGAATAGGGGATTTTTCATAAATCCCCTGGTAGAGGTCCTCTGCCTCGATGAGGTGAGCCAGTTGATGCAATGTGTAGCTCAGGCCAATCATGTTTTTATTTTAATGCGAATGCTGTAAATTAGAACGATTTTTTCACTTCCCCATATTAAAAGTCCACTATGCAAATAGGTATTCTCAGCGAATCAAAGGATGCAAGAGTCGCATTCACTCCCGAAACCACCAAGAAATTCATTAAGGACGGTTATGAAGTCCTTATAGAAACGGGTGCTGGTGACAGCGCTTATTGCACTGACGAAGCGTATGAAGCTGCCGGTGCGAAGCTTGGTAGTAGAGCGGATATTATTGGTCAGGTCGATATCCTTGTCACGATCCATCCGCCTTCTATGGAGGAACTGGGCAAACTCAAAAAGGGCGCCTGGGCCCTTGCGATGTTCAACCCTTTAGGGGAACCTGACCGTGCTGAGGAAATCAAAAAGCTAGACATTTTGGCCTTTAGTATGGATCGCATTCCACGGACGACGATCGCCCAGTCGATGGATGTCCTGTCATCTATGGCTTCTATTGCAGGCTATAAAGCGATTTTGGCAGCTTCGAACTTGCTGCCGCGCTATATGCCGATGCTGATGACAGCAGCGGGAACCATTCCTCCAGCCAAAGTATTGGTGCTGGGCGCTGGGGTGGCTGGGCTGCAAGCCATTGCGACGGCTCGCCGATTGGGCGCTTCTGTAGAAGCATTTGATGTGCGTTCTGCGGTGAAGGAAGAGGTGATGAGTCTCGGGGCAAAATTTGTGGAAGTGGAAGGGGCTACAGAGGACAAAGCTGCTGGAGGGTATGCTGTCGAGCAGACAGAAGAATATAAGCAGCGACAAGCTGCCCTGATTCAGGAGCGTGCTGTGAAAGCCGATATTATCATCACCACGGCCAATATCCCTGGCCGCAAGGCGCCGTTGCTCATCCAGGAAGACACCGTCAAGGATATGAAAACAGGGGCTGTGATCGTCGATATGGCGGCGGCTACAGGCGGCAACTGCGCCTGCACAGAAAATGACAAGACTGTCGTCAAGCATGGAGTCATCATCATGGGGGACTCCAACTTGCCTGCGACGATGCCTGACCACGCCAGTCAACTCTATGGCAATAATGTATATAACCTCCTCAAGTTTGCCTTAAAAGAGGGACTGGAGAAAGTAGACTACTCTCATGAGATCATACAAGGTACTTGTATTCATGAGGTAGGTGTTCCAGCTTAGGGAATACTTTGTGCTTTTCACCAAAAGGGCATAAAGAAAAATTCAAACTCAAGTACAAGTTCAACCTCAATTTTTCCTTTTTGAACTTGTACTTGAGTTTGTGCTTGAATTTTCTCCTACAAATCCTTGCCAGTAATAATAAAGCTCCCTATTCTATCCTCATGAATCCCCTGCTTCGTTCCTGTCTCAGCGCATTACTACTATGCTGCCTTATACTTGTTTTAGTAGGAGGGAAATCTCAGGTAGCTCATAGCCCTCCCGAAACGAATTCCTTTCCCCCAGAAGACTTTTGTAAATTGACGGGTACAGTCTATATAGAAACGGTGCCTTCGTTTGCTACCTATCGTGTGTTTGTTGAACCAACGGAATTTGCCGCTGATATGCGCATTTATAAAGAGGAGGTTCAAAGCTTTGCCACAGATCCTGGTGTCTGGCATTTTACAGATGTACGTGGATTTGCGAATTTTAGCATTTATCTAGAACCACAACCTGAATTTGCAGACTTTCGCATCTTCTACACGAATTTCCGTACAGATGCGGGCTGTGATTAGAAATTATTGATTGATTCATTCATTGAGACATTTAGCGGAATGATCACTTTTTCCTAAAATTCACCACGGATTACACAGATTTGCACGGATTAAAGGAGAAAATCTGTGAGAATCTGAGTAATCTGTGTTTTTCTCTTCTTTCTGCTACTAAACCTGCGATGAACCGAATTAAGTGATCAGTGAGGACCCAGACACCCATATGAAAACCACGTATACACATCTGTCCCTTGACCTTCCTGTTGAACTGATAGAACCCATGATTGCCTTGCTGGCAGACGTGGGATATGAAGCTTTTGAGGAAAAAGAAAAAGGCTTGGAAGCCTATATTCTCACGGCTGACTATCAAGAAGATACTGTAGTAGAACTATGCGCTATGCTAGGACAAGCGACGGACATCTTTACGGCAAAAGAGATGCCCTCCAAGAACTGGAATGAGACCTGGGAGGCCCAGTATGCCCCTATCTATATTGACGATTTTTGTCAAGTGATCGCTTCTTTTAAAGCGCCTTTGCCTGATTTTACCCATACCTTGATCATCGACCCCAAAATGTCCTTCGGGACGGGGCATCATGAAACGACCCGATTGGTGATCCGCCACATGAAGGAAATGGCCTTTGAGGGTAAGGTTGTGCTTGACATGGGATGTGGAACAGGATTATTGGGGATTTTGGCTGCTAAAATGGGGGCAAAGTCCGTTTGTGGTATAGACATTGACGTGTGGAGTAAGGAGAATGCGGAAGAGAATATCCGCCTCAATCAGGTGCAAAACATGGAGGTGTGGCAAGGCGACGCGACGACGATTCCATCGAAAACTTTTGACATTATTCTCGCCAATATCAACCGAAATGTACTGCTCCATGACGTTGCCAAATATGCGCTTCACATGAACGAGGGAGACATTCTTATTGCGAGTGGATACTATCGACAAGACGAAATGCAGATCGCTGCGGCCTTCGCAGCAGCAGGTTTAATGCCTTTTCGCACCTTGGAAGAAAATCTATGGCTTTCTCAAGCGTTCACCAAGTAGAGCCGCGATAAATCGCGCCTCTACGATGTCAAAATCATCTATCATTTACTGAATTTATTAATTAGTCAACTAACAATGCGGAGACTGATCATTCACACGATTGTAAGCTTGCTATTGGGCCTCACAGCTGCCCAATCCTTTGCTCAGAACGCAACCCTTCCGCCTGAGCCCGCGGAATTTATTCAGGCCCTTACCTCCCGCCTGAACAAGGCGGGAAGTGGAGAAGAGGCCAAAAAAGCTTCCAATGTCATGAGTACCTTATGGGCTACCGGGATGACAGAGGAAGAACAGACCAGCTTTATTGCGCAAATGAATATCATGCTTGCGCGCAAATACAACCTCACCCGCGTAGGCGCAGCCTATGCGTTGGCATTTGCCGCCGTAAAGGACGAAATGGCCTATGTAGATATTCCCACGGAACAGTTTTTTGAAGTGACGATGTCGTGTATCCTGAATATTGAGGAAAAACGCTTGCGTAGTTATCTCAATCATCTGAAAGACTATGTGGAGGCAGGATATATGTTTAAAAGAGATAAATTCTACTGGCAAGCCTTCCAGAAGGATCCCAAACTCTTGCTGATTTCTGTTGAGAAAGAAGGCCAGTCGTATCACGCGCCTGTGATTCGATTTACCAATACTCAGTTCGATTATTTATCCTATAGAGACAGTACCCGCATTTTCAATACTTCCGGTGACTTTAACCTCATTTCTCATAGTTTTTTGGGATTGGGTGGAAGAGTGACTTGGGAAAAAATGGGCTTGCCTGCAGAAGAAGTATTTGTGAAGTTCAAGACTTACAAAACCAATTTTCACTATGGAACGATCACCGCAGATAGCGCGATTTTTCACTATGAAGAGTTGGTCGGACGTCCCTTGGTGGGGGAATTTGAGGATAAAAATTTAGGGTATTCCAATATCAATACCGCCAATTACCCTGCTTTTAAAAGCTATGAAGGAAATGTCGTAATCGAGAATTTTATTCCCAATGTACGGTATGAAGGGGGGTTTGCGATACGCGGCATTCGTAAATTTGGCTCCGCATATAATGAGTGGGTGGACTATGTGCCCCCAGTAACGGACGAGTCGGATTATTATGCAGACGACTATAGCGATCCCGGCCGTGTAGAAGAATCGATTCAAGAAATGTATGATGAATTTGGGCTTTCTGAATTCCAGGATGAAGAGAACTATGATGATTCATACTATGATGACTATGAGAATTCCGCTACTGATGACGATTATTATAATGATGACTATGAGGAGACAGATACAGGCGAAGAAGACTGGGGAGCTGGGGAATACCCTGATGAGTCGGGAGGCGGCCTAGGATTTCCTGATAAGGTGCAGCGCCATGTCCTAGCGAAGCTGGAACTGAAACGAGGCGATCGTTATGTGATGAAATTGCAGGGCGAAGAATTTGTCCTGGGCCAGGAGCGAATGGTTGCGAAAAATGTGGAAGCGTCGATTTATCTGGCAGACACAGACAGCCTTTACCATCCTTCGATGGACTTACGGTATTCTGTTGAAAAGCAGGAAGTGATCCTGAAAAAGCCTCGACGAAACCAGCTGGGTCGCTTGCCTTATGCCAGCTCCTATCACGAATTCTATCTTTATTTTGAGACTATACGCTGGGACCTCAATTCTGGTGAGTTACATTTTACCGCCTTCATCGATAAAGAGAATAAGCTCGCTGCTATCGAGTCTTTCTCCTTTTTTCAAAAATCTCGATTTGATCAGTTTCGGGGAGTCATGAAATTCAACCCCATCGGGGCCATTTATCGCTATGCGCTGAAATATCCTGGCCAGATGATTACGCCAGACAAGATTGTGGAAGATTATAACCTTCCTGGCCAACGAACACCATTGGTGCGTGTCTTGCCCCTCATGGAAGGCTCTGGTTACCTCCGGTATGACAAAAAGACATTTGAAATCACGCCTACTCCCAAACTATTTCATTGGACAAAATCTGTCCGCGATAAAATAGACTATGATGCGATCCAGCTAGTCTCGAAGGTGGATACAGGTAGCCATGCCGTGATGAATGTCGACGATATGTCGCTAGAACTTCGTGGGTGCCCTTATTTCTCTTTAAGTGACTCTAATTATTTGCGGGTGGTGCCTCAAGGAGAGCGTGTGATTGTCAACAAAAACCGCAACTTGGAATTTGGGGGGACGATTGCAGCGGGCAAGCTCAATTTCTATGGGCATGGAGATGAAGGGTTTTCTTATGACTATGAGAGCAATAAGCTGGTCTGCGACAGCATTGACTCTATGCGCTTTATCCTCGTGAGAAATCCCCCTAGAGACTATGTGATGAGTCCATTGGAAAAAGCGCTTCGCAATACCGTTTTCGAAAATATCTCAGGGGCGATCCATGTTGACGGACCTGATAATAAGCGGGGAAAGAAAAAGAAAATGGGCCATTTCCCTGTCTTTGATAGCTATACGAGTGCTTATGTATATTGGGATAAGGAGGACATTCAAGATGGGGTGTACGAAAAAGACAAAATGTACTTTGCCCTGGACCCATTTGTTTTGGATAGTTTGGATGATTTTGATGAAAAAAATCTGTTATTCGACGGCGAGTTTTATTCCTCTAATATCTTTCCCCCCTTACGTCAGACATTGGTGGTAATGGAAGACTTCACCCTTGGGTTTGAGGAACGCGCTCCAGCCAATGGACATTATATCTATGACAAGAAGGGGCTGTATTATAATGATGTGACACTTGATGGGAGTGGCTTACATGGGGATGGACGGATTGAAGTCTACGATATTGATGTGACAGTAGAAAGTGACTCTTTTATCTTCCACTTTGACTCCGCCATGGCGGTCATCCAGGATTTTCATCGGGACAGGGGATTCCGCAAAGGCAATTATTATCCCGAAGTAGATGCCAAAACCGCTCAATATGTATGGTATCCCTATGAAGATCGAGTAGTACTCAGGTCGATAGGGGAACCCCTCCAGATATTCGGGGGAGAAGCGCAGTTTGACGGCATGCTTACGATCCGTCCAGAAGGCATGATCGGAAATGGGGCGATCACTTTGGGGCAAATACGCATCGAAAGTGATAGCATTTTATTTAATGAAATGGACTTCAACGCACCAAGTGCCGACTTTATCATCCAAGATAAAGAGGACCCCCAATTGTATCACTTTGTGGCTGAAGATGTCAAAGTCAACTATGACGTCTATGAACACAAGTCTATCTTTGAGACCAAAGATGTGGAGAAAACCTTGGCGTATTTTCCCATTCATCAATACCGAACCTCTATGGCCAAAGGGGAATATGTGCGTGAGCGCAATGACCTCAAGCTGGAAGGCATTAGCTCTTATATCAAAGACAATTATTTCTTGTCCGTCTCCCCTCAGCAGGACAGCTTGAAATTCAATGCTAAGGAATCTTTCTATAAAGTTGACACCCGTTCGATAGAAGTCTCAGGCGTTCCTTATATCTATGTCGCAGATGCTACGGTGACTCCAGACAAGCTGGAGGTGACGATCGAAGAGACGGGCTTGATCAAGCGACTCGAAAATGCCATCATAGAAGCAGACCAGGAGACCAAACTTCACCGCATCTATGAAGCGTCAATAGACATTTTTTCAGCAAATGAATACGAAGGGTCAGGGAAATATGACTATATCAATGTAAAAGGAGAAGAGCAATTTATCCTATTCAATAATATACAAGTCAACAGTGATACCGTCACTGTTGCGTCTGGTGGAGTGCCCGAAGAGCAAGGCTTTTTCCTGACAGAACGCATTTACTTTAAAGGCGCTTCTTTCCTCAATGCTTCACAAAAGTTCCTGGAATTTGATGGAGAAGTAAAGATCGAATCTGAGAACCCCGCCTTTAAGGGAGCCTGGTTTGAGTTTGATAGAAGGGTCGTGAATCCCGATTCTGTTTTCATCCCGATCAAGAAAGGGATGCGTGATCAATCGAGCAATCAACTGCTCACCGTTGGGCTGAATTACAACCCCGAAAATCGCTTTTTCTATTCCAATTTCCTCCAGCCGATGCGAGATGATGCGGATAGAATCCTGATCAGTGCTTCTGGGGGCTTAACATTTGACCGAATCAAAAAGGAATTCAGAATTGGGTCTGAGGAAAAATTAGGCGGCCAAACCTATAAAGGATCTACCGTCAGCTTCAATGACTCCCTCAACACCATTACCTCAAGTGGCCTGCTCGACTTTCCCCATGATTTTGCCAAAAATACAGCGAAGATGCGCGTGGCGGGATCTTGGAAAGATGACCTGAAGCGTCGTGAGTTATCGACTGATTTGCTGATGGCTATAGACTTAAGTGTCATTCCACTAGAGCCTTATAAAAAATTAGCAGAGAATTTGCTCTACCTTACAGCATCCAATATGGATGTCGACTATAGCCAGCAGTCTTTGTTAGAACACATTTCAGAATTGTTAGATGAAGGGAATAATGATGACAAGGAGACCCGTAAATTCATTGAAGAATCGAAAAACGCATTGGTCACCACAGACATCAAATTGGCGAAGCTTCTGCCTTCTACCCTGTTGATGTCAAATGTGAACTTCAACTACAGCCGAGAGTATAAGGCATTGTACAGTGATTCAGATGTAGGGCTTTTGGGAATGGGAGGCGAACCGCTCAATAAGAAAGTACCTGCCAAAATTGTCTATAAATTCGGAACAGTAGGGGCTGGCGGGAAAAAAGCACCCGACAAATTAGAAATCTACCTGGAAGTAGATGAGTTCAACTGGATATTCTTCAGTTATTCTGAAGAGGTGGTTTATGTGACCTCATCTTATTATGATGATTTCAATTATCCGTTGCAGGCTGAGGTAGATAAGCGTAAAAAGAATGAAGGGTTCCGCTTTGAAATGACTAATGAGGATGTCGTGGCTGAATTCAAAGATAGCTTCATCAAGAAATTTATTCTCAATAAGTAGTTGTAAACAAAAAGTGAATTCGTATATTTGCAATCCCAATTTTGGGACGAAAATTTTGAGCTATGGCACATCATAAATCAGCAAAGAAGCGCATCCGCCAAACTGCGAAGCGCAGAGACGTAAATCGGTACAAGCAAGTAGGTATGCGAATGGCTATCAAAGACTTGCGCAATACTACTGATAAAGCAGAAGCTGAAGGAAAACTTTCTTCAGTGATCAGTAAGATTGATCGTGTTGCGAAGAGCAACATCATTCACAAAAATAATGCTTCTAACCTCAAGGCTAAACTCACCCGCTATGTCAGCGGTCTTGAGTCGTAATTGAGGTAGCATTTACGATATTCGACTGAATAGGCGTCCTCTTCTTTCTGGAAGAGGACGCTTTCTGTTACTTTTTATGTGCATTGTCCATAATGCCCCAAGGGTATGATCGTAGGTTTGCCTTGCGAAACTACAGCCATCTTTAACCCCCTAAAGCAAACAATTATGCATTATGGAAATCTCCCCATCAAGGCATGGGCGGTAGAGGATCGCCCACGCGAAAAAATGCTTCAGCGAGGCATTTCTGCGCTTACAGACGCCGAATTATTAGCCATTATTTTAGGACAGGGAACAGTCACTATGGACCGCCGATATACGGCCCTGGACTTGGCGCGTCAGCTCATAGAAGAGACAGGTGGCCTGGACCGGCTGGCACGTAGTGACGTGCAAGACCTGATTCGCGTCAAGGGAATCGGTAAGGCCAAGGCCATCGCCATTGTGTCGGCATTTGAATTGGGAAGAAGGAAGCTCTCGGGCGAAATGAAACCCATCCGTGTCACGGATGCCAGCGTAGTGGCTGGATACCTCAAACCTAAAATGGCTGACCTCGACCAGGAAGTATTCCATATCCTTTTCCTCAACAGAAATCACGAAATCAAAGGCGAGCGCCAGATTTTTAAGGGCGGTGTTTCAGCGACCATCATTGATCCTAAAATTGTCTTCAAAGAAGCCATTAATCATCTGGCAAGTGCGATTGTCCTCGCTCACAATCATCCATCCGGCAATATTCAACCCAGTATTGCAGACATTGAAATCACCCGCCAACTCGTGGAGGCAGGCAAATTGGTTGATATCAAAGTCCTTGATCACCTGATTATCTCTGAAAGAGGGTATTACTCTTTTGCTGATGAAGGAAGGATAGGGTGAAAGATTGAAGAATGTCGAACAAGGATTTTTGATTGAAGAAGTACAGAGGTCTTTTCCTTCAAAAATCCTTGTTCGTAAATCGTTATTCTTCAATCAATAAAATAGCCTCCCACACTAGGCAGGAGGCTCCTGAGATAGGAATAAACACAGAGGCTCCCAGGTTGGGAGCCGTTTGCCGTGGAGGCAAACTATAGAAAAAGCACCAATAACCTAGAAGTACAGATTCCTGAGCGCTGGCAGGTGTGCCACTGCTTCAGGAATCGATGCTATCTGATTATCATTCAGATAGAGGTTGCGCAAAGCAGCTAAATTTGCCAAACTCGCCGGGATCGTCGTTAAGCGATTGCCATTGAGGTAAAGCTGTTCCAATCGGGTTAGTTGGCCCATACTTTCAGGCAAGACTTCTAGCGCATTGTCATTGAGATATAATGCCTCCAAGCCTACCAATTGCCCAATAGATTGGGGCAATGTTTTCAGATGATTTCCAGAGAGGTATAAATGGGTAAGGCCGTCTAGCTGACCCAGGCTTTCTGGTAGGGCATGAATAGTAATTCCATCTCCCCCCAACGCGAACCAGGTGAGGCGTCCATTGTCCCATACTTGCTGACCGAGGTCTTGTGGAGAGAGGGATAATTGATTCAGTTCAATAATTTCTTGGAGAACAGAGAGATCTTGAGAGGCATAAGATTCACAAGCAATATGCATCGTAGTGCATTTCTGAGGTGCTTGCGCATGCAGATTGGTAGAGAGGGTGAGCACCGCTACAAGCAAAAGAAATGGCAGGGATTTCATGTCAAATCAATAATGAATCAATCAATAACAAATAATAAAAATGGTATATGTAAGTGTAAGGAATTGACGAAAAATCGTTACCACATGATAGTGTGGTTTAAAATTCTATAAGCTTGAAGCGGAAATAGCCCATAAAAGTGTCCTACCAGTGACACCCTTGTGATGTGAATTTTGTTACTTGCGCTCCAAATGATTTATCAAGGGATAAATTATTGACTAACTATGGCAACAGATCCCATCATTGACGTGATTATTCCAGCTTTTAATGAGCAGGACGCGATACATAAAGTCATTGGAGATATTCCTGCTGTTTTGGTACGCGATATTATCGTAGTCAGCAATGGGTCTACAGACGCCACTGAAGCAAACGCCCGCGAAGCGGGCGCTATGGTATTGCGGGAAGATCAGAAAGGCTATGGCTTTGCGTGTCTTAAAGGCATGGCTTATATCGCAGCGCGACAGCCAGATACTTATCCTGACATAGTCGTATTTCTCGATGGAGACTACTCAGATCATCCCGAGGAAATGCGGGATTTGGTGCGGCCCATCCTAGCAGATGGGGCAGACCTAGTTATAGGTTCTCGGGCGCTGGGCGCACGAGAAAAAGGCTCTATGCAGCCCCAACAAATATTTGGGAACTGGTTGGCAACCAACCTGATTAAATGGCTTTATAAGGTGGAGTTTTCCGACCTAGGGCCTTTTAGGGCTGTGAAATACGACAAACTACTCCAGATAGGGATGAAAGACCAGACATTTGGATGGACCGTGGAGATGCAGGTAAAAGCTGCCAAGCTCGGCCTTATATGTGTTGAAATCCCTGTGAAATACCGCCAAAGAATAGGCGTCTCTAAAGTTACTGGAACCATAAAAGGGACGGTGATGGCTGGGTATAAGATCCTTTGGACTATTTTTAAACTCCTTTAACCGAAAATTAACGCAACGTTCCACATGCTGACTTTGATACTCGAATACGCGGTAGTTTCTATTTACATGATTTGCCTTGTTCTCATTGTTCTCTATAGCTTTGGGCAACTTCACCTTGTCATCACATTCTACCGAAACCGTGCAAAGAGTCACCCTGTCCCTCCGCTTACGGATGAAAATGAGCTACCTTTTGTTACGATTCAATTGCCCATTTATAATGAGCTATATGTAGTGGAGCGCTTATTAGAAGCAGCAAGCCAGCAAGATTATCCCAAGGATCGATTTGAGATACAATTGTTAGATGATTCTAATGATGACACGGTAGAGGTAGCCGCGCGGAAAGTGGCAGAGCTCCAAGCGCGTGGGATTCAAATATCCCATGTCAGGCGGCCAGACCGCCATGGGTTTAAGGCTGGTGCGCTGGGATATGGCTTGGAATTCGCCAAAGGCGAATTTATTGCCATCTTCGATGCCGACTTTTTACCCAAAAGCAATTTCCTCCGTGCTACCTTGGCCAATTTTACGCATGATAACGTCGGTGTCGTTCAGGCGCGCTGGGAGCACATCAATCAGCATTATTCAATTTTTACCGAAGTACAGGCATTTCACCTCGATGCACACTTCACCATCGAGCAGTTTAGTCGCTCTATGGGAGGTTACTATATGAATTTTAACGGCACGGCGGGCGTTTGGAGAAAGACCTGCATCGAAGATGCGGGGGGATGGCACTCAGACACGCTGACGGAGGATTTGGACCTTAGTTACCGCGCTCAGATTAAGGGTTGGGAATTTCGTTATGTAGATGAAATAGGGGCGCCTGCAGAACTGCCTGCTGAGATGGGCGCGATCAAAAGCCAGCAGTACCGTTGGATGAAAGGCGGCGCCGAAGTCGCTCGTAAGATGCTTCGCAAGGTTTGGCAGTCCGATGCGCCCTTGATGCGCAAGGTGCACGGAACACTGCATTTGTTGAGTAGTGCCGTTTTCATGGTTGTCCTGATTTTGGGGGCTATGAGTGTGCCTTTACTCTATATCAAGCATGATTTGTTTGAAGGGAAAATGGGCTTGTTGGTGATTCCTATTGCCTTTTTGATGGGAAGTTTTATTAACCTAGCCATCTTCTATCTCGTGACCATGCTCAATAGGGAAAAATCATTGAAAGCTTCGCTCAAGCGCCTTGTATTACATTACATCCCTTTCCTGGCCCTCACCATGGGCCTCTCTCTGCACAATAGTATCGCCGTATTGCAGGGATTTGCTGGGAAGAAGACTCCGTTTATCCGTACCCCAAAATTCAATATCACGCAGAAGTCTGATCGCTGGCGGGATGTGAAATACCGCACAGGGAAAGTCAAGCCTAGTGTTTTTGCGGAAATATTAATGGCTATCTATTTCAGCCTTGGGGTAGCCTTATCATTTCACTTTGATGACATGGCCATTTTGCCCTTTATGCTCATGCAATGTGTGGGCTTTGGGGTCATTGGTTTTGTAAGCTTTAAACATGCGGCGACGCACGGATGAGGAAATATTTCCATCAAAAGAATTGGATACTGGGAGTGATAGGCGCAGCATCTGCTTTGCTGTATTATGTCTTGCTATATGAGACGCCTCGCACCCAATTTCTCCAACTTTGGGGCCTTTTCTTGGGATTATTTGCAGGGTATTTCTGGTGGATATTTCAAGTGAAAAAAATGGGCAATTCGCTGTTAGCAGGTGTGCTAATTGCTGGGATTACTTTTCGATTGCTGGCCCTTTTTGCCCTGCCAGAACTCTCTGACGACTATTTTCGCTTTATTTGGGATGGAAGACTGCTAGCTCATGGGGTTAATCCTTTTGCCCAAAAACCGCTAGCTATTTCTCCTGCTTCCTATCTTGAGCTAGGCCTTAGCCCAGAACTCTTCAACCACCTCAACTCCCCCAATTATTTCACTATTTACCCCCCTGTATGTCAAGGGGTTTTCTGGGTCGCAGCCCAACTATCTCCGCAAAGTATCTATGGCGCTGTGGTAGTCATGAAAAGCTTCTTTTTCATGGCCGAGCTTGGCTCTATGTTCTTGATTTACCAGTTGCTCAAATTGCTGAACCTGCCCTCCTACAACCTCGCCTTCTATGCCTTAAATCCCTTGGTGATCGTAGAGTTTGTTGGCAATCTGCACTTCGAAGCATTTATGGTTTTTTTCCTGTTGCTCAGTCTTTTGTGGTTACTTAAGGGGAAATGGGCATGGGCAACGGTCCCTTTTGCCTTGGCAGTTTGTAGCAAACTGGTGCCTTTGATTTTTCTCCCCCTGCTGATTCGACGATTGGGGTGGGGCAAAAGCATCGCTTTTGGCGGGATGGTAGGTGGAATATGCGTTCTGGCATTTTTGCCCATTCTAGACCTCGCAACGATTGTACACCTGGCAGATAGCACCAGCCTCTATTTTCAATCCTTTGAGTTCAACGCAAGTATTTATTACGCCCTTCGTGAAATAGGCATTGCCTTGACAGGCTATAACCAAATAGCGGTCATCGGGAAGGGACTGGCTATCGCGACTGTCATAAGTATCTTGGTTTTTGTATTCTCAGAAAAAAGACCCAAATTGGAAACACTTGCAGGTGGTATGCTGTGGGCATTGATGATTTATTTTGCCTTGGCGACTACTGTGCACCCTTGGTATATTTGTTCGATGGTGGCCATCTGTGGATTTACAAATTATCGCTTCCCCTTGATTTGGAGTCTTTTGCTTCCGCTGACTTACGCTACCTACCTCACCTCCGCCTACACAGAGCTTCTTTGGCTTGTCGTGCTAGAATACAGCATACTGGGTGCCTTTATTTGGTACGAATTACAAAAGCTGAAAACCTCTTTCCCATCTCGCCCGTTGTTCTAACATCAATTAAGAAATCGTTGACTTTGACTAACACTTACGCATGAAGGCTGCTAGCTGTCCCGCAAGGTATTTACACTTCCTCCTTTGTAATGGCCAATCTAAATCTACTGCTCCAGCGGCGGCTCAAACCGCTATCTATGAGTCTGTAGTAGATATTCCATTGTCAAACTGGTATGGCTTGATTCCCCCATCACTGTCCTATCTTAGATATGATTATCTGGCTGCTTTGGAAGCGGCATTTGGAGAGGAAATGGAGTTTCGTTATGTATTATTTTCTGAAAATGAACAGGTTATTGGATTTGCTTATTTTCAAATTTTTCGAGTGGGTGGAGACCAATTAGAAGAATTTACAGAGACGAAAGGTCCCCAAAGCTTTTTTCAAAAAATTGGCTATAACCTCGCAAAGTTTATTGAAGGCCAAATTCTCCGCCCTCATCATCGACTGCTGTTATCTGGAAATGCCTTTCTCTCAGGAGCCTATGGCTATTACTTTCATCCGAACATCGCAGCACAGGATGCGCACCACCGCCTCATGCAGGCTATTGATAGCTTATGTAGATCGGAGGCCCACGTCTTTGGGACCTTAGTCAAGGACTTACCCGTAGCCAGTGACCACCACCAGCCTTTTCTCAACAATCGATTTCATGGCTTTGAGGTAGAACCGAATATGAACCTTGCCCTCGACCCCTCCTGGCATACGATGGACGACTATCTCAATGCTATGCATAGCAAATACCGTCAGCGTGCGCGATCTGCCTATAAGAAAAGTCGACCACTGAACCGGGTGGAGCTTTCTCTTACTGAGATTCTTGCGCGCGAAGAACGGCTTTATGAGCTGTACTGTGAGGTGTTAAAACCAGATCGCTTTAACCTAAAAACCATATCAAAAACCTATTTTTCAGCACTTAAACGCCAGCTTGGTGATCGCTTCTACGTCCAGGGGTATTTTTTGAATGGAGAAATAGTTGCCTTTTCTTCTATGATCGATTGTGGTGAAATGCATGAGGCCCATTTCATAGGGTATGAGACGGCAAGAAATCACGAGTACAAGCTATACCAGCGAATGTTGTATGACTTTGTAGAAGCTGCTATTAAAGGAAAGGCTGAAAGCCTTGCGCTAGGGAGAACAGCCATGGCGATTAAGAGCACCGTCGGAGCTACCGCCGAGCCATTAAGTCTTTATCTTCGGATGAAGAGTCCATTTCTCAATCGCCTGATTCGTCCTTTGCTCAACCAAGTTACAGTAGAAGATTGGGTGCCTCGCAACCCGTTTAAGGTTGAAAAAGAGCTGGTTTAGCCTAGAATCTGAAAAAAACTCTGGTAAACTTCATGGGTTAATGGGAAAAAGATTGATAACTTGAGACATTATGCCTCAAAAGCTACCCTTGTTTCCCCTCAGTCTGGTTGTATATCCAGGAGAACAACTCAAATTACACATTTTTGAGCCGCGCTATCGACAGCTTATTCGCGAATGTCTCGATAAGGAAATTACCTTTGGCATTCCAGCAGTGATTGAGAAAAAGGTCGCTACCTATGCTACAGAAGTCAAGCTATTGCGAATAGAAAAGAAATATGGCGGTGGGGAAATGGATATTACTACTGAAGGTCAGCGGCGAATCAAGGTGCTTGAATTTTTTAGAGAAATTCATGCAAAACCCTATCCTGGGGGTGATATAGAGCGAGAAGAGGATATTATGGATGCGGACCTCTCCGTTCAGGAAAATATATTTGATCGCCTGAAACAACTCCACCAAGCACTTGGGATTCGGAAATCCTACCCAGAAGGCCCTGCGGGTATACGCGCCTATGACATCGCCCATCATATCGGGATGAACTTAGAACAGGAGTATGAACTCCTGACCTTCACCCATGAAAGCGATCGTCTCGCTTTGATCCTTGAACACTTAGAGCGCATTCTACCTGTCATCCTTGAGACGGAACGTCTCAAGGCCAAGGCCAAACTCAATGGTCATTACAAAAATATTATCCCTCCTGAGTTTTAATTTGTTCGTTTTTGAACACTCCTTCGTTCCTATCCGAACACTTCGCGGTGTTCTCTTAAGACACTTTTCGATAAGTGACTGATCATCAGTAGGCTATCTTTGTCGGCACAAGGATTGGTCTTTGGTACAATCCATCATAACTCCTCGCAAATCATGATCAAGAATTACCTGAAAGTAGCCATCCGCAATTTGTTGAAGAATAAGGTTTATGTGATTGTAAATCTGTTGGGATTGGGGATTGCTTTGGCCTGCTGCATCGTCGCCTACCTCAATTATGCGTTTAATGAGGAATTTAACAGTACCCACGAAAATTCGGATCAAATATACCGGATCAATACGGTCACAGACCGTGACGGTCGCCGGGCGAGCCATGCCATTTGCCCCATTCCCCTGGGGCCTGCCATCGCGCAAGAAGTCCCTGGAATTGCGGGCATGACACGCTATTCCAGGTATTATACTTCTGTCAAGCACGGCGATAAGATTTTTCAAGACAATGTCTTCTTTGCGGAAGCAGATATCAATGAAATGTTCACTTTCAACTTATTGAAAGGGCATCAATCTGCCTTTGATGACCCATCGCAGATTGTGTTGGATGACAAAATGGCTGCCAAGCTATTTGAAGAGGAAGACCCCATAGGAAAGCCAGTCAGTTTGCGATTCAGAGAAGACCTGGTCCGTGAATTAATTGTAGGAGCTGTGATTGAAGAATTACCGCTGAACGGAAGCTTGGAATGTGGGATGTTGGCGGATTATGATGTCTGGATGGAGGTATGGAAAAATGAACCTTCAGACTGGTCGAAGTGGGCCTATAGTGCATTCATAAAGGTGGAAGACCCACAGGTCGCAGCCACTATCCCTAGCCAGATGGATCGCTATATCGACATTCGGAATCAGGCCGATGAAGATTGGAATGTGGTAGGATTTGAGCTAGATCCTCTGGCTACGATGGCGAAACGCTCTCAGGAGACACGAAACAATTTTATGTTTAGAGGGACATTGAACCCCTCTGCTGTGTTTGGCCCTTCCCTCATGGCTGTCTTTATTCTTCTGATTGCCTGTTTCAATTTTATCAATACTTCTATCGCTATTTCTGGCAGAAGGCTCAAAGAGATTGGGCTTCGCAAGGTTCTCGGTGGCAGCAGAAGCCAATTGGTGTTACAATTGATGGGCGAAAACCTATTGCTGTGTTTCTTAGCCCTGTGGATAGGGCTGGGAATAGCTGAATTTTTGGTACCAGCTTATAGCAATATGTGGCCCTTTCTGGACATCTCTTTAGACTACTCAGAGAACATTGGCTTGATTGGCTTCTTATTTGGATTATTGATGTTTACAGGCATCTTGGGAGGAGCTTATCCGGCCTTTTATGTGAGTAAGTTTGAGCCTGTAGAAATATTTAAGGGGAAACTCAAATTTGGTGGCACCAGCTTATTTTCGCGAATTCTTTTGATGCTGCAGTTTTCCATTTCGATCAGTATGGTCGCTACAGGGCTTATTTTCGCTGAAAATGCCGCTTTTATGGAAGATGCGGACTTAGGGTTTGAAACAGAAAATGTCCTTACAATTTTTGTGGAAAATGAGCAGCAGTACGAAATCATGTACAACCATGCCCGTCAACATCCAGATGTGGACTTGGTCGCTGGCACGAGGAGCCATATTTATCACAATATTCCTTTTGGGACGCTGGAGACACCTGGTAAAAAGATTGATGGAGATCATTATACGGTTGGACACGATTACCTGGAAGCCATGGATTTGCGGCTACGGGAAGGTAGGACCTTCAGCCGTGATCTTGCCACGGATCGTGAGACCATTGTGCTCAATCAATTGGCCGTTGATGGCCTGGGGTTGGAAAAACCGCTTGGGACGCAAGTGGTACTGGATAGCGTGAGCTATACCATTATTGGTGTCGTAGAGAACTTCTATCAAGGGGGATTTTGGTCGCCCATGGATGAAGGGTGGTTTGTATTGGGAGATGCGTCTAAGTATGATAAAGTGGTAATCAATGCCCCCGCAGATCGCCTGACAGGCATCAATGACTTGCTCAAAAAGAAGTGGGAAGAAAGCGTATTGGATATTCCTTATGGTCGGGCGTTTATGCAAGAAAGCATTTCAGGAGAAGCCGCTTTTATTTCAAATAGTATCACCCAAACCAGTGTATTTATGTCCTTCGCTGCCATTTTATTGTCAGTGATCGGGCTATTCGCCTTGGTGTCCTTAGATATCGTGAGACGTACCAAAGAAATAGGCGTCCGAAAAGTGTTTGGTGCCACGATTTCACATATCACGCGGCTGATTGGCCGGCCGATTGTGATCATTTTGGTGATTGGCTTGGTGATTTCTTTACCCTACACCTACTTTATTACCGACCTCATCTTGGACACCATCTATGATTTCCACATGCCGATTGGGCCCAGAGCCTTTATTGTGGCTGGTCTAATCGTCATCGTGGCAGCGCTGATCACCATTGCCAGCAAGGTTCTGGAAGCTGCCAATACCAATCCCGCGATTACGCTGCGGGATGAGTGATAGGGGAAATTGAGTGAAAAAGAGAATTATATCTCGCCAAATCGTATGCTTTTATGGGGTGTTTGGCGAGATATAAATTTATAGTTCGCCAAATGAGTGCATATCTACCATGATTTGGCAAGCAATCAAGTGCTATCAGACGATTTGTTTGAGCATGAAAAGACGCTTGACTGAAGGGGGGGATTGCTGTTTGAAGGATTTAGGCTATTTGGCGATATTTTCTAAATTGTAGCTGGAGTACACACAATATGGTGTATAGAAAAATATGGTAGATACAATAAATAGAATGAGTATAGCCTCACAATGGCAAAATGCATATGTCTAACCAACCAAAATACGTTAGCCAACCTGCAACAGAACCCTACCCCACCACCAACTTATACCCCACCCCTCGAATATTGACAATCTTCACCTTGGGATCAGCCTCAAGCTTCTTGCGCAGTTTTGAGATGAAGACATCTAGGGTCCGCCCTACATAGTCGCCTTCGTCTCCCCATACCCTGTGGAGCATGACTTCTCGCTCGATGGTGGTATTGACAGCGTCACAGAGCAGCATCAGCAAATCGGCTTCTTTGCTGGTCAGTTCTATGCGTTGCTTGCCAAATACCAACTCCGTGTTCCGGGTGTCAAAGTGGTAATCGCCTAGCGTAATCACGTTGGGGTCGCGCTTCATTTGAAGTCGTTTTTTCCGAAAAACGACGAACATCCCGATCATAGAGGCAATCAGAATGGCGAT
Organism: Bacteroidia bacterium; assembly: GCA_030430575.1. Classification (GTDB taxonomy): domain Bacteria; phylum Bacteroidota; class Bacteroidia; order J057; family J057; genus JAUIGE01. Next base: position 77,434 of record JAUIKF010000018.1, on the reverse strand, counting down.
GATGGGATAGGCCATTTGAGTGGCCTTAGGAGAGGTATTTGCCAGGGTGTCATCGGTAGCGGAATTGGATAAGCCAAATTGACTTTCAGAGTGCCACGGGGTGAACACCAAGCTGTAACAGCCCAGAGGTTGTGACCTCGATTTACAAGGCGTAACATCGGGAAAAATCAAGTTGCCCACTTGGTAGCTATAGACCACTTCGCCTGCTGTACATTCCTTTACTTCCAAAATATAGCTGCCGCCCATGGCCGTTTCCTGAATGACCCGATTCACTGTTTCAACCAGTTCTTCTGGCTGGAACTGAAATTCAGTGTCAAACTGAATCTTGTAATGCCCGTCCTCTTTCTCAACGGGCAATACACGAGAGGTACTGTCCCCTGCATTGAGAAGTATCTGATGGCCAATCATCCTTAAGGCTACCTCCAAGCGTTGGTCGCTTTGAGGCATTTGAGCCTGACTCGCCGAAGTCGCTAACAGGATGCTCGCCAAGGCAAATATAAGGTATAGGATAGGATGAAGGCGCATATCACAAAACTATTGGATTCTGATACAATTAGAAATGTTTTACACAAGATTTACATTAATTTACACTTGATTTACGCCTTGAGGCAGCGGTCTGCGGTATATTTGGTAGAAATTAATCACTAAAAAAATCAGATATGAAAAAGAACTTATTCATTCTTTGCGCTGCCCTTATGGCCTTTGGGATTACTACTTTTGGATATGTGAATTGGAACAAAACGGATGCGAGTCACCAAGAGGTGGCGTGTGTAAAAACAGCCTATGCCGAACAAGTCTCTACAAATGTCTTTCGTATCCAGGCGGATATTGACATTGTATATAATGTCGACTCTAGGTTTAATGCCACCATCACCAAGGACGATTTGCACCGTGCGAAAACGGTTGTTGACATCGTCCCCACGTCAGCAGAATGGGACAAGGTGTCCTTTCTTGATATGAGGGTCGCTTTCCTCCACAATGGCGGGGAAACAGCTGCAATGGGAGATAATGAAGTGCTCAATGCTGACCAAATCAAGTTGTTGAAGTCCATTGACTATTCATCTAACTTCTACCTAAGGGGTAAGGGGAAAAGAAAAGGGGAAGGGCCGGAAGGATTAAGGGATCATCCCAATGACGAATTTGAATTCAACTACTACTTAACCGTAGTCCCAGAAAAAGAAGCCGAATACGCTGGTGGCTATGACGCACTGATCTCCTATCTAAAGGAAAGCAGCAAAGCAGCTACAGCCTTTGTGGAACAAGGTAAACTCCAGGCTGGCAGGGTGCATTTCACTGTCACAAAAGATGGCACGATTAAATACGTGAACCTTGAATCCACATCGGGTTATGAGGCCTTAGATGAAGTGCTGATCGATTTGGTCAACAATATGCCAGAAAAATGGAACCCAGCGACCAATGCCGCAGGAGAAAACGTCGACCAGGAGTTTGTGTTTTTCTTTGGAGTGGATGGTTGCTAACTAATAAGGGAGATTTTTTTATTTAAGAACTGGCCTTGTGAATACCATAGGGCTTAGCAGAAAATTATTATGCTTAAAAAACTCATCTTTTCCCTCCTTCTCGCCTGTTGCATGCTGGGGACATCATGCAGCCAACAAGCGGATTTCACCCATAGGGTAGAATCTCCCATCACGGTGGAGTACCCCCTAAAACCTAAGTATGCTACAAAGCACCCATATGGAGGCTGGTCTTGTCCTGATAACCTGCGGGGATTCCCGCCTGTTGACCTCCAAGAATTGGCGCAGGTGCCTGTGGTGAATGATCGTTTGCCTACAAAAGAGGAAACCCAAAACGGCACTTCCCTGTTGTACTTTGATCCACAAAAATTTCCCCATGCAAGCCCATTAGATATGACCATGCCAAGGGTGGCACGGTACTATTCTGAATACACCCAAAAAAATGAACTAGTCATTGTCATTCAAGCAGTGGTGGCTGATAAGGATACAATTGTGGGGTTTCGCTACTTGAATGGAGGAAATGGCTCTGCCTTTCTGGGAGAGGTAACCTTTCTCTCAGATGATGAAGTGGACAAATTGGGCGGGACGCCTTTTGTATTCTTTGATGCGGAGATCTACGCTTCCAGTGAGAAAATTTGGAAGACCATTATCAGCCTGACATATGAGAAGTCATCGGAGGAAGTGTTCGATGAAAATGCCTATACAGAACCAGGGCTGAAAGCCAATGCTAAGGTTCACTTCAATTATGCCCCTGATAGAAGGATGAATACCGGAATGGTAACAGCGCTTTGGAGAAATTTATATATCCAGGTTGATTACAATTTTGAGGGGGATCACTATGCGGAAAAGTTTCTGCTGTTGGGAAGGGAAGGTTCCACTGGTACCCAATTGTATGTCGTTGCAGGTCCCTATGGCGAAGACATTGAAGCACAGAAAGTAGGTTGGAACGACTGGTTTAAAAAAGTGAAAGAGCTGAGTGAGAGAAATATTATGATCTATGATTAAAGGAAATTGTGAGCTATCAGGATAAAATGAAAAACCCCCATCAAAACAATATACTATACCTATGAAAAGCATTATCGCCTTTTGCCTACTATCCCTCGTGATTGGTTGCACACAAAAACAATCAACTCCCCTCACACGAAGTGTGAGCATGTACGACGTTCCCTTAACAGATAGGGAAGCAGCCTTGAGCAATCCTTATGAGCTTTCCTTTACCATAGAAAAAGGCAATAAAAAACAATACACCCTGGTTGCGATGATGGAATTGTTTGGGGGGAGTTTTTATGTCTCTCCTTTTTCGACCACGGGTTTTAAAGGACGATTCACCATCGACTTACAAGAAAATGACCATGTGATGTTAGGAGAAAATTTCACTGAAACCCCGCGTTCAAAAGCGGAAATAGATCCACATCCATATGTGAATGGCCTAGTGAATTGGGTAAGCGTAGATACAAAATATGAATATCCATTAACGATCTTGTCAGAAGATGATTTTGAGGTGCGTGGTAAATTCGTATTCACCATAGAGCCGAAGTGTACACTGGAACAAGTCCCGTTCATTATCAAGTATGAATCAGGGGTATTGAGAATTGAGAAATGGCTGTGTTAATCATGAGTGTTCCGAAACAAATGAAATACTTAAGCATTTCCCTATTGACTTATGTCTTAGTGGCTCTTTTTATGATTGCATGCAACGGGCCACATAAAACCCATGTGCCCCAAAACAGCGCGGCCGATTCCGTTCCTATTTCCCAAGATACTTCAGCATCGGGCAGTCAACTCCCTACCCAAAATAGGGGATGGATCGAAGACTTATTCTTCATCGATGGACAGATATGTGCGTGGGTCCGCAATATCTTTCAAGACTCAAGGGGTGATCTCTGGTTTGCCACCAACCACTTTGGCATCATGCGATATGATGGAGATACGCTGGCCTATTTTGATGAAGACGACGGCGTCGGTATGGGAAGGGTAACAGGAATTGTAGAGGACAACGCTGGCAATATATGGTTCGGCACGTATGGAGGGCTCACTCAGTTTGATGGCCATTCATTTACCAATTATGCCCAGGGAGAAGGATTGCATGAAAGTGAAATTTGGAGCTTAATCATAGATCGTAAGGGGATATTTTGGGTCGGTACGATAGAAGGGGTTTATCAGTTTGATCCTTCCAAAGCGCATATAGCGGGGGAGAAAATGTTCACCCCTTTTCCCATCCCACAAGCAAAAGTAGACAGTCCTAATATCATCCTATCTCCTGATCGGATCTCAAGCATCCTAGAAGATCGAGAGGGAACCCTTTGGTTTGGTACGGACGGAATGGGCATTTGCCAATACAATCCCTCAACAGGAAAGTTTTCACATTTGACAAAGAAAGACGGACTTCCTGATAATAATGTCAGTGGGATGATGGAAGATACCAAAGGAAATATTTGGATAGGGACCATGTTTGGCGGGGTAAGTAAATTTGATCCTTCGGCAAGACTTCGGCGTGAGCTCAGTCGAACGCTCAAGACAGGTGGAAAATCATTTACCAACTATACCCAAGACGGCGTGATTGACGGAATTGAAATCAGCGGTTTTTATGAAGACAAAAGGGGCGATATATGGTTCGCTGCCGAGAATCACGGGGTCTTCTCTTACGATGGAAATTCCTTTACCAATCTATATAAGGAGGAAGGTCTTCCCACCAATGGGATCCTGAGCATTTTAGAAGACCAAGAAGGACGATTTTGGCTCGGCGGCTGGGGAGGGCTATTTCGGTATGAGGAGAAATCCTTTATTACCGTTACCAAGGAAGGTCCTTGGCAATAGGCAAGAAGCGTAACCACGGATTCACAGATTTCCACGGATTCTTTTCTTTAATCTGTGTAATCTGTGGTGAATGTTATGGATTAAGGTAACTAGGTAGAATCAATTAACAATTTCATCCTTCCTTACCTGACTGAAATTGTGACGCAATACGATCCTAAATTGGCCAAAGCCTTGCTTATATCCAATTCCAATCCTAATATTGAGTAGATGAACTGCTCCGTTTTGGATTTTTTTCACACGAGTAGTTCGTCTTTTTTCAGATCTAAATTCGCATTTTTGCCAAAAATCCAGTTAAAAATAATCATTGTACATGAGTTTAGATATTTCCACCCTTCAATTAGGAACCCATGTGAAAGTAAAGGAAGGCATTAAGGCCCCTGATTTTGACTACCAGCTTATGAGTGGATGGCAAGGAAAAGTCACTAAAATCTATACAGAGACTGGAATTATTGAAATTGAATGGGATATTCAAACACTTCTCGAAACTCCATATCAATATTTACATGATATCATTAGTCAGGGATACGACCATGAATTAATGAATATTTCAATTGATGAATTAGAAGGGGCCAATAAAAGACTCCACACAGCTAAGGAGGAAGCGGATTTAGCGTCAAAAATTTATTGGATAGACTTTTATGAAGTGATGGAAAAAGATCAGATGTATGCGGAGATATTTAAAGGAATAGACACATCGGACTACCATGGATTATATCAAAAATGGGAAGAATATTTAAATGAAAATTTAGACTTTCCCTTTGAAGTTGAAGTGGCAGAATATGAAAGGGGAGGCTTGAAAATTGGAACAAAAATAAAACTCTTAGACCTAGATGATTATGATGAGAAGTATGGGATATTCGGAATTGGCAAATATGAAATGGGGTCTGTAATTTCTCCAATATGTAATTTAGAGGCAACTGATGAGAGTTCTAGCAATTATGAATTGCTAAGAGATTATGTAGTTTGGTTTGCAAATAAGTAATCAAAAGGAACTGCCCCCCTAATTATTGTGTGTAAAATTTTTTTACATACGGTACTAATTCTTCCGCCAGAAAAACGGCGTGATCAATATCAGCACCGTGAACAGCTCCAACCTCCCTAGCAGCATCAGAAAGGAAAGAAACCATTTCCCTCCATCTGGGAGCTGAGCAAAATTGAGGCTATCTCCAGGCCCTACGATGCCGATTCCTGGGCCTATATTGCCGAGACAGGCAGCGACTGACCCAAGGGCAGAGATGAAGTCCAGGCCCATCAGGGACATCACAAAGGTGCCCGCAACAAAGATAAACAGGAAGATAAGGAGAAAGGCTTTGATGCGAGAGACCAACTCATCCGAAACGGATTTTCCGTTAAATCGAACCAGCATAATGGCTTTGGGGTGAAGTTGTCGCTTCAGTTCCAGGTGGCTGTTTTTTAGGATGACGGCCCATCTCACCAGCTTAATTCCGCCACTGGTGGAGCCTGCATTGGCTCCAACAAACATCAGTACAAAAAATAGCAGCATCAGAAATGATCCCCAGGCAGTGAAGTCCGCTGTGCCAAATCCCGTCGTGGTGATAATGGCTAGGACTTGGAAACTGGCATCTCTGAATGCCTGTTCGAAGCTGAGAGTAGCCGATTTGCCTACATATTCTCCCCAATAGACAAAGCCCGTTACGACCATTATTAGCCCAAGGACCACCAAAAAATACAATCGAAACTCCTCGGTTTTCCATAGTATAAGGGACTTCCTTCGGAGGGCAGCGTACGTCAGCACAAAGTTATTCCCCGCCCAAAACATAAAGAAGATCACCACATATTGGTGATAGGGAGAGAAAGCGCCCATGCTGGCCTGCCGAGTCGAAAATCCCCCTGTGGAAAGGGTCGACATCGAGTGACAGATCGCATCAAAAAATGTCATATCTCCTAGCATGAGCAAGATGACCTCCAGCCCCGTCAGCGCTACATACAGAATCCACAACCGCTTCGCTGTTTCTTTGATGCGAGGGGTCAATTTGTCGGGCGTAGGCCCTGGCGCTTCTGCCGCGTAGAGCTGCATTCCGCCAATTCCCAGGAAAGGCAATATGGCAATCGTCAACACGATAATGCCCATGCCTCCTATCCAATGCGTCATGGCCCGCCAGAAGTGTAAGCCCTTGGGAAGGGCTTCTATTTGCTCCCCCAAAATACTCGCCCCAGTCGTTGTAAAGCCCGACATGCTTTCAAAAAAAGCATTTGTATAGCTTGGGATGGCCCCGCTCACCACATAAGGCATCGCCCCAATAAGTGACATAATCACCCACCCTAGCGTCACAATCAGGTAGCCATCACGCTTGCGCAGCTCTTGCTTGTGCGAATGACGTGTCAATAGCCACCCCCCCAGACCCAACAGACTCGAACTGAGCCCCGTTGTCATGATAGCCAGACTGCTCCCCTCGCCATAATAAATGGCAAAAGGCAGTGCTAACAGGATTGCTAATCCATTCAGTACCACTAGCATGCTGAGTACATTCAGAACCAGAAATGGACTGAAGCTGCTTTTTTGCCAGGGAGTCAAAGGCTTGGCTTCCAGTTTTAAATTACCCGAAGGTTTGTTTCCTTGCAATTGAGAAAAATTTATACTGTGTTAATTTGCGCTTTATTATCTTACAGGTTTCTGCTCCAATGACCAATATTATGAAAAAACACTTACTTTTTTTGAGCTTCCTTGGACTTCTTTTAGGGCATCACGATGGATTTGGGCAGGCGACAGATTTATTTTTCTCCGAATATGTAGAAGGGTCGAGCAATAACAAGTACCTCGAAATTTACAATGCGACAGGTGCCGCAGTCAATTTAGGTACTTATGATATCCAGACCTATTTCAATGGAAGTACAGGTGCAGGTGCGACCCTCGCCCTGAGTGGAACCTTGGCCGATGGCGCTGTCTATGTCATCGCCAATAATAGCGCAACCGTGTACACAGGAACTCCCGATCTCTCTACTGCCAGTTCTGTGATGAATTTTAATGGAAATGATGCCGTTGTATTGAGGAAATCGGGGGTGAATCTAGATGTAATTGGGGTAATTGGAAGTGGCGCAAATTTTGCCCAAAATGCTACCATCCGTCGGAAAGGAAGTGTTTGTAGTCCTACAACGACGTTTAACCTTGCAGGGGAATGGGATTCCTTTGGGATCAATATTGTCGCAGACTTGGGTATGCATACCTCGTCTTGCATGGTTGTGAGCTGTACCGGTCCGCCAACAATTCCCACCTCAAACCTGAGTATTCCAGGTCGTACGGATAGTTCCCTCGTCCTGCTTTGGACCAATGGCGACGGCGCTTCGCGCATCGTCATAGCGCGCGAAGCCACAGCAGTCACAGCAATCCCTGCCAACAATACGACCTACACGGCGAATGCGACATTTGGCAGTGGAACCAATCTCGGTTCCAATCAGTTTGTGGTGTTTAACGGTTCTGCCAGTTCGGCGGTAGTGACAGGTCTCTCCCCAGGCACAGTGTACCACTTTGCGATCTACGAATACAATTGCCCTCCTGGAAATGAGACATACCTCCTGACTGCCGAGACAGGCAACGAAACAGTCCTCCCTGCGAACATTGAATTGTCAGTCGGGTGTGTGACCAATACATCCATTGACCTCAACTGGACCTTACCAACAGGGGCATATGATGGGATTGTCATCTTTGCACGACAGGGCGCAACCCCTGCCGATCCCAATATGGACGAGACGTCCTATATCGGTGCCAGCGGCAATTTTGGCCTCGCGCCCACTTATGGAAACAATGGTAGCCTCGTCTACAAAGGGGGCGTCACTTCTGTGACGATTACGGGCCTCACGATGGGATTGAGCTATACCTTTAAAGCATTTACCTATAAAAATAGTGTCAATTCTTCTTGGTCTAGTGGTACCCAGCGCACCAAGACAATTGAGCTTAACACTGTTTTGAGCCCTTTTGTCGTGCCTAGCACGGGGCAGGTGCAAGTGGGATGGACCAATCCGCCCGTCGGCTGTTTCGATGAAGTCATGGTCGTCGCCAACCTTGCAGCAGGGGTAACCTTCATGCCTACAGGCAATGGCTCCGCTTATACGGCCAATCCTGCTTATGCAGCACCAGATCAGGTTGTATTTAAAGGCACGGGCAACAGTGTGACCGTCACGGGCCTGACCAATGGGACCACTTACTGCTTCGAAATATTTGTGCGACAAGGCACGACGTGGAGTGCAGGAATGGAAGTGTGTGGCACACCCGGTATTGAGTTGTTCCCAGGAGATTTGATTCTGATTGGATTTGATAACAATGTAGGCAGTGGGGTAGATAAAATTGTCCTGACCAATCTGGTTGATCTGCCGACAGGGACTTCTTTTAGTGTGGCAAACGCTGTCTATGAGGTGGGTGACGCCGCCAATGTCAGGTCCGAGAAGTGGTTTTCAGCAGGGGGCACGGCCGATTCCTCTATTTACTCTCAGCGCATCACTTACCTCAATGCAACTACTATCCCAAAAGGTTCTATTCTGTGCATCGAATTGCCTACAGGATTTGGGATATTGATCTCTAGTTTTTCGGTAAATGGAACGGCCTTGACGAGTGGACCGGACTTCAGTGTGATTGAAGATGCCGTCCCGAATGGAGTGGTCAACTTCAGTACGAGCAATCCCGACGCGATTTTTGTCATGCAGGGAGGCTGGACCATCAACAGTGATCATGGCCTTTTCACAGGGCGTGTACTAGGGGGTATCCAAGATGGAGGTGCTTGGTATAATGTGTCAGACAACCTATCCAACCTCAGCAATGGCGCCCCAAAACGCCGTTCTCGAATTCCTCCTGACATTGAATGCTTTGCCATTCAAGGAAATCTCATCACAGGGAATTACTCTTCCTCCTATAGCGGAACGCGTACAGCAGACCAATACACCCTCATCTCCAATATCGTTGATTTTTCCAATACCTGGACTGTTTCCTCAGGCACGAGTGGAGACGACCTAGGCGCCGCAGCATGTGCCGCTTCTGGCATATTCACGGTATCAGGCAGTGTAACGCCAGGTCTCTGGCGCGGCGTAGCCAGCAATGACTGGTTTTTCTGCGGCAATTGGGACAACCGCCAGGTGCCCGATGAGACCATAGACGTCACCGTCGGTGCCGCGCCCAACGATGCAGTGGTGGATCACACCTCTATCTATTCGGATAGGTTTTCCGATACCGCACGGTGTAACGACCTCCGTGTCAGCGGTCCGCGCAAAGTAGGCGTTTCGGGCAATACGCTGAATGTATTAGAGGTAAATGGGGACTTGACGATAACAGGAACAGGCGGCCTGGACATGGATGATGGCAATGACAACCAGGCCGATGGGCAGGTGGTTTTGTATGGCAACTGGGATAACCAAGTGTCAGATGCGGCCTTCGAAGAAGGGAATGGAACGATCCGCATGCTAGGCAGCACCACCCAAAGCATTAACAATCCCAATACAGGCATAGAAAGCTTTTTTAATCTAGAAATCAATAAACCAGGTGGCGAAGTCCTACTGGTAGAAGAAATCGCTATCGACCCTTCCTACAGCGCTGTCAGCGGCTTGAATGGGCAATTGAACCTCACCCAAGGCAAAATTAACTGTGATGGCAATCAGGTTGATGTACAAAACGAAAATCCCAATGCTATCATCAACCACTCGGCGGCTTCCTATGTCTATGAAGGCGTCCTTCGCCGTGCCATCCGCGACAATACGGCTGGGTATGATTTTCCCGTAGGTTCCCCTGTTTATTATGAATTGGCGAGTATAGACATCGTAGGGATAGCAACCACCACAGATATAGATGTGAGTTTTGATGATAACCTTGGTTCCACGGCGCTTGTCCCCATCTTGACAGAAGCCTCAGGCACCTATACCGAAATCCTCAATGCGGGTTTCTGGACCATCGAGGACAATCCCGCGCGGTCGTTTACGGGCCGCTACGACCTCACCCTCCGTGAGACAGGCTTCACCAATGGCGGCGCCAGCCAATACACCACCATCAAGCGCACAGGCATCGGGAGCTGGTTCCTGGATGCGACCTATTTAAACTTCACAGACCTCGGTACGGTAGTCATCGCGACCCGTGTAGGTCATAGGACCTTCTCCGACTTCGCCATTGCCCTCGATATGCCTGCGCCTATCGATCTGGCGCGCTTACAAGCGACGCCCCAAGGCGACGAAGTCCTCCTCACCTGGCAGACCAGCCAGGAACAAAACACCGACCGCTTCATCATAGAGCGCAGCACCAATGGCCAGACATTTGATCCTATCGGCAGCCTCGCTGCCGCAGGTAATAGCAATCAATCAATTGATTATCAACTGATTGACTCAAGCCCCATTGATGGCCAGAACCACTATCGTCTACAGATGATCGACCTAGACGGCACCGTGAATTACAGCTCCGTCGTGACCGTCACCTTTGCCCCTGCGAGCGAGCTGACCGTACTAGGGGCGTATCCGAATCCGACTGAAGGGCGGTTTACGTTGCAGGTTAATGTGCCCAGTAGCGGACCGCTTGCGCTGGATATTATTGGGGTGGATGGGAAGGTTTGGCGGGAGGAGAACATCACTGTGGAAGCGGGGCTTTCAGAGGTGGCTGTGGACCTGATGGCTTTGCCGGCGGGGGTGTATTTCTATCGATTGGAGGCTGGAGGAGAAAGGATTGTGGGGAAAGTGGTGCGGCGGTAATCAAGCGTTTATTTAGCCTTTTTAGAGAAAAGCGACTGCCTTTTGGGGTGGTCGCTTTTTTAATTTGATTAGTTATGTATCCAACACTTTTTATGCCCTTTTAAAACTTAATTTTAATATAAAAAATTGATGATCAGTAATTTGTGATAATTTTCATGATTTGGCTTATCGAAATACCAGGCCCTATAGAGCAGGTAAACTCTAAAAGCAACGGCCTAAAGTTCCGATACCATTTAGCCTAATATTGAGAATAAAAATTTGGACTTACAAAAAAAATAATTAGATTTGATGAGAAAAAATAATTAGATATGATGAGAAAAAAATCATTAGATTTGATGAGAAAAAAATCATTGTTTCTGATGAGTGAAAAATCGTTATTTTTCACTCTATCATTTCTATTTTTGACCAGTATTCCTTATACCAGTTTTTCTCAAGATCAATCACCTCCCATTATTCCTAAAGAGGAAACGCCCCTTCAAAGAATGCTTTTCCATCTGCCAAGCCTGGAAGGGAAAGAGCGGGTAGATACCCTTAATGAGATAGCCTTTGAGTATTTATTGAAAAATGAAAATTTGGATGGGGTGATTGCTTATGGCGAAGAAGCCCTAAATATTGCCACAACCATGTCCTATGATACGGGCCAAGCTTATGCCTTGACCCGTATTGCTTTAGCCCATCGTCTTGGCCGAAATTATCTTAAAGCCATAGAATTTGGGGAACGAAGCGTTGCCATTCGCAAAAGGATTGGGGGATTTATCCTCGTAGCAGGCTATCATAATTTGGCTGACCCCTATCGATTGATAGGTGATTATGAAAAATCACTTCAGCTAGAAGACTCTTCAATTCAAATATGCCAAGCAGTCCTCGATAAAGATCCCGAGAATCAACGGGCAAAAGAACTAATGGTGAAGGCCTATCGGACGATCGGAGACACCTACAAATCTCGTCAGCAGTATAGCCATGCTGTGGAGGCATATCAGGAAGGCTTGAGAATAGGGGAGCAAATGGAGGAAAAGAAGGTCTTGATACAGATCTATTTGTTATTGGGGATTGCTTATAAAGATCAGGGGATTTATAAAACAGCAGCAGAATATTTTGAACAGGCTTTAGCAGCGTTTAAATCCAATCAAGATGAACAGGGAATAGCCATTACCCTCAACAATTTAGGAGAACTCTATTATTTAACCCAACAATACCCACCTGCGATTACTAACTATAAGGAAAGCCTAGCTCTTTACGAAAAGAAAAAAGATGATTTGAGGGTAGGAGAGGTGCTCAATAATTTGGGGGGAGTATATGAGTCTATGGGGGATTATGTCCAAGCCAAGGACTATTTCAAACGCGCTTTATCTCTTCATACAACCCTCAATTATCCAAAAGGAAAGGCAGAAGCCTTATATAGCATTGGGGCTTTGGCCTTGGCGCAGGCTGAAATCGAAGAAGCGATTTCGCAATTAGAAGCGAGTCGAGCAATAGCTGATTCTTTGAATATTCTCCATCTGAGGCTCAGGATCACGAGTGCGCTCACAGAAGCCTACGAACAACAACAAGCCTATCCTCAAGCCTTCGCAAACAGCGAGGCTCGAGCAGCCATTGCGGAGAGCCTCAGTTCTGATAAGGAACATACCCTCAGCCTATTATTTAACTTGGAAGAAGAGCGAAATAAGAATGCATATCAAGCTGATCTCAGAGAAAAAGAACAGACTCTCAGCCAGACAAAAATCATCGCCCTTTCGGTGGTTTCAGGGTTGCTGTTGTTGATCATCTTTGCGATCATGCGAATCTATACCGATCGCCAGCGAATACAAGCGGAGCATCAGCAGGTAATGGAGGCGAATTATAAGGTGGAAGTAGAGCGCCTTCATACAAAAGAGGCTTATAATAAAATTGATAAATTATTAGCTGATCAAGAAGTGGAGACCTTAAAAGCTAGAGTAGAAACTAGAGAAAACGAGCAAACAAGAATAGGGCAAGATCTTCATGACCAACTAGGGGGACTCTTATCTGCGATAAAGGGTTACTTTATTTCGATTGACAAAAAACTAGGAAAGATTTCTGAGGAGATTGGAGAGGTGGATTTAAATCAATACAAAAAAGCAGGGTCACTATTAGATGAGGCTGTGGATAAAGTGAGAGAAATTTCACACAACCTTTCATCCGGTATATTGAAAAAATACGGATTAGTAGCAGCGATAAGAAGCCTATGCAATAGAGTAAAAGATTCTGAATTGGTAGATGTAGAGTTTCATGCTTTTGAGGTGCCAGAAAGATTGTCAAAAGAAGTTGAGTCAGCTGTTTATCGAATTATCCAAGAATTATTTAGCAATATTTTAAAGCATGCTAAGGCAAAAGAAGTTACCGTGCAGGTTAGTTTTTATAATGATTTAAAGATAATTAATTTGACAGTAGAAGATGATGGGGTAGGGTTTGATTATCAGCCAGATAGGAAATATAATGGAATTGGCTTATCAGGAATAGCGGATCATGTAAAAATGCTTCGAGGCGATCTGAAAATTGATTCCCAAAAAGGACGAGGTACAACTGTTATGGTTGATATTCCTGTCTAATGAAAAAAACCATAATAAGTATGAAAAAAACCAATTTGCTTTTAGCTGATGATCATAGGATTTTTATGGAAAGTCTCAAAGTCTTATTGAGTAAAGAAGACAATATTGAGGTGGAAGGGACTGCTGTAAATGGAAAGGAAGTTCTTCAAATTCTTGAAGAGAGAGGAGGGGAGTTTGATATTCTGATATCAGATTTGAATATGCCTGAGATATCAGGACTTGAAGTTGCAAGAATTGTAACGAAAAAATATCCAGACCTGAAAATAATAGTTCTTTCTATGCATACAGAAGAACTCTACATAGAGGAGTTACTACAATTGGGTATTTCAGGGTATATTCTAAAAAGTCGTGGAGGGGAAGAACTTATAGAAGCTATATTAAGTGTCCAAAAGGGAGACGACTTTTTTAGTCCAGAGGTAACAGAAGTTATTATGCGGATAATTAGGAGGTTAAATAAATCGGGCAAAAAAGGAAGTTATATTCTTACCAAGCGGGAGAAGGAAGTTTTGAAGTTAATTGGACAAGGGAATACAACAAAAGAAATTTCGGAAAAATTAAGTATTGCTGCTCCAACTATCGAAACACACCGCCGATCTGTGATGCAAAAAACTAATTCCAGAAATGTCCTTGAATTGGTTCGATTCTCTATTGAACATGGGTATGCCCCTGATTTCCCTGTCGAAAAAGCGAATAATCGTGATAATGTCTAATGTAAACATAAATAATAAGACTAACCGAGAAATATAAATATCTACTTTCTTGGAAAAAGGATTGACTTCAAAGGAGATAGGCAAAAGAGCTATCTATTGCACCTTCAACTGTGGAGTCTCACAAAAGAAACCTAAATAGAAAAGGATAATGAGTGATTATTGATTGAAAAATGCAACCTTAATTAGACTCCTAAATATAAAAGGGACGCGGCAACGTCCCTTTAACATTCATGCTCCTCAATCGCGAAATCTCAAAACATGAAATTATGACTATCATTTCAACTCCTATCACACATTTGAAAGAGCTTTTAGCCCTCCTTAAGCTCTTATTAGAAATTCTACATTACCTCAGCAGTCGGCGCAACCGAAAGCGACTTATAGGAATTGCAAGTTCCATTTTTCTTTGGATTCAAGCAAGGCTTTTAGCTATGCAAATAGTATTATCGGCCATTTATGGCAAGTTTCTGAGGCATTTGAAGGTTGGAAGTGCTGTTCTTCAGGGCAAATTGATATTTGCATGAAAAAGGATCAGTAAATCCATCTATATCCTCCCCAAAATAGGAAAAGCCAATAATCACTTCCCAGATTCTTCCTATCTTTACCCCATGGATATAGCAGAAAATACGGCCAAGCGCCTTGTCCTCGTCGAGAAGCAGATGATGTCCACCATATTGGGTTTCAGTTTGGTGGGAGCAGCGGTGATTTTGGGGGGGATGACGCCCTTTGTGCTGGCGACGCGCTTTTACTTCTTCGCAGCGGCGCTGATGGGCTGGGGCATCCTGATCCTGATGCGCGCCAATGAAAAGACTTTTTGCACCTTCGACCGCGAAAGCGGCGAAGTATCGATCTATCGTGAACCCTTGCTCGGCAAGGTCCGATTTGAGAAGTATGACTTGTCTCAGGTCCGCGAAGTACGCACCGTCACAGAGTCCGCCGAAGGCGAGAAGGTCCGTTTTCACCTCGAACTGGAAGTAGAACCAGGCAAGTGGATTCCTCTGACGAGGCATTCACAGACAGATCCAGTCGCATTTGAAACATTAGAGAATAAGATAAGAGGATATCTGATATGAAAGAGAAATTTATACAAGCCATTTCCAAGGGCTACGTTTTTGAAGGGCAATCGATGATTCTGGGTGGCGCCATGTATGGTGGCGAATGCCAGACAGGTACGCTGGTACAAGCCCCGCTGAAGACTTTTAACCGCCATGGACTGATTGCGGGTGCGACAGGAACAGGTAAAACCAAGACCTTGCAGGTGATCGCCGAGCAGTTGGCGGCGCAAGGCGTGCCGGTGCTATTGATGGACATCAAAGGGGACTTGAGTGGTATCGCCCAAGCCAGTGATGGGCATCGGAAGATTGATGAGCGCCATGCAGCCATTGGCTTTCCCTTTACACCGTCAGAGTCTACGGTGGAGTTGCTGAGTCTCTCAGATGAGCCTGGCGTGCGCTTGCGCGCGACGGTGACGGAATTTGGCCCTGTGCTTTTTTCCAAAATCCTCAGCCTCAACGAAACCCAGTCGGGCGTCGTCTCCGTCGTTTTCAAATATTGTGACGACAACAAATTGCCGCTCATCGACCTCAAAGACTTCAAAAAGACGCTTCAGTTTTTTACCAATGAAGGCAAAAAGGAAGTAGAAGCAGAATACGGCCGCATCTCGACGGCTTCTACGGGCGCGATTATTCGCAAGATTATCGAACTAGAGCAGCAAGGAGCAGGGCAGTTTTTTGGAGAAACGTCCTTTGATGTGGATGATTTGTTGCGGATAGATGAGGTGGGCAAAGGCATCGTTTCTATTCTCCGCTTGACTGATATTCAGGACCGTCCTAAGCTCTTTTCCACCTTTATGCTGAGCTTATTGGCGGAGATCTATGCAAATTTTCCTGAAGAAGGGGATCTGGAAGCCCCCAAGCTGGTCATCTTTATCGATGAGGCTCACCTCATCTTCGAAAGTGCATCTGATGCCTTATTGGATCAGCTAGAGGCCATTATCAAGCTGATCCGTTCCAAAGGCGTGGGCATCTTTTTTGTTACCCAAAATCCCGCTGATATTCCCAATGATGTGCTGGGGCAGCTTGGCATGAAAGTCCAGCACGCCTTGCGCGCTTTCACCGCCAAAGATCGCAAAGCGATCAAACTGGCAGTCCAAAACTTTCCCGAATCCGACTACTACGATGTCGAGGAGCAGATTACCTCTATGGGGATTGGAGAGGCACTCGTGACCGTGTTGAATGAAAAAGGCATTCCTTCACCGCTCGTACATACCATGCTTCGTGCGCCCCAGTCGCGCATGGACATCCTCACCGAAGATGAAATTGATGATGTCATCGCAGCTTCCAATTTGATTCAAAAATATAATAAGGAGATTGACCCAGAGAGTGCTTATGAGATTTTGGTGGAAAAAATAGAGGCCGCCCAAGAAGAGGCGCGTCAAGCGGAATTGCGAGAACAACAAGAAGCGGCCGCTCAGGTAAGAACTCGTCGTGCGGGCCAGAAGGCGGAGCCTTCTTTGCTCGAAACCCTCAGCAAAAACACCATGGTCCGTCAGGTAGGCCGTACGCTCGCGCGTGAGTTGACGAGGGGCTTGCTGGGCGCACTAGGCGTGAGTTCTACGCGTCGAAGACGCAGGCGGAGATAAGGCAATGTCTGAAAGTCTGAATGGCTGATTACTTGCCCTGAGTTTATCGAAGGGTCTGAGCGTTTGGCCAGCGTTGGTCTAATAATAGAGACCCCTGAGGTTTTTGAAACCTCAGGGGTCTTTCTGTATACCATTTAGCTTATTCCACTACCACCAATCGCTTCGTGACCTTCGCTTCTCCCGCATACACTTGAAGGGAATACATGCCTTTCGGCAGTTTTAAGGGCAATTCCAAGGTCCCATTTCCTGCCATCAGTTTAAATCTATTCGCATAAATCTTCCTCCCCACCCCATCCATTAGCATAATTCCCAATTCCCCACTTTCTGGTAATGTATAAGTCAAGTACAGAGGACGATTGGGAAGCAGTGGATTCGGAGAAATGGTCGCGGTAAATGGGCTTTCTAAGGTGAGGGAAAGGACAGGCGAAAAGCTGAAAGCCCCATTCATATCTACTTGTCGAATTCGATAATAGCTTGTTTGCCCCGTAATAGGCTGCGCATCTACCCAAGAAAATGCACCTGCATTTGGCCTAGGAAGTGCTGCTGAAATCGTGGCAATGGCCTCGAAGTTGACGAAATCGGCGCTTCGCTCCACAGTGAAGTAGGCATGCTGGTAAGCATTTTCAATTGACCAATGAAGCCTCGCTTTCATTCCTTCAGGTTCTATCCCTACCTCGCCCCAACTGACAGGCAGGAGGTTACAGAAAGGATAATTGGTGGTACTTTTCACCAAAGCTTCTACTGCTGTCACCCCCGTCCCCCCATTGGAACCGCCTGTATCACAATTATTGGCAGACGAAAAAATAGTCGCGCCTGTCGTGCCTCCTGAAAGGTTCCGAGAGATAAACCCGGGCAAACTGCTGGTACTTTTGACCATACCTCCTGCACCGCCACCGCCAGGACCATAACACCTGTTATCGTTGTCATTGCTGGCATTTCCGCCATTTCCGCCCGTCAAGGAAAGACTGAGATTGCTGCCGCTATAGGTATTGACAGCCAAGAAAATACTGCCTCCAGCGCCTCCTCCACCGGCACCGTCATATCTGCTATGAGCGGCACTGACGCCATCAGCAGTGATCGTGACGCTACCATTTACGGCCAGGGTATCTGCGATCAGTAAGACAAGGCCGCCCCCATTGCCACCGCTCGTGCCGCCATCGCCATTGCTGGCGTTGAAATTGTTTCCATGACCAGCTCCGCCGCCACCGCCCATAAAGAGGCGGTTGGCTGTAGTGAGCGATTTGCCCCCTACCCCAGGGTCTCGCCCGTCACAGAGCCAAAATTTGGGCTCATCATTTTTTCCCCCAATTCCGCCAGCGCCGCCATTGCCTCCCCCTCCGCCGCCGCTATTGTGATCATTTCCCCCTCCACCTCCATTGGCTTGGGCACCACGACCGTATTCTTTAGCAGTGATATAATTTGCGATTCCTTCTCCTTTCTTGCCGCCTTCGACCTCTGTTGAATAATAATAATCTGATTCTCTTCCGAAGCAGCTAGTTGTATTGTCATTTTGGTACACCCCACCCCGAAAGCCTTTGGCATCCATATCGATGTCAGCGCTGAGGGTGAGTTTCTCATGAGCGATCAGTACCACGATGCCGCCTGTACTACCATCCCAGGCTTGGCCTGTCAGGGTGCCCGTAACTTCTACTTGGGTGTATTGGGGAACCTTGATGATCTGAATGTGGCCTGCGACGTGATAGTCGTTATTGACCAGCGTTTGCTCAAATGTCAATTCATTGCCGTTGATGCTACAAATATTGACCAGGTCGTAGGAGCCTGCCCCTGCGTAGCTAGTGATCGTTCCGTAGGCACTTGAATTGGCTGGGGATGAGGTGATGGACGCGCCTTGCATCTGGATCACAAGGACCAGATCTCCGAGGGAAAATCCCGCAACGGAGGAGACCGTCATCGCATTATTGGGGAGGTTGGTAGCTGTGACGCTGACATAGGTATTGATCGTGCCGGAGATCGGTGTCTGTGCGTCGAGGGCGGGAAAGGGAAGGAACAATAAGGGTAAAAGGCACAAAAAGCTAGGGGAACGCATAGGGGGAAGATGTTTTATGTTCTGGGTTTTATGTTTTAGGTTCTGGTGTTGTGTGTAAGTATAGGGGAAAGCGCAATTTATTAATTTTCGGGCTATTGCGACAGGGCTTTAGTCCGTCGCAATAGCCCGAAAATTACACATTTAAAAAATTGCTGCAAAGCCTGTACCTTTGGCGCAGCTATGTTACACCTCCGCAAAGTACGCCTGATGGCGCGCAGCCTCAGTTTCAGGAAAGTCTGGAACTTTCTTCAGATATATACTTCGTATCATTATTCCCGGTGGAAAGGGCGCTCCCATCATCGCGGTATGCCCTTCAAAATCGGTTTTGAACCGACGACCTCGTGCAATCTGCGCTGCCCCGAATGCCCTTCGGGCCTTCGCAGCTTCACACGCCCTACGGGCATGGCGGACCTCGCCCTCTTCCAATCTGTGGTGGATCAGCTCCACCACGACCTTGTCTACCTTCTCCTGTACTTCCAAGGAGAACCCTATCTACACAAGCAGTTTCTCGATATGGCAGCCTATGCCAGTCAGCACGGCATCTATACCGCTACCAGCACCAATGGGCATTACCTCACCGAGGCGAAAGCCCGCCAGACAGTCGAAAGTGGTCTCTCAGAAGTCATCATCTCTATCGATGGGACTACCCAGGAGACGTACGAATCCTATCGTGTAGGGGGCAGATTGGAGCGCGTGCGTGAAGGGGTAAAACGACTCGTCGCTGCACGAGAAGAGCTGAAGTCATTGACGCCATTTATCGTAATCCAGTTTCTGGTCGTGAAACCCAATGAGCATCAAATTCCAGAAATACAGGCGTGGGGAAAAGAGTTGGGGGTGGACAAAGTTGCCCTCAAAACGGCTCAAATCTACGATTATGAGCAGGGCAGTTCCCTGATTCCTGATCAGGACAAGTACAGTCGTTATGCCCGTCAAGCAGATGGCACGTATCGCCTCAAAAACAAGCTCCTCAACCAGTGCTGGAAGCTTTGGCAAGGGGCGGAGATCACGTGGGACGGCAAGGTCTTGCCTTGCTGCTTTGACAAGGATGCCCAATATGAGATGGGCAGCCTGATGGAGACAGATTTTTCAACAATCTGGCGGAGTGAAGCCTATGACGCGTTCCGCGACCTGCTCTTACAATCGCGGGAGGCGATTGACATCTGTCAGAACTGTACCGAAGGTACCAAGGTGTGGGGGTGATTTTGCTCGCAAAGCCTCACAAAATCACGTGAAAGGAGGTAGGGATGGGATGTGTTTCGCAGAATGATTTTTGCCCGACAAAAAACTGGTAGAAAAAAGTTATCTTTGCGGCTTATTTTATCCTGAATAGACTTATGAACATGCGTATTTGGCTCCTTTCCTGCCTTGTGATCTTGCCCTGTTTCATGCTCCACGCCCAAAAAGAAGGCACTCAATGGTATTTTGGGGTGAGGGCGGGGATTGACTTTGTCAGTGGGACGGCCTATTCTACCAAGCGAGGCCAGCTTTCTTCCCAAGAGTCTAGCTCCGCGGTATGTGATGGGCAAGGCAACTTGCTATTTTATACAGGAGGTAGCGTCGTTTACAACCGCGACCACGAAGTCATGCCCAATGGCCGTGGCTTGTCAGGGCATTCCACTACTACGCAGTCAGGGCTTATCGTACCTGTCCCAGAATCTCCTGATTTTTATTTTGTCTTCACTGCTGGAGGCGTGGGGGAAAATTTTGGAGCTTTTAGCTACTCTGTAGTGGATATGTCGCTAGATGGGGGAAAAGGGGACGTAATTGCTCGAAATATTCCACTCTTCCGACCTTCTTGCGAAAAAATGGCAGCCATTCCCCACGCCAATGGCTGTGATATATGGGTGATCGGTCATGAATATGAATCGGATGTATTTCACGCTTACCTTGTCAACCAAGACGGTGTCGCCGATACGCCTGTCAGCAGCAAGGTGGGGTCAGTTCATGCGGGCGTATTTCCTGCAGCGATGAATGCTATGCATGAGAAAAATGCCCAGGGCCAGATGGCACACACCTTAAATGGCCGCAAACTCGCCGTTACGATTTTCGAAGATGGCATCATCGAGCTGTTTGACTTTGATGCCAATACAGGGGTGATTTCCAATCCTCTCAGCCTGGACTTCAAATACCATGTCTATGGATTGGCCTTCTCGCCAGATGGTACCAAGCTCTACGCCAGTACCCGTGAGTATTTTGGAAAAGTATACCAATTGGATTTGGAAGCAGGCAGTGCTGCTGATATCCTCGCTTCTACTGTGGAGCTTGGTACGGTTCCTACTGACGGCCCAGGGGCCATTCAACTAGGGCCTGACGGCAAGCTCTATATCGCTCGCTGGCGTCAGGATCACCTTGCCGTCATCAATCATCCCAATCGCCTGGGAGCAGCCTGCGACTTTGTGTTAGATGGTATTTATCTTAAGCGCAAGATTTGTGGGTTGGGCCTTCCTGTCATGTATGGAGGCTATTTGACGGTGCCTGCATTTAACGTGTACAATGAATGTGCAGAAGGGGCTTTATTTTTCAATTTTGATGATGCGGGGATAGTAGATCAAGTGAAATGGGACTTTGCCGATCCTTCAGGAGGTCCTTCCAATGTATCTCAATCCTTTACCCCTCGGCATATTTTTTCTGAACCGGGTACCTATTCGGTACAGTTGATTCGTCAATACAAAAATGGAACGGTAGATACTACTACGCAGGCGGTCACTGTAAACGGTAAGCCGCAACTCAATATCGGCCCAGATACAATTGTCTGTGAGGGCACAGAACTGATTCTGGATGTGACTACTTTGGGCAAAGGAGTGAGTTATCTTTGGCAAGACAGTACGACTGCTCCTACTTACACCGTGAAGGAGGAGGGCATATATGAGGTATTTGTTACAAACGAATGCGGAACTAGCACGGCTAAGAAGATCGTCGCTTATGCTACGCCTGCGGCATTTGACTTGGGACCTGTGCAAGGCTTATGCCCTGACTCGACTCGCCAGATTGCGGTCTCTGAACAGCGGCTTACCAGCTATAAATGGCAAGATGGCACGCCTGGAGCACAATGGTTGTTGACCGAGCCAGGGACCTATACCCTCACCGCCACCAATGCCTGCGGCGTCTTCTCAGATGACCTGGTCGTCACCGAGGCCAATTGCGATTGCATCCTCTCCATTTCCAATGTTTTCACCCCCAACCAAGACGGGAGCAATGACCAATGGGATATCTCCTATACTTGCCGCCCAACGCGCTTCCAGATGCGCGTCTATGACCGCTGGGGCCATCAAGTCTTTATGTCTGAGGCCATGGATCAGGCATGGGACGGGACTTGTGGCGGCGCCAATTGCGCCGCTGGCGTGTACTATTACCAAATCGAATTTGTAGGCGATCCGCAAGTCACGACTGAGGTGGAGCAACATGCGGGGACGGTGACGCTGTTACGGTAGGAAAGATTGCAGATTGCAGATTGATGATTGATGAACAAGGAATGTCGAAGTGAAGAGGTTTCTTTCCTTTCTTAAATCTACATTCCTTGTTCGATATTCTGCAATCTCTTTTCCTAGTCTTTCTTCCACACCTTCGTCGACCCAAGGTGCTGATTTTCCTGAGAAAGGACGATGATATAATGCCCTTGGCGGAGTGCGTCAAGTTCCAATCGATACGTATTGCCAGTCATTGACTCAAGAGACTGTTGGGTCATCAATCGACCTTGGAGGTCATAGACCGTTACTTCAAGTTTTCCAGATATAGATGCAGGGACTTGCAACCAGCTGGTACCAGTGGTAGGATTTGGGTACAGGGTAAAAGCCTTTTTTACTTTTTTATCCGAAATACTCACCGTAGAAAATGCAGTAGAAATATCGCTTTCACACCCTTCTGGAGAAATGGCTGTTACGGTAAAAGCACCAGTAGTTGAAGGAAGGTGATAGTGGTTGGTATCGTTAGGAATAAGGGTTCCATCTAAAAACCATTGGTACGTCAAGTTCAAATCTACCGGAGTAGCTATTAAGGTATCGTTCTGACGGATGATCGTTGGTGTCATCGGAGAAGGAATTTCCGTCACGATAAGGGGGAGAGAAGTGGCCATACAGCCAGCAGTGTCTGTAATGGTCAGGGAATATGCCCCAGCAGTTGAAGCTAAATAGGTAGTATCCTTTTCTCCTGCCAGATTTACTTGATCCTTTGCCCACTGATACTTCATCCCTGTAGCCGCTTGCCCTGTTAACAATACAGCTTCCCCTTCACACAAGTCAGTAGGATCTAAGGCTGAGATCAAAGGGGTAGGAGGAGCTGGCAATAAGCTTACCCGAAAGACATCTGATGTGTCCAGACCACATCCCGAAGGGTCTGTGACGATGACTTGGTAAGCGCCAGAATCTGTCGCAGAAAGATGTACGTGTGTGGCATTGGAAACTGTCGTTCCCGCGTAAAACCACTGGTAAGTCAGCCCTAAGCCCCTCGTGGCTTCCAGTTGTAAGGTGTCTCCCTGGCAGACAGCCGCTCGTCCTGTAGCAGAAGAGATCGTCGCTTGAAGGGAAGAAGCATATATGCGAAAAGCAGTTGCTGTTGAAGTCCCCATGCAGCCGTTGGTGTCAGTCACGGCGATATGGTAGTCGCCACTATTTTGGGCCGTGTACTTGTGCTGGGAAGCACCAGGGATCAATTGATTGCCCTGATACCATTGATACACAAACCCTGCCACAGAATCTACAGCTAGCGCGACTGTGCCTGAATCACATAAGGTGAGTGGGCCAGAAGCAGTGATCTGGGGGGCAGGAAGTGGATTAATCGTGATTAATACGCTATCCGAAGCCCTTTTACAGGAGCCGTTTGTCGCAACGGATTGGTAGTACCCCGTCTGGGTAGGCAGATAAGTGCTGTCTGTAGCCCCTGGAATATCGACGCCATTGCGACGCCAAAAAATCTGTAGGCCCTGTGGGACAGTGGATCGAAGGGGAACAGTGGGGCTGCCACAGAAAGTCGTGGTGCTCCCTGCGATGAGCTGAGGCTTGGCGAGTGGAGGTAAAACCTGGATGGTTTTGGCATAGGGCGTCAGGGGAATCGAATCGATGACCCAACTGACGGTGAGGCCGTCAGAGCTCGTGGCAGTGCCATTCCCTATGGGCATGCTGAAACTGACGCTCGAATGCTCATCTGAGGTAGCTCTGTCATATTCATAGACATGGATCACATAATTTTGTAGCCCCAATACCTTATTATATCCTCCAAAGGTTTTGGGGAGGGAGTGATTGTGTGTGCCTTTAGGCGTGCTGATAATAGTACTCCCGGATGCATCTTTTACACGAATGTATAGATCAGGACGAAAATCGAATCCTCCAATAAAATCATTGGGAATAGCGAGGATCTTAACGCTTTTTAAGAAATATAGGAAGGAATCTCCGGTAATTGTAAGGGAAGGAACCGCTGTCCCTAGCTGGCTATAGGAATGTATGGCGTTACCACTCGCCTGACTGTAGGTCGAATCTCCAAAGTCCCAGTTGTAGGTATATCCTGCGAGGTTGGGATAATGATTGGTGAAGGTGGTAGGATCTTCTGCACATATCGCGGTGTCGGTAGGCGTAAAAAGGACCAATTGTGCTGAAAGGGTTGTCCATATTCCACTAGAAATAAGGAGAAGTAAAAGGATAGGTGAAGTTTTCATAAGGATAAATATTTTCACCCAAGATATTGCCTGACCATTTTTTTTCAACCCCTACTACTCCATTAGGGCAAATCACGGGACCGTTGGGGAAGGTGAATGAGCAGGTTGTTATGATAAATGATTATGAGTCTGGGGTTCATTTGAAAAAAAACAGTAATTTGTATCTCACGATAAGAATGACTGATTTATCACCCTTGCGCTTATGAAACATTTTTCTACGCTTACCTTCCTCCTCCTCACCACTAGCTTCCTTTTTGCCCAACAATACGACAACATGCTCCTCAGAGGGGTGTGGGATGACAATGCACTTCCCGTCAAGTATGGCACATTTTCCTATAATGATGTGTGGGGATATTCGGCGAATGGATTTGAATATGGATTAATCGGTACGATGAGGGGAATGGTGATCATTGACATCACCAATCCCACCCTTCCACAAGAGGTCATTCGCATCGATGGAGGCTATACCAGTAGCTTGTGGCGTGACATCAAGACCTTTCAAAATTATGCCTATACTGTTGCAGACGAGACGAGTTCTCAGAACCAGTCTGGGTTGCAGATCATAGAATTGGCGGATTTGCCGATCACCGCCTATAAAGTCTACGAAAGCAGCCGCTTTTTCCAGCGCGCCCACAACATCTTCATCGATGAACCCAATGGCCGCTTATATGCAGTGGGAACAGATACACGAAATGATGGGGTGATTATTTTTGACCTCAATGCTGACCCTGCCAATCCCGATTCATTAGCGAGTGTCAGTCTGCCAGGCGGATATGTACATGACCTCTATGTCCGCAATGACACGGCTTATTGCAATCATGGAAATAATGGCCTGTATATTTATGACATGACCAATCCTGGAACGCCTGTCACTTTGGGGACCCCGCTAACTACCTACCCCAATCAAGGCTACAACCATAGCAGTTGGCTGACAGATGATGGGAATTACCTGATATTTGCAGATGAAAACAACAATCGCTACGTCAAGGTCCTGGATGTGCAAGATTTCAGTAACCTCACGATCGTGAGTAGCATCAAGTCTACCTTATTGGCCCCTAATTATACCAATAGCATTGCCCACAATCCCATTATCAAAGGTGATTCGGTCTACATTTCCTATTATCATGAAGGCATTCAAATCTATGATATTTCAAATCCTTTAAGGCCCCAGCGAGTCAGTTATTATGACACCGAACCCAATAACACGACTTATGGAGGTTCGGGAGGTGCATGGGGGGTATATCCCTTCTTACCTTCGGGGCGTGTGCTGGGATCGGATATCCGACATGGGTTATTTGTGTTAGAGCCGCAACTGCCTGTATTGGCGATTGATCAATTGACCTTGCAAGCTTCAGCCACGGCTCGTGGCAGCCGGTTGGAATGGAAAGTCCTAACGGACCATACCCTCTCTTCGTTCGAAATCACTCGGACCGAAGATGGGCGGACGTATGAAGTAATAGGCGAAAAAGAAGCAATTGCTGGACAGGGCGATTACATCGCTTGGGATGAGCATCCCGTCATGGGGGCTGCTTTCTACCGCGTGAAAGTCACAGACCTGAATGGCGCTACGCGCTATTCAGCCCTCGTAAAAGTCACGACTGTGCCAGGTCCTGAGTTGGTGGAGGTATTTCCCAATCCATTGGGAAAAGGTGAGTCGCTCCAATTGCGGATGAATAGCCCCGCGGAAATGTACACCGTCGTCAGCCTCTTTGACCTCCAGGGACGTCAAATCATTCAGGAACAGTGGGACCTGAAAGTGGGCATATCCGTTCGGCAAATGACGCTACCACCTTTGGCAGAAGGGCTTTACGTCCTCTCCATCGCAACGGAACGGGGCGTGGTTCAAGAGAAGATAAGAATGTTCTAGGTTCTATGTTTTATGTGGTGTCTTGACCTAGAACTTAAAACCTAGAACCTAAAACTTTCCCCTTACTCCACAATCTTAATATTGGGTTGCTCCTGGCCGTCATATTCGGGCAAGTGCACATCGTTGTGATAGTATTTGATCAGCGACCAGAAGGTGTTGCACTCATCTGCTGCAAGGAGGAATTCTACGGTAAATTTATCTGTACCAAATGTATCCTTGTCCATATAGTAATCCTGGCGAATGGTATTGCCCAGGAGCAGAACTGTATTTGCTTGGCCAGTCTCGGGAATGATGTACCGTTCGGTGTAGCCAAAAGGCCCAAACTTACCCTCGGCGTAGCCAGGGATGATCTGGGTGAAGTCGGGATTCGGACGAGTCCCTCCGTCATAGTCAGCATAAACGGAGATATTATTCTTATTGTAAATGGAATTGAGGTAATTGGTCCCACTACTGGTGACATACTCTACCGTGAAGGTTTGATTACCTATGGGAGGGTCGGGAAGTTTTGTACACTCATCACATCCTTGAGAAAGGAGGACCATTGCCCCCGCCAAAACTAAAAACCAAAGCTTAAGTTGTTTCATTTCTATAATTAAGATTAGATCGGATAAAGATAAACACTATTTTCCTGAGAAATAAAACGGGAAATTTGCCAATTTTGTATCCAATTGCCCTATCCAATTTTTTCTATCAACATGCCGTACAAACGCAAAGTCCAAATTCCCCCTCAGGCCAACCTCGAAGCCAACATTATTTCCCTCCCCAATGGCATCAGGATTATCCACAAATATGTGCCCTATACCCGCACTGTGCATTGTGGATTTGTAATCAATGTGGGAAGCCGTGACGACAACCAGGAGCAGCCAGGGCTGGCGCATTTCATCGAGCACATGATCTTCAAAGGTACGCCAAAGCGGAAGACATATCATGTCCTCAACTATTTGGAGTCCGTCGGTGGGGAGTTAAATGCCTATACCACCAAAGAAAAAACCTGTATATACGCCTCGCTTTCAGCTGATTATGTAGATCGGGCAACAGAGTTGCTCACAGACATTACCTTCAATGCCATCTTCCCTGATCGTGAGATTGTCAAGGAACGAGAGGTCATTGCGGAGGAAATAGATATGTATCGAAATGCGCCTGATGAGGCTATTTTTGAGGATTTTGACCAAATGTTGTACCCCGGTCATCCATTGGGCGTTCCGATTTTGGGGTATAAAGAAAGCATTCAGACGATAGATAAGCAGGCGCTTCGAGGTTTTGTAGACCAGTTTTATACTCAAGGGAATATTACTTATTCCATTGTAGGGAATGTCCCTCCACGCATGGTCAATCGATTGATTGACAAATATCTAGCGCATTTGGTATTGCCCACGGGAAATGTCAATCGCGAGGAGCCAGGAGGCTTTTCTCCCACTCATCACCAGGTGCATATTCCTACCAACCAGGCCCATGAGATCATCGGTGGACGTGCGTATCCCATTCGGCATCCGCAGTATTACAGCTTTAGCCTACTCACGAATATGCTCGGGGGGCCTGCGATGAATTCTCGCCTGAATCTGAATATCCGTGAGAAACACGGCCTTGCCTATAGCATCAATACCTTTTATGGACCTTTCTCTGACAGTGGATTCTGGGGCATTTATTATGCCTGTGAGGCGGGGAAATTGGCGCGGGTGCGTCAATTGGTTCATAGAGAGCTCAAAAGTCTCTGCCAATCTCCTGTTGGAAGCCTGCGGCTTCATCAGATGAAAAAGCAGCTCATCGGCCAGATCATTCTGAGCTATGAAAGCCTGCTGAGTCAGATGCTGGGCCTTGCAAAGGATGTATTGGATTTTGACGAAATCCTTCCCTTCTCTGCCTACATCGCAGGCTTGGAGAATGTGACGGCACAGGACTTATTGGAAGTAAGCAACGAGCTGCTGATGCCTGATAGCTTGGCGATGATCAGTTATTTGCCGGAGGAATAAAGTACAAATAATAAACAAGAAACAAGGAAGTAAAAAGGAAAGATTGGCTTTAGCCTACTTTTCACTTTGGACTTCCTTGTTAGTTATTTTTACTTATTCAAGTATCAATCGATTATATCGATGAGTAATCAAGGTGAAGAAATTTTTCTTCACAAGCGCATAAAACTATTCCCGTTCCCACTCAGGCATACGCCCAGGTGTATACGGCGCGCCTAAGTCTTCTAATTTTTTCTCCAATCCTTCCACCCCACGGATCACTTCTTTGAGCGACTTCATGATCGGTTCGAACTCCTTGGAAGCGTATTCATACTGCTTCTTCATCGTCTCTGTAGGGTCGGAAGTAGAGCTATTCATGCCATACCCTACGATGCCTAGACGATCAGAAATAGACGGTGCAGTAGAATATTGCAACCTTGCCTTGACGTTGTCGCCATTAAGTTTGAGGTTGATATCGCGCAGCTCAGCTTCCAGCTTTTTTACTTCTTGAAGCAAGGCCATGTCTGCGCTAGGCGTGAGGCGGATGGCTTCTGCTATATGGCGAAGTTTATTGTTCATCTCAGTGCGGATACGATTAGCTCCGCTCATGGCGCGACCGAGGTCGCTGACTTTGGCAGAAAAAGCTTCCACAGCTTTGGGGTCTTTGGCAGGTAGGGTACTATTATCTAGCAATTCCACATTGAAAGGCTGCTTAGCGACGAGTTCCCGGATGCCTTCGCCATCGCTGATAGCCATCGAAACGAAGTATTTGCCGGGGGCAGCGCGGTGGCCCCGAGGGGTACTAGAATAAGGGCTGTAATTGCCGCCACGGCTTCTGAGAGAGACAGGCTGAGAAGATGGATAATGGCCATCCCACACCATTCTATGCATACCAGCTGAGACAGGTCGTTTGATTCGACGTACGACATTGCCCGCTTCGTCGGTTACGATGAAGAGCAAAGAAGCTTTTTCTTCCTCTTTTTCAGCCCTGATATCCTCCCATGATGGCCAGGTGACGTCTTTGCCTTCTTTAGCCATTTCTTTTTCTCGCTCTTTGCGTTGCTGTTTGAGCGTCTTTGGGGATTCTTTGATATAGTAGGTAAATACAGCGCCTACATCAGGATTGGGCGTCGTAAAAAAGGATTCTCCCTGGAAGCCTTTGCCCCTATAGCCCAAGGGACTAGATTCGATGAAGAGCAAGGCATCTTTGATGGGGAAGATATGTGCTTCCTTTTCGAGGTCCTCTTTGGAGAGATTACGCAATGGCGTATAGTCGTCAAGAACATAGAATCCACGACCAAATGTTGCAATGACCAGGTCGTTTTCTCTCCGCTGAATCTCCATATCGCGAACCGCAATGGTAGGTAGGCCCGCTTTGATTTGCACCCACTTTTCGCCTCCATTGGTCGTAAAGAACACGCCAAACTCAGTGCCCACAAAAATCAGGTTGGGATCGACGTGATCTTCGGCAATGCTATAGATCGAACCGCGTTCAGGCAGGTTGCCAGAAATGGATGTCCAAGTTTGTCCTTTGTCGGTTGACTTGAGGATATAAGGCTTAAAGTCGCCGTTTTTGTGGTTGTTAAAAGCAGCGTAGACGGTTCCTTCTTCATGAACAGAAGCGAGGACCATGTTCACATAAGTCGTCTCTGGTACAGAAGGGAAGGTCGCGATCTTGCGCCAATTCGCTCCCATATCATCAGAAACATGGATGAGGCCGTCATCTGTTCCTACATAAAGCAACCCTTCTTTGACAGGCGACTCGTCCAGCGCCACGATATTGCCATAGTCTGTGGTAGAGCGGTGATAGTTAATGGCGTCCATTCCCCACGTTTTGCCCATTACTTTCAACTTATTACGGTCTATCTGACGGCTCAAATCTCCACTGATGGGGGTCCAAGAATTGCCTCTGTCCTCACTTTTGAAAAGCTTATTGGCAGCAAAATATAAGCGCGTATTTTTGTGGCGGCTGATCAAGAGCGGCGCGTCCCAGTTCCAGCGCAGCGCAGGCTCTCCTGGATCTTCGATCGGCTTGATGGAGATGCGCTCGCCACTGCGCTTGTCAAAGCGCCATAGGAAGCCGTACTGCGATTGGGCATAGACCACGTTGGGGTCAGTCGGATCTATCTGTGCTTCAAAGCCGTCCCCTCCATTAGTGATGAACCAGTCATTATTGGTGATGCCTGCACGGTTGGTCGTGCGAGAAGGGCCACCGAGGGTATTATTATCTTGTGTACCACCATAGACAAAGTAGAAAGGCTCAGCATTGTCAGTGGCCACTTTATAGAATTGGGTGATAGACAAATTGGCCTTGTACTGCCAGTGTTCTCCTGCATTCCATGTCTCATAGATTCCACCATCGCAGCCCATGAGCCAATGGTCAGTATCATCAGGATTGATCCACATGCAGTGATTGTCCACGTGCTTATAGCGCTCGTTGCCGAGGCGCTTGACGGTTTTACCCCCATCATAGGTCACATGTGCCCAGGTGTCCATGAAGAACACGATGTCAGCATCTGTTGGATGAGGAATCAGTTCTTGGTAATAATTGCCACTCGTGACATACCTATTACGCTTATGCCAGCTCGCGCCGCGATCAGTAGAGCGGAAAAAACCGCTGCTTTCACCAGAAGCCTCTACAATTGCATAAACAATGTCTGGATTTACAGGCGAAATGGCCAAGGCAATACGGCCTTTATCTCCGCCTGGAAGGCCTTTCTCAGACTTAAACCACGTCTCACCTCCGTCAGTAGATTTGTATAGGGCAGAACCAGGGCCTCCACCTAGGAATGTCCATACATGACGGCGACGCTGCCAGGTAGAAGCGTACATCACATCTGGATTACGAGGGTCTAGGTGAACCTCATTGACCCCTGTATGCTCATCTACCTCCAACACATTTTTCCAATCTTTCCCACCATTAGTAGATTTATATAAACCACGGTCTCCACCAGCACTCCAAAGCGGCCCATGCGCTGCTACAAATACCACATCAGAATTGTGTGGATGTACTACAATATTACCTATGTGCTCAGAATCCTTCAACCCCATGTTTTTCCAGCTTTTTCCACCGTCGGTAGATTTGTACACCCCATCGCCATAGGCGATAGAACGCTGCCCATTGTTCTCACCTGTTCCCACCCATACGACATTGGGGTTATTAGGGTCAAGCGTGATGCAACCGATAGAGTAAGAGCCTTGGCGGTCAAAGATAGGCTCGTATGTCGTGCCTGCATTGGTGGTCTTCCAGACGCCGCCAGATGCTACGGCTACGTAGTATTCTGAATGCTTTTCAGGGTTGACGGCAAAGTCTGCCACACGGCCAGAAGTAGTGGCGGGGCCGATAGCGCGCCATTTTAGCCCACTAAAAGTGCCTGAATTGAAGCGGTCTTTTTCTTTTTCTGTCTCCGCCTGAGGCGCGGCATCTTGTTGTTTTTTCTTCTTCTTTTGTGCATTTGCATCAACAGCAAATAGCATTGTGAGGCATAAAAATAAGTAGATATACTTTCTCATGATGTAGTTCTTTGGGTGAGAAATTGATGGTTAAAAAGGGTAAATATACAGGAATGATGGCATAATTGTAGCGCAATCTTTGCTAATTTAATTTAGGCGTAATAATTTTCTAATAAGCAATCCTTTATTTGGCAAAAACGTTTAGAAGAGTACCTATTTTTAATAAATGCAAAAGAAGCTCCTCATCTTTGATTTTGATGGAACCATCGCTGATACATTAGCGGTGGCGTTGGAGATCATCAATGATGTAGGAAGTGGCTATGACATTCCGACTTTGACTGCTACTGAAGTTTCTTCCCTAAAGCAAAAACACATCTCTGAACTGATGGAAATGGCAGGCATTTCCTGGTATCAGCTTCCTCTTTTTATTCATCGTTTGCGAGATGCCTTTCGTAAGCGCATAGATGAGGTGAACCCGATCGCGGGCATGCAGGAATCTATCAGAGGTCTTGCCAAGACAGGTTATAAGATGGGAATTCTCACATCTAATTCGCGAGAAAATGTCCTCTTTTTTCTAGAAAAGTTCGATCTGCCCTTTTTTGAATTTGTTATCGCGCCTAGGTCTATCTTTGGGAAAGCAGGTGCCATAAAGGACATCCTTAAGCGGCAAAAGCTTAAGCCAGAGGATGTGGTCATGATCGGGGATGAAGTCAGAGACTTGAAGGCGGCTCATAAGATGGGCGTCGATGCGATCGGCGTTAGCTGGGGCTTCAATAGCATTTCGCTCTTGGAAAAAGAAAATCCCTTGTGTATCCTGGAAACACCTGACGAACTATTAACGCTATTCAATTACGAACCTGCTTAGGGATTAATTTTGAATAGGTTTTCTCTAGGGAATTAATAATTCTAGTCCTCAGACAATCTTAATGGAAAGCTTGTTGCTTCTGGCTTTCACATCTCCTGAACCCCGCATGCCCCGTCCTCTTCAAAGAGGACTTCCCACATCCCCTCTGGTGCGCGAAAACCTCTTTGAAGAGGTTGCGGAACCCTTTTGGTATCAATTCTGACGAATGTGATGTGAAATCAACATTCGTCTCTGGGAGGGTGGTCGGGGAGGTTGTGGAATCTATATCCTTTATGGTGGGTAAGTGATGAAGGAAAATCTCTATTTCATCCTCTCCAATGATGATCTTTTGCAAGATAGCTTCGATAATAGATCGCTTGGATTTGAAAGGCATTTCAGGCCATCTTTCGTAAAGGCTATGTGCTTCACTGAGGATTTGATCACTAGAGAGGAGTTGGATTTTCAGGAAATCTATTTCTCCTTTTAGCTCTGGGATTCGCTGTTCGGTTTGTTTGAGTTGATCAAAGATAGGTTGATAGTGCTTGCCAAATCCTTCTTGGGGGAGTTGCCCTTTTTGGAATAACTCTATCAAGCCACTAAGCTTTTCATTGAGTGCAATGACTTCTTGTTCTAGGTTGTCTAGTAGAACTTCTTTGCTAGCAATGGCCTCATGGGTTGTGTTGAGGTGAGCGGCTACTTGATCACTATCAATGATAAAGGTACGCAGTTGCTCCCTGAAAATATCTTCAAGGTCTTGTATCTCTATTTTTATCTTACACTTGGTGCAGACATACTTGGGTGAACGAGAACGAGCATACATTTTGGTGCCACATGTGCAATAGGTATAGCCTGCAAATAAGTGCACCACGCCACGGGAAGGATTAGTTCGCTTGAAGGTTTGAGCTTCAATGATTGCATTGACTTTATCCCATAGCTCCTCCGAAACAATGGCGGGTACTTTTTGAAATACCCAGTCTTCTTCTGGCTTTAGTTTCCAAAATTTTCCGGGCCCTTGGCTATCTGTATAGTTAGTTCTTCTTAGCCCTTTGGCGACAGGGTCAGTAAGTAATCGCTTGATTGTATTAATGGCAAACTTCCGTCCTTTCCTTGTGCGGTACCCACGCTCATTCAATATTCGAATGACCTGCTTGTATCGCTTATGCTCAAGGTATAACTCGAACATCAATTTCCTTACGGGAGCTTCTTGCGGATTTATCTCCAACTTGTCGTTAGTCCACTGATAGCCATAGGGAGTTTGGCCTCCTAGGTGCTTTCCTAACTTAGCACGAACAGGAATGGATGCCTTCACTCGATTAGCAATCTCCTCACGCTCCCACTGAGCCATCGCCGCAATGATCGTATAAAAAAGACGACCCGCTGGGGTCGAGGTATCAATGGACTCTTGGAGAGATATTAAGTCGGCATCATAGGCTTGGAAAAAGTCAGCAAATTCTAGGAGTTGTTTGGTAGAACGAGCCAGACGCGCGAGTTTGGAAAAAATCAGCCCTGAGATATGGCCTGATTTGACATCCCTCATCATACGTCTGGCCTCAGGATGATCAATGACAGCCTTGCCGCTTACTCCCCCAAGGCGGTACACCTCTTTTACCTCCCAACCTTTGACCTCGGCATACATCTTGGCTCGATGTTCATGGTGTTCTAGACTTTCGCCTTTGGCTTGATCTTCGGTCGAGACACGCACCCAAATCCCAATGGGCTTTTTAGAGTTTTCCATAGCTTGTGTTTTTCCTTCAAGATACAAAATACTGAGGGTAAAAAGGAAAATCTGATCTTGAATATTTGAGAGCTAGGTATTCTTTGAGAACAAACTGTATTGCACCTTTTGAGCAATATACGTCTTCCATTCCCTTGAATTGGCAGCCTCATCCAGCCATTTCTTTATCAGCCTTAGTGTCCCACCTTCTTGCTCAACTTCTGAATAAGGTAGAAATAAGCTTCTATAGCCCGTTTTTGAGATGGACAATGGTTCATTTGCTTTTACTTCGATGTGCGCTAAAGCTTTCCCTGTATTGGCCTTAAATGAAGTGCTGTAGTCAGGGCATAACGAAATCGAAATATCAATGCTATTCCAAGAAAGTGTGAATAGATGCTTGGTGCTCATGGTTTCTTCTTAAATGTTTCTGAATGAAAAAGCATTTTTCCGAGACCGAACATTCATCCAATGAAATAGGAGTGATAACGGGGAAAAGGAAGTCTAAGGCTGTGGGGCAAAAAAATACGCTCTGAAGGAGGAAGATTATTTTGTCCCACACCGAAGGCTTGGCCTTTACTGCCTGTGCGGCTGGCATCTTTCAAGAAGATGTTCGGTTTTGAAAAAGGGAGCCGTCTGAAAGACACAATAGAGAAGTTGACCTGCTCTAATCTTGGTTAAGGTGTATAGGATGTGATATACTCTTCAAGTAAGAGATTTCAAAGACCTAAAACAAGACTCCGGAGGCGGTCCAGGGTCTCGTTTTTTTGTGTAAGGCTGTCATCGACAGTGATAAATCAACCCAAATGCTTTCTAGGTACTAGCGCTGTTCCCAAGCAATTTGATCGAATAGATCACCTTCCCGCTCAAACCGTGAAAGAACTCATTGAGGTGCTATATCAAGAAACAGGAGTTATTTTTAGTGAGGCTGATGCTCAAGAGCTTGGTCAATTTTTCCTGACCACTGTGGCACAAAGCCTTAAGATTCGGATGAGATTAAACCAAAAGAAGCAACTAAACGCTATTGCCCAACAAAACAGTGCATAGTAGTATGAATATGCCAGATTAAGTAATTATCAATAAGCCTGACCCTCCATGCCCAAAGATGGGGTAACAACGACTTAATCTGGCGATTAAAAACGACTGTTGTTACTCCTTTTTTGTTTGAACACCTATGCAAATAGATACCTATAGTGACATACCCCTTGTCTATCAGGGGTATGCGAGGAAATCTTCTGAATCAGAAGATAAGCAAGTGCAATCCATCGATCGACAAGTAGATGATTTTTGGGAGTGCCATGAAAAGGAGAGTTTTCAATTTCACGATAAGCCCATTGAGGAATCCAAATCAGCCTTTTCCCCAGGTAGAGAAGGTTTTGCTCACCTTGTGAAATTGACCTTTGAAGATAAGGTAAATGCTTGGTGGACTTGGCACCCCAATCGCTTAGCAAGAAACCCAATTGATGCAGGACAGATTATCTATCTCATGGATATAGGCAAATTGATATGTATCAAAACTCCTACGAGGATTTATCACAATACGCCAACTGACAAGATGATGCTCCAATTTGAATTCACGATGTCAAAAAAGGACTCGGATGACAAAAGTGTATTTGTCAAAAGTGGACTCAAGAAACGCTATAAAAAGGGGCTACCAACTGGAATTGCCCCGCTAGGATTTATTAATGATTTGAGTCAAGAAAAAGGCAATCGGAAATGGCTAATGGATGAACATAAACTGAGCCTTGTACAACAGGTTTTAGTCGAGTTTTTGACAGGCCGGCACTCAGTCACTTCAATTGCTAACTATGCCCAAAATACCCTTAAACTCACCACTCCAATCAGAAAAGGATCAGGTGGGAAACTGGTATCTCGGTCTTATGTCCATCAGCAGATACTTCGGAATCCAATTTATGCTGGGTATTTCTTAGCTGCTGATGAAAAGGGTCCAAGAAAACGCTATGAGCTTGATCCCCAAATGCCACGACTAATCACCGAGGACGATCATCACAAAATCCTAAGCTTTTTGGGAAGGCAAAATATTTCAAAGAGAAAGCGACATTATTCCCCGTATGTACACATCCTCAAGTCTACTTACGATGGTTCAATGGGAGTAGACCATACGCTCAACTTGATCTGTGATTGTAAGCATAAGTTCTGCCCCAAGAATAAGGAAGCCTGTCCGAAATGTGGAACACGAATTAGTACTATGAAACTACCCCGATATTACGCTTATGTACATTATTACAATGTGAAGCGAAGGAGGGACAAAAACGCAATTGCAAGGACCGTGAGAGAGAAGAAAATAGAGGCATTCCTTATCGACTTTGTAGATAATAACCTCACGTTTTCCCCAGCCCTTAAATCATGGATTTTTCATCATCTAAGGACTATAAAAGAGCAAGAAATCAAGGAAGAGAAACTGATTAAAGAGTCACGAGCGAAAACAAATGAGCAGATTGAGGCAGAAAAGAAAAAGTTAAGGGAAATGTACCGCAAGGAGTTAATAACTCAAGACGAATATGAATCAGACCTAAAAGAACTCAATCTTCAGTGGACATATGCCCAGCAACCCGAGGAAGAAGATTGGCTGAAGCGTGCGGAGGAGATTGTCTCTCTGGATGAAGAATTTACCAATGTGATCCAAAATGGGGCATTTAAAGAAAAGCAAATCGTTTTAAGCAAACTTCGTTCGAACCTGCTCTGGGATGAGGAAAAACTCAGTATTATCAACGCCAAACCCGTACAAGCACTCGTAAATGCCCTCACCACAGCCAAACGCAAAAATCCACTGTTCGAACCCGAAAAAATCGTTGATACTACTAGTCAGAACAGCGTTTTTGATGCTGTCCGTCCTATTTTGCTGCGGGGATTGGACAACGTCCGAACCCAGATATTGACTCAGAACAAAGACAATCAAGCTTCCTAACCCCTGACTTGTTGTGTAAGGCGAGTCAAAACATGAATCATTTTCTTCAGATCATCGAGGAGGTGCTGGCGGCACTTCTTCACATCATTGAGGAGATACTCACGAAATTAGTTGAAAAAGCCGTAGAAAAGGCTTTTCCCAAACCGAATACACGTGGATTTACAGCCAATTTTGGCAAGGAAAAAGCCATGCTCTCTTCCCGAAATAATGGTTTTGCCATTGGGTCAAAAAAGAGCATTAGCCGTGAATTGTCCTATCGAAATATGCTGGTGGTTGGACAGACTGGCGCAGGTAAATCTGCCAATATTTTCCAGCCTTCTATCTACCGCATGGCAGGCGTAAAAGGTGCCGGCAGCCTAATCATTCATGACCCCAGTGGCTCATTATATGAAGCCAGTGCAGGTTATCTGGCAAGGACAGGCTACGATGTCAGAATCCTTAATTTCGGAGATGCAAAAAGGTCAATTGGCTATAACCCTATAGCCAGGGCCAATTCGCTTGCACAAATCAATCGTATCGCTGCCATGTTGGTGCAAAATAGCCTGAGCAGTTCTTCTGATAAGTTCTGGAATCTGCAAGCAGTCAACCTGATTGGGCTATTTATTCGATTCGTCAAACAAACCACCCTAACCCAACAAACCTTCAGTCAAGTCCGAAGCCTGCTCATTTCCTTTAGCAGTGATGTAAAAGCCTTAGACCATCTGATGGACAAGGTCGCAGACAAATCTATTACCAATGAGTATAAATCCTTTCAGAGTTTTGACGAAAAGCTGCGGGTAGGCATCATCGCAACGGCTTTAAGTGCCTTGCAGATTTTTACCGACGAGCAAGTAGCTAAAGTCACAGCCTACGATTCTTTGTCATTGGACCTGTTTCGCATCAAAAAAGTAGCTCTCTTCATTACAAACCCCGTTGCAGACCAAAATTACTTAGCACCACTAACCAGCATCTTCTTTGAACAGTTATTTGGCAAATTGCTCAAGACACCACGTCTCGATCATTTAGATGTTTTCTGCTTGATTGATGAAGCAGGCATCCTGCAAATCCCTGGCACCACTCTGGTGAACACCTTGACCAACATCCGAAAATACCGAGCAGGCGTTGCTCTAGGAGTTCAAGATATAGGACAATTGGCGCGCTTTGGGCGTGGCCTTCAGCAGACCATTCTTACCAATTGCTATACCCAAGTCTACTTCACAGGCCAAGGCTTGGAGACAGCCAGAAACTTGGAAGAAACTTTGGGGAAAGTCGAATTTGTAGATGAAGATGGGAGGAAGATGATCCGACCCCTTATGACCCTAGACCAAATCCGAACGCTCCCCAAAAACCTTGTTTTGCTTCTGGCAGGTCATCATCCGCCAATCCTCACCAAGGTTACCCCTTTCTACCAATACAAGCCTTTCAAGATTTTTGCGTCCCTTCCGCTCCATTCAGCACCAACTAATCCCCACCAATCATGAAAAAACGCCCGCCACGCTATGGAAGCAAGATGTGGGAGTGGCTGTATGAAAGTGGGATTGACCTGTCCAATGAAGAAGCATTATCACAGGCCAAAAAAGCTTATCGCAAACAGTACAAGCGAAACCATGCGCGCCAACACCGAAGTGAAAACCCAGAAGTAACGGTTCGTTTTAGTCAAGATGAATACCAGTCTTTAAGGGTTTTTGCAGGACAATATCAAAAACCGCTAGCGACCACTATTAAAGCTTGCTACCAAGCTTTTCGACAAGGCTCATCGCATCTCCCAAAACCCAAACAGTACGGTCATATCGAGCAAATGCTACGCATTACTCAAAGTGATCTTAGGATGCTCAGCAAGCACATCCAGAGAATGGGCCAGCAAGAATTGGCAGAAGTTATCACAGCCTTGGCCAAACGCTACGAAAGCTTAGAAAAGCAGATCAACTCTCCCCTAAAGGTTCCCCAAAAACCACGAGATTAGATTTCAATACCCTGATTTGATGCTAGGCACATCAACCCATGATCATCAAAATCAAATCCCTTCGCGGAAAAAAGGCATTCCGCAATTTACTTACCTATATCCTCATGTCTGAGGAAAAACTTCCCGAGAGTCATATTATTCGCCATAACTTAAATGGAAGCACCATTGATGAATTGGTGCAAGAGTTTGAGCAGAATGAAGCTGGTAGGCTTCATCGTCGCAAGAACAATATCTTGCTAACCCATGAAATCATTAGTTTTCACCCTGAGGATACCCCTCATTTATCCATCCCTAAACTAGAGCAAATCGCTCGTGAATATATCGAGCATCGAAACCCCAATGGACTTTTTCTTGGAGGTATTCACCAAGAATCTAAGGGTGGCAACATCCATATCCATTTTGCTGTATCGGCGGTTGAATATGGTACTGGGCGGAGTCTTCGGATGACGAAGAAGCAGATGGCTGACCTCAAGCGTTCTGTTCAGCATTATCAGCAAGAACATTTTCCTGAAATCACTCACTCACTTCCTGCTCATGGCAATGCTCAACAGCCACAACTCACCCAACAGGAGTACTGGTACAAACAGAATTCTGATCAACTCACCACGAAAGAAAGACTACACTTAATAATTGGCTTGGCCCTTGATCAGTCTGATTCTTTGGATGAATTTCTAGGGAAAGTGAGTTCGAGTGGCTTGGAGCCTTATTATCGGAAAGGTGTTCCGATGGGCGTTTGGTGGAATGGAAGGAAGTATCGGTTTCGGACGGTGGGGGTAAACCAGGGAAAGGTTCATCAATTAAGAAGAAAGGGGTTAATTCAAGGACGGTAAGGTGGGTGAAAATTCTTCATGCTCAATTTATAGATGGCTTGCTTGATACCCCTATAGGGTATAAAATACTAGCAATGAATGACATCAAGGCACTCGTCAAAAGACTCCAGCTCATCGAAGGGCAAGTTCGCGGTGTGCAAAAAATGCTTGAAGAAAATCGCTACTGTATTGATGTTATTACGCAGACCTCTGCTATTCGTAATGCCTTGGCTTCACTAGAAGACAAACTACTCGAACGACATCTTTCTACCTGTGTTGTTAAGCAGTTTGAATCTGGGCAAGGAGAAAAAGCGAAAGACGAAATACTCCAAGTCTATAAGCTCAAACGAAAATAATATGAAGCATACCTACACACTCAGTGGTATGACCTGTGAATCATGTCAAGAAAAAGTCACTAAAGCACTCCAGTCAGTAGAGGGTGTTTCTAGTGTGTCTGTAGACCGAGAAGCAAAGCAAGCTTCAGCCGAAATGAGTATTCATATTTCTCAGTCAGTCTTCAACAAGGCCTTGTCAAAAGTGGGCCCATATTACCTAAGTAACGAAATGATGGTCATGGATGGTCGCTCCATGGCAAGGCCAAAACGACCACTCAAAGACTTCCTGCCAATTATCGTTATCACAGCTGTGATCATTGTGTTCACCACGTTGATGGTGCTATTTGTAGACCAAGGTTTTGAATTTGGTATGCGTATGTTCATGGGAGGGTTCTTTGCCATTTTCGGAGCCTTCAAGATGTTTAACTTACGCAAGTTTGCCGATGCCTATCAGACGTATGATGTTGTTGCTAAACGGTTTCGGTTCTATGCATACCTATATCCATTTTTAGAAATTGCCCTAGCATTCCTCTACTTTGCTGATATTGGCGGCATCTATCGAGACATATTTACCCTTATCCTTATGTCTGTCAGCACTATTGGTGTTGTCCAAAAACTTTGCCAGCGTGAAGAAATTCCATGTGCATGTCTCGGGATGGTGTTTAAGCTCCCTATGACTTGGGTGACCTTGGTAGAAGACGTGTTAATGGCAGCAGAAGCTCTAATTATGATCCTAATTGCACTTTAAGAGTGCTATACTTGCTGTATGAATCCTCATCCGATATTCAACTGGAGATATATTGCGCAGACAAAAGTATTAATTATACTTATTGGAGTGCTCACCTTTTTGGGTGCTTGTTGTGTCTGGGGGCAAGATCACGCTAATCACATGATGAGTCACCATGATTCGCCTACGGTAATCACCGTTGACTGTTCGGGTCTAGGGTCAAATCAATGTAGTAGTCCACAAGCACAGCAATACATCGCCTTAATTCGTACAGGTACTAATCCAGAGCAATTAACTGCACCAGAAGATACCAGTCCGACACCTGCTTTTCTGATTACTCAGCTATGGCAATCTGATAAAACGATCTCCAAGGCCTGGAAACCAACCCCAATTTTTGGGGATATATCTCACACCAAAAACAAGCCCCTTATCCAACAACTTCCACGCTCACATCTGAGCTAGGTTAGAATACTTTATTAGTTAATCTAACCACACAACATGAACACAACCAAAGCAGTCATTGGACTAGTCGTGGTTGCTATCATCGTAGCCGCGCTGTTCCTTCTTCTCAAGAACAATGACACTCCCAATACGCAAGCCACAGGCACAGAAAACGTTTCTAGGCACATTGCCGACAAACCTGAAAATCAAGCAACTGAAATAGCAACAAGCGGACACCATGATGGCAACAACCCAGGCTTTGAAATTTACCCTGGCGATGTAGTAAACAAAATCAAAAATAACGAAGATATTATTCTGTTGGACGTCAGGCGTCCTGATGAATACGAAACGGTCCACCTAGAAGACGCAAGACTACTTCCTGTCGAGGAGTTGTCGGTGCAAACCCTCGAAACCATTGGATTAGGAGCTGACATGAAGGACAAGGAAATTATTCTCTACTGTCGCAGTGGCGCTCGCAGCCAAGTTGCTTACAATATCATGACTTCACTTGGGTACACTAATCTCAAGAGTATCCAAGGCGGCATGATTCACTGGCAGGAAGATGGTTATCCGTATACAGCGTCTGGGGTTTACTCTGGGCCCGCCTGGAACACGAACGCTAATGTAGATAAAAGCCCTGTAACAACATCAGGTGCAGAAATTAGCATCCCTAATGACTTTTATGATTTCGGAGTTATCCCAAGATCAGGCGGGACTGTATTGCACGAATTTATCATCTCTAACCCTGGTTCAGAAAACCTAGAGGTCGGATCGCTCACCACCAGTTGTAGTTGCACTACAGCAAGCATTGACCAAAACATCATTAGGCCTGGCGAGTCTGCCACACTTACGGTCATTTTTGACCCAGACTTCCATGAGGAACCTCTGGGGCAATTCAAGCGCACGGTATTTATTCCGACCAATGACCCCAATACCC
Organism: Bacteroidia bacterium; assembly: GCA_030430575.1. Lineage (GTDB taxonomy): Bacteria > Bacteroidota > Bacteroidia > J057 > J057 > JAUIGE01. The sequence goes on along the minus strand of JAUIKF010000018.1, from coordinate 34,914 downwards.
CCGAAGCTGAAGTAGTCATCCAGGTCGACATCGATGAAGGCAATTAGTCACTATTAATTACACCATCATGAACAAAACTATTATTACAATCCTGATTGGAGGAGCGTTGATTATCGGAGCCTTCTTTCTTTCTTCTTCAAAAGATACCTCTCAAAGTATTATGAGTACTCCTCAAGCCATTGCAGCTGAAATCACCGTCGATCGCTCTGAGCATGACTTTGGTTCGATCGATATATTTGCAGGCAATGTAGAAACAGAATTTACCCTTACGAATAATGGCACAGAAGATGTCACCGTCGAGCAAGCTTCAACCAGTTGTGGCTGCACCACTGGCTCAGTCGGTGGAGTTGATTTTGGCATGCACCAAAGCATGAGGAAGTCTGTCAATATCCCTGCTGGTCAAAGTGTACCGCTGACTGCTATATACGACCCCCTGGCTCACGGCCCTAATGGTACTGGTCAGATCACCAGGCAACTCTTCCTTAAAACAAATTCAATCACAACACCAGAGATTGAGGTGCGTGTTTCGGCGGATGTATACAAAAATGAGTAGTGTATGAGACAGGTAAACTCAAAAATACCCATAATGATTGGCTGTTTCGTTGTGTCAACGGGTATCTTGTCTGCATTCGTATGGAAAGAACCATTGTGGTATCTACTAGTAATCGTGGGACTATTTTTAGTGTTAAGAGCACTGAACCAAAAAAGCTTCAGGCTGCACATTACAAATAAGGTGTTATGGCAGTATGTGCTATACATCTTTAGTGGTCTCATAGTGGAAGCATTTCGACTTCTCACCAAATCTTGGGAATATGTTGGGGTGTATGAAGAGATCTATTTTCTAGCCCTCATACTTTTAATTGGATATCCAGCCATGTTCTTGTACCTCAAAGAATCAGTGGACTATTTGACAAAGAACTTTTCACTCACAACGGCAATACTATTCACAGCTGCAATCGCATTTGTATGGGGGGAAGTTCTAAACTCTGTGGCTCCACTCTGGATTCCGTCAGTCGCATGGAGATCATGGATCATAGTGATTTTCGCTGTGGGATACCTTTTCGAAACCATTGTTGCGGTGAAAGCAGCACAAGTGAAGTACTAACAAGATTAACCCTTAACTATCATGAAGCTAACCACACCAATTGCCATTATTATCACTGGCGTACTTATCGCAGGAACAATAGCCTTTACCAATACAGAACAATCTTCGTCACCCAGTCAGATTGCCCAGGTAAATTCTAATGGCACAGAAACACAGCCTACTGCACCACAAAAAAATCCTCTTGAGAATGTGCTCCCTGTAGACAAAACTGACCATGTACGAGGTAGCAAAACCCCTAAAATCACTATCATCGAATACTCAGATTATGAGTGTCCATTCTGTAAGCGATTCCATGACACCATGAAGGAGGTTGTTGATGAATATGGTGATGATGTCGCCTGGATATACCGTCATTGGCCCATCGAGTCACTACACCCCGTGAAAGCTAGGCGCGAAGCCCTTGCAGCTGAATGTGCGGCTGACCAGCAAGGATCTGACGGATTTTGGCAGTTTAGTGATCGTTTCCTTGAGCTTACACCATCGAATAATCGAACCAACTTGGAAGAGGTTCTGCCACAAATTGCTGGAGAGATGAGCTTCGATCTTAGTGAATTTTATGACTGTATCGACAGTGAAAAATTTGCTGGCAAAGTAGAGCGTAACCTGCAAAACGCAGTCGATACTGGCGGACAAGGCACCCCTTGGAGCATAATTATGCTACCTGACGGCAATAAAATTCCTCTTAATGGAGCACAACCGATCGAAGCAGTCTCCCGGTTAATTGAAATGGTACTTGCTAGCTAAGTATGCTGCTGCTATTACGAAATCTGTACAAACCTCTGTGGCCCTGGCTTGTGACCATTGGAATCGCCCTCTTGCTTTTCTTTAGCGTGACTCTTTTGCCTCATTTGGGAACATTTTCTGCACTACGTCGAGCCGGGATTGATGCAAGCATCTCGTGGTCATTTCTAGGAGTAATAACCAGCAACAATACTGTTTTGTCACTTGTCTCGATAGCGTTGTTAGGATTGGTCATGGGTATGTACGTCGTAGCATTGATTGCATATGTTCAAAGGTTTAAGCTTACCAGAGCAAGCCTCAAAGGAGTTGGTGGCAGTGTTCTCGGGATCTTTGGAATTGGATGTGCTGCTTGTGGATCACTAATACTGACTCCGCTACTGACTGTAATTGGAGCGACGTCACTATTGGCGACTCTTCCGTTGGGAGGGGAGGAGTTCTTGTATATCGGCACTGTCGTTCTTGGGTTCTCAATTAGGTCTTTACTCAAGAAAATGAACGAAGGGGCGGTCTGTATCACTAACCCTGCCGAAGAAATTATTACTTAACACAATATTAACCATGAAAACAATATCGGCTACGCCAAATAAAAAAATAGATTATTGGTTTGCTGGTCTAACCATTGCCAGCGGACTTATTCACCTCGTTATTGTTTCTCTCATGCACCGAGAGAACTTCATCGAGCTTTGGTACTTCACCTTTATGGGTACTGTGCAATTTGCATTGGGACTGTATGCGCTTCTGCACCCTGAAAAGAGAATTAGAACCACCAAAATCCTCATGGTTGTTCATGGGGCACTACTTACGTTATGGCTCTTTACGCGAATCATGAATGCACCATTCGCAGCCTACCCAGAAGCCTTTGGGCAATTTGATGCTATTGTTGCACTTCTAGAATTAGTGGCTGTAATCGTGGGTGCACGCATTCTCTCAAAATTAGCTGTAGCCAAGAAGATTATCGCTGGAATCATTGTTTTGTCAGTTATTCTAGGAGGGCTAAACTATGCTGGAGCCAAGAGTTCGGAAAATATATTCCGCAGCATTCCAATATCTACTGAAAAACATGGGCACGAACTTAAATCAATGTTCCAAGCTCCAACTTCAGAAGCTATGCACGATAATAGCGATGGTCATCATGATAACGACATGGAGGCTGGTCATAATAATAGTGACGGCCACCATGATGGTGACCCATTAATGGGTATGAAGAGTGCCGTAAAGGTTCCTGAAGGTCACGACAACAGTGACGGTCATCATGATAACGATGCGCCTACGGGGCACAATAGTGGCGATGATCATCACTCCATTAACACAACTGATTTTAAGAAATTAGCCCTTTCAGGCGACTATACTGTGATTGATGTCAGAACACCGCAAGAAATTGCTGGCGGAAAAATCATTGATAGTGCCCTAGAAATTGATTTTTATGAAAGTGACTTTGCAGAACAAATTGCCGCGCTGAAACCTGACGACAAGTATCTTTTATACTGTAGCAGTGGTAGTCGTTCAGGAAAGACTTTACAGTTAATGGAAGAGCTCGGATTTAGCAGCGTACTTCACCTTGATGGCGGAATAAACGCCTGGAATACGTCTGGTCTAAGTACTTCAAATTAACTCTTATGACAAAGAAACATCAATACCTCCTTATGGGGGCAATCCTGCTTATAGTGGGAGGATGGGCGGTTTGGCATACAGGTATTCTTGATATGAATAATCAATCTACTACCCAGTCACATGGCGATACGGTTCATGTGCATAGTGATTTTGTAATGTACATTAACGGTTCAAAAGTTGATCTTACTGCTGACAAATATCAGTCAACAACATATGATCCCAAACATCTAAGTTTTCACCTGCATGACGGAGTCGATACTATGCTGCACCGACATGCTGATGAATTAGCACTAGGAGAATTTCTTGATTCACTTGGCTTTAGGCTCATGGATGATTGTTTAGCAACTGATTTAGGAGAAGAATACTGTGTGAGTGATGAAAAAGTATTGCGGCTATATGTGAATGGAGAAATTAACGATGCCCTTGCTCAGTACATCACCCAAGAAGAAGCCCAAATCCTACTTTACTTTGGTGATAATAATTCTGAAGCAATACAGAAACTCAATGAAAGCATTACTGATGAGGCCTGTATCTATTCTGGGAATTGCCCTGAACGTGGCGACCCGCCATTTGAAAGTTGCGCGCTAACATGTGAGATATAGGCTGTGTACTAATAAAAAAGCCACAGATTCTGCACTGACCTAGACTGTTTTTACATTAACGCGTCTCAGTCAGTGCAGCCTGTGGCTCCCAAAGAAAACTACTTTACCTAAAATGGGCTTTTATAGGCTTCCTCAGTCAGGAAATCCTGATCAGTAAGGGTTTTTAAAAAGTTTACAAGGTCTGTCTTATCCTGGTCTGAGAGCATCAGCCCCGTTCCGCGCGTGTTTTCCAAAGCAGGATCAAGCGTCGGGGAAGGTTGCAAGCCATGATCATAATGGTCGATGACCTCTTCCAGCGTTTTGAACCTGCCATCGTGCATATAGGGTGCCGTGACAGCTACATTCCGCAAAGAAGGCACCTTAAATTTCCCACGATCACTTGCATCCATTGTGGCCATTTCTCTTCCTAAATCTGAGATATTGGATTCCAGATCAAGGCCATTGTTCATGTATAGATCATTCTCAAAATTATCTCCGCCGTGACAATGCTGGCAGTCAGCGCCTGATAACGCAGGAAAAAAGGGATTGTATTCTGCAAAATACAATTCACGCCCTCTTTCCTCACTTTCCGTGAGCTGAGCCGTTCCAGCTAGGTACTGGTCGTATTTAGAATTATAAGAAACAATCGAATTCATAAACTGCTCTAAGGCCAAGGAAATGCGTTCAGGGTTGATGGTCATATCTCCAAAAGCACGAACAAACTGGTTGGTGTAGGCCGTATCTGCGCTGAGCTTGGCGACCACATTCTCCAGGGTTTCATTCATCTCAAGTGGATCTTGAATCGGCAATAGTGCCTGATCTCTAAGCAAATGGGCACGCCCATCCCAGAAAAATTCATTCGTATGCCAGGCCATGTTAAACACAGGCATAGCTTGTCGCTTGCCTTCTAGGCCTTCCACGCCCAGCGAAAACCGCAGGCTATCGGAAAAACCATCTGGCTGGCGGTGGCAACTCGCACAAGACTGACTACCATCCTTGGAGAGTTGGGTCTCATAAAAAAGGGAGCGGCCCAGTTTTACGCCCTGTACCGTAAGGGCATTGTCGCTCGGTAAGGTAGGGGCAGCTAAGTTGCCAAATTTGAAGTCGTATGGGGTAGCATCATAGACTGGAGGAGGAGGATCAATGACGGGGTCTGTATCATCTTTGCATGCATAAATGAGCATGGCTGCGATGAAGAGTAAATAAGGAAAATATTTCATTACATCATTTTTGAAAGTGTTCATTGGTAATAAATCCAACATCTGTCAAGCTGGATAAAAAGGCAATCAGTTGCCTTTTTTCCTTTTCTGTAAGGGAAAAAGGGCGAACCTCTTTGCTCTGATTCGGATGGCCTTTTCCACCAGCTTGGTAATGGTCGATGACCGCTTCGAGGTCTTCTAAAGAGCCATCATGCATATATGGCGCAGTGAGGGCCACATTGCGCAAGCTGGGTACTTTGAAGCGTGCGGAATCTGCGGGGTCTCCCGTTAGGCGAAACCTGCCAGGATCAGGATAACTTTGGTACAAGCCATTATTCTCAAACGCATAATTGGTAAAGTTGAATCCACCATGACAACTCCCACAGGCCGTTTTTTCGCTAAAAAACAAGTCCATCCCCGCTTTTTCCTCCTTATCCAACGCTTTATCCTCTCCCTGAAACTCAAAGCGATCATAGGCACTATTTCCACTGATCAAGCTCCGCTCAAAGCACGAAATCGATCGCGTAATCACAAAAGGATCAGGCACACGTCCATAGGCTTCTCGGCTAATCTGCACATACACCGAATCTCGATTGAGACGCTCAGCGATGTAGACGATGTTGAAAGCAAATTCATTATGCTCCTGGATTGGCACCAATATTTGCATCTCCAAAGTCTGGACGCCCCCTTCACGGGTGAAATACGGATGATAGCCGATATTGGCGAGTGAAGGGGAATTTCTTGTTCCAGCACGTCCCATTACCCCATCGCTAAACGCCACGTCATCTGCAAAAGCGAGTGCCTGCTTATGGCAACTGGCACAACTCAAACTGCTATCCACGGAAAGCACAGGGTCATAAAAAAGCTTTTTGCCCAGCTCCCAGCGAGCCATCGTAAATTTATTCCCTTCTGGGAATTCCATTCCTGGGAATCCCACAGGTATTTCCATGAGCGCTGGAGGAGTCAGCGGTTCTGACTCCTCACATGCCCAAAATAGCTGGCAGGTGATTCCGAGGGTTATAAGGAAAATGAACTGGCGCATAAGCGTTTTAAACGAGCTATTAAACTCAAATTATTCCTTTACTTCACCACCAATTTCTGTGTAGCCATAGACTTGCCATCCTTGATGAGTGAAACCAAATAGATACCGCTATCCTCAATAGGAAGGCTCACATTTGTTTGACTGAGGGCAACTTTTGCCTGATACACTTTTCTTCCTAGTAGGTCGCTTACCTGTACTTCATAAGATGCCAGCGCGTCTTGTATTCTCAGAGAAACCTGTCCAATAGTTGTAGGGTTTGGGAAAAGCTGGAAAACGGGAGCATCCAGTTTGTCGTCAATAGCGGTATTGGTAACACCAGAAGAGAAAACGAAGCCTTGGAAATTGAGCAAGGCTTGTTTAGCCGCTCCGTAATCTCCGTGTACAAAGACCCCTGAACTCATGTCAATGTTCTCCAAAGCCCTGGTATAATCAGCATCCAGGCTGATAACCACGCCATTAGTAAACGGAGTGGTCATCGGTGAAATAACCTCCGTTTTAAAATAATTAACATCTCCCAGGCCATGTAATTGATACACGCTCATATTCGCGCCTGAATGACCTTCCATAGCAATAAACCGATAGCCTGCAGACCAGCCCCAATGCATCGCTGGTGCTTTAGGGCCCAAAGGGTGAGATGTAGGATAAAGGGCTGGGTCTGCGTGATTTTTGTCTTGTCCTACCCCTACATAAAAGGAGATAGCCTCCACTTGTTGGATATCAAAGCTTCCCAGATCAACTAGCGTTTGCTCACTAGCATCTACTAGCATCCAGTAATCAGTGACGTTGGTTACTTTTCCTGTGTCATGAGTAATAGCGATATTAGAAATGTAATACTGAAGACGGGTTACCGTAAAGTCTTGAGCGAAGTTGTTTTGTGCAACTGAGTCAAAAACGCAAGGTTTTTCGCCCAACAAGTGCTTAATCTCGAACTTGACATTGGTCTGTGCAAGGAGTGCTTGAGACATCATCAAAGTCAAAATGATTGTAAAAAAAAGGTTAGTCTTTTTCATGATTAAAAAAGGGTTAGTAATGAAATTTGTAAAAAGAGTGCTTCAAAATTGTGTAGAGAAGTTTTTTAATGTAGCAAATCGGACTTGTAAGCCTTCACTAACATCCGTCCAGGCGAAATAGAGTTCGCTTTGCCAAAGGCAGATTTGCGGGAAGCCACTGTCTCGTAAAGAACTGGTTGACGAAATGGCCATTTCGTCAACTGAGAATGTGTTAAGGTCTATTTTTGCAGCCTTGATCAAGGCTTTTTCTTCTGCCATTTCCATCCAACTGCCCACTGCATGGTCAGCATCTAATAGGACGATGTCCACGCGGCCCATGATTTGGCCTTCGGCCAAGAGAATAGGCGCTCCAAAAGTCTTCCCAGCATCACGCGAAGCGATGCACTTCACGGCTGCCTTGCCGTCAGCCATGGTGAACCAAGCCACCGCTAGCAAGCTGTCCAAGGCATCTGAGCGTGGACCATTCACGGGGCATCCGTTGATGGTCCAATTGTCATTATGAATGATGCGAGAACTGCTCCATCGCCCTTGCTCAAATCTGGCAATCGCCATGTCGCGCAGCTCTGTTTCGCTTCGGTCTCGAAACAAGGCCACAGGCCCTGCTTTAGTCCAAGCAACAGTCGTCTGGCAACAGTCGCAGACACGGTCGTCCAAGACTGTTTCGCCCGTTTTTGTGAGGTTTGGCGAAAGAAAGGCAGCCCTGACATTCATGGGACCCTTGGCAGCTGTCTGGCGGCCATCCAGCCAAATCGCCAAAAACCCTGAATCTGGCTGAGCGATCATCGAGACAAACCCATGCTCAGTATGAGTGGTATCGTCATGCAATTTTATAGCGTCAGACCAGGTCTTTCCGCCATCGTGTGAAGCAGTGACCCATACCCCATACGCGTAGGTCGCAGGGCTGCTTTTGGCCAAGTACGAGGCCACCATATTGCCCTTGGCATCCACTGCCATCGCCGGATAATCCGCCCAATTGACAAACCAGTCATTTCCTTCGGCTATCTGACGGGGTGCCTGCCAAACACCTTTTTCATATACCGAAAACTTCAGCTCCGCATGTCCTGTAGTGTCTATTTCAACCCAGTTCAGGTACATGCGCCCATCACCTCCTACAAAGAGGTTGGGTTCTTCGCTCATAGCAGCTGCGGGGCTATTGAGTTCTTGAAGTGTGAACCTTGAGGTATTTCGTTCCTGATCACAGCCCCAAAAAGTACACAGGCTTACGGTTAAGAGCCAAAAAGAAATAACTGGTTTAAACATTTTAAATTCAATTATTTATCAATGACCATCCGCTTAACAATCCTTCTGTCATTTACAGAAATAATCACAAAATAGACCCCTACATCAAGTGAGGCTAGCTCATAGGTCTTTTTAGGATTGTTTTTCACCTCATCTTCTAGAATAGTTTGACCCAGCAGATTGGTGATTGTCAGGTGGTAAGAAGGATTAGGCAAATGGGGGCTTTCAATCGTAAACTTTCCATCAGAAGGATTAGGATAGATACTAAAGCTTTGCGCAAGGAGCGATTTGTCAATCGCTGTATTTAATACAGGCGTTACTTTGTGTAGCTCATGCTTGAGGCCATTGACATACCAAATATTTCCTTCAGGCCCTACCGTTATGCCCATGATACCTGGCGCGCCCGTTTGGATTCGACCTAACTCAACAGGACTTGCTCCAGATATGTTATAGATAATGATGTCTCCGTTGCTGTGGTCTGAGACAAGTAGGCGATCTTCAATCACATCAATCCCTGAAGGCTGTACCAACCCTGAATCAATGTAGTTTTCCCAGGTAATTCCTGTCATGTTTACATATTCTGCTAATGGTTCATAAGGGCCAAAGGAAGGAGTACTACCTGCGGTCCCAGAATTGATATCCAGTCTCACGATTCGCCTGTTACCATTATCTGCTATATAAAGCCAACCACTTGATTTATCTAACTCAAGATGGCAGGGGATCTCTCCATTGATGCGCCTTACAGGTATCGGAAACCGACGAACTCTAGCATCGGAATGGTCATCATTACCGGGTCCGTGATCATCGACAAAGTCATATCTAACAATGTCGTTCTGGTTGGCATCAAACACCCAGAAGGCGTTGTCAATTTCATGCGCTATCCCCATACATAAAGGACTTTGGTGAAGCATATCCAAATGGCTTCCATTTCCGCCTGACGGACGCGCATAGATATTAGGATCGCTTGACCATAAAGAGGGGCCCGTGAAGGGTGCTCCGCCATTGTGATTGGCATCGAATACTCCAGGAGAAGTGGCAAAATTTCCATTATTACTAAAAGCAATTCCTGTAGGCAATGACATAAAATGCCAGGCATTTCCATCTTGTCTTAAAAGAGATTTCTGACCAGGCTGACCTGCTTTCGAGTAGGTGACAGTTGTCCCTCCTGAGTTTTCTGTCTTGTGATTGACCACCCAAAGTTCAGACCTGTTGAGTGCAGGATGAAAATCTAGGTCTTTAGGATCATCTAATCCATCAGCTGCTGTTCCTAGGATGGTATCCTTATAACCATTTATATACTGATCAATCAGGTTGGGAATCACATCTGAAATCTCTATTGTTTGTCTGAGGGTGTCATCTCCAGGGTTTTCATCTGCTTGTCCATTGAGGTTAGTTGCCCATACTTCAATAGAATAGTTGCCTGGACTGGCAGGATTCCAAGCAGTGCTGTGCGCAAAATGGTAGTCATTTCCAGAAATCAAGTTGAGTCCAGTGATTGACTCTGTCACAATATTTCCCCCGTTGACTAGATAATTCAAGTCAAGAGATGTAATAGTGGTCGCGCCACGATTGGTGAGCGCACCACTAATATCAAAAGGTGCCGCAGTAATACTCGCAAATTGAGGCATTTCAAGGTGGACGGCTCTAAAATCATAGTCTGCTTGAGTACCTTGAAGGAATTCATAATAGATATTGTCACTCGCACTAGCATTAGTGCCTGCCATTGGTTGTACATTAGGAGATTCCTTTACCTGATAGGCGGTTGTTGGATCAATCTGTATGCCTAAAGTGAGTCCCCCTGTAATTCCAGATTGGTGCCGCTGATCCACCAAATAGATTTTATTAGTAGTTTCTTCCAATACGATAGCCCAATAAGTCCAGAACCCATTGAGCGTATAGGAAGAAAACATGATCCAATGTTGCCGATTGGGGGCATCTCCAAAGGTCTTGGTAACAATATTGTCATCATTGCCAGAACCTTCTATGCCCCAAATACAGATCGCAAGGCTTGGGATAGAAACAGAAGGTAATGCCGTATTAGTGGCATTGGGCGTTACGGCAGTATTTACGTCAAAGGTCAATACCCCTGTATTGGACACTTTGTACTGATTTAGAGTGACGCCGATGAAATTGAATGCAAACGGGACAACTCGATTCGCAGAATATGTTCCTATTGGATTGGCACCTGACAGAATCGTAGCCCATCCGCCAGGAAGACCCCCACCGACAGGCAATGCACCATCTGTATTCAGCCCGCCAGGATTCTCTCCAGGATTGCTTTTCGTCAAATAATAATACTGGGAAAAGACTGTTTGCCCACTTAGCAGCACAATAGCAGTTAAGAGTAAAAGTACTTTTTTCATTTTAAATTAGATTAGTGTTGTTGATTTGCCTTTGAAAACTGAGACAATACCATTTGTCCCTCCTGTTAGGAATAAATCCATTAGGAATATAGCGACGAGCACATATTACCGAAAAGTAACATGTGCTCGTTTAGTCAGTTTGAAATCAAATTAATAAAGACTGTACGCGGATGCGCACATCATCGAAAATAAGGGGAGGTTTGTACTGACAGTAATGGGGAGTGACCAATACAGGATAGGGTTCCACTATTTTAATTGGGAACAAAAAAGGGAGGTATGTTTGCTGCTCAGGAGAGACAATCTGAATAATGTCTAGCCCTTGATATTCATCCTCTAATTGATGATGAGTAAAAACATCTTTGCAGCAATTAGGCTTCATCTCAGAATCATCGCCACAGCAGGGTGGAGCCCAGATATTGAGGCTGGCATACTGTAGCTCCCCCATACAGTAATGCTGTTTTATGCTAATTCCTGTTGTTGAAAACAGCAATAAAGCAGAAAGAGAAATATGAAGCAGTTGCCTGAGCATAAGTACTCAAAAATACGCATTCTGTCGCAATTGTCCAACCCGTTTCAGGCAAAATAACGGGTTATACCATGTATAATATCGCCAATAAGGCCATCATGATCATAAGTCCATTTTCTATTAGAGTGACTTTTGTCATCGGAAGGTTGAAAATGGTTCCCAAGCAGGCACATTTGATATTCTCTCTCTTTCGCAGGGTATCTACTACCCCTATGGTTCCCAAAGACAAAATCAACAAAGTCGCTACATTGGTTATTAGCGGATTCACTTCTGAGATATAGGATATGCCTAATATTAGCTCTATAAAAGGATACAGATAACCGTAGCCTAACCAACGTTTTGCAATGGGGTCATAGGATGAAAAGGAATAGGCAAACCCTCGAATGTCCAGAAATTTGAAGAAAGAGAATACAATAAAGAAGCTTCCCATAAAGGATCGCATAGCATCTGGGGTATCCCATTCTCCATTGATTGTCTGTCTCAAAACCACAAACCCAATTAGATAGCTAAAAACTAAAAATAACGGGAAAAGCCGTTTGTAGATCGGAGGTACTTCTTTAATTGCCGAAGGAAGAACGTCTACTTTGTGGCTTTTGGAAAGCGTATAGTTACCAGCATTACTCACCGCTTGTTTGAGCGTATCAAAGGGTATTTCATTCTTAGATTCTAAGACAAGCTCACCATTTGCAAGGCTTATATCTATCGTAATGATTTCGGCAATTTGGGAAAGAGCCTGTTTAACACGATTTACACAGCCATCGCAGGTCATTCCAGTGATTGTGAAGGTCTCTTTCGTGATTTTATCGTTCATACTTCAAAAATCATGTTAAATCTTCAATGTTGTGTTATCCCTTTTTGATGATAATTTCTATTATTTTGTATGTTACTCCTCAGTCAATTTGTCTAAGGGTTGGCGACGTGGCGCTATCAATTGTTTAAATCCAGTAGGCGAAAGACCAGTTACTTTTTTGAATTGGCCTGAAAGATGGGCCACACTACTATAGCCAAGATCAAAGGCAATTTCACTCAGGTTTTGTTCTCCATACACTAAGAGTTCTTTAACACGCTCTATCTTTTGAAGGATAATGTATTTCTCGATAGTCAGTCCTTCTGTTGTAGAGAATAGCCTACTCAAATTGGAATAACTTGTTCCAGTCTCTAAAGCCAAAAAATCTGAAAAGTTTAGATGGTCAGGCTTCTCTTTTTTCATATAAATATGCTGGATGATGCTTGTTTTGACCAACTCAATCAGTTTTTGTTGACTTCCCTCAATCATTTCAAATCCGCTAGCTTCTAACGTTTTTTTTATCGTTGCCACGGCTTCTTCAGAAGGGGTTCCAGATAGGATAACTTGCCCCAATGATATGGATTCAATCACAAATCCGTGTTTTTCCAAATCTTCTTTCACCACCCGTATGCACCGGCTGCAAACCATGTTTTTGACGGCTATTTGTGTTGTGTCTGCTTTATTCATGTATATGGACCTTTTTGATATTTGCCAAAGCAAAAACGATAATGAAAAAACTCAGAAATGTTCAAGAGGTCTTTTTCCCATATTGTATATCGTTCCAATAAGAAACCCGCTTATCCCTCCTAAGGCGAACGTTAGAACAACGCCTGTAATGGTTTGTCCCAAGGGCACACTCATCTGGCTAACTGTGGATACATCTAATCCATGAAGAACGCTATTGAAAAACCAAAAGGATCATTTAGCGATCTTTATTACCTTATAGCTCCACCTGGCCTTGGCGGTCGACACATGCAAAAAGTAGACGCCATCAGGATAGTCATTTAGGTTAATTTCCTCCTCCGCATTAGTGGCTAATCGCATCCTTAATAGCTTCCCTTGCGCATTGAATAATTTAATCGTCGACTGGTCGAGGCCCTTAAGGGTGATTTTGCCAGATGTCGGATTAGGAAATAGAGAGACCAGGGTTACGTTTGGTGCATCTACACTTGTAGTGTTGTCAAATACAATGAACTGCCCCATCATCCCTTCATCTTCATGACTAAGCATATGACAATGGTACATATAGGGTGTATTGCTATTGGCAAAATCTTCAAATTTAGTTATGAATCGTACCGTACCTCCCATTGGCGGCACTAGAACAACATCTTTTTTTCCTAACATATTAGTGGGAGGAGCAGCCCCATTTATTTCCAAAATATAAAACTGGACATCGTGTATATGAAAGGGATGAGCGATGGCAGTACTATTGGTCAATTCCCAAATTTCAGTGTTATTGAGCGGTATTTTTTGGTTAATAAAACCCATATCAAAGCCTCGTCCATTAAGCACAAATGGACCGTTGACCATCCCCGTGGGTCCCATTTGAGCAGGTTGAAAAGTGATGTTCCGAGTGGTATCTACATTTAAAGTGGACCAAGGAGCATTTACGATAAGAGTAGCTGGAATAGACGTGACAGGATTCGGGGTAGATGAGATAACTTGCAATTGTAATACCTTAAAATCACTCCCATTCAAAGGGTTCATGGTATATCCAGGAATAGAACCTACGGGCATAACGCTTGGGTTGGCAGCGCCATAAGTACCTCTGGGTAATTCAGATGAAAAACTCATCAAATTGATCGTACTTCCTAGGTGGGTAGATAAATCCACCAAAATCTCAGCCCGCTCTCCAGGAACCAACCTAAGACGGGTAAGGGGAACAGGAGCATCTAATAGACCTCCATCAGTAGCAATTTGATGAAATCCCAAATTTCCTTGAAAACCTAAATTTAAGACCCGTTCAGTAGCGCCATTAAGCAGCCGCAAACGCACTACCTGAGCTGGCAGGTCAAGGAAAGCATTCACAGTGCCGTTACACAGTATAGCTGTGTCCAAAGCTGTATTGATCAGAAACTGACCACTTCCATCAAAACCTCTTGACTGAACAGCAATTGGAAAATCATCTATACCGTAAGTCCTTGGCAAGATGATTTTCTTTTCATCATTATCCCTGACAATAATAAAGCCTGCCCCTCCTTTGGTAACTTGCTCTTCGGTATGTTCATGTAAATGGGGATGGTACCAGTAGGTAGCCGCATTATCCAAAACACCGAATGACGGGGACCACGTTTTTCCTGTATCAATGACCGTATGGGGCCCACCGTCATTGTCAGACGATACATGGAGTCCATGCCAATGGAGCGTAGTAGGTTCAGCCAATATATTGGAGACATTTATGGTGACACTATCTCCCTTATTGAGCATTAAAGTTGGGCCCAAAATGGCTTGATTATACCCAATGGTCTGTGTATTTATTCCTCCGTAAAATGGAACTTGGCCATTTTGAAGTGTGAGGTTGATGGCCCTCCCAGATAATGTATCGGGAATCAAGAGTGGGTTTTGCGCTATACTCATTAAAGGAATTATAGCCAAGGTAAAAAGCATCAATTTTCTCATTGTAATCCATTTTTATAGGAGTTCTTTTTTTAACAACTGCGCATTAATCGCGACAATCACAGTGCTAAGGCTCATCAAGGCAGCACCAATAGCAGGAGAAATCATAATGTTCCATGAATACAGGACGCCTGCTGCCAATGGGATCGCAACCACATTGTAGGCAGTAGCCCAGACCAAGTTTTGAATCATTTTATTGTAAGTAGCTTTTCCAAATAAGATCAAGTTTGTGATGTCCTTTGGGTTGCTATTCACCAGAATAATATCAGCCATTTCAGCAGCGACATCTGTTCCACTGCCAATTGCGATTCCGACGTCAGCTTGAGCAAGGGCTGGAGCATCATTTACCCCATCTCCTGTCATAGCCACATATTCGCCACGAGCTTGGAATGCCTTGATTTTTTCTAGTTTCTCATGGGGAAGAACTTCAGCAATAACTTCATCCATATTCAGCCCTTTATTTACTGAAAAGGCGACGGCTTGATTATCTCCAGTCAGCATGACCGTCCGAATCCCATTTTTCTGCAGGGTGTGTATCGCTTCTGCACTTTCTGGCCTCACCTGGTCAGCTAATGAAATATAGCCAGCTAGGTTATTTTCAACTAAGACAAAGACAATCGTTTCAGCGTCGTCATTTTGATTAACTTCAGAGATAGAAATGCCTAAATCTCGTAGGTAGCCAGGGCTAACTACCTGTATTAATTTGCCCTCCACCTGCGCTTCGATTCCTTTTCCTGTAAGTGCCTGAAATTGGGTAGCCTTAGGAATTATTACCCCCAAATCCTTGGCTTCAGTTAAAATACCTTCAGCTATGGGATGCTCTGAATGTGCTTCTAGGGCAGCCGCTAAACCAAGGAGTGCCAGTTCGTCAACTTTCTCATCAAGGCTGGCAAATCGATTTACCCGGAATTCTCCTGTTGTAAGGGTGCCAGTTTTATCAAAAACGAAGGTATTTATTTTTCGAGAATTTTCAAAGGCTGTTCGGTTGCGGATCAAAATGCCATTTTGAGCTGACACTGCTGTAGAAATCGCCGTAACAAGAGGGATAGCCAATCCTAGCGCATGAGGACAGGAAATGACCATAACAGTTACCATCCGTTCGAGCGCAAAGGCAAATTCTTTGCCTAATGCCAACCAGATCGTAAGCGTCCCGACGCCTACTGAAAGGGCAATAATTGTCAGCCAAAAGGCCGCTTTATCTGCCAACTTTTGGGTGCGAGATTTTCGTGCTTGGGCTTCTTGGACCATTGTGATCACTTTGGCCAAATAACTGTCTTCGCCAATACCCTTGACCTGTACTTTTAAGGAGCCAGTCCCATTGATGGCCCCTCCGATCACAGTGTCACCAACATCCTTACTGACAGGTTTGCTTTCTCCCGTTAGCATTTGTTCATTAAGTGAACTTTTTCCCTCGATGATCTCGCCATCGGCAGGAATCTTCTCGCCTGGTTTTATGAGAATAATATCTTCACGCTTAAGTTCACTTACCAAGACTTCCATGATGTGGTCGTCATGAACCAAATGTGCCTCCTTGGGCATCATATCTACTAATTTTTCCAATGCACGCGAAGCCCCTAGGACTGAGCGCATTTCAATCCAATGCCCCAAAAGCATCACATCTATAAGGGTCGCCAATTCCCAAAAAAAAGTCTTTCCTTCCAACCCAAAAACAACTGATGAGCTGTAAGTGTAAGCAGTAATAATGGCTACAGCGATTAGGGTCATCATCCCTGGATTCTTTTGTCTCAGCTCTGTGACCAAGCCTTTTAGAAAAGGAAATCCACCGTAAAAAAAGAGGGTGCTGGACAAAGCAAACAGCACGAATTTATCTCCTGGGAATTGCCAAGAAAACCCTAGCCACTGTTGTATAAGCGGAGATAATAAGAGAATAGGCAACGTGAGTCCCAGAGAAACCCAAAACCGCTTCTTAAAATCATCAATCATCATTTTATGGTGATCATGATGCCCTGCCTGGTCTTGCATGGAGGCCGCTTGGCGATGGTGTGAATGATTCATGATAAAGTTTTATAGAAAATGAGGACGGAAAATGGTATACACCTATTTCATTTTATCACGGTCATTTTGACCATTTTGTCCATACCAGTAGTTTTCATTTTTACAAAATAGACCCCAGCCCCCATGTCCATCGTGCTTATAGGAAAGCGGCTAGTCCCCTGTTGTTGAATGCCCATGGGATAAGATTTAATCAGCTGTCCCTGTAGGTTATAAATTTCGAGTTCTAATACACTTGACCTCTCAAGGGTATATTCCAAAGTGCTACTTTCTTGTGAAGGATTGGGAAAAAGTGTCAATCCATTTAGAAGGCTGCTGCTTCCACTGATGGCGGTAGTAGCAAAACTACCGTCTCCCACATAGATATTATCTAGATACAGATTATTGCCTCCATCGGTAACATTGACAAATTTTAATTGTACATAAGCTTCATCTCGATACGCATCAAGAGAAATATTAGCATCCCGCCACTGAGTAGCGTCAGGAATAAAAGGCGTAGCCTGAGTAGGCCCCGTGGCAAGGGTGTTTTGGGTACCATAAAATACACGCGAAAAACTCGCACCACAATCTGTAGAGAGTAATACCAATAGTTCGTCTGAAAAAGTTGGGTCTGACTTTGCATAGGCCCATGTGAAATTCAGGAATACATTAGAATCAGGATGGCCAGTAGTAAGGTCAAAGTAAGGTAATACCAATTCATCAGAAGAGCCGTAATTGGTATTGATGAGGTTATTTATTTTGATAGAATATTTCCCAGAAACAGATGCAAGGGTGTCTAATTCCCAAGTGACGCCTTGGTCAAAATTGTTAATGGTTAAGGTCGAAGGCGGATAAAGTCCTGAATCAAGATTTTCTTGGAACGAAAGTGGGTCTCCTATTTTCGGAGGAGAGACAGTGATGTAATCCTCGAAGAGTAGGGAGTCAATTATTACCCCATCTGAAACCACCAAAAGGACATCGTAGGTTCCTGGGGTATCATAAGTCACAGTTGGGTTTTGATCAAACGATTTTGCTGGCATTCCGCCATCAAAAGTCCATTGCCAAGCAATTGCATCATTCAGTGATTTATCTATGAAATAGGCACTATTTTCTGTGCATATCTCTCGGTTGAGTGTTACAAAATCAGCCACCACTGGACAAGTGACGGGAGGCACATAATTGCTGTCACAGCCTGTTGCGATCAAGTTGGCAGATGTCCATATTTCTGTCCTAAATGTGTCAAGTGAAGCCTGAATCCGCAAATACTGTCCGTAGGTCAACATGTTTTGACATGCATCACTGGTATAGTCCATATAGTTTCGTACTTGATCATTCATATCAGGCTGATCATTTGTGCACGAATTGGCATTTATAGGGCAACTTCTATTGGGTTCCCGTACCGGTGGTGTATCACAAACGTAGTCGCCATCCGTACAGAGGTCATTTCCGCAACCATTATTAAATGTGTGGTACAACCCCATCCAGTGTCCAAGCTCATGTGTTGAGGTTCTTCCTAGGCCAGATGCGGTTCCCATCGTCCCAAAGAGATTGTGCCTTACAACTACACCGTCTTCATCAGGTGGGCCTCCAGGAAAGGATGAATACCCTCCCACATTCCCATTTATATCTTTGACCACATAAATATTCAGGTAGCGGGCATTGTCCCAAAAACTTAGCTCCTTTAGAAGTGATCGCTGATAGCTTTGGTGATCAGTCAAGGGGGACTGAATTCTTACAATTCCATTGGTACAATTTCCATCAGGCGACAGGTTGGCTAGGCAAAACTTGACATCTGTATCTACCCCATTGCCATCCCCATTTGTGCCTGCTTTTTTTCTAAAATCTTCATTCAATACCCTGATTTGGCTTTCAACTTGGGCATCTGAAATATTCTCAGAGCCTCCATCATGAATAATATGCACCACGACAGGAATCGTACGGACACTATCCCCAGAAGTCCTGGCTGCCATTTTTCTAAGGTTATTCTGAATCGCAATTTGTAACTGCCGTTCTACCTCAACAAGCGATCGTTTATTGGTATGTTGATCAAAATAACAGGGAATGTCATTCTGGGATAACAAACTGTGGCTTACCAGGAGAAAGGCGAGTAAAAGACAGAAATTTTTTTTCATGATATATATCCATAAGTAGATTGCCATATCTATAACAGGGTCCCAGGGTTTAGGTGCCGATGAACCCTGTTGGTTTCGGATTACCCACAAACCAATCCTATAAGTCTAGAAAAGTGACAAAATGTAGGGCTTGATGTCCTAGCCTAGACTTTTCAGAGCGAGCTTCGGCCTTTAGAAAACGCTTTTAGTGCTTATGTCCGTTCTTGGTGTGATCTTCCAAGGCTACATAGTCCATTCCACAAACAGGGCAGTTTCCCGCTTTTTCGGCACCACTGTTTTCGCAATGCATAGGGCATACATAGGCTGAGGTGTAGGCTGCCGTTTCTCCATGCGCAGTTTGCGTATGGGTAGCATTACTGTCATGATCATGGCCCTCATGGTCGTGACCTCCACAGGAAGCCATGAAAAGGGTGAAAGAAAATACGACTGCTAGTAGGCTGATTGA
Source organism: Bacteroidia bacterium (assembly GCA_030430575.1). Taxonomy (GTDB): domain Bacteria; phylum Bacteroidota; class Bacteroidia; order J057; family J057; genus JAUIGE01. The sequence goes on along the minus strand of JAUIKF010000018.1, from coordinate 15,525 downwards.
TTTGATAGTTTTCATTGTTGAAATGAGTTAAAAGTGATGATTTGAAAATTTATTTTTGTTTTGGTATTCCGAATAAAGTATCTGTTACCTTTCCGCAAGTCAGCATTTCATCGCCAAAGTAGGGGTTGAGGATGGCCGATTCGGTGCTGATCCAGTCAGCTCCCTTATTTTCATTGGCCATGGGGCAATGTTGGATGTAGAGTGTATCGCTACTGATCCCTAATGCCTGAATGCTCTGAATCAAAGCAATGGTCAAAAAACGGAACTGCTCCCGCTGGTCTACAACCTCTGAGGCGCTACTTATACTACTACCATGGGCAGAAAGGGCTTGATGCTGTTCCATCCAATAGACATGAACATCTCCTTTCAAAAGGCTCATGTCCACTTCAGATAGTTTCTGGAGAAAGGTGTTCACTGTCTGGGCTGCAGTCACGGCATCAGTTCCCACCAAAGCATCTTTAAGGGGAAGATATGCTTCTACCAATGACTGTAACTGGACTTTAAAGGCTGACGGGGTCGCATCCAAATAGTCAGGTACTTCTGGCGAAGAAGTTCCTTTGATAGTAACCTGACGATTCATCATGCTTTGTTGATTGTTCAACTGGGCAGCGGCGTCGATCGTGAAGCTTCCTTGGGTTACCACCTCATCCCCATCTGTCAGTCCCTTTTCTACTATATAGCTGTCACCCTCTCGTTCACCCAAGGTAACTTCTTGGTACCGATAAGATGGAATCGCCATCTCAGGCACTTTCACATAGATGACAGACCGCTTTCCAGTCCATAATACAGCTGATGCAGGAACACGTAGTTCTGTTGAGGCCTCTACACGAGAATGAAGCATGCCACGGACAAACATTTCGGGCTTTAGGAGCATTTTGCCATTCGAGACTTCGCCTCGAAGGGAGGCCACTCGCGTAGCAGGATTTATCACAGGATCGATAAAGGTAATCTTCGTTTCAAATTCCTGGTTGGGAATTGCAGGGGTCGTAAAATGGATTTTGTCTCCTATTTTTATATAGGCCAAATCTTCTTCATAGGCATCAAAAAGCACCCATACACGATTGAGGTTCATAATCTCAAACATCACATCACCTTGCTTCATATAATCTCCAACCGCAACGCGCCTTTTTGTTACAATCCCTGATGCATCGGCCACAATGACGAAAGTTTCTTGAATTTTCCCGCTTTTTTCAATCTCGCTAATCTGCCCAGGGGATATTTTCCAAAATTCAAGCTTCTTTTTGGCTGCCTCTACCAAATTAGGATTTGTAGCTTTTAGCTTCAACGCTTCCAGCAATTCGCGCTGAGCGGTCACCAGTTCTGGTGAATACAGAGTCGCTAATTTTTGACCTCTCTGAATAGCTTCACCTGTGAAGGTCACATAAAGCTTTTCTATACGTCCAGGAATATGAACTACTTGACTAGCCGCGAGGCGTTCGTCCACCTGGATTTTGCCCGAAAGTGAAAGCTTTTTTCCTGTAACTGAAGAGGCACCAATAACTGTTGTTTCGATTTGTGCCAGTTTCGCTGCGCTTGGTGTCATTTCAAGTACTGCTGGGTTAGAAGAAGTATTTTCATTGGCTGGGATCAAATCCATCCCACAAATAGGACAATCACCTGGTTCAGGTTGGCGAATCTGTGGATGCATGGAGCAAGTCCAAATTGACTCCGTCGCCCCGCTGCCAGCTGGATGTATGTGGGACGCTTCGAGGGTAGGAGTTGTGTTTTGGGGGGATGAATGGAACAACATGTAGCCAATCCCGACTCCGATTAGTATCGCACCTAATAGTCCTATCAGGATCAGTTTGTTTTGATTTTGCCCAGTTATCGATATGTTCTTCATGACAATGTTTTTTAATACAATAAATAGCGCTCAATACTTGCTCGTGCCAATTGGCTTTGAACAATAGCTCGCAGAATTTTGAGGTCATAACTTATCAGGTCACCTTCCAATTGAAGCAACTCATCAAACCCACTATGCTGGGTGCTGTAATTGGTTTCCAACATGTGAATTGCAGCTTTTGTCGTTTGAATCTGCTGGGTGTATAAATCTTTTGTAAGAGCGGCGCTTTCACTATCAGCATATGCCTTTTCGATCATTGATAGAAAAAGCGATTCCACTTCATTTTTTCGGTTCTCCAATGCCGCTATTCTAAAGGTCTCCTCTCTTGTTTTTGCGGTAAATTTTTCGCGATAAAGGGGAATCGAGAGCGTCGCATTTAATTGAATAATATCTCTTCCATTATGCACGGGATCAGCATCTATTCTCCTTTCAACCATCAAATAATCCACACCCAAGCCAAATGAAGGTTTCCCCTCCAGTTTATTCACAGCAATCGCTTGGTGAGCTGCTGCTTGCTGAATGGAAAACATCCTGATCATGGGGTGATTGGCATGGATATGTGTCAAAAGGGTGTCTTTTTTGAACAGCAATTCCGCAAACCCTAAACTGTCTGCTATTCTCACAGAAGTATCCAAAGGGCGATAGAGCAACTGATTCAATGTTGCCAAAGGTTTTCGCTTTTGGGTTTCGAGGATTAAGAGTTCCTGGGTAAGAGCTTGAATCTTCAGATCAACCCGCAAGACATCTGCTAACGTTGTAGCTCCTACCTTCACTTTCGCCTCTGCCAACTGCTTTAGGGATTGAAGCAGGGGCATATTTCGCTGGATAATAGCTTGCGTTTTTTCTATTTGATAAAGGGTAAAATAAGCGGCCTTTATCTGGTAATACACCTCCAACTGACGACTTGCAATTTGTTCAAAACGCGCCTGGGCTTGCTTGGTCATCAGGTCTTCTCGCGCACGCAAGGTGCCGAACCAAGGGAAGCCTTGAGATGCGCTGAGTCTTGCTCTTTGTGGCCCTAATCGGGTCTCGACAGGAAGGACAAATCCACCTATACCGATTTGCGGATTGGGGAGTTGACTGACTTGTGGTGCTTTTTGCAAGTCTGCTTGATATTCAAGTTCTAAGGCTCGGAGTTCGGGATTGGCTTCCAAAGCAAGGCTGAATAATACATCAGGTGCTTGCGCTTCTATAGCCATAGGGATACAGAAAAGGAAAGCAGAAATCATGATGTTCTTAATTAGCATAATCCTATTCCTTAATGATCAATTTTTGTTGTAAACCTAATTTTCAATTCCTCTCGCAAAGCATATAGAACTGGCACCGTGAACATTGTCACGACTTGAAGCATCATTCCTCCTAAAGAAGGAATTGCCATGGGCAGCATGATGTCAGCCCCCCGACCAGTAGATGTCAGAATAGGAAGTAAGGCCAAAATGGTCGTTGCTGTGGTCATCATGGCTGGGCGTACTCGCCTTAGGCCACCGACCACTACAGCATCTCTGATTTCGGGAATGGTTTGAGGATTTGAAACAGCGAAGCTTTTTTGTAGAAATGTAGCCACCAAAACCCCATCGTCTGTGGCGATGCCAAATAGAGCCAAAAATCCAACCCAAACAGCTATACTCAGGTCAACCTGGCGGATCTGGAAAAGATCTCGCATATTTGTTCCCAACACCTCCACATCCAGAAACCAAGGCTGGCCATATAATCCAATCATCAGAAAACCACCAGCAAAAGCGATAAAAACGCCCGTAAAAACCATTGCGGAAATGGTTGATGAACCAAATTGGAAGTATAAAATCAGGAATATAATCCCCAACGCTATTGGTAGGACAATTGATAAGCGCTTGCTAGCGCGTACTTGTTGCTCATAGTTTCCCGCAAATCGGAAACTGATTCCTGCAGGAAGTACTAAGTCGCCATTGGCGATTTGGGATTCCAGAAAATCCTGGGCATTATTCACCACCTCCACTTCTGAATAGCCCTTTTCTCGATCAAAGAGGACGTAACCAAGAAGGAAGCCGTCCTCGCTTTTGATGGATTGTGGGCCTTGCTCATAGGAAATATGGACCAACTCTTCCAAAGGGATTTGGCTGCCATTGGAAGTGGAGAGGTACATCCGTTTCAGTGATTCGGGGTCGTCTCTCAATTCGCGTGGATAGCGAACCCGAATCGCGTAACGCTCTCTTCCTTCTACTGTGGTAGTCATCACCATGCCACCAATGGCAGCTTGGATGGACTGTTGCACCTTTTCCACGGTCAACCCATGCCGACCAATCGCGTCTCGGTCAATATCTAATAAGAGGTAAGGTTTTCCTACAATTCGATCGGCAAAGACAGCTACGTCTTTGACTCCTTCAACTTCCTTTAGCTGCTGCTCAAGTTTGAGTCCAAATGCTTCGATTTGGGGGAGGTCAGAACCGCTTACTTTTATACCCATTGGCGCGCGCATACCTGTTTGCAGCATGACCAATCGGGTCTCAATGGGCTGGAGTTTGGGGGCTGAGGTAATCCCTGGTATCCGAGTCGCTTGAACAATTTCGTTCCAAATATCATCTGCGCTGTGGATATGATCACGCCATTGTCGGAAGTATTGGCCACTGGGATCAGGTATAAGCTCTCCCTTGGGGTCTCGAACATATTCTCCCATACCATTTACACGGAACCGAATGCGATGTCCGTTTTCATCTGTCTTATATTCTGATTTGTAGAGAATGACATTCTCATACATAGACATAGGAGCAGGGTCGAGGGCACTTTCCACTCGACCAGCTTTTCCCACTACAGTCTCTACTTCAGGAATAGCCGTGACTGCCATATCCAACAACCGCAGGTTTTTGATATTCTCTTGCATGCCTGCATGTGGCATCGCAGTAGGCATCAAAAGAAAAGAACCTTCATCGAGGGCAGGCATAAACTCGCGCCCCGTTTGCTGAAACACCAATAGCCCCTGATATACCACCAGCCCCACAACTAATAGAAATACGAGCTTAAATCGGAGCAAAAAGCGAAGGATATTTTCATAAAAATGGATAACTAAGAAGAAGAAGCCTATGAGTAGCCCTATTGAAACGCCAACAAACAGAAAGTTGACAAGGAGGGCTTTATTTACTCCTAAAGGCATCCAAATTCGGGTCAGTAAAAAGGCCACTATGCCTGCATAGAGAATGTTTTTTAGCCACAACACAAGCTTTGTTTTGCTTGGCCATTTTTGCCCAATCCATCCCGCCAGTAATCCTGCTAGCCCTATAGTAATCAGAATTATTCCCAGGGTGGCTGGAAGAAAGAAAAGAGCAACCACTCCACCTAAAAGCAATAACATATTTCCGACAATTCGAAACGAATTCCTGCCGACTTTAATCGAAAAAAGACTGTGCGCCAACGGCGGTATGATGGTGATGGCCACAATGATAGAAGCCACCAGTGCAAAGGTTTTGGTATAAGCCAAGGGCTTAAACAGTTTGCCCTCTGCCGCCTCCATCGTGAAGACAGGCAAAAAGCTGATAACCGTAGTAGCTACTGCTGTGATCACCGCTGAGGCCACGTCCATCGTGGCTTCATAGATGGTGGTCAAAAGACTTTGGCCAGGAGGTGCTTCGTCCATTTGCTTGACCATGCTTTCGGTCAATACAATACCCATATCTACCATCGTTCCAATGGCAATGGCAATTCCTGATAGGGCAACGATATTGGCATCCACGCCAAAGTACTTCATCGCAATAAAGCACATGAGCACTGCGATGGGCAGGGAGCTACTGACCAGAAAAGACGATTTTAGGTTAAAGAGCATCAACATCACGACAATAACCGTGATGAGGATTTCAAGGCTTAATGCTTCTTGAAGCGTCCCTATGGTCTCATAGATCAGCTGGGTGCGGTCATAAAAGGGGACAATGCGAACTTGGGACTCTGTTCCATCTGCTAGTGTCTTGACGGGCAAGCCAGGTTCTATCTCTGCAATCTTTTCCTTGACATGCTGAATCACCTCAAGCGGATTGGCCCCATACCTAGCCACTACGACGCCGCCTACGGCTTCGGTTCCAGACTTGTCTAGGACGCCTCGACGGGTAGCTGGCCCAAGGTGTACATGGGCGATATCACCTATTCGGATGGGCACATTTTGAGAGACCTTAATGACGCTTTTTTCGATGTCTTCAATTTTTTCTACATACCCCAATCCCCGCACAAAATACTCCGCAAGATTGATCTCTATGGTCTGTGCACCTACATCGATATTGCTTTCTTTCAGTGATTTCATCACCTGCTGGAGCGTAATGCCATAGGCTTTCATCGCTTCGGGGTCAACGTCCACTTGGTACTCTTTTACAAATCCACCAATAGAAGCCACCTCAGATACGCCCTCAGCAGATCCCAGTCCGTATCGCACATAGAAATCTTGGATGCTCCTCAGCTCTTGTAGGTTCCAGCCGCCAGTTGGATTTCCTTCTGGGTCTCTCCCTTCCAGGGTATACCAGAAAATCTGTCCCAAGGCAGTCGCATCGGGGCCAAGGGTAGGCTGAACACCTTGAGGCAGAATGTTTGGCGGGAGGGAGTTAAGTTTTTCCAGAATACGGCTTCTACTCCAGTAGAAGTCTATGTCATCGTTAAAAATGACATAAATGCTAGAAAAACCAAACATCGAATTGGAGCGAATGCTTTTCACTCCAGGTATTCCCAGCAAGGCGGTTGTTAAGGGATAGGAAACTTGATCCTCTACGTCTTGAGGAGATTGACCCATCCACTTGGTAAAAACAATTTGCTGGTTTTCTCCAATATCTGGGATGGCATCCACAGCTACGGGATCACGGGGTAGCCACTCTAGTCCAAAGTCAAATGGGGCAGTTACCAGCCCCCAACCCACGAAGAGGAGCAGTAGTAACCAAGCGACCAGCTTGTTCTCAAGAAAAAATCGAATGTATTTTGCTAGCATAAAGCCCTTTTCAGTTCAGTTTTTTTAAGCAAAAATGAAGTTCACTTCTCGTATGGGAGAAGCGTGATACATGCCTATTTAGCATGGATAAACTGAAAAGGATTTCAACAAAGGAAGGTCTGTAAAAAAACAGGGATGTCCCAAACCAGAAGAGGTGGTCTGTAACTTAGGTGAAATGTCCAACCAGAACTAACCGAAGCAAACTTTGTTACTGAAGTCCCTGCCATCAACCCCTTAACAACATTATCTTCTTGAAGCTGAAGTTCAAACGATTGACCTTGTTGTTCTTGAGAGATTTTTAGGAGATGTGTATGTTCAGAACAACAGCTCTTGTGGCTTATTTTGTCCGACTGAGAGTCTTGTTCTTCAAGCCATGAGGCTGCTTGGGTTTTTCCTGTAGAACAGCTATTAGCTGGCAAAAAGTAAGAAACACTTACTAGATCATCAAAGCAGAAATGTTGATTCACAACCAAGCCCCAAGAGCTGGTAATGATCAAAAATGCCAGGGAAATATGTACAATTTTTCTTATCAAGAGAAGAAACTTTTGTTACCTATTTTCAGCAAAGGTACAAAATTTAGCAGAGATGCTTATTACATAATCTTGTGTAAGTATTACAAAATGTTGGCTAGGGTTCTTTGTTGGTCTTCACATATAGTTCCTAGGGGTCCAGGGAATTCCCTGGCAAGAGGTGAACCGTGGGATTTTGTAAAAAAGTCGTTTTCTAATATTTCACTCCTCTAATTTGGCTCTAAAGGCCTGTTTTTTCAACGAAATACCCTTCAGTACGGCCCCATAGTAGATTCGCAATCTTTCATATAGAAATTTGAATAACTATTTAAGCATTTGCTTAAATAGTTATTGAGTTTTAACTTTGTTAATATGAAGAAGCGAATATCAACTAATACATGCGTCAGGGTAGATCGAGATGGGGAACAGATTCTTAGGTGCAAGGAACAAATTGGACGGATAGATCAATCCCTTTCTTTGATGGCCCAAGTTCTTGCTTTAACAGGAAATCCTGTCAGGTTAAAAATCGTGTACCTGTTACAATCCGAAACCAAACTTTGTGTATGCGATTTGAGTGAAATTTTGGAAATGAAAATTCCCGCAGTTTCTCAACATCTAAGGAAATTAAAAGATGCTGGATTGGTTTTTTCTGAAAGAAATGGCACTGTGATTTACTATCAAATTAGCTCACAATTAAAGTCGACTTTAGATACGATTCTCCATCTGATCGAGGAACCGGTACTCGTTTAATTTTTTGGCTATGAATACAAACAACTCTGCCCTTGGAATTGGGCTTTTGACAGCAATTGCATCTTCACTTTGCTGCATTGCGCCTTTACTGGCTGTGCTTGCAGGAACGGCAGGTCTAGCAAGTAATTTTCAATGGATTGAGCCGATTCAACCCTATTTGATAGGGCTAAGTGTCCTTGCACTTGGATTTGCTTGGTATCAGCAATTAAAGCCTGTGGCTATGGATAATTGTGGCTGCGAGGTACCAAAGTCTTCATTTTTTCAGGGAAAAGGGTTTCTAAGTATCATCACCGTTTTTGCTGTTTTGATGCTGGCATTTCCCCTTTATGCGAAAGCCTTATTTCCTGCCCAAGAGGTATCGGCAGTTGCTATTGTGGATCAAGATCAGGTACAAACCATTGAATTTGCTGTTTCGGGAATGACTTGTGATGGATGTGAAGGCCATGTAGAACATGCTGTGAAGGGATTGTCAGGGATAGTAGCCGTAAAAGCATCTTATAAAAATGAAAATACAATTGTGAAATTTGACACTTCTCAAACCACCCTAAATCAGATTACAGCAGCTATAAAGACCACTAATTATCAAGTGAAAAATCATACGCTAATTCCTTAATTAACTGTTGCTGTAAGCTAAAGTAAATAAATCAATCCTTTAAAACATGGTTATTACACTCCAGTCAGTTATTACTTGTCCTCATTGCCAGAATCAGAAGGAAGAAACGATGCCTACAGATGCCTGTCAGTTTTTTTATACATGCGAAAATTGTGAGAAGGTGTTAAGTCCAAATACAGGCGATTGCTGTGTTTACTGTTCCTTTGGAACAGTTGCTTGCCCCCCCATCCAACAAGATGGGAAGCATGGTGAAGGGGGAGGATGTTGTTGTTAAAGGTATGGCAACTAAACGTGTAAAATCCGCCAAAATCTAAATTTCAGGATTTATCCCCTATGTGGAAGTACTCACCTTCACTTAAAGGACTTTTGGCAAAAATCGTTACTTTTGTCTTGATGAAAGTATTCACCATCATCTTTACTGTATTCATTGGTTTTTTAATCATTGAACCATCTTTGTCCATATTCAATGCATCAATCTGCATAGAGCAAGTTGGGGACTTTGATGATAACGGTGGTGAGTGTAATGACGTCTGCAATCCCTTCCTTTCCTGCGAGACTTGCTTAGGTTTTATGCCTTCAATCATTGCTCCTGCACTAGAGGTTTTGTTTATACCAATCCCACAAGCAAGTCATTTTCATTATTTGTCTCAGCAACAAATATTCGACATTTTCCATCCTCCCAAGCTAGCATAGTCTTTTCTCTGCAACCGTTCCTGGTTGTCATTTTTCATTTTTTTTATCACTAATATTTCAAGCAATGAGAAAACTATTGCTATGCTTTAGCATATTATTATACCTAAACCTGTCTTTCGGACAGAACAGCTTTACAGCTTTTTTAACAGATAATGACACAAAAGAAGCCCTTGTAGGAGCAACAGCCCTGCTAGAGAACACAAACAAAGGTGCCATTGCTGATTCTGATGGGAAACTAACCATTACGGGGATTCCAGACGGAAAGCATACGATCATCTTTTCCTATATTGGTTATTCAACACATGAAGAAACATTTGAATTTCCTCTTACCATTCCTCAACCTTATTTACTTCAGTTAGAAAGCAAGGAAGAAGAGTTGAAAGTTGTAAGGATTACTGCTACTCGGAGTAGTAGAACCATTGAAGACATTCCAACCCGTATAGAAGCAATCACCGCTGAAGAATTAGGGGAAAAATCTGCTATGAATTCTACCAACATAGCGATGCTATTGAGAGAGAGTACAGGCATACAAATGCAACAAACTTCTGCAAATTCAGCCAATCAGAGCATTCGCATACAAGGTTTAGATGGCCGTTATACTCAAATTCTTAAAGATGGCTTTCCTCTATTTGGTGGCTTTGCAAGTGGGCTGAGCATCATGCAAATTCCCCCGCTTGATCTTCGTCAAGTTGAAGTCATAAAGGGAAGCGCATCAACCCTCTATGGCGGGGGTGCTATTGCAGGATTGGTAAACTTGGTAAGCAAACAGCCCGTTGATGATGAGCCAGAACTAAATATTATGCTCAACCAAACATCTGCTTTAGGAACAACAGCAAATGCCTTTTGGGCACATCGCTTTGAGAAAACTGGGTTCACCATGTATGCTTCAGGAAACACTCAGAATCCTTATGATCCAAACGAGGATGATTTTTCGGACATTCCAAAAGTCAGGAGCATCAGCATAAATCCTAAATTCTTTTGGTACCCCTCAGATAATACCAAATTGTGGTTAGGCATCAATACAGCCTTTGCCGATAGGATAGGCGGAAACCTTCAAGCCATAAAAGGGGAAGCTGATTCACTTAACGCATTTAGTGAACAAAATCTTTCCAAAAGGGCTTCATCTCAGTTTCATTTTGAGCATCATTCCCCTAATGGAGGATTGCTTACGTTTCGCAATAGCATAAATTATTTTGATCGAAGCATAAGCCTTCCAGATTATACCTTTCAGGGTCGCCAAATAGCTAGTTTTTCAGAAGCATCCTGGGCAAAAGAATCTGATAAAACGGATTGGATTGTAGGAGCCAATTTGTTTACTGACAATTTTTTGGAGGACACTAGCTTATCGCCTATAAGGCCGAGGGACTACAATTATCTTACCCTGGGTGTATTCGCTCAGAATAATTGGAATATAAATGATCACCTTATCCTTGAAAGCGGATTCCGAACGGACTATAACACTGATTTTGGGGTCTTTCCTTTACCGAAAATATCCCTGCTTATTAAGCCTTCAGAAAAACTCACTACACGCATTGGCGGCGGCATGGGGTACAAACTTCCCACTGTTTTCAATGAGGAATCAGAGGTGCTTTCTTTTCAAGGGGTGGCTCCACTAGAAATAGATGCTATCAAACCTGAAACCTCTATTGGTGCAAACCTTGATTTGAACTACAAAACAATCATTGCAAACAAGTTCACCTTTTCTTTTAACCAACTGTTCTTCTATACTCAGCTTAAGAATTCGCTTGTGCTGGAACCTCGTCCAACAAGTACGACTTTCGCCTTCTCAAATGCAGACGGTCCAGTTGAAAGCAAGGGTTTTGAAACAAACATCAAGTTTACTCTGAGTGATTTCAAACTATATCTTCAATATGCCTTTGTTGACGTACAGCTACGCTACCAAAATATCAATAACCAGAAACCGCTTACACCAAAACACAATGCTGGAGCTGTATTTATGTTCGAACAGGATGAAAAATGGCGTATTGGGTACGAAGTTTACTATACTGGCAAGCAATTTCGGAGCGATTATTCAGAAACGCAGGATTATTGGGTGATGGGTCTTATGGCAATGCGTGAATTTGAGCATATAAGTCTGTTCATAAATTTTGAGAATTTTACAGACACGCGCCAAAGCCGTTATCAGAGTATGATTACTCCTCCTAACACCAATCCCTCATTTACTGAGGTATGGGCACCAACAGATGGCTTTGTAGCTAATATAGGATTGATCATTAAGTTCTATGCAGAAGATGAATAAATCTATTTTCCAAATCGCCCAAATGGATTGTGCCTCAGAAGAGCAGATGATTCGGATGAAATTGGAAGTGTTTTCAGAAATCAAACAGCTTGATTTTGATTTGCCAAACCGAAAACTGATTGTTTATCATGAGGGAGAAATTCAACCCATTCATCTGGCCATTCGGCAATTGAATCTCAATGATCGGTTAGTGGAAACCATCGAGACAGAGGAAGAGCTACCCAAACAAGAGACCCATGAACGTACCATTCTATGGTGGGTTCTGGGCATCAACTTCGGATTCTTCATTCTTGAAATGACATATGGTTGGCTGGCAAATTCCATGGGATTGATTGCCGATTCTTTGGATATGCTGGCCGATGCCATTGTGTATGGCATGAGTTTATTGGCAGTAGGAGCAGCCGTTTCCCGAAAAAAGAAAATAGCGGGTATCAGCGGATATTTTCAAATGGCTTTGGCTGTCATGGGCTTTGCTGAAGTAATACGTCGTTTTGTAGGCTATGGGGAAGTTCCAGTATTTCAAACCATGATCATTGTTTCTGCCTTGGCCTTAGTGGGCAATGGTATTTCCTTATACCTGATTTATAAGGTAAAAAGCGAGGACGCTCACATGAAAGCGAGTTGGATTTTTACTTCCAACGATATCATCGTCAATTTGGGGGTAATCATAGCCGGGGTGCTGGTCTATGCTACCAACTCCCGCTTTCCTGACTTGGTCATTGGAACCATTGTATTCTTGGTGGTAATCAGGGGTGCGATCCGCATTTTGAAACTCTCTAAATCTTGACTTCCTCTCATCTCAAAAAGTCAAAAGTTATGAATAGGATTGATGCTATCTTGCAACAAAAATCTGTCCGAATTACCCCAATGAGGCAGCTCGTACTGAAGCATTTTTTACAGGAGGATGCTGTTTTGGGATTGAACGAATTAGAAGAAACGTTTCAAAAATCTGACAGGATCACCATATATAGGACTTTGAAAACCTTTGAAGAAAAAGGTATTATCCACAGCATTCAAAATGGAGTCTCAGAAGTAAAATATGCCCTATGCAAAGAGCATTGTGAGGAACAACATCATATTGATCGCCATCCTCATTTTCATTGTTTGGTTTGCGGATCGATTGAGTGTCTGGAATCTGTTCTCCTACCACCAACCATCTTACCTCAAGGATATTCTGCAAGTGAAATAAAAATGAACATAAAGGGAAGATGCAAAAAGTGTCAGGGCTAACAATGCAATACCATTGCATGAATTGTTAGCCTATTTTTGCAAAAAAACTTATGACAACTCCACTATATCTATTTATCTTTTTCATCCTATTTTTCCTCACGGTATTTGTTGTTCGTTCATATCTCCTTTGGAAAAATACAGGTGTAAATCCCATCACATTTGACAGCGGTGACGACGCTCACAGCTACAATGGGAAACTATTTAAGCTTATTTCTGTCATCCAATTTGTGATTGTGACAATCTATGCTGTAGAAAGTGATTGGTACGCCTATTATCTCCCGTTTTGGTATTTGGAGGATACTATTGTTCGAGCCATAGGCTGGGTACTATTACACGGTTCTCTTATTTGGATTTTTATTGCACAGCTCCAAATGGGTGATTCCTGGAGAATTGGTATTGACGAGAAAAATGAAGCTCAGTTGATTACGAAAGGGCTTTTTTCAGTTTCACGAAATCCCATCTTCTTGGGGCTTCTGGTTGCAGATTTAGGCTTGTTTTTGGTGATCCCCAATGCCTTTACCCTGCTGATTTTGGTTTGGGTATTTCATGCCATCCAGATTCAGGTTCGATTGGAAGAAGCATACCTGATCAAAACTCATGATGAAACCTACAAACATTATTTGAGCCAAGTGAGGCGATGGATATAAAGAAACAGAGAATAACCACTGAAAACGAAATAATGAGTCATCACCATGACCCTGCTCACCACCATCATAGTACAAGCAATATCAAAGTTGCTTTCTTCCTCAATTTAGGGTTTACCCTGATAGAAATTGTTGGAGGAATCCTAACCAATAGTGTTGCCATTATTTCTGATGCAATCCACGACTTGGGAGACTCCCTCTCTTTAGGGCTTTCCTGGTATTTTCAAACCCTATCCCAGAGGAAGAGCGATAAGCAATTTTCTTTTGGGTATCAAAGGTTTTCCTTACTAGGAGCTGTAATAAATTCTATGGTCTTGGTGGTAGGCGGGATATTTGTCCTGCAAGAGGCTATCCCCCGCTTGTGGGAACCTCCCCAACCAGATGCTGAAGGTATGATTTACCTAGCCATACTAGGTATTCTCGTGAATGGAGCTGCCGTTATAAAGCTTAGAAAAGGTTCGTCCATCAATGAAGAAGTCGTTTCTCTTCATTTGTTGGAAGATGTACTGGGGTGGGTAGCGGTTTTGATTGCTGCTATTGTTATGCAGTTTGTCGATGTTCCTATACTAGACCCCTTGCTTTCCATTCTGATCACAACCTGGGTGCTATGGAATGTATATCGCAACCTGCGAAAAAGCTTCAAAATATTGCTCCAGGCTGTACCAGGAGACAAAGATATTACAGCCCTAAAACAACAAATTCAAGACCTACCTGAAGTATCAAATGTTCATGACATACATCTTTGGACACTGGACGGGGAGAAGGATATTTTTACCGTACATATCAAAGTAGACAAGCTTGAGGATTTTTCTCAACAAGCTGCCGTAAAAACTAAAATCCGCCAAATACTTGCTCTTCAGGGGATTAAACATGTGACTATTGAGGTAGAATCCCGTGAGGAAGACTGCGAGCAACCTGATTGTTAGCCATGAAAAATATAGATAAATTCATTACCTATTATGATAAATTTTCTCGGGTATATGATCTTTTCTCGCCCAAAGCCTATTATCATAAAGCCCGAAGTTATGCCATCAAAGAATTGAAACTTCAGCAGGATCAAACCCTCTTAAATGTCCCCTGTGGGACGGGGCAAAATTTTGAATATTTTCAGACATACCACCAAGGTACAGGCTTGATTATTGGTGTCGATCTCTCATCAGGAATGCTGGAAAAGGCACAAACAAAAGTTCAAAAGCATAATTGGAAAAATATTCAATTGATTAAGCAAGATGTAAGGATGCTTAATCAACAGTGGTTGAAGGAACTGTTGGAAAGTGAAAATACGCCAATGGTAGATGCAATTCTTTGTGACTTGGGGTTATCTGGCTTTCCTGATTGGCAAAAAATCATTGACCAGCTGCTTTCATTATTAAAGCCTGGAGGAAAAATTGTGATCATGGATTGGTATATGGAAAAACGAACACTTAGGGGTGCTTTCGTTGAGTGGATTGGGAAGGGAGAGGTTACTAGGCCGATTTGGCAATACTTGAAGCCAAGAGTGAAGGATTTTCAACTGGAACATAGTTTTAATCGAGGGGGAGTATTTGTAGCAACAGGCGTAAAATCAAAAACAACGACTAACTTATTGATGAATAATATTTTACAAAAAATCTAAAAACTTAACGCAACACTAGTGAAAACTTTTCTATATTTACCAACCTAGATGAGGATAATTACGCTCATATTTGCACTCTATATTTTTGGCATGGCAGTGATGCCTTGTGGGCATGGTATTGATGAGTTTAATTCTGAGCATGTCTCAGGAGCCCATCCTGAAGATCAGTCTCCCCATAACTCCCATGACCATGAGGAAGATGGTTGTACTCCTTTCTGTATATGCCAATGTTGTGGAACATCAATAACAATCCCCTTATTTTTCAGCTTCAATGAAACACCAGAAACTGTCTCATTTTCTAGGTTTCGTTATCCCTCACTCTATTCATTTGAGTACCCTGATGGAGTATGGCATCCGCCAACCCTAAGTTAAACCTTTTACAAGGGCTACCTATGTCCTTATTTTTATGATTTTCTGGGTTTAACTTAATGACAT
>JAUIKF010000093.1 GCA_030430575.1 Bacteroidia bacterium | reverse complement strand
AGTGCTTCCATTTGGGCGTCGCTCAAGTGTAATTGAGTAGGCAAGTTTTTTGTTTTTGATAATCCAAAATTCTGCCTACTCTTTCTCTTTTCCAAAAAGGTTATTCACTAGGTCTGAGGTATAAAACCCACTTATAGCTGGATACAATTTACCTTCTACGCCAAGTTCTTAGCCCCTTTACCCAAAAGAATCCCTCTCAAAAATACAACCGCTCCTCCGACTTCGCCTTCACCACAGGGTCCTTAGGCACAAACTCAATATCCAGCGGCGTCACCTTTCCTGTTGAGTCGATGTGAAATAGCAGGGATTGGTAAGGAAGAAAAGAAAGCAGTAGAGGAATCTTTTTACCAAATGCCTCGATCTTCACTGATCGACTGAAGGTGGTCTCCGTAAATGCATCGCCTGAGGTGAGCGGATAGGTCAGGCCTTTGCAAAAGGGATGGGCAAAAAAGAGGTACAGCCCTTCCTCGGTGACGCGGCACCAATAATCGGGCAGGCTGTCACCTGTGACCAAAGGAGGCTGAAGCTCAACTTGCTGAAAGCTGCGCCTCACATTGGGCAATGCAGCCAATTCCTGCAAGCGCTGCTCATAATCCGATGATTTGATATGGCCAGGCTCAGCGGGTTTTTGCTTCAGACAGATGGGAAGGCCTTGATGTGCCAAGGCAAGGACCGAACGGAGTGCCTCATTATCCAAATATTTCACATCTATATACAGCTGAGAGAATTCCGCATCGCCAGCATATAAGCGACCATTCTCATAGCGCGCCTGCTGGAGGAAAGATTGGTTGATCCAGATGGGATGGTGGCCTTCCAGCTCCGCTGGAGGCCTCAAATAGCGAAGCTCATATTGTCCCCAGACCCATACACGTTGTTTGGATTTGGGATAAGGGCCTGCCATGATGCCATCTTCTAATGGGAGGTATACCGCCACATCCGTATAGGTTCGACCCTTTTTGAGGTATTGACTCACCGTCTGCATATAGGCGTTAAAAGGCTTCAATTCCTCCGTCAGGCTACCATTAGGGCCTACGTAGACGGTTGCGAAGAAATCGACAGAGTCGCTGCCCAGCCCATTGTAAGGGGCGCCATGCCAGAAAATCTGGTTGACGCCTTGGGCAAAAAGAGCGTCTGCGATCATTTTCAGGTCTCCCGTTTGCTCTTCACGCAGATTGGTATTGGGAAACCCATAGGGGCAAGTAAAACTTTCACAGGAAACCTCTTTTTTCCCAGCAAGACAGGCACTAGCACTCACGATGCGCGCATAAGAAGGCTTGCTGAGCATGGCTTCCGTCTCGGGCACGTCCATCAAGGCGTAAGCATCTATGATGTCCGTAGGAGACGCCAGGCATTGCCCTCTGGCAAATGCGCCTAAGGCATGGCTCTTATTGACAAAAGGGCGATAAAACTGCTCGATGACGAAGTCAGAAAGCAAGCGGGTATAGTCGTAGCGAACGTGGGGAAAATTGTCGAGGCTGTCTTCCATGAAAGGGATGATGTCATAGCCGAAACGATCCATAAAGGTCTCTTCGAAGCCTTTTGTCCAAATCTTGTTGGTCGCATTGAGCTTGATCTCCCAGGAGTCGCTAAAAAGGGCTGAGCGGCTTCCTTTGAGTGCTGGGGCCAGGGCCTCAGCAAAGGGCGTCAGGAACCGCTCAAAAGCGGTGCTGTCGAGGTGGTTTAGCACCTTGCCAATGCGTGGATATTCCCAGGAAAATGTGAGCGTTTGTTCAAATAGCGAGTCCCCATAAATCTGTGTAGCATCTTTGGCGGAAAGATAAGTAGCTCCTTCCGGCCAGGAGGAACCCAGGCTGAAATCACAGCTTAGTCCAATGCTGTCACTATACCGTTTTGCATAACTCACCACCTTCGTCCATGCAGGACTGAGCCATTTTTGCGCAGTAGAATCTTTCTCATAAAATCGGCCATTCCACCGCTTCAAATAAGGCTGCTGATACCGATACAGTGGATACACCCAGGCGATCTCCACCCCACCAAATCCTTGGTCTTTGAACCAATTGAGCTGGTGCTTGACGGATGGCTTGGTAATCTCCGTGGCAAACCACCACCAGCGGACGCGGGGTTTGGCGTCTGGATAGAATAGGGCTGTTTCTGAGGGTGTCGATTTCTGCGAAATGTCGGGTTCCTGGCAAGCCATGAGCACCAGCAACATGCAGCCGAATAGGAGGATGTATTTCATTCGTGATTTTTGTCTAGGGGCCAAATAAGCAAATGTAGGGCTTATTGTCACCTTGATTTAAATCACTGGTTGAGGTTTTTGAATAATTAATTAATCCATTTTTATAAACGAAACCTTAGCATTTGCCCCAACTTGTTCCTTCAGGTCAGCAATTGCTTTCGCAGATTTTTTTCATTTCGGTTAAGCTTCCCAATCTTTCGGGCGTCCACCCTTTTTTGCCAAATTCTTTCGTATTCATCTGTAATTATGGTTAGTTATCGAATAACATATGACAAAAGTAAGGGTAAGGCTGTTTTAAGGCCTTATACTGAATTGCGAATCTTGTATAGTTTTTGGTTTTTTACGCCTGATCTGTAGTTGATTCTATTGTCCTTTGTTTGAAGGGGGTTTTCCCTAAAACCACGGGTACGTTATTGTTTATTCGGTATTTACCAGATTTTTGACAATAGCTAGTCAGTGCTATATGAAGATTTAAATAGTACAATTTTTTCAATCATCAATTTCTTAGATTCGATGTTATTTAAACTATCCGTGGTCAATTCGGCTTGTACGATGGTATCATTAGGAAAAAAACGAAGGTTCCCATGTATTTTGCAGTCACCTGATATATGTCCGCAAAAAGGTATTTGACCGTAAATTGAATCTAATTCATAAAAGCTATTTCCTACACCTATTCCTTTGTTCGTTTTATAGCGCGTGGGCTTGACAAATGAAATTTCATATAACCTATTGTCCATGCCCAAATTAAATATTAATCCATTTTCCTCATCTATATATGTTACATGTTTAGCTATATATTTCTTCCCTTTAATTTCTATACATAGACCTGAACTAAGCATTGCATAACCTCGATTCTGCATTCGATATTTCTTTGTTATTTTCTTCCCATTCGGAAAAATTTCTTTTATATCTTTTAAGTTTGAGATTTCCATTCTTAATGAAGAAATGCCCTCTTTGCCGATTATATTGTCACTCTTAGCCATAAATCCCATGGACAAAACCAGGATTGTAATTATATATGAAAGCCTAATGCCTGTATTCATGGCTATATAGTTTAGTTACTTTAATCCGTGTCTTTGTAATGACTGAAAAACTCATCGGATATATGCTTTCGCATCCTGCAAAATATAAAAATATCTATCTCACTTGCTCCTAAGTAGACGGTTTTCATATGCTCACTATTTTCATATTGAGTTTGCAATGCAGCTTTTTCCTTTTCGGCAATATCTAATGAGTAATTAGTGATTAATCCCAAGTTACTTTTAGAATAGGATAAATCAACAAACCCATTGCTTTCAGAATAGATCTTTAGAATACTAATAATAAATTCCTTTTCTGGGAAAACAATTTTTTCCTTCCCTATAATATTGGTTACTAAAAGTGTCAATATATTAGCAAAGTCGAAGTTTGACTGCTTGCTGGTATCAATGGTTTTTAACACACTAATAATAAGGTCAGATAAAATGTCACCAGTTTTATTAGGGTTAATTAATTTAATAGAAAGAGATTCTCTATAATATTGAATAAGTCCAAAATAGGAATGCTTATCTTGAAATGCTGCAATCGATATGATACCTGAGCTTTGTAAATTGTAAATAGTTGCAATAAGTATTTCGCTGGCTATTTCTAGCCATTTACCATCCCTCGTAACCGATTTCAACCCCTTCGGAAGTTCTTTTTTACTTAGCAAACACAAAGTAGGGAATTCAGTAAATGGATTAGAAATGATTGGTTTCGGAGTTACACTGTTTATTCTTGTTCTTACAAAAACATCAAGCCCCAAAAACTTGCTTGTATCAATAATTTCATTTTTCAGGGAAGCACGTTCCCAATTCAATTTTGGCACTATCGATAAACCATCTTTGAACTTTTGGAGCTCAAGTTCTTCAACCCATTTTCCTATTTCATTTTCATTCTTAATATCCAAGTTTCGCTTTCTTACTTCAAGCAAATAAGCATTTAATGCATCCAAAGTATATCGCTTATAATGCGCTTGCATAGCTACTAACTCAATATCAGATTTGTTTTTCATTGTATGTAGGAATGCGGAACTCATGCTAATTACCTGTGGATTATTTATGCGCAGTAATTGTAGGGTAAGGTTCATCTCTTGGATTCCTTCCTTAGTCCTTGAGATAATCTACCAAAGTATATTCAATTTTGTTTTGGTATAAAGCAAGCTCAATTTTTTCAATTTTTGAATCTGATTTCACTTGATCGAATGACTCTTCCCAATTAAAAGAATATATTGGAAGTTCCCAGTCTGAGTGGGTCATTTTAGATATATTGATCGTGTCATTAAATAACTTCATTTTTGCTTTCCAACTGTGAACTTCCGCAGGTGATATTTCATGATTTACAAAGTCTGTTATCATGACACACTCAGAAATTGTATTTAAAGCACTAATTGTGAGTTCCAAATTCTCAGCGTCAATCATAAACTGTACAGGCCATTTATTGTCAAAAATATTCAGGCCTACATTCATCTTATTGTTCTGAATTTTATCTCTCGTCTCGTCTCCTTGTAAATTGGGATCAGTTCCTTGTTTTGAATTTTTGCTGGAACATCCCAAAAGCATGGTTGCCAGTATAAGGATTGCTAAGGTTCGCGGGTTCATATAGTTTGTATCTAAATAAAGTTTGTTCTAATAATCGCTAAAATAAAGAATTAACGGCCGAGGCACGCACTGCGGCCCTAGCCATTAATGCGCATGATTAAGCTGTTTCGCTCATTCCAGCTTCCCCGCAATAAAAGCCGTCGTCCAAGCTGATTGGAAATTATAGCCTCCAGTGATGCCGTCTATGTCCATCACTTCTCCTGCGAAATATAGATTCTTACAAACGTTACTTTGCATGGTCTTGAAATCGATAGACGCCAAGCTCACGCCTCCACAAGTGACAAATTCTTCTTTAAAAGTAGTTTTTCCTTTGACTGCATAGGCATCATTGGTAAGAATATGCGTCAATTTATTTACCCCTTTTTTACCGAGTGCGTTCCATCTTTTATCCTTAGGTAAATTTACTTTTTCTAATAAAAACAACCATAACCTTTCTGGCAAAGCATAGGGGCGGAAGTTGGCTAGGATTTTATTAGGGTGGGATGCTACTATTCCATTTAGATCTTCTCGAACGATTTGGTCGTTTTGGATATTTGTCCAATTCACTTGAGTGGTACATTCATAATTCATCTCACTCAAAATCCGCGCACCAAAAGCCGACAATTTCAAAATAGCGGGGCCACTCATCCCCCAATGGGTAATCAATAAAGGTCCATCGGATTTTAATTTGGTGCCTTGGATATTTACGAGGGTATTTTCTACTACAATGCCCATCAAATCTGAGACTGATTCCGTAGGCATATTGAATGTGAATAAAGAGGGAACGGGATCGGCTATTTTATGCCCCAATTCTTCGAGCCATGTTAACCCAGAACGTTTTGGCGAACCGCCTGTGGCCACAATGACTTTATCGAATACCGCTGGAGGGAATTGATCTTTAAGGAAATGCAGTTTCAATTGATTTTCAATTGGTTCAATCGCTTGAATACCCTTTCCGATTTCTAGGTTAATTTGACGTTTTTTAGTTTCATTTAGAAAACAATCTATAATGGATTGAGAATCTTGAGAAACTGGAAAAACGCAATTGTCATCTTGAATCATTAAAGGGACTCCTCTTGACTCAAACCATTCCATGGTATCTTGTGTATCGAATGTTCGGAAGGCTCTTTTCAGTTTCTTCTCTCCTCTTGGATAAGCCTTGGAAAGCGCCTGTATGTCGGTACAGCCATTGGTTACATTACATCTTCCGCCACCAGATACCTTTACTTTGGATAATATTTTTTTTGACTTCTCAAAAATCGTCACTTCAGCTTTTGGATGATTTTCCTTTGCGGCAATAGCTGCAAAAAACCCTGCTGCCCCTCCTCCTATGATAGCTATTCTCATTGTTTTTATAAATGGCGTTTGTTTAGTGTTACCAAACGTGTTTATCGTTTAATGATTTTTTTATTGTATTCTCCATTTTTAGTGATGATTCTCATAAAATACATCCCATCAGGCAGGTCTGTCAAATCAATTTTATGCGCTTGCTTTGATTTGACTATAATTTGTCCTTTCAAATCATATATCTCAACATTAATAATGCCTGCAGGCGTTGATAAATTAATGATTCCATTAGTTGGATTAGGGAAAATATTGATATCACTATTCGCTAATTCTGATATAGAAGTGCTGGCAGGTTCCTTTCTTTGACAACTCGCCATATCATAAAAATTATCATTTTTAAATGAAATAGATGTGCCACATTGAGCTACACTGCCAGTAATAATAATAGGTTTAATGGAATCCTTTATACCTACATAAAGTGTATCGTTTAGAAAGAAGGAACCGTAAGCACCAGATGACCAAAAGGTTATGGGATAAGATAAGGTAAGACCTGTTTTATCATAAACATCAAGGCTTGTCACTGAAGTTAGCCCCCCTTTAAACACCCAAGCTCTACCAAGCGGATCAACTGCAATGTCAGCTACTCCGAAATATTCACCATCCAGGGAGTCAATGGTTGTTAAATTCATTCCATCAAAATAATAAAGGACTTGATTCCCAACACTAACTTCGCCAAAATAGTATTGGTCATTTTTGTGGCCTCCATTATTTAAAACTGGAAAGGAAGTCGTAATAGTTTGCCAACCATTAATGGTATCGTAATACTTAATGTCAGGACTTGGGTATAGAGATGAATAAAAAGTGGGTGAATTAGAGGCTCCACAATACGCTAATCCAGTTCCACCTCCTCCTAAAATTGTGTCTCCACCTGAAATTGAGTTATTGGCTAAACTCCATTGTTGTATATCCCCATTCTTATTTATAGTATAAAAATCGGTACTACAACCAGAGTCGAAATCAGATGATTCACCCTCTACCCATTTATGAGATATTTCAAAGTTATTTGACTTGTTGTAGGTGCCAGTTGAAGCATTGTAAGAATCTGTTTTTGTTCTCGTGAAATTATTGGCATCAATTCCTTGACCATAAATTGCTGTATATGCTATAGTCATAATGAGAATTAGAATATTCTTTTTCATTTTTAGTTCTTTTATGCTTGGTTGTGTACTATCCCCGACCCTACCAAAACACCTCCGTTGATCTGAAAGATAGCGATCTATCGTGATTATTCCCAAAATTGAATAAAAAAGGAGACATTCGGCTCAGCAATAAGCCCCAGACCGCCATAGATCATCTGTCAAAAATCACACTTATTTATTTCTAAAATTTGAATAATTCGCCTCATTTTATGTATCTTATTCTCAAAATAAAGTTTAACCTCCCCGCTAACCTCATTCTACCATGTCCCAACAACTAACACATGTCATCATCGATACGGATGCCGATATTGATGACTGGATGGCTACCTTATTTCTCCTCAATTATCCTCATATACAAGTAGATGGACTGACAGTTGTAGGTACGGGTGCTGCCCACCTTGATCCTGGCACCCAAAATATGCTCAATTTGCTGCAATTGGCAGGGCAGCCGGATATCCCCGTCGCGAAGGGCTTGGGCAAACCCATGCGGTACAATCATACTTTTCCCGAGTCCATCCGCGAACCGATTGACCAGGTCTATGGCATAGAACTGCCACATAATCCCAATTCTGCGTTGCCGAATGCCGTGGACTTTCTGTATGAGAAGTTGACAACTTCTAAGCACAAATACTCCATTCTCGCCATAGGGCCACTTACCAATTTGGGCACTTTGCTCAAAAATCATCCGGAGGCTGCTGATGGGATTGAGGAGATTGTCATCATGGGCGGAGCCATTGAGGTGCCGGGGAATGTGCATAATGCTGACCCCAGCATTCCCAATATCGTAGCCGAATGGAATATATATATTGACCCTGTTGCGGCAGATTATGTCCTCCAGTCTGGCGTCAACCTCAAATTTGTTCCACTGGATTGTTCGCAGACTGCTCCGATTACGAAAAACTTCTATTATCGCCTTCTGGAGAACCAGAAAACAGCCTCTTCCACCTTTGTCTATGAGGCCCTAACCAAAGACTTTGATTTTCTGGCTTCGGGCAATTTCTATTTTTGGGATCCTCTGGCCGCAGCGTTGCTGGCAGACCCTTCTCTCGGCACTGCTATCGAATTGCACCTAGATATCATCACCACCGATAATGATCGCTGTGGTCAAATCCTCACCCGCAAATCCGGCCCCAAAGCCCATGTGTATTTCAACACCAATGCACTGGCTTATGAGGACCTCTTCTTGGCTTCGCTGAATCGTGCCAAAACGCCCAGAGACTATATCAGCTTTGTCCTGGATGGAGAATTGGTAGAAACCCGCGATGAATCTCCACAGACTGTGCTTGTGGACTACCTGCACCGCACAGATGTGGGCAAGACAGGCACCAAGAAGTCATGCGGCCAGGGAGGTTGTGGCGCTTGTACCGTCATGATGACGGTCTATGATCCGGACCAGGAAAAGCTGGTCCAGAAAGCGGTTAACTCCTGCCTGCGGCCAATTGTGAGTCTTGACGGCACCATGATCACGACAACCCAGGGAATTGGGAATGTGAAAGAAGGCGTCGATACCTGTCAGTTTCATATTGCGGCCAATAATGGCTCGCAGTGCGGCTATTGTACGCCGGGCTTTACGATGAATATGTTTGCCAAGCTCCAGGATCCCAATAAGCCTACGGAGCTTGAAGTGGAGGAAATCTTTGACGGTAATATCTGCCGTTGTACAGGCTACCGCCCCATTTTGGAGGGGTTTAAAAAACTGGCCAGTGATTATACGCCACCACATAATAGCCCAGAAATTAAGATTGATCCTACCTATGAACCTGTGATCAGTCCACCGCCTGAAAAAGTCATCAAGCCAAGCGCTACCTTTTTGAGTTATATGAAGAACCCACAACCCTTAAACATTTCCAAGGACGGGTTCAACTATATTCGGCCAGTGACCTTGCCTGATCTGTTAAAGATCAAGGCCGCCCAGGGGCCGACAGGCTCCACGTTTCGGCTGATTTGTGGAAATACGGCAGTTGGTATTTACCCTGACAAACCCAACTATGAAGAAGCAGTCCTCAACCCCACTACCTGGGTAGATGTGTCGGTCATTCCAGAATTGCAGCAAGTCACTTTTGAGGAGGAGGGTATCCGTGTCGGCGGACAAATCACGATTTCTCGTTTGATGGAAATCCTCAAACTCCAGATAGCCAGTCAGGCTGAAGCAAAAACACGCGGTTTGGCAGCCTTGCTAAATCACCTTAAGCAGGTAGCCAATACCCAGATCAGAAATGAAGGTACGCTGGCGGGTAATGTCTATATTGGTACCAATCAAGGATTCCTTTCTGACCTCGTACTCGTACTCGGTGCGCTGGGTGCACGTGTGCACGTGGCGACGTTGAAAGATATAGACTCAGTCTATGATATTTTGGAACTGCCAAAAGACGGAGAATTGCCACCTGAGGCCGTGTATAAGTCGATTTTTATTCCTTATACAAATGACGAGGATCATGTCTATTCCTATAAAATCCGAAGAAGAAAGGACGACTGTCATGCCATTGTAAATGCAGCCTTTAAAGTAAGTATCCAGAAAGGGCTGGTGGCCGATAGTACGCTGGTCGTAAATGGCATCAAGGCAGAGGCTACGCCTCTGGGGATCATGTTTCACCCCATCCGCTTGTCTGAGACAAGTGAAGGTATGTTGGGGAAACCATGGAATGAAGATACGCTCAATTCCGCCTTAGCCACCTTGATTCAAGAAGTGGAAGCCCATGATCCGAAGCTGGGATTGATTGATCAAATCCCCTTTGCCTACCGGAAGAGCTTGGCCGAAAATTTATTTTATAAATTTTATGTAGAAGTGGCGCTGGCCACGGGGGTCCCCGTCGATCCCAATATTGCGGATTCGATTCCGCCCGATGCGCCTGTGGTTTCGAGAGGGGAGCAGTTTTACAATTCCTACCCTGAAGAAGCTCCTGTTTCCGAGCCTTACATCAAGCTATCAGCCTTTATGCAGGCTACAGGCGAGGCCACCTATACCAAGGCCAACGGCCTGCCTCCATTTACGGCTGAAGCCGCCTTTGTGTATAGCCTTCATCCCAGGGGGAGATTTAATTATGTCCTGCCCATCACTTCGGCCCATGGCCGCAAAGGCGAGCGGGTTACTGCCGCTCAGTTAGCGGAGTTTTTGAAGGATTGGAACAAAGATTTTGTTGACCTGGTCACCTACGCAGATATCCCAAATCCGTCTTCAAATTGGGTGGGGCTTGGGGGAGATGACCCCATCTTTGTCCCAAGTAAAGATGACGTGATTCCAGAGGATATTAAGCAAAAAGGGGCTGGCTCGAAATACAGGGTGGATGATTCCTTCTACTTTTATTTTGAACCCTCCAAATTCACCTGTATCGGCGCCCCGCTGGCGTTGGTTATTGCCAATGATCATGTCAAAGCGAGAGAAATCGCCATTTATGTGCGCAATAACTGCATCGATTGGGATTTAGATGCGCCTGAGTTTTTCCAGGAAGCGCTAAAAGAAAAGCACTTCTTTCCTCAAAACCCAGACACCAGTCCAGGACTGACCCATCTGGAAGATATTACTCGTCCCGGGACCAAGTCTGCTGAAATCGAGGGCACGGTGAAGGGGGAACATAAGACAGGCTATCAGAATCACTTTTATATGGAAACCATGAATACCGTGGCAATTCCAGATGAAAATAAATCGATGATTCTATTTACGGCCACCCAGAATTTGGCAGACAACCAAAATGTAGCAGCCAATGCATTGGGCATACAGGCCAACAGGGTGAAAGTGACGCTGAGTCGCGAAGGGGGAGGTTTTGGAGGACGCCAAACACGCTCACGCTTCAATTCTACGGCCTGTGCCGTCGCCGCCTGGAAACTCAACCGACCTATCCACCTGGACATGGATCGCGAGACCAATTTCATCATGTGTGGCAACCGCCATCCCTTTGAGGGGAAATACCACAGTAAATTCAGTGCCGATGGAAAAATCACGGGATTGGAAATCAACTATTTCTCCAATGGCGGAAACACCTACGATATGTCCTTCCCGGTGCTCGACCTGGCCGTGATGACTGCTGACAATACCTACAACATCCCCAATTTCAAAGTCACGGGCGAGGTAGTCCGCACCAATGAGATTTCGAATACCGCCTTCCGATCCTTTGGGATGGTGCAAGGCATCAATATTCTAGAGGAGGCGATAGAACACACTGCGTTTGAAGCAGGCATTGATCCGGAAGATTTTCGAGAGAATAACTTCTACCGTACAGGGACCATTGAATGGACAGAATTCCAAGTCACGGATCAGACCATAGGTGCTTTGGAGGTTTTTGGGATGGACAAAAAGATGATTGCTGAGGTGAAAAAGTTGCAGGAGAATGGGAAGGTGTATAAAAATGAGCAAGAATTTGCGGATGCGGTGAATGCGGTCTTGCCGGGTATCTCTCTGGCAGATATGATCACCTTGAAGGATTATGCTACGCTCTCGTGGGATTATACGCCTTTCATGCAAGCCCTAAAGTGGTGCAATATCCAGCGGCTGTGGGATGACTTAAAGAAAAAGTCTGACTTTGATGCGCGTAAGCAAAAAATTGTTGACTTCAATTCCGCCAATCGCTGGAAGAAACGGGGCATCTGCATGATTCCCCTGAAGTATGGGGTCTCCTATACAGGTCCTCGTGGCACCCTGGATCAGGGCGGAGCTTATGTGATTGCGTATGCTGATGACGGCTCTGTATTGGTGCATCACGGTGGGGTGGAAATTGGCCAAGGGATCGATACAAAAATGGCACAAATTGCCGCTGAGACTCTGGGCATCGATCTTACCCTGATCCGAATTGCCAATACTGACACGCAATCCATCAGCGACGCTAGCCCCACGGCTGCTTCCACAGGTTCGGACCTGAACGGTGGCGCGGTACAATTGGCCTGTCAGGAGCTGAGAGACAGGCTGACAAAATTCTGCGAAGATTTGGAGCAATACACCCTCTACTTCTCTGAATACGACGGATCTTCCGTCGATCCCTCCACTGCCCAACAGATCGACACCGTCGTCCGAAACTGGCGAAGCCATTGGTCGGAATGCTGGCCCATGATCATCTCGCTGGCGTACGTCAATCGGATCAACCTGAGTGCCGAGGCGCGCTATAAGTCCCCTCATTACTCTGTAGTGGATGTTAATCATCGTTTTGGGCGACCCTTTTTCTATTTTACCTATGCCGCCGCCGCCAGTGAAGTGGAAGTGGATATCCTGACGGGCGAGTTTACCATCATCCAATCTGATATCCTGTTTGATGTAGGAAAAAGCCTAAATCCGTTGATTGATATTGGACAGATCGAAGGAGGCTTTGTCCAGGGGGTAGGCTACGTCACCACAGAAGAACTGCTGAAGCAGCAGGATGGGGAAGCGGAAGTTCCGGGCGTGCCAAACGGGGCCATCACCTCCGTGAATACCTGGCAGTATAAGCCACCAGGCGCCAAGACCATTCCTCAGCAATTTAATGTGCATATTTTTGACAATAGCGGAATGGAAAGCAAAAGTCGAAATCCACATCTAGATTCCGCAGCTGTCAAATCTTCCAAAGGAATCGGTGAGCCTCCATTGGTACTGGGCAATACCGTCTTTTTTGCCATCAAGCGGGCTATCCTTGCCTTCTATCAACAGCAGGGGCACGCTGAATGGTGCGATATGACGGCGCCAGCGACGATAGCCAAGATTCAATCTGCCTGTCAGGTAGCGATTAAGAAAGAAGATTTGGTTCTCTGAGGAAAGAAGATAAAACCACAGATTCCCACAGATTCTCACAGATTTTCTTCTTTAATCCGTGAAAATCTGTGCTGTCTGTGGTGAATTTCTTTAATCAAAACCATTCAAGGTTTTTAGCGTGGTCACCATCATACTTTCATTTTAATTTTTATTTCAATTTTCATTTTGATACCCTCCTCAACCATGCAAAAAGAAAAAGTCCTCTTCAACCACGATGCAGCGATAGATGAGTTTATGGCTGCCCTGCTACTCACCACCATGGAGGAAGTAGATTACCTTGGATCCGTGATCATGAATGCGGATTGCATCTACAATTACGCGATGAATGCACAGTGGAAGATTCAGGAATATCTAGACATAAATCAAGACCAAAATCCCATCACGCTGAGTCGTGCGCGCCAGTGGAATCCCTTTCCATGGGCTTACCGAGGGGATTGTATCAAAGAAAACAACATCGCTTGTCTGAAAGACCTCGACAATAATCCCGCCTGGCCAGCCTATCCCGATGGGGATCAATTTATGGAGGATCAGCTCCAGACAGCCTTAAATCAGGGCGAAAAAATCACCATGCTGGTCAACTGTCCGATGACGACGCTTTACAATCTCCTCAAGGCAAAGCCACATCTGGCAGACGCCATCGGGCGACTGATTTGGATGGGAGGCGCCATCAATGTAGGTGGAAACCTGGACCCGACGACAATCCCACCAGAAGTAGCGAATCCCAAAGCCGAGTGGAATGCATTCTGTGATCCTTATGCCATAGACTGGGTCTTTAAGCACACCCATTTTCCGATCACTTTATTTCCCCTGGACGTGACAGATCAGGCCGCTATCCAAACGGGATTTATGGCCAATCTCGCTTTTCAGGGAAGGGAACATCATTATTCAAAATTGGCGTGGCAGAGCTACGAGATCGTGGCAAGCGAGGCTTTTTATGATATGTGGGATGTCGTCACCACCTGCTATATTCCGCATTCGGAGTTTTTTGCTCCGCCTCATAAGATGAACTTATCCATCGTGACAGAAGACTACTGGCAAGGCAGCCTCTATGAGGACGATCATGGCCGCGAAGTGGAGGTTGTATTGGATCTGGTGGATCCGGATGGATTTTATGGGTATGTGTTGGAGCAGTTTCGGAGGTGAGGGGGGGTATTTCTCATATCCTCCTAGGGGCTAACTAGAAATTCCTTCCTCTATTATTTTTATGCCTTTTTTTCCAATTTACTTGCGCCATTTAGCATACCCATACTTCCTAATTTTTTAACCGACATTTTTTGGTGAATCTGGTATTTCAATTTTCGAGAGTACTTTCTGATTTCTTTCCAATTCCATTCATCAACAGTATGATTTCCATTTTTTGTTCCTCCTGTTTCTTTCTTTAAGGCACCTTTTTGATTAAAGTGTCCGATGTGGGAGTAGCTTAAAGTTCCTTTTTGAATCCCACCAAAGTATAGTTGAACTAACCCCCAGCCCGCTGTTCTGTATCGAAAAGAATGGCCAGCACAATATTTAGGGTTAAGGTTCACTTTTTGAAAAACCACCTTTCCTCCAAAATTGAACAAAAAAGAACGGGTATGACAGGGTTTTTGGTTCATCAAGGATTCTAGGGGAGGAAAGAAGATAAAACCACCGATTACACAGATTCCCACAGATTTTCTTCTTTAATCCGTGCAAATCTGTGTAATCCGTAGTGAATTTGGGGAGGGGAGTTACTTGATTGGTTTGGTAGAGGAAAATTATGTTAATTCTTTTCTCATCACATAATAATAATCATGCGTTTTATGGATCTTAAAATCGAATCTTTTATATAATTCTAAAGGTCCTTTGAAATTTCCCTCGCACGATAATTCTCCTTTTCTGGGATACGATTCAATATAATCATAGTCTTTACCTGAATAATCCTGGATGATTTTTTCAAGAAGCTGTTGAGCAATCCCTTGCCTTCTATAATCAGGGTGGATTAAAAAACAAACAACGGAACAAACCTTGTCATCAGGATTATCTACCACATCATAGTCTCTTAGGAGTCGTTGATAATTGGATCTGTTATTGGCATTACACCATCCGATGGGTGTGTCATTGTCAAAGACCAAATACCCTGTCAGCTTCTGCTCATTGATAAGGTCCTGGACCGCAGCGCGGCTCATTTCACGCGTACAGGTATCTACATCTCCTAGGAAATGATAGTCGTAACAATAACATTTTAACCTATCAGGATTTTCTTCGAAAGTCATATTGTCAAAGAAAAATAAGTAGTCTTCCCTTAGGGCTTTGGTTAATGGCTTTATGTTAATATTCATTTTATTGTTTTGATAGTTTTTGATACAGGTTGCCTCTTCTCCTCAATAAGCGCTTGCAATTTATCCTCATCAAAACCAGTTACATCAAATCCATCCTTCTAATAAACCCACCCAGGTGAGCCGTGTATAGGAGCACCAAAGTGTTTATGATCAGCAATCCCAGTAAAATGCTGGAAATTCTGCGGTCAGGTTTTTCCTCTTGTAAAATGCTTGCCCAGCCCATAATCCCTAAAAGTCCTGCAATCCCCTGAATAACAAAGGCTATTCTTCCCCAAAGCGCGTGATCTTCTACTTGATTTTGCGGAAAAGGAACTAAGACCTGCTTGGTCCAATCTGCCGCTTCTGGGCCGGTTACATAGGCTATCGATGAAATAATTGCCAAAATAACCAATCCGCTAAACGTGTGTTTCCATGGGGTAGTATCCATGGGACTTCGTCTATGCGCTAGCACCCGATATGCCAACCAAGGGGTACCAATTACGGCTAAATGGACGATGATGATATGTATCCAATTGGCTATCATTTGTAGTGCATATCGGGTATAGGTTTGGGACGAAAATATCCGTCTTATTCAACTCCTGTTTCAATAGCTTCTTTGGGGTCGATTCCCTTATCTACTTGATCATAATCAAGCGTAGAGCCTCCCATGCTATGAGGAATCAAATAAACAACCGTCATGACTACTGCAGCTATCAATACTGCCGCTCTACTAATGTTCTCTTTCTTTTTAGGTTTAAAACCAATAATCGCCAAAGCCAATGCCCAGACAGCCCACATGATGAGCATTTTATTATCCGTAAAATCTCCTCCAAAAGGAAAACCCGTCCAGTATTCGCCAAATGCACTTTTTTGGACTAAAGGCCCTAAGATCATTCCGCCAAGCGTCATCGCTGAGAAAGCAATCACTGCCCAACGACGCATAGAACCAGGATCAAAGAGTGCACTTAGCCCTGACCGAATACCAAAAAGGATTACGACAATCATCATCAACACATGAGGGACTAAAATATAGTCGGAGACAGGGTCTTTATATCTCAACACAATTCCATCCTCGCCTTGTTCTGGAATATTAAATTCTTTCCCATCCATGGTACCCGTAATGAAATACTCCATCTTTCCAGCAGCAGGTTGTACAGGTAATTGAGCAACAAGTTGTTTGTTTGCATCTAACTGAAAATCTAACCTTGTGACAGAATCCTTTGTCTGGTAGCGCTTATAATGCAATGATGCGCGATAATTAACCCCTTCAAGATATGGTAATTCAATTTTTGCTCCTTCGGTGGTTTCCTGGGAGCGAAGGAGTTCATATTTGTATTTTTCTCCAGCATGTTCCAAGTGTCCTTTATATGCATAAGTAGGGCCTGTGCTCCTTTGATAGATCATGGCAGCTGCGGCCATAAAAACAGCTAACACCCAAACAAGTATTTTCTTTATCATCTTTCTGGTGGTTAATTTTTTCTGATGTCTTTTAGTATAATCGAATAAGAGAACATATATAATGACTAACCTTAAGATTTACAACAGTCTGTCGCTGGGGGCGTTAGCCGTTGTAAATCAAGTTATACAAATCTGCTATTGGTGGTCCGTTTATAGGTATTTAATGTCCTTTGCTCATTTTGTAATATTCTTACTCATTACGATCAGAATATCCTCTCAATAAACCAAAATAAGCCCACCAAGGCAATCATCAGCGACGCTGGAATTTGTATCCGCTGGCGATACCAGCTTTTGTGTCGGATGACCCACACCAAGGCCGCAGCCGCCACTAATACCAGCACCTGCCCCATTTCCACACCGATATTAAACGCCAGTAAGGAAGGGACTAAATTGCCTTTGGGCAATCCATATTCACTTAATACAGCCGCGAAGCCTAAGCCGTGTAGTAACCCAAACACAAAAACAATGGCGGGTCGCCATTTGTTCGTTTGTTTGAATACGCAATTTTCGACAGCAATCCAGACGATAGAAAGTGCAATAAGGGGTTCGACTATGTCACCAGGTATCTGTACAATCCCTAATGCAGCAAGTGCCAATGTGAGGGTGTGGGCAAGGGTAAATGCGGTTACCTGCCAAAATAATGACCGTAACACAAGGCTTGAAAAAAATAGCCCTAAGACAAATAGAATATGATCTAAGCCTTTGGGGATGATATGTTCTATCCCTGCCTTGACAAATAACACGAACTTTTCCTGCCAAGGCATGGCCGCCAGTCTACGCATCCGCTGACGCTTCAAAGCTGCTTTATATTCGGCAGTCATTTCCTGATCTTGCAAGGCAAGTTGTCCCTGTTCGATTTCCAGTATGACCAGTTCGTCCTGAGGGTGAGCGAAACCTGCAAAGCTGGAACCTAAGAGGACGCAGCATATAAGCGTTGTTAGAAGCCTCATAAGGGAGATAGGAAGAATAAGCCACGGATTACACAGATTCGCACGGATTTTTTTTCTATAATCTGTGTAAATCCGTGTAATCCGTGGCAAATTTTCAGGGCTAAGGAATACCATTAGTCAGCCGCCCCATCCAATCCTCTCACTTTCAGCAGCGCGTCTATTTCAGGTTGACGCCCACGGAATTTCACATAGAGGTCCATGGCCTCTTCCGTGGAGCCTTTTTCGTAGACATGGGTTCTCAGCTTGGCAGAAAGCGCTGGGTCAAATACATCTCCCGCTTCTTTGAATGCTTCAAAACCGTCCGAGTCAAGTACAGCGGAATGCACATAACTATAATATCCCGCAGCGTAACCGCCTGCAAAGATATGGGCAAAGTAGGTAGTGCGATAGCGCGGTGCGATTTCGTCAATTAAGCCAATGTTGGACATGGCAGCTGCTTCAAAAGCATCGGCATCTTTCACCGCTTCTTCAGCCTTGATCGTGTGCCAATCCATATCCAGTAAAGACGCCGCCAGGTATTCGGTATTGGCAAATCCTTGATTGAATTTAGCGGCCTTCAATAATTTGTCGATCAATTCGTCAGGAATCACTTCACCTGTTTGGTAGTGCGTCGCAAACGACTTCATGATGGCAGGTTCGCTGGCCCAGTGTTCCAAAATTTGTGCAGGGAATTCGGTAAAGTCACGCGGACCAGAAGTCCCAGACATGCTACCGTAGGTAACATTGGTCAAAATGCCATGCATGGCGTGACCAAATTCATGGAATAAGGTCGTAACGTTTTCAAAACTGAGCAATGCTGGCGCATCGCCAACAGGAGCGGGGAAATTGCACACATTCACCACAACAGGGCGTTCTTTGCCATCCAGATTGGACTGCCCTTTAAAGCTGCTCATCCATGCGCCACCGCGCTTGTTTGAGCGCGTGAAGTAATCCCCAAGGAAAATGCCTAGGTGACTGCCATCTTTGTCTTTTACTTCCCAAACACGCACATCTGGATGATACACATGGATATCGAATAGCTCGGTATAAGTTAATCCCCACAATTTGTTGGTCGTTTCAAATACGCCGTTCAGGACGTTGTCCAGGGATAAGTACGGTTTCAGTGCCGATTCATCTAAATCATATTTGGCCTTACGGACCTTCTCTGAATACTGCCACCAGTCCCAGGCGGCTATCTTAAAATCGTGCCCTTCACTGTCCACCACGGCTTGCATATCAGCCACTTCTACTTTGGCTCTTGCCAGGGCAGGTTTCCATAACTGCATCAATAACTCATAGACTTCGTCAGGCGTTTTGAGCATGCGCTCTTCCAGCTGGAAATGCGCGTGGGTTTCGTACCCCATTAGCTGCGCACGCTCCGCACGCAGTTTAGCTATTTTCGCAGCGACCTCCTTGTTATCCGTTGCGTTACCGTTATCACCCCGTAGCACATAAGCTTTGTATAATTGCTCACGCAAGTCACGCCGGCTGGATTCTGTCAGGAAGGGGTACATGCTGCTGCGATGCGGCGTAAATACATATTTATCTTTGTATTTCGCTTTTTCTTCCTCCGATTCAGCTTGCGCCATTTTTTGGGCCGCAGTCTCTGCCGCTGCAGCGATAATCCCTTCGGACAAGCCGTCCAGATCAGCCTTATCTAACACCAGTTCAAAGCCATTGGTCTCGGCCAGGAGATTCTGCCCAAAGGCCGTGGTCAGCTCGGAAATTTGGGAATTGAGTTCAGTGATTTTGGCCTTTTGTTCTGCATTCAACAGGGCCCCACTGCGCACAAATCGCTTACGCCTATCAGCTAACAGTTTGAGTTGCTCGTCGCTCAGATCAAGGGAGGCACGTGCTTGCCAAATAGCTTCAACACGGTTAAATAGCCCTTCATTCAGCGATATTTTATCGCTGTGAGCCGATAGCAGCGGACTTAACTCACGCTGTAATGCTTGTAATTGAGGGTTGGTATTTGACCCTGTCAAATTGCCAAAAACGCGCTGCACTTTTGTGAGCAGCTTTCCCGCTCTTTCTAGTTCTTCGAGCGTATTGGCAAAGGTAGGCGCATCGGGGTTATTGACGATGGCATCTATTTCCGCAAGGTTTTCTTCCATGCCTTTCTGAAACGCAGGCATAAAATGCTCATCCTTAATTTCATGAAAAGGAGGTATGCCAAATGGGGTATCCCATTCTTGCTCAAAGGGGTTGGCTGATGTTTGAGTTTCTGTTGGGGCTGGGGAAGTTTGACAAGCGCCGTATCCGTCCCACGAAAGCCGTCTATCTGACTTCTGTTCTAAGTGCTAGCTTTGCCCAAAAATCAAGTTATGGGACAAGACAAATATAGACGTCGCAATCGGACGGCCGAGGAAATGTTTCCTATAGTAGAAGCTTACCGCGCTAGCTCATTGAGTCGGTCCGCGTTTTGCGCTTCACGGGATTTGCCGATATCGGCGCTGAACTATTGGCAGACCAAATACCTAAAAACTCATGGGTTGGGGTC
Source organism: Bacteroidia bacterium (assembly GCA_030430575.1). Classification (GTDB taxonomy): domain Bacteria; phylum Bacteroidota; class Bacteroidia; order J057; family J057; genus JAUIGE01. The sequence continues at coordinate 743 of JAUIKF010000093.1, read as the reverse complement.
ATCGGCTGGGGGGAGTGGTTTTGTAGCGTTAGCTCCCTCTGCCCCTTCTATGGAACCTTCAGCAGGAGGCGTTGTGATGGAGTTGTGTTTTGGCGGAGATCATCGGCTTCGTTTTTACGGGTATCCTCCTGCTGATTATGTGGGTGAATTATTATCAATTGAAAGATGCTGAGTCTGGGATCATCGTATCGTTACTACCTTTATCGTCCTTCTACTGATATGCGCAAGGGTTTTGATGGGCTGAGCGGGATCGTGCTCAACGAATTGTCTCGCGATCCGTTATCGGGGGATGTCTTTATCTTCATCAATCGGTCTCGGAATCGGATGAAGTTGCTTGTGTGGGAGTCAAGCGGCTTTGTATTGTGGTACAAACGGCTGGAGTCTGGGACCTTTGAGTTGCCTGCTAGTGAGGCTGATCATTTGGAGATCAGTTGGCAGAAATTGGTGCTGATTTTGGAAGGGATTACCCTTTCGCGGGTACATCACCGGAAGCGATTTTCTTTGGCGAAAAGGGCTAAAAAAGTGGCTTAAATGGTGTTAAATCGGGCTTTTTTGTGTATTTTTATCCTATGAAAACGGCACAGAAAATAGCAAAAAAGGAGGCAGAAATTGCCCAGCTTCGTGCCGATATTCTAGCCTTAAAACAACGGCTTGAGCAAACCGAAAAAGACAAGCAAAAGATAGAAAAAGAAAAACTCGAAATAGCTTTCGAGCGCGACCTGATGGCCCTTGAAATAGATCGC
>JAUIKF010000092.1 GCA_030430575.1 Bacteroidia bacterium | reverse complement strand
GGGGACGATCCTTTTTTAACTAAATTTGACATGGGAAAGTTTTGTTGTTTTTGTCTTAAGTACTTGTAAATTAGACATTTACAAGAACAAAAACTCAGGCTTTCCCCTTTTTTATGAATTATTCAGGATAGAATCGCTAGCACCGATCGCTGTAATCTCTGAAGCAAAATTTGAGGTTAATTCTGCTTGTGTATAACCGCATATATCATCATATTTATGCGACATCGTCAAGTCATTAAGGTTATTGAGATCTGAAAAAATCGAAACACGGCTGAATTTGGAAACGCCTGTGATAAAAAAGAATCGCAGAAAAGGATCACTATCTTTTAACACAGAATAGAAATTTTTCAGCACAGACCGATTAGCTTCAGCCTGTTCCAGGTTATCCATATAATCAATCAGTGGCTTGTCGTATTCATCGATCAACAGAACGACTTTCCCATCTCGTTTTGCTACTTTTTGAATTAGTTCCCGGAACTGTTGATCATATACCTTTTCATCAAAAGTGATATGATGTTCAGTCGCCAGACCCTGCAATTTGCGGGTAAGCGCAGTTTCAAGTCCTTGGGTTTTGTATCCAATACTGCTAAAGGAAATATGGATGACAGGATGTTTCTGCTGCCAATCCCATTGATCCTCAATCCATAACCCCTCAAAAATGCTTTTTTCTCCTTTAAATAAGTATTTGAGCGTAGAGAGTAATAAGGACTTACCAAAACGGCGTGGACGAGAAAGAAAGTAATAATTCCCTTGAGTTACTAAATCAAATACTTTCTGTGTTTTATCTACATAGAGATAATCATTTTCTCTGATTTTTTTAAAATCCTGAATGCCAATCGGATATTTCTTTTTCATTGCTCGAAGATACGAACTTATTTAATCCAAACCCTATGCACCTCTCGTAAGCCTTTCCCTGTTATTTCCATAAAAAATAGCCCCCTCAGGCCATTTCGCAAGGATATAGGTAACTTTTCCCCATTACTCCATATCTGCTTCGTCTCCACCAATCGGCCTGTCATGTCCCAGCATTTCAGTTCCAAAGGCCCCTGATAAGATGTTTCGAGAAAAAGGGTTCCATAGGAAGGATTGGGGTAAAGGTGAAATAAGCGGGGCGTCATACGGCCTTCACTTCCCAATGTGAGTTTCTCACAAGTGACCGGCGGCAACGCCTGGCAGACGCCTGGCAAGATCGCGTTGATGTCATCGATCTGGATGATGATGCCGCCACCATAGCTCAAGATGGAGGACACCGAGGCACAGGTGACAGAGTCATAGGCCGTATTGACCATCACTACATCGGTGCTGTCAAAGCCCTGATTGGCCTGATATCGTGCGCCTGCAAGCACTACGCTGTCGCTATTCCCAACAGGGAGTACGGACAGAAACGCAGTTTTATAATTAGCATAACCCGCCAGCAACGTATCCAAGGGCTGGTACAGGTCATTGATCTTTAACCCCACAGCAATATCTCGGCTTATCCCCCCTAGCCAATACCCTCCCTTAAAGGGCTTTATGTCCAAAAAGCCATCGTCATTATTGGGCAAGCCAAAAGAAAGGACACCTGTCTGCGCCCCTGTGCCTGGCTCCAGCTCCATCAGAAAGCCATCATAATCGCCCATAGGGCGCTGAGGCGCCAATTCCTTTCCCACCAAAAGCACCTTGCCTGTGGGCTTCTCCAACATGGCATAAGCGCCCGTGTGGATCGCATCCCCTCGCGATTCGAGGTACAGGCTATCGTAGCGTACAGTCCCATCCGCTCGGGTTCGAACGACCGAAACATAGGCTTTCTGATTCAGCGTATCGAGAGATTGCCCTGAAATCATGAAATCCCCATCGCTCAACTCGATGAGGTCAAGGCCCCACTTCAGGTGGCCCACCTGATTGGGCAACACCGTCCAAGACTGGCGGTTAAAATCGAGATCGATTTGCAGGAGAAAATCGCTGAGGCGAAGGGGAAACGTATTCCCAGTGTTTACGTCCAAGGCACGGCCAGTCAAGGCCAGTTCGCCTTCAGAGGTTTCAATGATGGCCCAGCCATTAGAGCTAGGGACGCCTGTAATGGTAGGCGCTAGGGAGAAAGGGAATTCATTGATGCCCCACGTCTTGCTTCGGATCAGGTCACCTTGGGCGGTTGTCCTTACCGTCCAGATCTGCTGAGCGTCGTAGACCTGGCCCAAAGGCAAAACACCAAGGGTGTCTTTGACGATGGCGACGCCAATGGCCACTAGCTCGCCATTGGCGAGTTCGATGACATCGAGGAAGCCCGCGCTGCCAGCTCCATTGGGGGGATAGAATTTTTCTAGCCATAGGGCGCAGCCGCAGGGGTCAAGCTTCATCAGAAAGGCGCTGTCAGGCCCCATACCTGCGATTGGCCCCCAGAAGCCCGCCATCACGTAATTACAATCTTCTGTCTGGATGGTACTGGCGGCAGCGTCATTGACGGTGAGGTTGTCGAGCGTACCAGGGATATTGAGCTGGCCGAAGGCAATGGATGCCAGGCCCAGCCAGCAAAGGAGAGAACATAGGTATTTCATGGAAAGAAAGAGTTATACGAATCGATTGCCCTCGACAAAACGATATTAGCCAAAAGCTTTGGGGAAAACAAGATAGATTTTTTTACTTTTTTTGCTTGTAATTTCCCAAAAATACCTACCTTTGTCATTCTCAAATTTGAGGTCGCTCTTTAGGGAATTATTAATTGATTAATTATTCATTTATCAATACATCGTTCCCAGACATTTATCTAGAAGTAATATTTCTTCTAATGATTTGCACACGTAGCTCAACTGGATAGAGCACCTGACTACGGATCAGGAGGTTGAGGGTTCGAATCCTTCCGTGTGTACCCTGATAATCAAGCACTTACAGCAGTTTTGTTGTGAGTGCTTTTTTTATTTGATTAATTTGCGCCCTCAAAAGCACCGTCTATTGCAACATCAACTTATGAGACACCTCTTCCCGCCAATCATTCTACTCCTTTTCCTTTTACCCTCCTGTTCCGATTCAGAACCGCCATTTGACACCTCCACGGATGAGTTTCTGCTAAAAGACGGCTACGCCATCCAGGTGATTGCGGCAGAGCCGTTATTGAATTCGCCCGTGGCGATGACCTTTGACGAGAAAGGCAGAATCTGGGCGGTCGAATTGCCGGGCTATATGCGCGACATCGAAGGCTCGGACGAAGAGAAGGCCGATGGCAAGATCGTCATCCTGACAGATGAGAATGAGGATGGCGTGATGGACCAGCGACAGGTGTTTAAAAAAGGCTTGGTGGCGCCTCGCACCCTGCTACACGCTTATGGCGGCTTGCTCTATTCCAATGGGACCAAATTGTGGTGGGCAAAATTGCAGGATACGAAAGTGGTCAAGCAGGAGCTGGTTGATTCTTTATATGTCGTCGGCGGCAATATCGAACATCAGCCGAATGGCCTTTTGTACCATCTTGACAACTGGATTTATAGTGCTAGGTCCAATGCCCGCTACCGTCTGGAAGATGGGAAATGGCGGCGAGAAGTGACTTCTTTTCGTGGACAATGGGGATTATCCGTGGATATAGACGGCCGTCTGTATTCCAATAACAATAGCGTAGCGATTGTCACGGACCGCACAATGCCCAACCAATTGCTCCAAAACCCTTATCAAAAACTGCGGTTTGGCATCAATCAAGACATTGCCCCCAACAAAAACCTGTACGGCTACCAAGCGACCAGTGTCAATCGAGGCTATCAGAAAGGGGTGCTGGATGAAACGGGTAAAATCAAACGGCTCACTTCTGCCTGTAGTCCCCTTGTGTATACTGGGGATTTATTGGGCGAAGATTGCTTTCAGCACACATTCGTCTGTGCGCCCGAGGCGAATGTGGTCAAGCGATATGTGTTGGAGGAAAGGGATGGGATAAAAACGGCTGTTCCAGCTTATGACAGCAGCGAATTTCTGGTTTCTACAGATGAGACCTTTCGCCCTATCAATTTGTACAATGCCCCAGATGGGTCGATGTATGTATTGGATTTACGAAAAGGGGTCATCCAGCACCGAGCGTATATGACGAGCTATTTGCGGGAAAATATTTTGGAGAAAGGGCTGGACAGCATCAATGGACTTGGGAGGATATATCGAATTACGTCAACAGAAAACCAAGTTCAAAAAGCGCGCAATTTGAGCGAACTAAGCGAAAGCGAATTAGTTGAGCTATTGGCTTCCCCCCTAGCCTACGAGCGTAATTTTGCCCAACAACAACTGATTTTCCGCCAAGCCACTTCAGCTCAAAAGACCATCGAAAAAATCGCTTTAGCTACTGAAAACCCCTACGGGCAATTGCACGCCCTTTGGGTTCTGGAAGGACTGAATGCCTTTGAAAAAGATCTTTGGACGCAATTAGTGGCCTCTCCCCAAGAACCGATCATTCACGAAACGCTGATTCGTTTTTCTGCTTTTGGAGAAGAGGATGAAGCAGCGCAATTGGCTTATTTTGAAAAGGTAGCAGCCTTGGATCATCCCTATATCAATTGGCAATTAGCTATCCGGCTGGGGCAAATGGGTGTGCCAGATGCCCGTGAGGTATTGCTTCAGCTTGCGGAAGCCAATCGGAATGATGTGGTTATGTGTGAAGCGATCATTAGTGGTATCACTGGGAAAGAATCTGAATTTTTGGAACAATTGGAACCGCTTGACACCCCCGACAGTTTGAGCCATTTCCTCCAAACTGTTATTCAGCATCAACAATCAGATAAACCGCAAGTCTCTCCATTGCCCACCAAAACCTACAAAGACGACCGCACGGCGGGCTTTGCCCTGTATAGTACGCATTGTTCGTCTTGCCATGGCTTAGACGGCATTGGAAAATCCAATCTTGCGCCGCCGCTGATGGACTCAGAATATGTCGGCGGCTCCAAAGACCGCCTGATCGCCCTTGTCCTCAATGGCATGCAAGGCCCTGTCACGGTCAATGGCAAGGTATATCACATCGCGACGCCCATGCCTGGCATCAAAGACAATCCTGCCTTGACGGATAAAGATATCGCCGATTTATTGATCTTTTTGCGAAATTCATTCAGCCTGTCTGATACCGATGTGCGGGAAGCAGATATTGCCAAATGGCGGGAGAAACTGAAGGATAGAACGCAGTTGTTTACAGAAGAAGAGTTGGCGGGGTATTAACGTTGATGGGAGAATAAGCCACAGATTACACAGATTTTCACGGATTTTCTTCATGCATCTGGGTTTTACTTTAGTCCTGATAGATTACCTGTTTACATTTAGGGCATATTTTGAACCATATAAGACATTTAAGGGCATTTAAGGTCAAAATAGGCCATTTTCTTATATGTTCTTATATGCCTTATATGGTTTAATCCACACGCCTTTTTACTTAAGCTTTTACACTGAATCACAATATGAAATACATTCTCTTCCTATTACTCCTCCTACTCATCCCCACCCTTCACGCCCAAGAAAACTGGCAGTCCTTATTCCAAACGGGCCTCTCCAACTTTCACCAGCTAAACGGCACAGCCGAATATGTGCTTAAGGACGGCATCCTAACAGGCACCACCAAACACCATACGCCCAATTCTTTTATGGCGACCAAGCAGCGGTATAGCGATTTTATCCTCGAATTTGAGGTAAAGATTGACTACGAAATGAACTCTGGGGTGCAAATTCGGAGCAATGTCAAAGATGCAAAAGACGGCGGGTACGTATTTGGCTATCAGGTAGAAATCGAAACAAGTCCCCGAAAATGGGCTGGCGGGATCTATGATGAGTCAAGGCGCGACTGGCTCTATCCCTTGTCTCATAACCCCAAAGGGCAAAACGCCTTTATCAATGGTACCTGGAACGCATACCGTATTGAAGCCGTCGGAAATCACCTCAAAACCTGGGTGAACGGCATTCAGTGCGCGAATTTGGTGGATGACTGGACAGCAGAGGGGTTTATTGGGTTTCAAGTGCATTCGATTGATGAGGACGAAGAAGCGGGGAAAAAGGTCCAATGGAAAAATGCCCGAATCTTGACCGAGAACGTAGCTGCGGCCTTATGGGAAACAAAAGAGGAGGTATTTGAAATCAGTTACCTCACCAACCAATTGACCCCCTATGAAGTTCGCAAAGGCTGGCGTTTGCTCTGGGATGGGCAGACGACTGATGGCTGGCGAAGTGTGGACTCATTGAATTTTCCCCAAAAAGGGTGGACTATGGAGGAGGGCCTATTGCGGGTGGAAAAAGGGAACGATAATTCCAAAGGAATTGGCGGAGATATTATGACCGTTGATGCATTTACCAATTATGAATTGACAGTAGACTTCAGGCTCACCCCTGGTGCCAACAGTGGCATCAAATACCTAGTGGATCCCAAATTAGCTGCGCAGAATGATGAGTTTTGTGGGCTAGAATACCAGCTTATAGACGATGAACGTCATCCTGACGCCAAGCAAGGGGTAAATGGAAATCGCACCCTGGGCAGCTTATACGATTTGATTCCTGCGGGGAACCTGACCGAGGCCAATCGGGACGAAAAGCGGGTAAAAGGGAGTCGCTTCAATCGGGCCCGAATTGTTGTCAGGGACGGCCATGTCGAGCATTGGCTCAATGATGTCAAAGTGGTCGCCTACGACCGCTATTCACAGGTGTTTGACGCCTTGATTTCCCATAGCAAATACAGCAAGGTCGAGGGGTTTGGGAGACATGCCATGGGGCATATTCTGTTGCAGGACCACGATGATCAGGTGGAGTTTAAGAATATTAAGATTCGGGAGTTGTGAGGGGGATAATGAGGTAAAATGGTATTTATCGGACATTCCAAAACTCGTTATCGGACAAAAATGCCGATTTTTGTCCAGTAAATGAGTTTCGTTTGTCCTGTAAATTAAATGGTGTCCTAAATCCCTCCTCAAAAATACCGCGCCTCAAACCGCTCCCCATACGTCCGATACAACTCGTAGACCTGCGCGGGGTCAGCGGTCTTCTCTTCGTCTTTCAAATGAAAAACGGTCCCCATATGCGGCTCGATGGCAATAAATCCTTGATAGTTTTCCCGTTTCAAATCGGCCATAATTTGGTCTAAATGCGCTTGTCCTTCGCCTGCGAAGGTGTATTCCGGCTCGCCTTCGGCGGCGTGCATGATCCCGTCCTTGACGTGAATATGGGCAATCGCGTGTTTTACCTTTTGGTAAAACTCGTAGGCATTCTGCCAAGGAAATGGTTCGGGCTTTGACCGATCTCGTTGAAAAACGGGGTTCCCTGTGTCAAAGACCAATTGTAGCCCTGGCACCTCGTCGAGGAGCCGCAACGTATGGTCAGCCGAGAAGCCGCCCCAATTCATGCAGTTCTCATGCAAGGCTTGTAAGCCTGCGTCTTGAAATCGTGCAACGATTTCGCGTAGCCGCCGAAAGCGCTCTTGCTCCATCTGGTCTTCGCCCCAGTCCTGTTGGGCATAGGACATGATGCGGGCATATTTTACGCCTAGCTTCTGCATCCTCGGAATGCAGCGATTGACCTCTGCCAGAGTGATGTCCCAGTCCGATTCTATACTTTTGGACCAGCTGCCGATCAAGGTGCCAAATTCTGCGACTTTGATATGAGCCATATCCAACTGCTCACATACTTGGTCAAATTCACGGTCGGAGATCTCGTGAATATTGGCACTCCCCATTGTCCTAGCGGACAGATAATCCCAGCCTAGGGCCTTTGTCACCTGGATTTGCTTATCCAGGTCGCTGGATGCTTCGTCCGTAAATCCTGTTAATTTCATTGATAATTTTCCATTAACCATTAACCATTAATTCCACCCACGCCCCATCGTTATGGGCGCTTCTATAAATCGCATCAATCAATCGAACGGAACGCATCGCCTCCGCGCCTGAAATCAAGGGCGGCTTGCCTGTGTTTAAGGCATCTATCACATTTTCAAAATTTCGCTGATGGCCGAGGTAATTGATCGCGTTGGGGTCATTGGCACCGAGGCCTATGGCAGCGCCTTCCATGAGGTTCTGGGCGACAAAGTCGTCCTGGGTGGCAGGTGTTTTGAAATCCCATACGCGAAACGATTCATCGCTTAAGAAAACGGAGCCTTCGCTACCACAAATCTGAATCTCAGCTGGATGTCCTGTCGAAGACCAGCACGAAGTAGAGCCTTGTATGGTGCCTCTGGCTCCATTTTCAAATTCCAAGATGGCCACGGCCGTATCTTCCACTTCGATATTTTCATGCGTCAACAAGGCCATAGAAGCCGAAAGGCGCTTGACATTCCCCACCAAATACAGCAACAAATCAATGGTATGAATCGCTTGGTTCATCAAGGCGCCGCCACCATCCAGGGCCATCGTGCCTCGCCATGCTGCCGAATCATAATAGGCTTGGGTGCGAAACCACTTGATCTGGGCATCACATAGGGTCAGGGTACCAAATCGTCCTTGCTCCACAGCTTGTTTGAGGTGGGTTACGGCAGGGTTGAAGCGGCGGTTGAAAATGCCTGAAAGCAGAACTTTTTCAGACTGAGCGGCTACGATCATTTGCTCAATCCGTGCTGGCGTCACTTCCAATGGTTTTTCACAAATGATGTGCTTCTTGGCGCGGGCAGCAGCGAGCGCCGGTTCCAGGTGGGCGCCTGACGGCGTAGCTATCGTAACAATGTCTATGGAAGTATCGGCCAATAATTCATCTAAATCATCATAGCCCTTACATCCCAATTCCTCGCTCAGTTGCTGAGCCTTTTGCGGATTTCGCGCATAGATCGCGCCTAGTTTGGCCACGTCCCCCATGGCTCGGATGGCTTGTGCGTGATGCTTGGCAATCATGCCACCGCCAATGATGCCGAAGGTGTATTTGTTCATGTGTTTTGTATTTGAAGGAGTAGAGAACAGAGAGAAGGGAACAGAGAGAAGAAAAAGTTTCTTGTCCCTTTTCTCTATTCCCTTAGCGAAGCGGTCTCTTCTCTCTTTTCCTCCGCAAAAATCCCCAAATTCCAACGCCCATCAAAAGCGTCAGGCCCATGATCCCTACCAAGCCAAAATAATGCGCATAGCGGTCTGGGCTTTGATATTTCCCTACCAAGGCCCAATAAGCTGCGAAGAAGGCAATGCTTGTTGCAAGTCCCATTAGGACATTGATGAGCAGTCGTTTTTTGGGTAATTCCTCGCCTAGCGCCTTTTTCGAATTCATCAATAATAAAAAGATCAGGTAGGCAATAGGGAGCAAAGTCGTAGCAATGACAGAGGCTGGAACCACCAAGGCGGTCTTCACCGTGCCTGCCCAGATCACGGGCGAAAACAGGCCTGTTAAGGCAGGAATGGCTGCTCCGATCAAAAACAGCTTTCGTTGCCCGGGCTGACCAAATGCTTCGCTGATCGCGAAGCCATTTATCATCATATGCACCAGCATGGTGCTTAAGGCCATGGCGAGAATGCCGATCCCAAAGATCAATTGGGACCAATTTCCCAAAAACGGCGTCATCGCTTTTGCGAGATCGTTGGCATTTCTTTTGGCAAGCATGACACTCAGCTCCTTGTCGATTTGAGGAGCTGCCGAGCGAAGGGTCGTTTGTTTTTCAGGGGAAAACGTTTTGAAATCAGGGTATTCAGCCGCCAAGCGTTTGTCTAATACTTCGTGGTAAGCGACTTCATTGACGAGGCCATCTTTTTGGGCGTGAAATTGCGAAGCAGTAGAAATGATCAGGCAGGAGGCCCCCAGAATGAAAGGGATAAATAAGCCCAACACCAAGTCAAATCGAGATAACTCGCGATGGGTTTTATTCCACTTTTTCTTTTTGAGGGAATAGGGCAAAAGGAAAGTCATATTGATGCCTACGGCCGTTCCAAATGCGCCAATGATGATATTACGCTGGCTATTGGAGATATAATCTTCCCAAAATGGGCGGTAGCTGCCCGAGTCGGCGAGGTATGAGTCGTAGGAATCTACTGGGTGAAAAAGGGCGGTAAAATCAGGCCACAGACCCGAAAACAAGGTACCCCAATCTATGGCGCCTTTGGCGCCCAATGTCACCACTACCCCCATAAAGCACAGGACGATAATCGCCACCAGGCCCTTGATCACAGCATCAATGATTTTGGAGGCTTTGCCTTCCCCTGAAAAGAGCCAGATTAGGAATAGGCTCAGGGCAAACAATCCTGCGGTGATCAGGTAGGGATTTACCTTACTTCCGCCCAGATTTCCTTGCACCGCATCCGCCCCCAGTGCGAATTGAGCGGAGCAAAAAACGACGTTGGCGACGACGGTAGCAATCAACCAGCCCCACGCCAAAAAGGGCGAGACATGCTTTTTCGCCAACTCAAACGGACGGTCTTCAAATTTGTCCTTGCTCAACGTCACATAACTGATCGCCGCCAACATGATGACCCCACACAGCATCGCCAATGGCTGAAGCCACAGAAATTGGTACCCCCCAATGACCCCTAAATACAACCCTCCCACCAAGGTTCCACCGCCTAAGGTCACCGCTGCCTGAATCCACCCTGGGCCACTGAGTCGGGTGTATAAGCCTAGTTTTTTGAGGAAGGGTAAGGAGGTGGCGTGATGTAGGTTTTCGTCTTGCGGCATGGAAGTCTTTTTGATTAATTTCAGTGTAAATTAAATTTCTTGTCTTTACAACTAAGTTGTCCCTTCGGCATACTCAGGGCATGCATTTCGACCAAAGGGAGAAATCTAACAAGCCCTTTCAAACGGTTATTTCCAGGCTTCTAGACCACATTGTTAGATTTCTCCTCGAAGACTCGTCGAAATGACTTTTTTGAATATGTGTAAATACTTTTTACCCATGATATTAGGAAAAAATGAATCTATATTCATACTGTTATGACATTTTTCTACCAAAGATATAGATGAAAGGACAGGATGAATAGATTGAAAAACAACGGGTTAAAATCCTGTTAATCTTGTTTATCCTATCTAATTTCCCCGGTCAAAGTATTTTGTCTAGCAGTATGTTATTTCCCTTTTTTATGAAAACCATTACCCTATCACTCATCTGGCTTCTAGTCATTTCCCTCCTAGCTTGCCAGCCAGTCTCCACAAAAACGGAAGCTTCTTCAACAGAAGCCCCAAATATCGTCATCATCTACCTTGATGACCTTGGATATGGTGATGTGAGTGCTTACGACGCTACTGAGATCCATACGCCTAATATCGATGCTTTAGCAGCGGGAGGGGTACGTTTCACCCAAGGATATGCTTCTTCTGCCACCTGTACCCCGAGTCGTTATGCCCTGCTCACAGGCGTCTATCCCTGGCGAAACAAACGCGCTAGAATCTTACCTGGAACGGCTCCACTTATTATAGACACCGCACAAATCACCCTCCCCAAAATGCTCAAAAAGAAGGGCTATCATACAGGCCTGGTAGGCAAATGGCACCTGGGATTAGGGGATGGAATCATTAATTGGAACCAAACCGTTTCTCCTGGTCCCAATGAAGTGGGCTTTGACTATGCTTATTATATGGCAGCTACCCAAGATCGCGTACCTACGGTGTATTTGGAGGATGGGAAAGTCGTGAACCTCGACCCTAATGATCCGATTGAGATTGATTATCAACAAAATTTTCCTGGAGAGCCGACTGGAAGGGATAATCCTGAATTATTGACCATGAAATGGGAGCACGGCCATGACCAGAGCATTGTCAATGGGATTTCAAGAATTGGCTTTATGAAAGGGGGCGATGCGGCCAAATGGAGCGATGTAGATATGGCGGATCATTTTTTGGAAAAAGCGCAGGCCTATGTAAAAGTGCACAAAGAAGGGCCTTTCTTTCTGTATTATGCCATGCAACAGCCGCATGTGCCGCGTACGCCCCATCCTCGTTTTGTAGGAAAATCGGGCATGGGTCCGCGAGGTGACGTCATTGTGGAGGCGGATTGGTGTGTAGGGGAATTTATGAAAACGCTGGAAGCAGAAGGCATTCTCGAAAATACGCTGGTTATTTTCACGAGTGATAATGGCCCTGTCTTGAATGATGGATATTATGACGATGCCGTGGAAAAAATAGGTGATCATACGCCGAGTGGGCCGCTGAGAGGCGGGAAATATAGCTTGTTCGAAGCAGGTACTCGGATGCCTTTTATTAGCTATTGGAAAGGAAAAATTAGCCCTACTGAATCAGATGCTTTGCTGTGCCAGATAGACCTCCTTGCTTCCTTAGCGGAGCTGGTAGGCGAGCCAATTGATGGCACTGACAGCCAGGAATTGCTGGATGTGTTGATGGGGACTAGCGAGAAAGGTCGTGATGAGCTTGTTCTGGAAGCCACTACTCGAACGGCGTTCAGGCAAGGTGACTGGGTGATGATCCCCCCTTATCCAGGTCCTTCAATCTATCGGAACGTAAATATTGAGTCGGGAAATGACAGCACTTTCCAATTGTACCATTTAAAAGAAGATATTGCCCAGCAGCATAATTTGGCAGCAGCTCATCCTGAGAAGTTGGCGGAAATGGTAAGGGCTTTTGAGGTGTTGCGCGGGAGTAGGGACTAGTGCATCAAGCATTATATAATTAGCGGTTACTGAGGGGCGCGGATTACTCCAAAGATCCAGCCCCACAATCCAGAAATCCGCGCCAGCTTGCTTGGCAACTAAGAACATGCGCATTTATATGCGCGACCTAGTGCTTCCTTTAGGAAGCTGGCGTGGATTTCCGAACTTGTGGCGATGGCTAGTGGGTAATCCGCGCCTCAGAAAAGCCACTAGCTACAATCTGTGGTGATTCAATCACTCTTAATTTTACAAAAACAAGAATTCTCAAAAATGCCTAACTTGCCTGTCTTTTGCCTGAAACCCCTCTAAGGAATTATTAATTAATAATTCCATCATGCAGCTAATTATTCTCTAATTACTCTTACATTTCAATACAGATACATGGATTTTTCAGGATTAGATTACGGCATATTCGTTATGTATGCCCTTGTGATTGTAGGCATTGCTTTCTGGGTCAGTCGCAAAGGCGGCAAAACCTCCGAAGATTATTTTCTCGCCAGTAAATCTCTCCCTTGGTGGGCGATTGGTGCCTCCCTCATTGCTGCCAATATCTCCGCCGAGCAGTTTATCGGCATGTCGGGTTCGGGCTTTGCGATCGGCCTTGCGATCTCTTCTTATGAGTGGATGGCAGCGATCACTTTGCTGATTGTTGGCAAATTCTTCTTGCCCATTTTTATCGAAAAAAAGCTCTACACCATTCCCGAGTTTGTAGAGAAGCGGTATAGCACCAATCTCAAGACTATCCTCGCCGTCTTTTGGATAGGCCTATATATCTTTGTTAATCTTACTTCCGTGCTCTACCTCGGAGCGACCGCCCTAGATACCATCATGGGCGATGGAGACGGTTCCATCATGATTCCTTGTATCATCGGTCTGGCGCTATTTGCCGCGGCCTATTCCCTCTGGGGCGGCTTGGCTGCCGTGGCCTGGACGGATGTCGTCCAGGTAGTGGTACTGGTCATCGGTGGGCTGGTGACGACCTTTATAGCGCTCTCTCACGTGGCGCCTGATGGGAGCATCATGACGGGCTTCAAGACGATCATTGATGCCGTTCCAGAGAAGTTTTCGATGATTTTGGATAAAGGAGAAATCATTACCCCAAATGGCAAAGATGCTTGGTTTGACCTCCCTGGTCTCGCCGTCCTCCTCGGCGGCATGTGGGTCGCCAACCTCTACTATTGGGGATTTAACCAATACATCATCCAGCGGACGCTGGCGGCCAAGAGCCTCAAAGAATCGCAAAAAGGCATCGCGCTCGCAGCATTCATCAAGATACTGATGCCCCTCATCGTGGTCGTTCCTGGGATTGTCGCATACGTGATGAATACAGGCCCTGAAGGCATCGTGACCCTCGAGTCTGTTGATGATTCTTTTTTGAAAATGGTAGAGGGAGAAATGAAGATCATCAATGACAATGCCTCCCCCTGGCTGATCGGTAACTTTATCCCAACCGGACTGAAAGGCTTGGTGCTGGCAGCCTTGGCAGCGGCCATTGTCTCGTCTCTAGCCTCCATGCTCAACTCCACGGCGACCATCTTCACCATGGACCTGTATAAGCCTTATATGGAGAGAGGTGCTTCTGAGAAAAAACTTGTAACCGTAGGTCGCTTAGCAGCCGCTGCCGCACTTGTCATCGCAGCCTTGCTTGCGCCTTTGTTGGAAAATCTGGGACAAGTATTCCAATACATCCAAGAGTATACAGGTATCGTAAGCCCCGGCATTTTGGGTGTCTTCATGCTAGGCCTATTCTGGAAAAAGACGACCAACAATGCTGCCATTTGGGGCGCGTTGCTCTCTATTCCTATTGCGCTCTACTTCAAGGTCGCTCCAAACGAATGGAGTGATAGTGCCTTTTTCCTCAATCTCCCCTTTATGGATCAGATGTTCTGGACGTGGATCGCCACCATGGTGATCATGGTCGTCATCAGCTATGTGGAAAATAAAGGCGCAGACCATGAGAAAAGCATTGACCTACACAAGGGCATCTTTGATACTTCGCCTGCCTTCAATATCAGTGCTATGGTAGTATTGCTGATCTTGGTGGTGCTGTATGCGATGTTCTGGTAGCCCTTTTGGGTATAAATAGGCGATAAGTATTCCTCCTAAAGGATACTTATCGCCTATTTTTTATATACATGATTTGGCTAGAGGCTTATTCCAAGCTCCGAACACCCACATTATTAATAAGATTAGCTGGTTGAAACCTGGATAAAAAAAGCAGTACAGCCTTTATCAAGAAAAATATTGGTGTCGCTAGAATAATTACCAAACCACTGAAAACCATCATTCTTTCAGGGAATTAGCTTAATGTCCAATACTTGTCCTCAAAAAATAATCTCAGACATAGATTTCTGAGGTTGGACAATCCATCTCCCAGCTTAAGTAACTGATTATAAGGCCATTACAAAAAATATTGAACAAGTAGGACAAGCCCTCCTTGTCCCACTTGTCATGAGATTTCATGTTTAGTTTTAGAGAATTGAAAACGCAAAATTAGCAAGTGATTTTATAAACTTAATCTTTAGTAAATCATGAAAAAAGAAAAAAAATTCAGAAAGGAAAATTATTGCAATGGAAAAAATCTTTCCCTTGACAAACAAAAGAGTCTCAATGGGACATGGACAGTCAGTTTTCCAGAGGAACCTTATAGGTCCGCAATTGACACTTTTATAGTTTTCAACAATCGTATCAAGGGAAAGGGGATTCTTTTGTTAGATCCCAATGATCTGGAATGCTCCATCCCCTTTACTCTGACGGGCTTTTTTCAGGATGAATACACAATCTTAATGCGGTATTCAAGTACAGATTCCAAGTATCGCGGCGAGCAAAAATTGACCTTAAATGCGCAAAAGGATAAGATGGAAGGCTCTTATGTCACATTTGGGCTAAGCAATAATCAAAAAATGAGAGGTCCTATCATATTGAAAAAAAACAAGTAATTAGCTCATGAAAAACCAAATCACAAAGCAGGAAATGATTGCCAATGCCTTTTATTTCCTACAATCCACTGCATTTGCCACACACAATTTCACCCAAAAGAAGTGTTGTGAGATGATTAATACAAAAAACAAAAAGCATATTATTACCCAATCGGGATTAAGCAGAATTATCGGTTCAGTGAAAGATGGCGAAACCCCCTATTCCAAAAATATTGACCAGATTTGGGCTTTAATGGAACAGGTCCTGGCCGACTACGGGGTAATATATAATCCAGATTCTCGGGTCTTTAAACAATCGCAGACATTAGAGAGATTGCCGATTCCACCTCCCAATGTGAATGGCAGCGGAAAAAATAAATTTAAGGATTTTGGAATTTTAGATGTGGCCTCAAAATTCCAGATTGCAAGGTTTGAGGAACTCATCAAGCATGCAAATGAACGGATCTGGATTTTACACACGTATTTTTCTTCTACAGCTCATTTGGTCCATTCCTTTAAAATAGCAGTGAAAAAAAAGATAAAAATCCAGCTCCTGTTGACTCACCCTAATGGAGGGGCTACAGATTTGCGTTCAAATTCCCTGGAGATATCTGTGAAGGAAAGCATTTTTGAATGCCTGAAAATTTTAGCAAAATACCCAGAACTCCGTGAAAACGTAGAAGTTAGGTTTTATGATAGACTTCCAGGAGTCAATATCTTTGGAGTGGATCAGACAGCCTTTGTGGGCAATTTCTGGGAACATACTCCTAGTGTATCTGGGACCTTTATCCTGATGGGGCATAAAGGGCGGGTAGCGTTTGATAATGTAGTGGAGCACTTTGAAAAGATGTGGGAAAATGCGCTTTATTGCCCCTTGACGGAAGATTTCCAAACCCTGAAGCAACATATCAATGCAGGTATCCTCAATAGAGGAGGAAAAAAGAAGGCACATTTTGATAAAATAGATCAGGATAAACTCTGTTGTTTTCGGGTTTTTTATTTCCAGGAAGGTAATGCAAAAAGCATGAATATGGTGATCAATAAGGAATCTTCACAAGTTCACCTAACAAACACAGAAAGCAGGGATGATTATTGGGGAAGGATACAATCTGTTTCCAATAACTCTATCATTGATATTCGCACCATGGACGAAAACAATCCGCGAACAGCTCGGATTGTCATTCATACCAAAATGCGTTTATTGTGTAAGAAAGAGGTTACAACGGCTGTATTTATCAATATTCATCCGAAAGGGTACCCAGAATGCGGGCCTATGGTTATTCAGAAAATTCCTCATAGCGAATTGAATCAAACGGGAAATGTGCAGTCTGCCATTTCGGAGTTTTTATCAGCACTTCCCAGAGAAGCCAAAACGAGTGGTGCCATCAGCATTCAAGAGTTGGAGAAATCCTTGCGCATTTACCTGCCTGACTTTCCTTTACAACAGACAATGGTCAAGGATGTCGCAGGAGATTATGTATTCTATTCTATCAATCCTACAAATCACAAAATCATCAAGGGATACTTTAGGATTGGGACAGACGGGCACGTCACATTCTTACACCACGCCTATAGGACTGATGCAGGGCATATATCGGTGATAGACCCGAGCCACATTTTGGTTACCAATCGAGAAGTTCATTTCAAAGTGGCGCAGTATTTCAATATCTTTAAAGTGATCAAGCAAAATGGAAAAATAATTTTGAAAGGCTGCTATGCAGGCTTAGGTCACACCAACTTTCCTACTGGCGGGAGAATTTATGCAACTAGAATTAATGAAATTCCATTCGAAATGACTAAAGTTGACACTTTCAAATGGCAAGGCAAAAAATATAAAAAACTCATAAAAGAGATTCCTGACTTGGAAGCCTTCTTTTCAGGCTTGCAGGATTGCTTTATTGAAAACCCCTCTACTCTCCGTCGTAGTCCCAATATCCTACAAGTATCTAAAGGGGACTCGATTGACTCATATACGGGTACGTATGCGCTTTTTCTCCAAAGTCAATATGAGAGAAAAATCAGGCGATGTCTTATTGAAATATTGCCTGGGGGAAAGGTGAGAATGAAAGGCATGAGGCACTACATAGGGACGGTCCTTAGGTATGGCCATATTTTGCAAATTATCCTTTTTCCAAAACAAGAGGGGGATCAGCAGATCTATGCCTTCATGCAATGCTGGGTGCCTGATCAGATAAAACCTGGAAATCTAGTGGGCATTATGTCTTCCGTATCGCGCTGGGGCATTCCTATCTCTAGAAAAATTGTTCTTTTTTCCGTCGCCAATCACTACGAAAAGGAGAATCAGTCGCTTGTAAGCTTTGACGATGAGGGCTTGCGAAACTTGGAACTGCAATATCCAGGATTCATTTCCTATCTTTTCTCGGGTGAAGGAGGCCTTGTCAAAATCCCCAAAGAGTCTGATTTCGAGAAATTTCCCACCTACCAAGAGGAAGCCGTTCGCGCTTTTCAGTCAGGGTGTTTTGCCTCAAAGAAGGGAAGGGAAAAGGAAGCCCTGGCTGAATTGGCTGAGGCCTTTTTACTAGGATTTAGTGATTGTGATAGTCTAAATGAAGAACTGGAGCCTGCTGGTAGTTTGTTTGCCCTGAGGGATAAGGTCACAGAAATGAAAAAACGAGCAGGGATGGAATAGATCTACGAATCTTTACATATAATTGTCAGATTGTACCTGGCCCAATCTTTATCATTTTATGATGAAGATTGGGCCACTTTGTCATACAAGCCTTCATGTTTTAACATTTAAGACGCCACATGTTTTTTGCATAAAAATA
Organism: Bacteroidia bacterium; assembly: GCA_030430575.1. Classification (GTDB taxonomy): domain Bacteria; phylum Bacteroidota; class Bacteroidia; order J057; family J057; genus JAUIGE01. The sequence continues at coordinate 3,420 of JAUIKF010000092.1, read as the reverse complement.
AAGCATTTTGAATAGCCAATATGAATTGAATCTGTTGTGAATCAGGTTTACCTATTTTGAATAAAAGGTGATTCAAACGGGGGTTTCCATTATACCATTGCACATTTGTATCAGATCGAAACGACCACGAAAGCATGCTTGCTAACTGTTCTGTTCAGTGTTTTTATGTATTTGTTAACCCGGTTTTGAAGAGGCGCCATTAGGATTGCTCTTACTCCTTAGAAGCAGTGTGTGGGCCCACGCTAATGGCACCTCCCAAACCACCTAATTATTCAGAAATAATGAAAAATTTAACCTTCTGCCTATGCGCAGGACTAGGCTTCCTATGCGCTATCTCTACGATCAAGGCCCAAACCCTTACAGTAAGTATGGGGGATTCACAGGACGAAAGAATCGCCGATTGGAATTATGGAACACCAAGTAATCCCTTTGAAAATGTAAGTGAAGTGACGCTTACCTATACCGCGCCCCAAGATTCTGCCATTGAGTCTTACGGTAACTGGATTCTCGGTTGGTTTAGCCCAGATATACAAGATATTGACTGGACCATAGAGTCCGAATTGAATGAAGACAATACGGTTTTAACCATCACCCTCCGCCGCGTAAGTGGGACAATATCTGGTCACTCATTTTTATTTGGAGGGCAAATAATTTTGATAGATGAGGCAATTGCGAGATTTCGTAATAAAATTTATTTGCCCCCTTTTAAAATTATGGCCAACCCAGCGCCTTATGCTGTACTTTCCTACCGAGGAGAACTGTCAAAAAGTTTTTTGGTGAGGATTGTGAGCCCACATGGAGGAACCGTCTTGGAAAAAATGATTGGGCCAGGAGAAACACGTATTTACCTCGAGGGTAAGCCGGACGGAGTTTATTGGGTCATCCCTATGGACCCGTCTTTGCCTCGATTGACTTGGGTCAAGCAGACACGCTAAAGAATTATTGATTATTAAATTGATAGATTATTGATTGGTAAATGCTTATAACCTGCTCGTTTTCAGGGTTTTGTCATCAGTAATGAATTAATAATCAGTCAATCACTTAAATTATAATATTACCAGTTGAGACCTATGGAGAGCGCACATATATCGTGTGCTCTCTTTTTTTATGGAGAAACGCTCATTACCTCCTCAAAAAAAGCGCGATGGTTGAATGGGAGGGTTGATTGTTGAAGTTTCTGCTGGAACTTTTTTTGGCCATCAAATACTGTGGTATTGAGCATTAACCAAAACATGTCTAATCGATCCTGGAAGACCTGTTTCCTATCAGCATTGCGGAAAGGGGTATAGTTGATGACATCCTGGATATGCCTGAGGCGTGGCTCCAACTTATCTTCCAGATCCCCCAAATAGTAATGACTCTGCGCGATAAAAAAATGGAAATTCAATAATACCATTTTGTTTAAGGCCTTTTTGAAGGCAGGTGTTTCGATCCTTAGCACTTCTTTATATTCCTTATTGAAATAGGCTATAAGCATCTTTACATATCGAACTGTGAGTACTTCGTCGTTTGGGGAAAGAAATTTGGAGAATTCGTCCACCATTTCTCTAGCTTCTTTGAGCTTGCCCATAATACAATTGGATTTAATACAAATGATAAAGACGGAAGGGGGCAAAGTCTCTTCTATATCGTACCATTTGTTGCGAATTCCAATAGGGGTGAGGTGGGCAAGCAAATCCAAAGGCCTATGGGTAGGGTCATGCCATGTTTGACGAATCAGGTAATTTAGGACAATCGAGGACAAATCACGAAATACAGCAAGCTCATCCGCTTTTTGATGTTCTGAAAGCAAACGAATCAGTTGTTGAAGGTCCCCTTTATCTTTTGTCAAAAGATCATATATGAGAAGATATATACTGAAAATGCCGGTTTGCGCCTCAGGGTGAGCACGGATTTCAGCAAGAAGTGTCTTACTTATGGGGGTAAAAGTATGATTCCCAGCCGTTGACTTGTGCAGGTCAAGGTGCATAACCTCAAGATGAAGAATTTCCAACCACCTCCATAAGCGATGGTACTGATCCAGCTCTTCTGAGAGTGAAATTCTGGCTATCGCATTTCTGAGCAGAGAGGTTTGTTTTTCCTTTGTGAGCATGTATTGGGCGCGAAAGTAGCTTGCCCCTCTTTTGGGCTGCGCCTCAAATGCCTTCTCTGCATTTTTGATGGCCCATCCTATTTGCGCTGGATTGTGGTTTTTATTGGCCCTGCTGACTAGCAAGAGGTGAAAGAGAAAGGTGTCTTCTGCCAATCCGAGTTTAGCGATAAAGTCTTTTAGCGAAGCTGTGGCATCAGTGAGGTACACCCGAAAATTACTATACTTAATTTCCCCTTTTTTAAAGGTCTCCTCAAAAGTCTTACCAGGGTGTTTTAATAAGGCTTTCACAGCTTTTTGACCGCTGGGGGACCCTCCCCAAAATTTAAAAAAAACTTTTTGTTCTTGGGGATCTAATAAGGATAATAAACGATAGGTCAATCGGTCATTGTTTTTCTTTTTTAGGGCCATTTTTGATAATTATTGCATTAACAGATGTTTTCAATATCACATGCTGATTAGATTATAAAAGGGCTTTTTTAGGAATTTATGGCCTAATATAATGATTCCCTATATCTTTTTATAGGCGTTATGACTGATTTTGCCTTAACAAATAAAAAATAGTTGTTTCATCCAGGATGAGGAAAGAAGGATACTTGTAACACGTTACAAAATCTAATTTAACCACGATGAAAAACTTAATGTTAATCCTCAGTCTTCTCACATGTATTTCTTTTGCCAAGGCGCAAAATCAAACTTCTGGTGATGACGCAAAACTCGGATCGAGAAACTCCTTCTATTTGGGGTTGCGGAATTTTGGGTACTCAGGCATTCCCAATATCAACTATTCCTCTGTGAAGCCTGTCTCTGAATTTGTCCGTGTCGGAATTGGCATAGGCTACCAAGAGCTATTCTTCACCAATATTGGCATAGTAGGGAAGGTAGAAGGGAATATCCTCCCCATTATCAGTGAGATATCTGGTAATGAAATCAAGGCGAATGGTTTGGAAGCCTACTTTGGTGTTCAAGGAGGGTATGTCACCTCATTTGCTGGCTTTTCGAACCTGTTTGGTGATGGGGGATTCAATGTCCTCACTGGCAGTTCCACCTTTGGGGTATATGCAGGAGGGAGGTACTTTTTTAGTGACAAAGTTGGCTTTATGCTCGAACTGGGAAAGCTCCCAACGGGCATAAACTCCTATGGAATCGGATTTGTCTTTGGGCGGCGCTAACGCCAGTTCTCCCATTCTATCAATTAAATTGACTTATACCTCAGACCTAGTGAATAACCTTTTTGGAAAAGAGAAAGAGTAGGCAGAATTTTGGATTATCAAAAACAAAAAACTTGCCTACTCAATTACACTTGAGCGACGCCCAAATGGAAGCACTAA
>JAUIKF010000017.1 GCA_030430575.1 Bacteroidia bacterium | reverse complement strand
TAGCCAATCTCCAAAGCTTAGACCTCAGTGGCGATCAGCTTTCCGATCTGGGGCCATTAGCAGGCTTAGCCAATCTCCAAAGCTTAGACCTCAGTGGCGCTCAGCTTTCCGATCTGGGGCCATTAGCAGGCTTAGCCAATCTCCAAAGCTTAGACCTCAGTGGCGATCAGCTTTCCGATTTGGGGCCATTAGCAGGCTTAGCCAATCTCCAAAGCTTAGACCTCAGTGGCGATCAGCTTTCCGATCTGGGGCCATTAGCAGGCTTAGCCAATCTCCAAAGCTTAGACCTCAGGGGCGATCAGCTTTCCGATCTGGGGCCATTAGCAGGCTTAGCCAATCTCCAAAGCTTATACCTCAGTGGCGCTCAGCTTTCCGATCTGGGGCCATTAGCAGGCTTAGCCAATCTCCAAAGCTTATACCTCAGTGGCGATCATAAAGTCTCAAAAGCACATTTAACGGATTTGCGGAAAGCATTGCCTGGGTGTAAAATATATCAATGATAAAAAGTGCCATTTGCGGGGGGGGGGGGGAGCCGTTCGGCTTGGGGTTGGAACATCCCGATCGCACTGGCCCCACCCTTTCAAAGGGGCTTCCCGTTACCATTATTCCTCCCCCCGCAACTTCTCATTCTCCCAATGCCGCTTCGCGTCCCGCTTCGTCTTCTTCTCCAAATTCCGCCGTAGCGCATCTTCGAGGTCCACGCCCGTCTGATTGGCGAGGCAGATCACCACAAAGAGCACATCGGCTAGCTCATCGCCGAGGTTTTTGCCCTCGTCGGACTTTTTGAAGGACTGGTCGCCGTACTGGCGGGAGATGAGGCGGGCAACCTCGCCGACCTCCTCGGTGAGGATGGCCATATTGGTGAGTTCGGAGAAATAGCGGACGCCGTAGTCCTGGATCCACTGGTCTACCGTGGCTTGTGCTTCTTGGAGGGTCATGTCAAAAGTCTGGTTGTTGGGAGTCGAGGATAATGGTCACGGGGCCGTCATTGAGGAGAGAGACCTCCATCATGGCGCCAAATTCGCCTGTCTCGACAGGTCCATCGAAGCGGCTGCGCAAGTCGAGGAGAAAGTCTTCATAGCGCGGAATCGCCACATCGGGCGGCGCAGAGCGGATATAAGAAGGCCGATTGCCCTTTTTGCTATTGGCGTAGAGCGTGAACTGCGACACGACGAGGATGCCGCCGCCGATGTCCTGAACCGACAGATTCATCTTGCCCGCATCGTCTTTGAAGATGCGGAGTTGAGTGATCTTCTTGATCAGCCAGTCGGCATCTGCCTGGGTGTCGGTGTGGGTGATCCCCAGGAGGACAAGCAGTCCTTTATTGATGGCGCCGCTCGTTTCGCCGTCGATGACGACTTTGCTGTGCGCTACGCGTTGAATAAGTGCTCTCATGGGGGAGAATTAAAATGAAAATCAAAATTAAAATTAAAATCATACCCATTGCTAACTCCCACACATTTTCGCAGTTTTGGGAATCAATAATCAGTCAATTAATCATCAATCATCTCCTATGCAGATTAGCGGCTTCAGCTTTGGACGAAATGTGAGCAAGCTCTATTATCCGATCAAGGAATCGATTGAGTCGATTCTGCCATTGGTGGATGAGTTTGTATTTGCGTTGGGCAAAGGGGATAGCGATGACACGACGCGGGCGGTTTTGGCACAAATCACCTCGCCCAAACTCAAGATCATCGATACCGAATGGGACATCCAAGCCTTTCCCAATGGCATGGAGAATGCCCATCAGACGGACATTGCCAAGGCGCACTGTACAGGCGACTGGCTCTTTTATGTCCAGGCGGATGAAGTGGTACATGAAAAATACTTGCCTGTGATCAAGGCGCGCTGTGAGGCATTATTGGACAATGAAGAAGTTGAAGGATTATTATTTGCCTATAAGCACTTTTGGGGGGACTATGATCATTACCAATTGTCTCATGGATGGTACAAAAATGAGATTCGCATCGTCCGCAATAAGCCAGACATCCATTCCTGGCAGTCTGCCCAGTCCTTCCGCCGCATTCCCGATTTTGATGGACGGAGTTACCGCCAGGAAGAAGGAACTCACAAACTGAAAGTCGCCAGAGTCGACGCCGAGATTTACCACTACGGCTGGGTGCGTCCACCTGACCTCATGCGTCAAAAGTCCCGCGCTCTTGATACCATCCACAAAGGCACCCAAAAGGCAGGCGAGCTATACGCGGACCTACCGCCAGCATTTGACTACGGCAACCTCAGCAAGGTCCCTCGATTCACGGATACTCACCCGGCCGTCATGAAGGACTTCATGTCCCAGTTTGACTGGCAAGACCAGCTCCAGTACAGCGGTCCCCGCAACCCCAACCGTGCACCCCATAAGCACGAGCAGCTCAAAAACCGCTTCCTGACATGGCTGGAACAGCGTGTGCTGGGGGGAAAGGAGCTGTTTGGGTTTGAGAATTATGAGTTGCTGAAGGTGTAGGGGGAATAATTTTGAATGAGGGAATGGTGAATTTTGAATAAAAAACCATTAGCTAGCCCATCCTATTTATCGCCCTCTCCACTTCTTCATCACTTTCAAAAACGCCTCTGGCTGTTCAATATAGGGGAAATGACCACATTCCTCTATCACCTCGTACCGCACACCAGGCATATACGCCATGATAGAATCTCCTGCCAATTCCTTCAACGGATCATGCGCACCATAAATCAACAGCGTAGGCGTCTCCACCTGGGCCAAGGCCGGTAAGACATTGTATTCAATCAAGTCTTTCCCCAACCCTTGAAGCTTCAAGCTATTGGCGGCAAAGGCATTGGGTAGGGTAAGCGTCAAGCTATCAACCAGGGATTTATGATAAAATGTCTTGCGGAAAGCCAAGCGAAATAAATCTTCATAGGCACTTGCTTCCTTGTTTTTATAGGCCTCCGAAGTTGTGATTTGTTGGATCAAAGCTACCTCTTCAGCCGTCTGCTGTGCCCCTTGCATTTCACTTTCTTTGGCGCGAATGGCAGAGTTTGGGCTCATCGGGTTTAGCAGGATAAGGGTCGTCAGGTTTTCAGGGTATCGAGTCGCATACTCCATGGCCAGGTAACCGCCCCAAGAGTGGCCCAAAAGGTGTATTTTATCCAACCCCAATGACTTCCGCATTCCCTCAATATCCTCCACAAAACTTTGTATGGTGAAGCGATCAGGGGGTACGTCGCTACTAGATTTTCCAGAGGCAAGTTGATCATAGAAAAACAAGCTGAAGTAGGGGGCGAGTATTTCCATCTGAGGGAGAAAATAAGAATGGTCCAGGCCAGGGCCACCATGTACCAAGATCATGGGTTCTCCTTTGCCCATAAATTTGTAGTAAATCTCTGCACTGTCGATCTCCACCATGTCTTCATGGATAGGAGGCAGCGGTTCTATCGCTTGTGATTGGGGAGCAGGCTCTTGACAGGCGACAATCAGCAGGAAGAGGATAAAAGGAAAAATATTTCTCATAGAACCAAATAATTAATAATCACTCAATCAATAATTCTTAAAGTCAGAATGCCGCCCTTTGGGGGGGGCGGCATATCTTAAGCAAAGGCTGGATTGTCAATTGGAGCCAATTGCATCCAATGGTTGAACACAATGTGTTCTATGCGAAGGTACTAAAACTTTTTGAGATTTTAGCAACTGCCTGATAGGCAGCCGATTAGTTCAGGAATTCAAATATCCCTGCGACGCCTTGGCCACCGCCTACACAGGCGGTCACCATGCCATATTTCTGCTGACGGAGGCGCATTTCATTGATGAGCTGTACGGTGAGCTTGCTGCCAGAACAGCCCAGCGGGTGCCCCAAGGCAATCGCTCCGCCATTGACATTCACGCGGTCTGGATCGAGATCCAGTTCCCGCATGACGGCCAGGCTTTGCGTCGCAAAAGCTTCATTCAACTCGATCTGATCAATATCGTTGAGGTTCAACCCTGTTTGTTTAAGGACTTTGGGCACTGCTTTGACAGGGCCCATGCCCATGATGCGTGGGTCCACGCCTTCGGTAGCGTAGCCGACCAAGCGTGCCTGGGGTGTGAGGTTTAGCTCTTTGACCATCCTTTCAGACATGATCATCACAAAAGATGCCCCATCAGAAGTCTGAGAAGAGTTACCAGCGGTCACGGTGCCGTTGGCACGGAAGACGGGCCTGAGCTTGGCGAGGGCTGCGAGGTTGGTGTCACGACGAGGCCCTTCGTCGGTATCTACGACATAGGAACGTGTGGCACGGCGGCCATTTTCGTCGATGTAGACATCCTCCACGGTAATTGGCACAATTTGCGAGGTGAATTTTCCTCCATCAATCGCCTTCAGCGCTTTCATATGGGAGTGGTAGGAAAATTCGTCCATGTCCTCACGGCTGATCTTAAAATCGCTGGAGATTTCTTCAGCGGTCAGTCCCATCCCCAAAAACCATTCGGGATGCTCGGAAGCGACCTTGTAGTTCAAGGCCATTTTATGGCCTGTGGTAGGCACCATGGACATGCTCTCAATGCCTCCAGCAATGATACAGTCGGCCATGCCTGCCTTGATCTTGGCAGCGCCCAGGGCGATGGTCTCCAGACCCGATCCGCAATAGCGGTTGACGGTGACGCCTGATACATTCATGGGTAGAGAAAGTAGCGAAACCCACCTGCCGATTTGCATGCCTTGCTCGGCCTCGGGCACAGCACAGCCACAGATGAGGTCATCCACACGGGTAGGGTCCAGTTCTGGAACATTGGCGACGAGGTGCTTGACGACCTCTGCTCCAAGGTCATCTGAACGGTAGTTTTTGAATCCGCCTCTATTCGCTTTGGCGACTGCAGTACGATATCCTGCTACTATATATGCTTCTTGCATGATGTTAATTATTGATTGATAGATTGATAAATTATTGATTGGGGATTATACCCTATAAAATTCACCACGGATTACACAGATTTGCACAGATTAAAGAAGAGAATCCGTGAGAATCTGTGTAATCTGTGGTTTTTTCTTCTTTCATTGCTCAGGCCTTCAATGAATGATTAATAATCAATAATTGCTTTAATTCCGCAACGGTTTGCCTGTCTTCAACATGTGCTGAATGCGCTCCAGCGTCTTCCTTTCGCCCAAAAGACTCAAGAAGGCTTCGCGCTCTATGTCTAGCAAATACTGCTCGGACACCACATTGTTTTCGCCCGACACATCGCCTCCACACAGGACAAAGGCGATCTTCTGCGCGATCTTCCCATCGTGCTTACTCGCATAATGCCCAAACTGCATCCCCGCAATTCCGGCATACAACGTACTCAGGGTATTGCGTCCCAATACGCGAATGTCTTTGCGCACGGTCGGCGCGGTATAGCCTTTTTCGGCCATAGCGAGCGCAGCGGCTTTTGCTTGCTGGATGCGGCGATCCTTGTTGATGGCAACGAGGTCATGTGGCCGTAAAATGTCCATATTGCGCGCTTCAGCCGCAGAGGTGGCCACTTTGGCGGTAGCGATATTGAGGAGGTAGTTAAACAAAACAGCGTTTCCGACTACTCCGTCGTTTTTGTACTGGTCATAGGCGCGTACGGCAAATTCTTTGGTGCCACCTCCACCAGGAATCAGGCCTACGCCTACTTCTACCAGGCCGATATAGGTCTCTGCCGCTGCCACGACTTGGTCGGCGTGCATGGTGAATTCACACCCACCGCCCAGCGTGCGCGAATGAGGCGCCACGACAACAGGCATAGAAGCAAGCCGTAGCCGCATGGAAGTCTGCTGGAATTGATGGACAGCCAAGGCCAGTTCGTCCCAATCCTGATCAAGGGCCATCATGGCCATGAGAGCGAGATTGGCGCCTACAGAGAAGTCCATGCCTTCATTGGCGAGGACGACGCCATTATAGCCATGCTGCTCGGCATGGTCAAGGCCGCGGTGAACGGCTTCGATGACACCTTGGCCCAGCGTGTTCATTTTCGAATGGAATTCGATGTTCAGCACCCCTTCCCCCAGATCAATGACGGAAGCATCGCTATTGGACCAGACGGTATTGCCTTCGCGGATATTGTCGAGGAGAATGAATGACTCTCTCCCTGGAATGGGCTGATAGCTCTTGCTGGCAATGTTGTAGTAGCAACTTTGACCATCTTTTACCTGATAAAAACTCGTGATCCCTGCTGCCAGCATTTCCTTTACCCAAGTACCTATCGTCAATCCTTCCGCTTCAAACAGCTCCAACGTTTTCTCCAATCCGATCATATCCCACGTCTCAAACGGCCCTTTGTCCCATCCAAAACCTGCACGCACCGCATCGTCTATCTGATAGAGGTCATCAGCGATCTCGGGAATGCGGTTAGAGACGTAGGCAAAAAGCGCGAGGTAGGATTTTTGGGTAAAAATTCCTCCTTTGTCTTGGGCGTGAAATAAATGGCGAATACGATCGCCGAGGTCATCAATCCCTTTAGCAGCGCCCAGGCTAGGAATCTGAGGCTTTTGGTTGGGGCGGTATTCGAGGGTATTAAGGTCTAAAGAAAGAATGACGCGGTTGCCATTTTCGTCTTTGGTTTTTTTGTAAAACCCTTGTTGCGTCTTATCTCCTAACCACTTCTTTTCCACCATTTGCTCCACATAAGCCGGTGGCACAAACCCCTCTTTTGCTTCATCATCTGGGCAATTTTGGTAAATGCCCGCCATGACTTTATGCGTCGTATCCAGCCCGACGAGGTCACTCAAACGGAAGCTGCCCGTCTTGGGCTTGCCCGTAGCGGGTCCTGTGAGCCTATCGACCTCTTCGATGGTCAATCCCAGTTCATCCACCAATTGGAAGATCCTGGACATCGCAAATACGCCCACACGGTTGGCGATGAAAGCAGGCGTATCTTTACACCGTACCATCGTTTTGCCCAAATGCAAATCTCCATAATGCATCAGGAAATCCACCAAATCGGGATCGGTATCTGGCCCAGGAATAATCTCTAGCAACCGCAAATAGCGCGGCGGATTGAAGAAGTGTGTCCCCGCCAGGTGCTGGCGAAACTCCTCCGATCGCCCTTGGGCGATCATGTGAATGGGAATCCCCGAGGTATTGGACGTAACAATGCTGCCTGGCTTGCGGTATTTTTCTACTTTCTCAAAGATCAATTGCTTGATGTCCAATCGCTCCACAACCGCTTCCAATATCCAGTCACAATCCGCAATTTTTTCAAAATCATCCTCAAAATTCCCTGTCTCGATCAGGCTTGCATCCGCCTTATCATACAGCGGAGCAGGCCGCCCTTTGATCGCAGTCTGTAAAGCAGTGTTTACTAAGCGATTACGGACCATGGGATGCTCTAGGGTAAGGCCCTTAGCTTGTTCTTTTGCGTCCAACTCACGGGGGACGATGTCAAGCAAAAGCACTTGTACGCCAGCATTGGCGAAGTGGCAAGCGATGCGGGACCCCATGATCCCTGAACCCAGCACCGCGATCTTAGAGATCGTCCTGTGGGCAAAGTTATTTGTTTTCAGTGTGGTCATTCTTTATGTTTAACTACTTCGTGAATGGTATCGATTACTTCAAAAAATGCGTCAAGCTTTTCCTTGGGAATGGTGTTGTAGAGGGCTTTGTTAAAAGAAATTACTACCTCTTTGGAGACGGCTTTCACTTCCAATCCAAACTCTGTGGGGAAAATCCGTACCATGCGCCCGTCGTTGGGATCGGGTCTTCGATAGATGAGGCCGCTCTCCTCCATATTGGCGAGCATACGTGTCAAGCTACGGGGTTCCATGCCCATAAGGGGGGCGATTTTGGTAGCTGGGGTACCGTTTTCATCGTCGATATGTAGGAGGACAAAGCCCATATTAGTATTGATGCCGCCTTTGCCAGCTTCGTTATTGTACATCCTGGAAATGGCCAACCAAGCCATTTTGATGTCAAATCCGATCGCGCGTTTATACGTTTTTACTTCCACTGGTAACTGATAGGGGTTAAAATTTGTTATGCATGCATACAAAACTATTTAAAGCTAAGGAGAAAACAAAGCGAAATAACCGCAGGCGGGGACTCTGGTACGTGCTGCCTTGGTTGCTTTGGGTCATCTTGATTTTTTTGCTTTCTCACCAGGACAAGCACGAAACGACGCTCAGCTCAGGGTGGCTTCGGGAATTGTTGGCTATGGTAGGGCTGGAAGGCGAATGGCTGCGCGAATTGGCGCGTAGTTGGGCCTTTCGCAAGGGCATGCATATGCTGGTCTATGCCGTGCTGATGTGGCTCACCTTGCGCTTGTCAAATGCTTACTGGCCAGATAAGACACCTTTTTGGCGTAGTTTTGCTTTTTGCCTATTTTACGCCTGTTCTGACGAATTCCACCAAACCTTTATTCCAGGGCGCTTTGGCACCTTATGGGACGTGGGGATTGACAGTGTGGGGATGCTGATAGCGGCAGGGGTATGGGAAGGCAAAAAGCGATTTACGAATATCGAACAAGGATTAAAGAATTAAGAAGTAAAAAAATGTTTGAAGCACTTATCGGCGAGGAGATCCTCGAATTTCATAAAAAAAACGGCACTTATACCCAGGGAGGCAAAGCGATTGACACTACCTTGGAGCAAGTAAGCGCTCATCACTGGCGAGCGACTTCTGCGGGTACTACGCAAGAGGTGTTTATTCATCATATTGACCGCGCCAAGCACGAAGTCACCTTGTCCATCAATGGCAAAAAGACAACGATTCACATTCGTTCGCGCATGGAACGCCTGCTCAAGGAGCTAGGCATGGAAGGAGCTCTGACGCCCAAGATCGATTCGCTGAATGCGCCCATGCCAGGCCTGATTCATAGCCTTCACGTCGCCGAAGGAGATGAAGTAAAACAGGGAGATCCTGTACTGATCCTGGAAGCCATGAAGATGGAAAATGTGATTAAATCTCCTACAGATGGCACCATTGCGAAGATTCTTGTCCAGCAAGGGGCTTCTGTGGAAAAAGGGGAAGTGATGTTGAAATATGTGTAGAGACCGCTCGGGCTTCGAAGACTCAGCCTTCGCTGCGAGAGGCGAGACCGTTCGTCGCTTCGCTCCTCACTGCGAGACCGCTCAGGCTCGAAGACTCGCCTTCGCTACGAGACTTAAGAAGTTTCTTTTGCCTTTAGTCTCGCAGCGAGCCTGAAAGGCGAGCGATCTCGCAGTGAGGCCCGCAGGCCGAACGGTCTCGCCTCTCGCAGCGACCGCAGGGAGCGGTCTTTTAACCCACTACTATGATTCGAACCCTGATGATCGACGATGAAGAAGATGCGCGGGTGAGCTTGCGCAGCTACTTGAAGCATTTCTGCCCAACTGTGGAATTGGTGGGGGAAGCTGATTCTGTGGAATCAGGTCTTCAAGCCATTCAGGATCATGATCCGGATTTGGTCTTTCTCGATGTGCGCCTTACGCCAGGCAGTGGCTTCGATATCTTGCAACAATTGCCAGAAATCAATTTTGACGTCATTTTCGTGACGGCTCACGATGAGTACGCCATCAAGGCAATTCGCTTCTCTGCCATCGACTATTTGCTGAAGCCCATAGACATAGATGAATTGGTGGGGGCGGTGGAAAAAGTGGGGCAGCAGCGTGACACTCCCAAGCACGACATGCAAATGGCGATCTTTAAAGAAACGCTCAACGCGCAGTTTGGGCGAATTGTCTTGCCAACGTTGGAGGGGTTTGTGGTGGTAGAAGTAAAAAATGTCGTGCGCTGCGAAGCAGATCGAAACTATACCCACTTTTTCCTTACAGACAAGCGAAAGGTGACTATTTCCAAAACCCTCAAAGTCTACGAAGAACTACTCGCCGACAACGGTTTTTTTCGAATTCACCAATCTCACCTCGTCAATCTCGCACAAATCAAGGAATACAAACGCCGCAAAAAAGGCGGAATTGTCTTATTAGGCGACGGGATGGAACTCCCCGTATCCGACAGCAAAAAAGAAGGTTTCTTGCAAAAATTTATGGGATAGGTAGATTGGAGAATAAAGATTGCGGAACAAGGATTTTTGATGGGATAAAAACCTTTGTACTTCCTTGTTTATTATTACTTGTTTTTACTTTTCCTCCATCCCCAAAAACCTCCCCCAACGACTACTAGCACCAACAAAGTCCACATCCACCCAACACTCTGGGTCATCGCAATAGGCGACCGATCCCCAATCAACGTCATCCCAGCCCAATAGTAGGGGTGTGCCCGCGCAGGGTCTGCTTGGGCCAAATATGCCTTCTTTGCATCACAAAGGGCCTGGTCCTTCGATTCACTTTTCGCCAATGAGGCAAAAAAATCGCCGATCACCTGAGCGGTCGCTTGGTCATCGATTTGCCAAAGACTCATGGCGATACTTGGGCATCCCGCATAGCTGAAGCCTCTTGCCAGGCTGAGTACGCCTTCGCCTTCTTGCAATTTTCCTGTCCCTGTATTGCATGCACTGAGTACCGCCAGAGAAGCATTGAGTTCGAGGGTGTATAGCTCATAGGTGTGGAGCATCCCATCTTCTAGGCTATCACTATTCTCATAGAACCGCAATTGCGAATATTGAGGTGCGCTATCGTTAATGCTGGTGTGCATGGCTAGGTGAAGGATTGTGGCGGAAGCAGCTTGCTGTTTGAAATAAGCCTCGGTGGCTTTTTGGGCCGTCAGGGTTTTGCCGCCCCATACGTTTTTTCCCAAAGACACTTCTTCCATATTATAGGTCAAGGCCGCAAGAGATGAACGACTTTGAGCAATGCCAGGGGACGCAGACCCATACTCCGGTGCTACACCAAGGTAGCTGAGGGTAGCTGCCTGGGGAGATCGCTGTTCATCTAAGAGCGTGGCAGAATGCGCGTAGCTGAGGGTGTACGTATGCAGGAGGTAAGGCAATCTTGCATAGTCGCGCTGGCTTCCTGTCACGTTTCTCGTCAATAATACGCCAAATGGGACATAACTCAATCCCCCATCGGGAATCACCACAATTCGCTCGATTCCATCTGCTAATAATAAGTCTTCGGCAGGCCCCAGCAGCAATTGATACAACTGAGCGGAAGTCTCTGTGTAGGTCTCAAAGGCTACCTGAGGAGCTCTTTGGCTCAAGCCAATATCTGAAAGTGTGGCTTGCAGCGCTTCTAGTGATTCATGAAATGATTCGTTAATGGCTGACTGATAAAGCTCTATATGGGATGGGGTAATGGCAAAAAGATACAGTTTCTTGGGAGCTAAGATATATGCCAGCAAAGCACTTTTTTCATCTTTCAACAAGCGTTTCTGGACGGCATGGGGAGAAATCACATTTCGCTGATATTTGAGGCGATAGTAGGCTGGGTACTGTTGAGCGAGGTCTTCTGCTAGGATATTTAATTCTCGTTTGAGGTCAAATACAGCGGCGTTGATCAATTTTACTTGCAGCGTATCTGCCTCGCGACATTGCTGTTCCTCCATAAAAATAAACTGCTCATGCTGTGCGATCTTCTCTTTCAACACACGTTCCCGCTCAATCAAGGACTGTGGAACCCCCGCATAGTGAATCGCCTGGTGATGGCGTTGAGAAGTTAAGAGCAAAAAAGCTTTGCTCTTTTCAGCAAACACAAACGCTTGAGATTTGTATACTTCATCTCCTGTAAGTTGATAGAGTTGGTAAGCCATTTCTATCCCTAAGAGGTACGTCGGTTTCACCTTGCTATTCCAGCGTGCTTTTGTTCTTTCTGCCTTATCAGATAATCGGAAATCGTCGATCACTTCTGTTGCTAGGATACAGTGTCTATAGGCACTTTCCAGTTCTCGCTGGTGTCGGTTCAGCGAGTAGCGTTGGGCAAAAGCCTCGGCTTTTCCCATCAATGCTTCAAATAAATAAGGCCCAGATGGGACTTGTAAAAAGGTATCAGGATAGGCGTAGACATTGGTGTCGGAAAATCCGCCGACATACATCATGACCGCCTCGTGGTAGTATTTCAGGGCTGTCTGATAGTCCTTTTGGCGAAAATAAGCGTGGGCAATATAGTTGTAACACCCAGCCGTGAGGGGATGATTGGCACCAAATGTCTGCTTCCTGGCTTCCAGCTCAGAAAAGTAATAGGTCAAGGCCTGTTTATACTTGCCCGCCTGAAGGCTATCTTCCCCTTGTTTGAGGGTTTGGGAAATAGGGCTTTTTGTGGGTTGCTTTTTCATCTCAATCTCCATCGCCAATTGGTAATATTCCACCGCCTCCGCTGCCATTTCTCGCTCCCAATAGATCGTCCCCAAGCTATTATATATCCAGCGCAGCATTTCATGGTCAGGCCCAAAATGGGTTTTCCAAAGGGGCAAGGCCTTTTGATAATGGTGCTCTGCTTCAGCATACTCCAATAATCCAAAATGCGCATTGGCCAGGTTGTAATGCGCGATGCCCACATCTCGATCACGTGGTTCACCCGTAGCCAGTTCTGTATCTAGGTCTTTTTGGTAAAATAATCGTGCATTCTCATAGTCCCCCATGGAATAATACACATTCCCTTGTTGTCCATACAGAAAAGCCACCCGATGGTGGGCTGAACCCCATATCTTGGAGGCATAGGCTACAGCACTATCCAATCGGTCAAAGGCTTGATCTATGGCTCCCATGTCTCTATAGGCAACGCCTAGTCGGCGATGAACTCGGTACAGGACAGAGTCCGCCCATCGGGAATCGTGAGGGATTTTTTTGATCAGTTGTTCAAGGGAAATGGCAGCTCGTCTGGGATCATTGGACTTGATCCATCGATTGGCAGTGGTGATGTCAGCTACTAATGATGCTGTATCGAGCTGCTGTCCATAAAGGGGCATCAGCCCATACAAAAATAGGCTTAGAACGACTGCGGTGAGACGTCTTCTCATAAGGATTTGTACTTCAAGCAAATTAAAAGTACAAAAAAAAAGCCACTCCAAAAGAAGTGACTTTTATATGATGGTGCTGCTGATTTTATCCATTCACCAGCAGGGGATTGCATTTAGAAACCTGCTTTCCAGCGCAAGTCTTTGATGTCGATGACTTCACGAAGCCCTTGGTCGATTTTAGCTTCCATCGCACTTGTACCAGAAATCACGTCTGCACTCTTTTGAGTGGGGAGGTCTTCTGGTGTAGGCTCAGCACCATTCTTTTTGGTGACTTGGAGTACATATACACCATTTACGCCTTCAAGCGGCGGGCTGACAGTGCCTTCTTCCATTCCAGCAATATAGCCTTGGATAAATGGATCTTGCCCTATTTTGTTCAATGCACCATTGAATGTAACAGCTGCTTCCGTATCAGTATAAGCACCTGTGCCATATTCAGTTGTCATTGCCGCTAGGTCATTATTGACACTAAGGCCTTTAATTTTACTAATAATAAATTCTGCCTTCTTCTTATTCAAGACTTCTGTTGCAATCGACGCACGCACAGCGTCGACAGACTGGGTGCCTTCAGAACGCTTTTCAGTAACCTGCGCTAGGACAAAGCTGTCACCAGCTTTGAAAATTTCTGAGAAAGCGCCTACATCCGATTTTAAGGCCCACAAGATAATCTTGCGAACTCCTTCGTTCAGTCCTGTAAGGCTCTTAGAAGTACCTGTAAGGGCGCCGCTAGGATAACTGGCTATTCCTTCTTCAGAAGCTGCCGCTTCAATATTGTTCAAGTCCATTGCTTTGGCCGCGAACAATGCCGCTTTATCATCGGCCTCATTGAGTGTTTTGTCACTATAGAAAAGCTCACGCTCTACTTGTGCAACAGAGAATTGCTTATTGGTCTTATTCAAGACTTGAACTACATGAAAGCCGCGGGCGTCTGCGATTGGGCCAATAATGCTTCCGACAGAAGCATTTGCAACTTGCTCATCAAAGTCTTCTCCAAAAGAACCTTTTCGATACCAGCCTCTATCAAATGCATTACTAAGGGAGTCCATGCTTTGGCTACGGGCTGTGCGGAGGCCAGCTAGCGCATCTTCGCGGTTTTTAATGGAATCTTCAGGAGTTTGCCCTTTAGGGAAAGTGGCTACTTTTACCTGTGCCCAAGTATCATCTTCTGACACCTGTGAACTCACAAGCTTGTATAGCTTGAATTTATCTCCTTCCAAGAATGGGCCGATGACTTCTTTGTCTGCCATATTGAGGACATTTTCCTGAACATTGGCAGGCAGATCAGACATTGGAGCGAATTGGCCAGGAATAAATGGCACACTCGACTTGCGCAGCGTCCAGGTAGAGTCGTTAGGCACGCTGGCAAAAGTCTTTTTCCAACGCTCTGCTTCAGCTTTCACCTCGGCAGTATCAGCTGCACTTGGCGTGATGTCAAACCGTACAAAGCGAATAGAAGTAGATTCCTCTTGCTTGAAGCGGTGCGCATTTTCCTTCAAAAATGCTTTATAATCACTATCATCTACCTCGATGAGGCTATCTGGCACGGCAGAATAGTTGACAGCCATGAAGGAGACATCCGCGCTATGGTTATTGTCGATGAAGCGCTGACGTGCCAAAGCAGAAGAGCTCGTATAGCTAGCCTTGACCATCTTACGGTAGTGCTCCTGTGCCGTGTACTCTTTGAGTGCTTTTTCAAACTCCTTGAGGTCCTGCTTGTATTCTGGGGTACCTTGGTCCTGAATGAGTTGAATAAACTCCTTCATAGAAGCCCCATTAAAGGGCTTTTGGAGGTTTTGCTCTACAGCTGCCTGATACTTATTCTTCACAAAGTCAGACATATTTTTACCCGTAAAAATGTCAACAAGCTCTGCCCCGGTCACATTCAGGCCGACCTTATCCAACTCATCTCCATAGACAATCTCCGTCACCAGTTGATTCCAGGTTTGGTCCAGAATCTGGAGTTCTTGCTGGTCAGGGATGATGCCGTTAGGCGATTGGGCTTTGGCACTAGCCAAGGCATTTTGGTAACGGGTCTGGAAGTCTTGTGCACTGATCACTCTTCCCGCGATCACGCCAGCGTCTTCAGGCGCTCGGCTTCCACTAAAGAATTGGTTGAGAAAGTCACTGACAGTAAAAGCTAAAATTGCTATCGCAATAACCACCGCAACTAGCGGCAGGTTGTTGCGAATCCTACTCATTACAGACATGATATAGTATTCGTTTAAATATAATGTAGTCCTATCCTAAAATTAGGCGCAGCAAATTACGCGCTTATCCCCTTAATATCAAAATCATACACGCTTCAGATGCACCAAAATAATGCGTTTTAGGGTGACTTTCATGGCTGTCAGCTGGTAAGGTCCTACAATGATGTGCTCTCCTTGCTTAGGGATATCTTCGGCAAAGTAAGTGAATAGGCCTCCAAGGGTAGAATAATACTCATCTTCGGGCAGTTCTAAGCCTTGTGATTCATTGAGGTCATTGATTTCTTGGCGGGCTCCCAAAACCATACTTCCATCTGCATTTTTTCTTACCTCCATATCTTCTTCCACTTCCTGTACATCGTATTCATCCTCTATTTCTCCAAATACTTCCTCCAGCAAGTCCTCCATCGTAATCAGGCCCGACGTCCCCCCAAATTCATCCACCACAATTGCGACCGTCTTTTTATTTTCATTGAACTCCACCAACAACATATCCGCCGGCATGGTTTCTGGCACAATCAAGACCTCCTGGACGATATCTGCCATAGAGTCCGGCTGCTCAAACATGCTACGAGAATGCACAAACCCCTGGACATCGTCCAGGCTTTCCCCATAGACGATGAGTTTCGAGAGTTGCGTCTCTATAAAAGAAGCCATCAATTCCTCCAAAGTAGCATCTAAAGACACTGCTTCAATTTTGGTGCGTGGAATCATAAAGTCTCTCGCTTTGGTATCGCGAAACTCCATGGCATTGGTCAGCATCGAATTGATTTCTGAGACTTCTGGCTCGTCACTACTGGCGACCACCTGACGGATATATATGTCCAGGTCTTGTTTGCTCATGACATAGGTCTCATCTGTTTGGCGGATACCCAATAGGTAGCGCAAGATGACCCGGGCAATCACATTGATCAGCCATACGAGTGGATAAAAGATGATGTAGGAAACGACCAGTAGATAGGTAGAGGGGAAAATAATCTGGTCTGCCGTCCGCTTAAAAATGGCCTTGGGGATATATTCAGCAAAAACCAGGATGATGAGGGTTCCTAGTCCTGTAAGGATCAAAAAGCGAATCACTTCCTGAAGGGTAACTGCTTGCTGCCAACTCCCTGTCCAAGACGCAAACCATTCGTCAAGACTAGGGCCGATAATGCCTTCGACCTGATACGTAAAGATCACCAAGGCTATGGTATTCCCAATTAGAATGGCTGGGTGAACCGTCGAGGTTTCATTTTTTAGCCAGGAAAGCTTTTTAGCTACCCAGGAACCTTGTTTCTTTTTGAGTTCAATTTTTAATGGACTGGCGGAGAGAAAAGCGATCTCTACGCCAGAATAATAAAACGAAAGTGCCAACATCAAAAAGGCAACCAATAGTGCCGTTACCATTATTTAATTATTGATTAATAATTTTCAGTCTTCTAGCTCCTTTTCAATTTGCTCCACCTCCTTGCGCAGACGTTGCTCTTCCTTGATGCGCCGCCCCCGGCGATAGGTATACATATAGCTAGAAATAAATATCCCTATGACAATGGCAACGACATTAAGCGTCTTCAAATGTTCAAATTCCTTGACCAAATAAATCATCAAGAAACAAATAGAGGCTAGCCATATGTATTCGAAATAGCGCATAAGGAATCCCGATTATTGATTGATAGATTAATAATTATTCCAATCAAAGATTGTTATCATTTTTTTCTTGAGGTAGGGTCAGGACATGTCCTGACCCTACCTCAAGAAAAAAAATCACTCCACATATTCAAACTCTCCCGTCACCCCTTTAATCTCATATTCTGTAAAGGAAGTATTAGAGATCATGCCCTTTTTCCCTTCAATAATTTTCCCATCAGTATAGATTCGAACATATTCATCTGTATACACCTGATCCTTCTTTTCGTCCCAAAAAAGCTGTTCCGTTTCCAACTTCTCTCCTTTGGCATTGGTGAGGACCACATTTCCTTTGAGTTCTGCCAGGTTTTTATCTTTTCTATAAATGCCTCGTTCTGATGTGATCTTGCTATGTGAGGTACCAAAATTATTGTAAAAATCGATCTTCACCCCACCATCCAAATAGATCACGATCTCTTTATTCTCCTTTTTTTTCTCCTCTTCTCCTTCCAGTCGCTCGATTTGGTGGGCAGCACTGAGCTTGGCACGCAAACTGAGTGAATCTGAAAATAGATACTCTAATCCAAAAGCCTCACTTCGGATGCCATCATCAACCGTGGCAGGAAGACCCGCACGGTCTTCTTCTGGATTGCTACAAGCTACCAGTCCTATTAAAAGGAGAAATATGATCTGCCTACAATGGCTCATGAGGACAAATGTACTGAAAATGAACATGCTGCTGCTACTTCTTTGTATGAAAAGTTTTGTTTGTTAAATCAGCTTTTGCTTTTTTTGCAGTCTGATTTAGAATAGAACAATCCAAAATGGAAAAAATAGGAAAGAAACTTAAAGCTCGTGAAGAGGAGATTGAAAGAGAAGAACGCCTCGAAAGTGGTGAAGGTTCTAGCTCGATTCAAGAAACACTTGCACAGAACAAGAACATCCTTCTTGGTGTAGCGGCAGCGATCCTTCTGATAGCCATAGGGATCGGCGGGTGGAATTTTTTGCAGAGTAGAAAAGATAATCGTGCTGGGGCAGACATGTACCAAGCCGTTTATTATTTTGAAGCAGAGAACTATCAGTTTGCGCTTGAAGGAGATACCCTTAGCCCTCGGTCTATGGGATTCTTAGATATTATCAGTGAGTATGACGGTACGTCTAGTGCCAATAGAGCTCGTTACTATGCAGGGGTGATTTACCTTAAGCAAGGAGATGCTGCGCAGGCCATTGACTACTTAAAAGATGTCGACAAAGGCGACAATATGATGAGTGTCGGTGCCTATATGTCTTTAGGCTTTGCACATGAAGAACAGGAAGACCTGGAAACAGCTGCAAGCTATTTTGAGAAAGCAGCCAATGCTGTCAAGGATAATGACCAAACCACTCCATTTGCTTTACTACATGCTGGCCAAGCATATGAATTAGCAGGAAATAAGGAGAAAGCACTTAAAGCTTTTTCCCGTATCAAGGAAGATTTTCCTACCAGTACTGAAGGGCAAACCATTGACAAATATATCGGTAGGGTATCTCCATGAGTGATAGCCAAGGACACGATTTATCTGATATTAAATATACGGCTGGAGGCGATCACAGTCAGGCAAGCGTAGCTATCGTCGTCAGCAAATGGAATGATTCCATCACAGAGGCACTCTATCAGGGTGCCTTTGCGGTTTTACAAGCAGCTGGTGTCACACATATCGCTCGATACGATGTACCTGGCTCCTATGAACTACCTCCCGCAGCAGACATGCTGCTCCACCATCAGCCTACCCTAGACGGCGTGATTGCCCTAGGATGTGTCATTCAGGGAGAGACCCGCCATTTCGATTTTATCTGTGATGCCGTCGCCCAAGGCATCATGCGCGTGAATACCACCTACCATAAGCCCGTCATTTTTGGCGTACTCACCCCTGACACCCAACAGCAGGCGCTTGACCGTGCAGGAGGCAAGTATGGAAATAAAGGCGAGGAAGCTGCCGTTGCTTTATTAGAAATGCTGGACCTGAAAAGAATTATTAATTATTGATTGAATGATTATTAATTTCACGCATTGATGTGATGTATTGATTACACCACGAATCAATAATCTTTCCCCCTTCGGTTACTTTTTCTTACCTGTATACATCAATGACCAAACGATCTCTACCAGAATGGCAAGCGTTGATTGCTGACATCAGAACTGGCGATGAGAAAGTCCTTCAATTGCTCTACAAGGAATTTCGACCCGCATTTTTTCGATGGGCTTATAAGCATTATCGCTGCTCGGAAGCAGAGGTTGGAGAGGTGTACCAAAAAGCCTTTACCATCTTATATTACAATATCAGAGATGGCAAACTTGAAACCCTGTCCAGCAGCTTACCTACCTACCTGATAGGGATCGGCAAGAAGGTCTTTTTGGAATTATTTCGCGAACGAAACAAGCGCGGACTTGGGCTTGAAGAAGTCCCCGAAGCACAGGCACTAGATACGAGTTATCTGGACAAAGAGAGTGCCTCCCACCAGCAACAGTTGGTAGCAAGGCTCCTCAACAAGCTCGGAGACAAATGCCGCCAAATCCTCACGCTATACTATTTTCGAAAGTTCTCGATGGAAGCTATCGCCAACGAAATGTCCTATAAAAATGACACCGTGGCGAAAAAGAAAAAGTACGAATGCCTCCAAAAACTGAAGAAAAATGTAGCAGGAGAAGGCATTGATTCGGATGATGTGTTTTAAGCCAATGATGTCTGTTTCGTCACAAATATTTCCATAATCTTCTGACGAAATGTTCATGGCCAAACACAATACAGAATTATTAATTCATTGATTGACTGATTATTAATTGAAAGCAAAGACTCAATCACTTTTTTAGACGGTGCCAATCAATAATCAATCAATTTATAATCAATAATCTTATATGTTCATCCGATTTAAACAACAACACGAGACATGGAGAAGCTTATACACATCGAACAGTACCTCACAGGTACCCTCAACGCGCAAGATGCAGTAGCATTTGAACGACAAATGCAATCAGACCCTGATTTGGCGACTGAGGTGCAATCAGTTCGAGATTTAATAGACGGCATAGACCTAGCGGGGCGAAACGCTTTTGAAGCGAAAGTCGCGAGCTGGGAAGCCAGCCTACAACAGACGAGCAAGCGGGGGCGAGTGATGCGCCCACAATGGGTGCGATTCGCTAGTGTAGCTGCTGCTGCTATTGCCTTATTATTAGCCGTTTATTTTGTAGAAATAAAAAACCAAGCCACTGACCCTTCCCAATTATTTGCCCAAAATTTCAGCCCTTATCCTGACGAGCTCACGGTTATGGGAGATGGAGATGACACCTATGACCAGTCCCTCGCCAACCGTGCGATGACCTTTTATAAGGACCAAAACTATCCAGAAACCGTACTCCGTCTAGATAGTTTGATCGCTCAGGCACCTGACATTTCCCTCTTTCAGCTCTACAAGGGCATTTCTCATATAGAGATGAAAGAGTATGACTTGGCTAAAAAATCATTAGATATTGTGGCCAAATCGCAGAGTCGATATACGCAAGCGGCCGAATGGTACCTGGCCCTTGTTATGCTTGATGAAGGGAATATAGAAGCGGGCAAAAAAGCCTTCCAAAACATCAGTACACAAAAAGGACACTTTTATCAATTGAAAGCAAAGCAAGTGTTGAACAGCTTGTAGGTTTTTTGGCTATCTTTTAGCCATGAAACCCATTGTACTTTTTATTCTATCTATTCTCCTCTTTTCCGCTGTTTCAGCGCAACAATCCATCTCTCCTGACAATACCTCCGCCGCGGCTCGGCAGTTAAATGAATGGCGGCAAGCCGCTCTTGCAGACAGCACTTCTCCGATTGATGACAAGCTCCATCAATTGATCCGATTAGGGCTTTGGGAAGACGTAGAGCGCCTGCTCAAAAAAAGCGAAACAGCCACCCCAGCCTTGCAATTCGTCAAAGCCAGGTTCGCTTTTCTTCAACATGAATACAAACTGGCAGAATCGCTGCTTACTCCCCTTCTCGAACACACATCCGCTCACCCAGATTATCAATTGTTGCAAGCCCAATTGGCCATCCAAGCCTGGGACTTAGCGGGTGCACAATCGATTGTAGATCAATTATTGGCAGCACATCCTGACCATGAATTGACCTTGTATCAGCACGGACGATTGATGATATTGAGAAAGGCGTATCATGAGGCCCTTTCATTTGCCCATACCTTTCAACAACAGGTCCCCCATTCAGCTAAAGCCCATTTGCTAGAAGCGGAGACTCATCTATGGTTGAGAGACAAAGAAGCCGCAGAAACCGCCCTTCAAGCGTCATTGCGCCTGAATCCTTTCGACACCGATGCGCGATTCTATTATGGCTACGCCATCTGGCGGCGTGTGGACGCTACTCAGTTGTCAGACATGGCCTTGCAATGGGAACTGGCCTTGGAGCTGAATCCGCTCCATTTCCTCACCCACTGGCATTGGGGCAATGGCCATACCCACCTTACCTATCAGGATTATCTCGATCCACAGGAAACGGAAATCGACGATGCCCTTGCCCCCGCAGAAGCATTTATTTCACAAAACAAGATTCAAGAAGCGCTCGATTTTGCAGAAAAAATTCAGGAAAAATACCCCAACTCCGTCCTCCCGGCCATGTTGCAAGGCTCTGCCTGGTATATGGCTTATGACATCGATGAGGCGATCCGCCTGGATGAATCACAAGCCGTCTTTCAAGGGATTTTGGGCAAAAAAGATCATTATGGCCCAGCCCATAATGCGCTGGCAGCTGTCATCAAGCAAAAGCAGATTCGCTACCTGGGAGCGACGGATAGCTTGGAACAAGTGATCGCTTCAACAGAAATTTCTCCTAGCGATCAAGCAGCCTTCCTGGCACTTTTTCCTGATATGACCTACTACCCAGGAGATCGCGTCCAGAAAATGATCTGGCAGCAACTTCACGCGGGCCGTGTTTATATCCCCTTCCTCAACAAACTTGGGCGTAAATTTGTCATTCCTCCCTTGCACACCGACCTCGCCACAGCTATGCGAAACCCCTATTTCCGTGGAAATACCACCTTTGACAATCGCCAATGGATGGACATCCGTGGGGTAGGGAGTGGAGCTACCGGCATAGAATATGTCGAGCGTGGTGCACATCTGGAGCGAAATGTGACCCTCCATGAATATGTCCATCTCTTCCATATGCAAGTCTTCACAGACTGGGAAAAGCGGCGCGTACGTGCTTTGTATGCCAATGCGATGAAACATGACTTAACCCTTGACTATTACTCTGCCAATAACGAGCACGAATACCTCGCCCAAACCTATACGGCCTATTTTGCGCCTGTAAAAGTGCATCCCCTCAACCACAAGGCCGTGAATATCAAGACGGAATTGATGGAGAAAGACCCTCGGCTTTATGGTTTTTTGGACAGCTTGGTCCATCGTCAGCAAGCTTACCTCTCGGGTGATGATAGCGCCATGGCCAGCAACTGGGCGCAAGTCTATGTGAATTTGGCGGACAACGGGCTGAGGATGGGGTTTGCATCAGCCTTGACGTTAGCGAGATTAGATACCTCTTTGATGTGGGATAAAGCCTATTTGCCCGCTTATTTGACGTATGCCCGGGCCTTGGTGCGGAGGCATCGTTTTGCTCAGGCAGATAGTGTATTGTGGAAAGCAATACAAATGGCCCCCGATTATGCCCCGATTTACCTGACTTATGCAGAACTCAGTGAGACAGCTGAGTTTGCCACGGCCATAGACCTGGAGCGTATGCAGCCTATTTTTTCGAAGTATCTGTCAACAGAAAAAGAGGTCATGTGGCTGCCGGAAGTATTTTATCGAATTGCTTATGCATTGGAGCAAGATGACCAAGAAAAGGCAGGTATCCAAGAGGACTTGCGGACCTATTTGAAGGAAGAAGGCAAGTATGCATCGGCCATTTCTCTGGCAGAATCCTATGCTGCTACGGCTAGTACTTATTCCACCTATTTGCGCGATGTCAAAGTAAGTGCCTTGGCATTTGCCCACAGTTTGCGCACCGAAATCGGCTATGTAGATAGCGCTATCGCCTTTTTTGAGCAGACAGTCCCTCAATATCCACAGAACTATCAACTGCGCCTTCAATATGCTGATGCTGTCGCTTTTACAGGTGACTACGAACGTGCACTGGACATCTTGCTTCCAGCACATCGCCTCCTAGCGGCGACAGGCAATGGGCGAAAGGATTACGCCACAACCATCGCTTTTTACCAAGCAAAACTTGGAAATGAATCCGAGGCAATTTCCTACCTCGAACAAGGAACGGGTCGTCGAAATAGACCTTTTGTAGGGGTTGAAACCCTTATTCACCTCAAGAAATATGAGCAAGCCAAAACCAAACTGGGTCGGATAAAACCCGAATCAGATATCGAACAAGCAAAAAGGGACTTCTGCCTTGGCCTAATCGCAGAAGGGGAAGCTGATTTTCCCTCAGCAATCAGTTTTTATCAAGAAGCATTGAGCATGCACCCGTATGACATGAGGTCTAGAGAGAAGCTTATCGGTTTACTAAAAGCGAGAGGAGACAAAAAAGAGGTTAAACGCCAATTCAAGGCCATTGGAAAATTGCCTTTGGCCCCAGGGCCTGCGATGATGAAACGGTTGGAAGTGTATAGATAATTGAGTAATAATTAGCTAAATTCAACATTCCGTATGCCTTCATTCAATATTTGTCGCTTATGAAGAGAACTTTATCCTTACTGCTACTTTTCTGGCTTCTCAGTTTTCCCCTACTTCACGCACAATATCAAGTCAATGGCTCTGCGATCAGTCAGGGTAATGACTGCTTTCGCATCACCCCCAACCTGACGAGCCAGTCAGGCTCTGTTTGGTACCTCAACCAGGTGGACATTAGCAAGCCTTTTGACCTGTATTTTGACATCTTTTTGGGGTGTAGCAATGGCGGCGCGGACGGCATGGCCTTCGTCTTGCAACAGGTGAGCACCAGTGTGGGCAGTTTGGGGGGAGGGCTTGGGTATCAAGGCATTACGCCATCTGTGGCGATAGAATTTGACACATACCGAAATGGGAATAATGGTGACCCAGTCGCAGATCACATCGCTATCCAGTCCAATGGGAATGTGAACCATGGTTCTACCACGAACAACCTGGCAGGTCCTGTGCCTGTCCTCGCCAATAGCGGCAATGTGGAAGACTGCAATTTTCATACACTCCGCATCACTTGGGACACTACGAATTACACATTGCGCGTATTTTTTGACTGCGCCCTCCGTCTCAGCTATACTGGCAACATCATCGCCAATATTTTCAACAACAATCCCCGCGTATTCTGGGGATTCACTGCCGCCACTGGCGCCGCCACCAATGAACATCGTTTTTGCCTCAACTATATTTCTTTTACCCAAGCCCTACAAGATACGGCCATCTGTCTGGGAGACACTGTCCAGTTGGACGTAGGTTCGGCAGACTCCGTCTTTTGGTCGCCTAGCATCGGCTTGAGCGATGATTCTGTCTCCAACCCGTTGGCGTTTCCAGATACGACAACAACCTACATCGCCGCGATCAAAGATCCATGTGGGCAGATCATTTACGATTCTGTGACGGTCACGGTAGGGGATAGCGCAAGCCTATTGGTGGATCTAGGAGTGGACACGATTATGTGCGGAAATGATAGTTTGTTATATGATTTGAGTCGGGCAGGGGTTGGGTATTTATGGCAAAATGGAGATACTTTGCCTACATTTTCGGTCAAAACCCCCGGAACCTATTGGGCAGAGATCACCAATGCTTGCGGAGCCATGAGGGACTCTATTTTGATCGATTATGAATTGTTACCAGTAGTCAATCTTGGACCAGATACCTTGGTCTGTAATGTCGGCAGCTTGCAGCTCGATGCTACTTTTGCCAGCCAAACGATGCCAGGCACCACATACCTCTGGCAGGATGGCAGCACGAATGCGACCTTCACTGCGATGACCTCAGATACCTTCTGGGTCCAGGTAAGCAATTATTGTGGAATCACCATTGACAGCATTGTGGTCACCTTTGGCAATTCGCCCATACCCGTGAATCTCGGTCCAGATACCATCCTCTGTCCAGGAGATACGCTCTTGCTCGATGCGACACAGCCTGCTGTCACTTACGCCTGGAATCCCATAAGCTCGGATTCGGCTATCGTAGCACGAACCTCGGGCACATATAGCGTAACTCTCACCAATGGGTGTGGAACCAGCTTTGATGCCATCAATGTAACAGTATTGCCTTCACTCATACTGGATTTAGGGCCAGCAGATACAAGCCTGTGTCCAGGAGCTTTACTTAGCTATAATGTCTTCCAAACAGGCGCCCTGGCTACTTATACTTGGCCTGGAGGGGTGGTAAATCCATCCTATGCCGCCAGTCAATCAGGTATGATTACCTGTGTAGCCATGAATATGTGCGAAACCATTTCCGATTCAATTTTACTCAGCTATGATTCCCTTCCCAAACCTGATTTAACTACTAATTTGCCCCTTTGTCCAGGAGATAGCATTACCCTAGACCTCACCACCCCCAATACGCTAAGCTATCAGTGGATAGGCGGACCTGCCCAACCCCTTTATACCATCAAATCTCCCGGCACTTATATCGGCCAAGCCACCAATCGCTGTGGGACGACGCCGGATACGGTGGTTGTTTTTGCCGAGTTGCTACCGGTGGTAGAGTTGGGGGAAGATACGTTGCTTTGCAATGACGATTCGCTTACCCTCAATATCTTTTCGCCAGGGTATACCTATAACTGGCGTGACGGATCGGTGGATTCTATTCGCACGATTCACACCAATGGGCTTTATTGGGTAGAAGTAGGCAATGCCTGTGGCACAGCACGGGACTCCGTATTTGTATATGAAGAGACCTCTCCCCTGCCGATTGACCTCGGGCCTGACACCGCCATTTGTGAAGGCCAGCAAATTACCCTAGACGTAACTGCCCTCAATGTGAATTACCTCTGGTCAGACAGCAGCGTAGGTCCAACGCTCACCATCCAAAAAGCGGGTACCTATTGGGTAGAAACCAGCAACGAATGTGGGATGGAACATGGAAGCATGCAATTATTTATTGATGTCATCCCTACCCCAGACCTAGGGCCAGATTCTTCGCTGTGTGAAGGGGAAAAATTGACCTTTAATATGTTTCACGAGCGATCCACTTACCTCTGGCAAGACGGCTGGACCAACCCTGTGAATGTCGTCGATCAGTCAGGGAATTATTGGGTAGAAGTGACCAATAGTTGTGGGACGGGAAGAGATGAGCTAGCTGTCATTTTTGACATGCCGCCACCTGATCCAAATTTAGGCCTAGATGACTTTGTCTGTACAGGCGATACCGTCTTCCTTGATGCGACAG
Organism: Bacteroidia bacterium; assembly: GCA_030430575.1. Classification (GTDB taxonomy): domain Bacteria; phylum Bacteroidota; class Bacteroidia; order J057; family J057; genus JAUIGE01. The sequence goes on along the minus strand of JAUIKF010000017.1, from coordinate 109,352 downwards.
TGGCCAGCACCCCTACAGCTCCCAACAGCTATAGTTGGGCCGACGGCTGGCGCGAACCCAACCGGTTGATTACAGAATCCTTGACATACTTTGTGACGGTCCGCAATCGCTGTGGATCGAGTAGGGATGCCATCAAACTGACGTTTGAAGAGCCTCTTATCGTGGACCTCGGTCCTGACACAGTTCGGTGCCAGGAAGAACCCATCTATCTAGATGCGACGCTTCCTGAAAGGGCATTTTATCGTTGGCATAATGGTCGGATAGAACCCACATTCACGGCCGAGGAAGCAGGTATTTACGCGGTAGAAGTAACCAATAGTTGTGGGACTGTAGCTGACACGATCACGATCAGTGATACAGACTGTTCTTGTACCGTCTATCTCCCCAGTGCCTTTAGCCCCAATGACGATGGAAAAAACGACTTATTCCATGCGTTTTATGATTGCGAATTGCGCTCCGTCCAGCTCAAGATTTTTGACCGATGGGGAACGCTCGTATTCGAAAGTGACAATTTTGATGATGCATGGGATGGAAGAAAAGGTGGGCAACATGTGCCGGAAGGGGTGTATGTATGGACAGCTGTCTATACGGGGTTGAAGAATAAATTGGAGGCAAAAAAGACGATGTCAGGGACGGTGACAGTGATCAGGTAATAATTTTGAAAAAAAACACCGAAGATTTATTGATTGGGGTAAGAGATATTTAGTTGAACTTGTCTTTATTTAAATTGCTAGCACAAGTTTTTTCGTGTTAGGTGCATCTAACATTCATTAACACACTCATCATCAAGAATTTAATCTTCTTATCATCTACTTATGAATCGATTCTTTTTCAACACCTTACTTCATCACTTTTTCATTCTTCTCACGACGATATCAGTACTAAGTGCTCAATCACTTCCTGACGAAATGCGGTTCTCACCAGATGGGCGAATGCTCTTATCTGGAGGCGAAGCTACCACGGGATTCTATGAAGAATCCGCCCTTCATGCGATTGAGATTACCTTTCCGCAAGCCAATTACTGGAACACCCTAACTGCCAATTATAATAGTGGAACTGACTTGCTCGCCCATATGAAGATCGATGGGGTGGACTATGACAGTGTAGGCGTTCGGTTCAAAGGAGCGACCTCTTATTTCCGGAATAATACAGACAAAAAATCCTTTAATATCACGATGGACTGGCTTCGGCCCACTCAAGATGTTATGGGATATGAGACCCTCAACCTCAACTGTGGGTATGAAGATCCTTCATTTGTGAGAGAAGTACTTTACAATCACATCGGCCGTAATTACACGCCGGGCCTCAAGTCCAATTATGCGACCTTAAAGATTAACGGCCAGAATTGGGGACCTTATGCCAATGTCCAACAACTGAATGGGGAATATCTCCGCGAGTGGTTTATGAGCAGCGACGGTACGCGCTGGAGAGCCCTCAAGCCTGGGGCACTCGGTGGGCCAGGCGGCGGCGGCCCTGGCGGTGGAGGCGTATTTGGGACGGGATTTTCCACTCTCAACTACAATGGCCCCGACTCGACCGATTATGATGATTATTATACCTTAAAAAAAACGTCTAAGGCCAATCCTTGGGAAGACCTCATCCGTGGAACGGATAAGCTCAATAATCTTCCGATTTTCATGTTAGAAGATTCTCTCCATAAATACATCGATGTAGACAAGGCACTATGGTTCCTGGCCCATGAAATTATTTTCACAGATGATGATAGCTATGTCTGGAAAGGCGGAATGGACTATTATGTCTATTGGGAGCCTGAGACCGATCGTTTGGTTCCCTTGGAGTATGACGGCAATAGCTGTATGAATTTAAGTAGGACCAATTGGGATCCTTTTTATAATGAAAATGATGCGCGTTTCCCTTTGATGAACCGTCTATTTGCGGTCCCGGCTTTTCGTCAGCGGTATTTGGCACATATGCGTACCATCCTGAATGAACACATGGTTCAAAGTGAGATCACCGCGACCATCAACGGCTATGTAGCCATGATTGCTAGTTTAGTGCAAAATGACCCCAAGGCCATTTACACCTATAATGAATTTGTGGATGAAGTAGAGGATATAAAAACCTTTATCAATAATCGAAGAACTTATCTGCTAAATCATGCTGAGGTAAATGTCACAGGACTGGACATCAGCACAGTGGAATACGCAACCAATGGTGTAGCCTTTGAACCACCTATTAGCGGACAGACGACTTCGATTTCGGCGGCTATTTCAGGAGCATTAGGCGTAGGGGAAATCAATTTGTACTACGGGACAGGGTTTGTAGGGCAATTTGAAAAAACAGAGATGTTTGACGATGGCATGCACGATGATGGGGCCGCAGGAGACGGTGTCTATGGAGCAACCATTCCTGGTTTTGGTGCAGGCACCTATGTGCGCTATTACATAGAGGCCATTGCTGGCAATACGCTTAAGACAGCGACCTATTCCCCTCCTGGAGCAGAGCATGACATTTACGTCTACCAAGTGGCACGTAGGGCGAGTTCTGCTAGTTCTGTGGTCATCAATGAGCTTATGGCTTCCAATTCTACCACCGTAATGGATAGCGCGGGGGAATTCGATGACTGGATTGAATTGTATAATAAAAGCAGCCAAGATGAGGACATCAGTGGCTTTTTCCTGACTGATAAATCTGATAACCTCACCAAATGGACCATTCCTGTAGGCACCATCGTACCCGCCAATGGCTACCTGATCATCTGGGCCGATGAAGACGGCTCACAAGGTGATCTGCACGCCAATTTCAAGCTGTCTGCAAGTGGAGAAACCGTCATTTTGCTAGATCCTGACACCATGGTCGTAGATGAGGTCATGTTTGGTCAGCAGACAACAGATATGGGCTATGCACGGGTCCCCAATGGTACGGGCAATTTTGTCATTCAAGGTCCTACCTTTTCGAATAACAATGTCAACCCAACAGCCATAGGGCCTACTTTTGAAGAATTGCCTCTTAGTATCTATCCAAATCCTGCCCAACATACACTTCATATCGCTTTGGAAGGAATCAATATCGGCAAGACCGTAGAGATTTATAATTCCCTGGCACAGCGTGTCTGGAAAGGTGAGATTCGGAATAATATTCAAGTAAATGTGTCAAACTGGCCTACAGGCATTTATGTCGTGCGGGTGGATCGTACGGCGAAGAATGTGCTGATTACGCACTAACAAAAAGGCGCGGATTACCCTTAGAAAGATCAAGTTTCAAGCACAAACTCATATTCAAGAAGAGAGATTGTATGTGAGTTTGTACTTGAATTTGATCTTTTTTTATTATCTATCTGATATGAAATACAGTAGCTCCCCCATCAGAAATTTCCTATTTGCAGGCGTCATCTTAGTAGGCATTATTTTATTCGCAATAAAAAATGGCAACCTAGAAATCAATCCAGATCCAGAAAGTCCGCATATCACTGTCCAGGCACCTAAAAAGTCAACAGAAGTACCTGTAACAGAAAAGTTAAATGCCTATACATTTGGGATTAATCGTATGGCCCTACGGGCGCATGAGAGTTATGCTCGGTATGATTCATGGGTGGATATAGAAACGGGGCCTACGGGAAAAGAACGCCATATATATGGCCTCTACGAACTGTATGAGCTAGAACCGATCAAAGCTCGGTTTGAGAAAGTGAAAACACAGTCTCCACAATTACCAGAACTGGAACAGGCTGGGGATGCTTATATCACCTCCCTGCTATCCTTGGTTGAGTTGGTACGAGGGGCTAAGGACTATTATGATCAAAAGGACTACCTTGATGATGGCATGGCTACGGGGAAGACATTACATCCTGGATTGGTGGAAAGTTTTGAGGCCTATTTTATTGCGGAGAAAAAGTTGAGGGCTCGCTTGGCCCATTACCAGGGCGAGCGGAAAGAAGCCCTATTAGCGGAAGCCGATACGGAAGAAACAAGACTTTTTGCTCAGGGAATGCGATCAATGGATTTGACAACAGCGCTACTGGAACAAGCGATTTCGGAGGAATTGTTCTCCCTAGATGCCGCAAACCTTTCAGATGGTATTGAAAAAGCACAAGGTGCTTGGGATAAATTAGGGGAGATGACTCCCTCCAATACCCTAGGCTATGCAGAGGACCCTGCCAAAGACTTCATCAAATCCGCCAAGGAGGTCATGCGCCGTGCACGAGACCAGCAGGCATTCTCTCAAAGCGAAGCCTTGCTTCTTCAAGGCAATGGTGCCTGGATGGTAGAGGGCAGCCAAGGCCGCTTAGTAAATAGTTATAATCAACTTGTATCTGCTTACAATTCTGCTAATCCTGATGGGCTCCATTGGTTGAAGGTAATACCTCCTAAAAGCAAATAGCAGCGCAAAATTTGCGCTGCTATTCATCATGCAGACCTTGAAGCTTTAAGCCAGTATTAGTGATAAAATCTTCGAGATCTTTTGGATATTAATCATATTTCTCCAATTCGTTCACATTGGGGGGATTAAGTTCAACTTCTTCTCCTTCTTCTGCCACCTCACAACTAAAGTCCACTTCGAATCCTTCAGGCCGCTCAAAGCGATCCTGAGGCAATCCGATTTCTTCATCGGCATAGACATCTTGCATATAAAGTCCCCAGATAGGCAATGCCATATTCGCTCCCTGCCCTAGTCTGATAGAACGGAAGCGCATCTGGCGCTCCGCGCAGCCTACCCATACGCCCGTAACGAGATTCGGGGTTATTCCCATAAACCATCCGTCGGATTGGTTCTGGGTAGTGCCTGTCTTTCCGCCAATTTCATTGGTGAATTTGTAGCGGAAGCGAAGGCGGCCCGCCGTACCTCCTGGTTCGTCTACAACTCCTTTGAGCAACTCTACCATGGTATATGCCTCATTCTCTGGCATTACTTTACGGGTTTTTCCACTGAACTCTGCCAAGACATTACCATTTCGGTCTTCGATACGGGTAATAAATACGGGCTCTGCACGAGTACCTTTATTGGCAAACGTAGTATAGGCACTGGTCAGCTCCATCACATTGAGGTCCGCAGTACCCAGAATCAATGAAGGGACAGGGTCGATAAAACTCTTGATCCCCATTTTTTGGGCCAGTTTCACTACCTCATTGACCCCCACCCCATCCTGCATCAATCTTTGCAATAGCTGGGCGGTCACCAAGTTCGCTGACGTCGCTAGTCCTCTCCTTAACGTAACTTTTCCTCCTTGTGAACCATCAGAGTTTTTGGGTTCCCAATATTTGCCATCGGGCAAGAGAAATTGGACGCGCTGATTGAGAACAGGCGTACAAGGTTCGTATTCAGGTTTTTCGTTGATAAGGGTCGCGTAGAAAAATGGCTTGAAGGTAGAACCTACCTGCCGCGTACCTTTCGCCACATGGTCATATTTGAAATGTTTATAATTGATCCCGCCAACCCATGCTTTGACTTGTCCATTGGTAGGGTCAATAGATACCATTCCCACCTCTAAGAATTTCGAATAGTGCTTCAACGAATCCATCGGTGTCATCGTCGTATCGACTTCCCCCTCCCAAGTAAAAATGGACATCTTTCGAGGAGTATCAAACTCTTCTGCTATTTCTGTTGCTGTCTTTTTGGCTTTTTTGGCTGAAAGATAGCGATAGGACTGACGCTGAAGGCGAGTAATGATAGAAGGGTCTTTTTTGTAGGGTTCTTTTCCTTTGATGTGTTTATCAAAATCCTTTTGGAGCCCTGATAAATGCTCCTCCACCGCTTTTTCCGCATGGCGTTGCATACGTGAATCGATGGTCGTGTAGACTCTTAATCCATCTGTATATAAATCATGTCCATTGTCTTTGCACCATCCTTTGAGGTAATTGCGTACATGCTCGCGGAAATAAGGTGCAAGTCCCCGAACGTGACTCTGGCCTTGTTTTGCGACTACATAGTCAGAAAGAGGAATCTCTTTAATCGAGTCAACATCGATGCTATCTGGGTTTAGGATCTCATGTTGTACCATTAAGTTGATGACGGTATTTCTGCGATTTGTCGCATTTTCAGGTTTTGTATAAGGATTGAATAAGCCTTGCCCTTTGAGCATCCCTACGATCAATGCAGCTTCTTCTATGGTCACTTTTCGTGCGCTTTTATTAAAAAGGCTTTGACAAGCCATTTCTATCCCATAAGAGCTCCCATAAATATTGACTGTATTGAGGTACCCAGCGAGGATTTCCTGCTTCGTGAATTTTCGTTCAATAATCCACGATACAATCATCTCCTTTAGCTTCCGTGTGAGACTACGGTCTTTTCCCACTTTTTTATTATACAAATTTCGGGCAAGCTGCTGGGTAATTGTACTCCCTCCCCGAACGCCTTGTGACGTAAGTACGTCCTTCATGATAGCAAAAGGTGCGACAGGGTCTACCCCTGCATGCCCATAAAAACGGGCATCCTCCGTTGCAATCAAAGCATTGATCAGGTTGGGAGAGATCTCATTAAGTTCTACCGTGATACGGTCTTGGTCGGAGTAGAAATTTTGCAATACTTCCCCATCCGCCGAAAAGACCTGCGTAGAGAGGTCAGCCTTGGGGTTCTCGATTTCAGCAAGGGACGGTAAGTTACGAGCTGCAAAGACAAATGCTCCCAAGACAAATACCAATATGGCGATAGCCACTCCTATCACCAACTTGCGCTGGAGCTTAAAATTCTTCTGAGCAGGGGACGATGGAGGAGGCACTGCTTCTTTGGGACTGGCCTCGACAGGCTTTGTTGCCTCTACCGTAGGCGTTACAGGATTCTCTGACGGAGGACCTGCCTGATTCTGCTTATCCTGAATGGGTTCTTTAGCTTCAGATCCAGGATTTTCAGGTTGATTGGTGGGATCTTGCAAAGGAGATTCGCTCATAGTTTGAGATATCGATACGGTCAACTTGGCGAGGAGGCTGCGAAAGTGTTTGAACAAAGTTACCATATATTTTTCAATTATGAATGAGAGGGAATTAGCGAAAGGTCACGTGGACCATATTTGAGCGCAAACTTCTGCAATTCTGAGTAGGGAGAGAATAATGACCGAGTAAGCGGAGTAGTTGGGAGCGTAGCTGTTTGGGGAAGGTAATCAAAGTCACTTTGTCTACCCTCAGAATGAACCTACGCCATTCGCGGATAGGAATTGATTGCTCGGTTAATCGTATTTGAGGAAATGAACTAGTCTACACCGCTCCCAGCCTGCCGGGGAATTCCCGCCTAACAGGATATTGGAGAATAATTCCTCCAAACAAATCAAGAGGTTTGTTTTTCACTGAACGTTGACTTAAAACGACTTCAGCTATGATTCTAAAAAAGGTTAAAGACCTGCTGTCAGCAGGTCTTTAATTATTAATATGAGAATATAAATCATCTGGGGGAGGATAAAGGCCCATCTCAACTAAAACTTGCCGTTCCTCTATGCGATTTGATAAGCCTTTATTTTTGCTAACCTCATAAGATGTTCAAGTAGCAAGTAATGATTCAACTCTGCCTGATCTTTTTCTTCTAAAGCAGCAATTTTTGATTTATCAATTAGCTCAAAGACTCTTCTTTTTGTTTCCTCAGAAGCTTTAAAATTTAACACCCGAGCAGGGTTTTCACCAGCAATAAAGGTGATGATTTCATCGACTGCAGATGTTACTATCATGATCTGAAATAATTTGTTATGAGTTTAAATATAACAAAAAAAATCATCCTTTATTTCTTCAAAATATTCTCATAAAACAGCATATAGTCCTCCATCCGTTTTCTTCCATAGGCCACTTTGAAATTAGAGTGGGCGATGTAAAAAATACGGTCATTTTCGCCTGTGAGCAATTCACGTTGGACAGGGTCTGAGAGTAGCTTCGTGATATAGCCTTCAGCCTGAGGCACTGTTTTGAACTGACTTACATATGGCAGGAGATGGGTACCTTGGTATAAGAAGGTAAAAGTCTTAAGGTTCAAGTCGCCAAAGTTTGCACGGTTAAAGTCAGAGACTTTGCGGTTGGCATCATTCTTCGTGATGTTCTCTTTGTCCAGATACAACAAAACAAAGATCTTGTCATTAGATTTCGGTTGCTGGCCAAACCCTTCATAACGAGGGTTATTGGGATCAGAAAGACTTCCCTCACCCCCCGCTTCTTTCGGCTTATTGGTGGTACTGGTAGATGCCCCAGTTTTGGGGACGCCTCCGGTAAGATAGCCCAATGTTTGCTTAGCAATTGGCGTTACATCGGCCTCCGGGAAGGTCGTGACCACATAGGTCAGAATTTTCCTAAGACTATCTTCTAATCCCAAATACCCATAAGACATCCCACGAATATAATGCAGATCTGCATAGTCTAGCTCAGGGTTGTCGGTGCCAAACTGCGCTAATAGGAAGTCGCTAAAACCGATGGCTGTCTCATACTGCCGATCTCGATAGGCACTGAACAAGCCCGTATAGGCATATCGGAAGTCATCGTGTTCTTCCTTCAAATCATTGAGGTCTTTGCCTAGAATCAAGTAGGCGTACACTGATTTGGGATGCTCATTTACAATGAAGTTTTTATGCACATTGGAAATCGGGTTATCCGCATTATTATACAATTGATAAAGCGCATACCGTGCTCGCAATGTGTACTCAGAGTCATCGTATCGATCGAGCAATAGCTCGAAGGTTTTGATCGCAGAATCAGGCTCATCGAGATTGAGGGAATAGAGCTGTCCTAGTTTGTAGAGGGCCTCCTCGATGAGTTCATTGGCATGGGCCACCATCTCCTCGTCTCTCGGGATATCTTTATAGTACTTGTACTTATCTCCTACTTTTTTGAATAAGGCAGAGTCTACCACTTCTGTAGATTGAGCTACTCCTCCCTCGCCATCACCGCCATCTCCGCCTTCGGCACCAGGTTCATTGCTAGCAAAAGTCGCAGATTTTTTGGCACGCCGCCAATGATCTTCATTCCGGCGCTGCCCCCACCTGGACTGGAATTGCTGGATACCTGAAGTGACTGCTGTCGGATTGTCAAAATAAAAGGCGGTTCCTCCCAACTGATTGGAATTTCGTTGCCCAAAAGAGTTAAGGAAGTTGTTTTGCCGTCCTCCTGCAAATTGACCTTGCTGCTGCTGTTGCTGGAGCAGTCGTTCTTTTTCTTTGCGCTTCCGCTCCTCTTCCAAGCGTTTGCGTTCTTCTTCTTCGATCACCTTTTTCACGACTTTCTCCAGTTCTTCTTTGTCCAGAGTTGCCAAATAAAGCATACTATCCTGATAAGCAATCGTCGTCTTATAGGTGACGTAATTGCGAAGTGTTGTAGCAATGTTTTTGATTTCTTTATAATCCTTCGCGTCTTCTGGAATGATTGCTGCAGCCTGATCAAAATAGACTTGTGCCGAATCATACTGAAGGTATTCTTCAAAAAATATTTTGCCTATTCGATAGTTCGAAAGCGCCTTTTGGTACTGATTATTCTGGCTGGTTAGGATGGATTCCTTGAACTGGTCGATAGCGTTATCCAGGCTATCTTTTTTTAGTTCTAATAAGCCATACTCATAGTAGATCTGGTCCTGGTATTCTTTGTTTTTTTCATCCTTAAGGAGTTTTCTCAAAAAATCATAAACCACCTCTTCATCGTCCTGATTTTCATTATACAACCGCGCAATTCGAATTTTCGACTTGAAGGTCAAATCATAGTCTTGACTAAATTTCTCTACTTGTTCTAAATGAACCAAGGCTTTAGAAAACTCTCCTAGTTCGTCATACAACTGTCCGAGCAGATAATATGCTTCGGACCGATCTCGCCGCAGCCTGTAATTATCCACCTGCTCTTCTATCAATTCAGCTGCTCGTGCATAATCCTCCTCATCCATCGCCATTCTGCTGAGAAATAGTGAATATTCTATTCGCGCCTTCTTGCTCCATTCGATCGTGTCATAGGGATAGATATGGGTTTCTAAAACTTCTTGTGCCAAGACAGAGCTTCCTGCATGGTAATGCGTTTTGGCAATCCACAGATATACTTCTGGAATCAATTTTGACTCAGGAAAACTGTCCAACATGAAATCGAAATTCTCCATGGCAAGGTCATAGCGCTGCTTGTAGAAATGGCTTTTCCCATTCATAAAGCGACAATCGTCCACCCATTTGCCGTTGGGGTGCTTATACATGACGATGTCATTTTTTTCGATCACAGCGTCAAAGTCTGTTTCATAAGCTTTTACCTGCTCTTCCGTTCCATAATAAACGATTTGAAAAAAATCGTCTCCAGGATACTTGTATTGCTCATCGATGAGGGCTGCGGTTTCCCTTAACAGAAGATTGGCATTGTAATAGCCGTTAAAGAAAGAGTTCGTATTATGCCAGGATTTGGCAATAAAATTCGTGCGGTCTTTGCCACACGAATAGAGCAGCAAGAGCACAATAATTAGAGAAAAATGGTTAACTTTGATCTGAAGATGTTTTTGGCCCATAGATATTGGGTTTTTTTAGGCGTAAATACGTCGGACAAATATACCGATATTCAACGGATCAAAATAGGGCAATTTTTATTCCCCCAACCAGACACATCATTTTTTCCATGTTAAAAAAGAAAATGCAGCTGTTTTATCAGCAGCTAGTCCGTAAATACCGCATCTCATTCATCGATGATGAGACCCTATACCAGACGCGTCAATTTTTGATCAAGCCCGTAACGGTGTACTTGTTGGCCTTATTATTTTTAGTCATTGCTATTGGAGGTACTACCTTATTGATTTTTAATACAAGTGCTATTCGCGAACAGATCCCAGGGTACCGCATTACTGAGAAAGACGCGCAAGAGAAAAAGGAGATGCTTCTCACCATCAAAGATCAAAATAAGCGGCTGATTTATCTCGACTCCATGTTGACTGCATACCAAAATGTCTTTAGTGGAATTGGAGGTACAGAGGCGCTCGCTGATCAAGTAAATGCGGCTGAATCAGCTGATGGGAATCGGAGACCAGCTTATACGGCGAGACAAGCTCAAACTCCCATTACTCGTACCAGTAATCGCTCCTCAGAGTCTCCTAAACTGAATGTCGTTTACCTTTCTCAAAATGGTTCAAACGGAAACTTACAAAGTACAGACCTACTCAGCTTATTTGTACCAGTCCGTGGATTGATTGTGAGAAAGTTTAATGCTGCCCAGAAGCATTATGGCGTAGATATTGTTGCAGGTAAAGACGAACTGGTATTGGCCGCTACAGATGGTTTTGTCATCTTGGCTGAGTACGCAGATAAAGATGGCTACGTCCTAGGTGTAGCTAACTCCAAGGGGGTTTTAACCTTTTACAAACACAATAGTCGCCTACTTAAAAAAGTAGGAAGTCCCGTCGTAGCTGGTGAAGCTATTGCGGTGATCGGTAACTCTGGTGAAAACACTACAGGGCCTCACCTACATTTCGAACTTTGGTACAAAGGTAAGCCTGTAGACCCGCTTGATTATTACGCTTCTTTTGAATGATTAACCTACAAATCCAAAACAAATATGTTTGGGAATAAAAATGTTGCAAACCCCACTAATTCTATGAGTTCATCTAATAACAAGAATGAAGTACGAAGCCTAAATACCATCTCTAAAGGCACGGTCCTCGTTGGTGATATCAACGCGGAAGGCGACCTGCGGATCGAAGGTAAAGTGATAGGCACCCTTGTCTGCAATTCGAAATTGATTGTGTCCAGTACTGGTTATGTTGAAGGTCACGTGGATGCAAGAAACGCGACCGTAGAAGGCGAAATCAAAGGCAATGTAGTAACCCGTGAGTTGCTACAAATTGATAAAACCGGCAAAATATCTGGAGATATTTTCACCCAGAAACTGGTGGTCCAGATGGGAGCCATCTTTACCGGATCAAGCAAAATGGCTGATGCTGCGAAAGATGTTCTTGCCAAAACGCCTCAGCGTGCCAATGATCTCCTGGCCAAAGCATCTAGCAAAGGAAAAGTCGCTAGCAATGGAAATGGCAATGGTCAAAATCGCCAACCCAATGCTGGCAAGCCTCAACCCGTAGGCAAACACGGCAAGTAATTGGCCATGAAAAACTATATGAGATATGCAGGCATAGGATTTGAGATCCTTGCCTGCATTTTGCTGTTTTTAGGGGCAGGCTACTGGTTGGATCAGCAGTTGGAAATGGAAAAACCCTGGTTTATGATTACCTTTGCCGTACTTGGTGCACTGGTCGCTATGTATCTAATGTATAGATCCATCATGCGCAAGTGACCCTATTTTTTCTTGATAAGAAAAAGAGAAAGTGGGCATTTATTATAGCCATCCATAGGATTAAGTAAAAATATTAAACAAGAAACAAGGCCTGTCCTGAGTCCGCCGAAGGGAACTCAAAAGTAATTTCTTAATTAAATTTGCTCAATTGATTCTTCCCTTTTCCCTTTATTATTCCTTGTTAGTTATTTGCCACACATATTCATCTCCAAACTGACTCCACCAAAGTGAAAACCGCAAAATATTTTTTCACCTCCCTCCTCATCGCCGCCATTATGGTTGGCTTGGCCTTTATTTTTGGTCAATTCCTCCTGCCCCAATATAGTTTTCTTTCTATGGGCACTGCCGTCGTGGTAGGCATGTTTATGGGAACGGTAGGCTACTGGTTTGTGTCTCGAAGCCTCAAAAAAGACACACGCAAATTTATGGGTGCACTAGCTGCGGGGATGGGCGTAAAAATGCTATTAGGGCTTGTATCTGTCTTGGTGGTGGTACTCATTGATAGACGTATCATTTATGAATATGTCGTAGTCCTCTTAATCGCATATTTAGTTTTCACTTCATTTGAAGTTTATAGTTTAAATCGTAACTTGCGCGCTGAAAATTCAGAAAGTACTGAAGTAGCAAAAGAATAAGCGCGTATGAGCCTCAAAAGGTTACTGATTGTCAGCATTTTAGCAATATTTTGCACCCAATTTGCCTTTGCTAGCAACCCCGAAGAAGGGGGAAAAGAATTCAATGTAGGGCAGCATTTGATGCACCACGTTTTGGATTCTTATGACTGGGAACTCACCGAATACAAAACAGGCGAAGACTCCGCTGGAAATCCTATCTATGGGCACCTAGCCATTCACCTTCCACGCATTTTATATAGCAGTGAACATGGCCTTGAATTTTATTCAAGTACGGACGCGATGCGTGCGAGCGGAAAATACGAAGTCGATAGTCACGGACATGCCCATATAGGGCATGCAGGTAGCGAAAGTGATCACGATCATGGACCTGCTGTTTACGACTTTTCCCTTACCAAAACAGTAGTACAAATGATCCTCATCAGCTTGCTGATGTTGTGGATTTTTGGGTCTATGGCCAAGCGCTACAAAAAAGACCCCAATCGCGCACCAAAAGGTGCCCAGTCACTGTTTGAGCCTATCGTGATTTTTGTCAAAGATGATATCGTCGCACCTAACCTTAAAGAAAGGACCGACGGTTTCTTGCCTTATATGCTGACCCTCTTTTTCTTCATCTGGTTCAGCAATGTCTTTGGCCTCATGCCATTCAACTCCAATATCATGGGCAATATCACCGTCACTACGGCTTTGGCACTGCTCACTTTTATTTTGACAAATGTAAACGGTACAAAAGATTACTGGAAGCACGTATTTGCCATGCCTGGCGTACCAGGGTGGTTATGGCCACTGATCACCGTATTGGAGATTTTGGGCCTATTTATTAAGCCATTTGCCTTGACCCTTCGTCTATTTGCGAATATCGTGGGCGGTCACTTCATGATTCTTTCATTGGTGGCACTCATCTTTATTTTGGGACAAAATGGACAATTAGCATGGGCAGGAATTGCTGCTTCGCCGATTGCGATTCTTTTCCCAGCGATTTTGATGCTGTTGGAATTCCTGGTAGCAGGGCTACAGGCGTATATCTTTACCCTGCTGACAGCAGTGTTTATCGGCATGGCCCTCGAAAGCCATGACCATGAGCATGCACATTAAAGGAGAAGCACAAACTCAACCTCAAGTTCAAACTCAAATATGGCTTCTTAATTGAACTTGAACTTGAGTTTGCACTTGAACTTTTCACAACCTGAGGCGTTCTCGGCTTAGAACACAGAACCTAAAACATAGAACTTAGAACTTGATTTTTTTGAACCTATTTACTCTTTAATATAAATCATTATGATGTTATTAGAAATTGGTGGGATTATCGGTGGTTTGGGCGCAGCCGTAGGTGCTGGGCTAGCCGCTATTGGTGCTGGTGTTGGCATTGGCCGTATTGGTGCTTCTGGTGTTGAGTCTATCGCTCGCCAGCCTGAAGCTATCAACGACCTTCGTGGCAACATGATCCTAATGGCTGCCCTTATTGAGGGTCCGGTCTTCCTCGCGGAGGTAATTTGTCTGTTGGCACTATTCCTCTAACAACTCAAAAGGAAAGTCGAGGGAATGCCTCGACTTCCTTTTATTTTCTCTTTTAAGTAGAATCGAATTTTTAGAAAAAAGCGCTATACATGGAACTCATTAAGATAGAATTTGGCTTATTTTTCTGGACGGTTGTCGTCTTTTTGATCTTCTTCTTTATCCTTAAGAAATATGCTTGGGGACCTATCCTTCAAGGGATTAAGACACGTGAAGAAACCATCAAAGGGCGACTAGATGAAGCTGAAAAAGCCCGTGACGAGATGTCAAAGCTTCAGGCTAAAAATGAGGAATTGCTTCAGAAAGCTCGCAAAGAGCGGGATGAACTCCTCAAGCAAGCCAATAAGATGAAGGACCAGATCATCACTGAGGCTAGAGCTAAAGCAGGCGAAGAAGCGACTAAGGTCCTTGAAAAAGCAAAACAAGAGATCGAAGCAGATAAAAAGGCAGCACTCGCTGAAATTAAAGTCACTTCTGGTGCCTTGGCAGTAGAGATTGCTGAAAAGATCCTTCGCAAGCAATTTGCAGATCGCAACCAGCAGCAAGCACTCGCAGATCAGTTGATTTCAGAGCTAAACAATAACTAGGCATGGTAGAAGATCGAATAGGTTATCGATACGCCAAATCCCTCTTTGACTTGGCAAAGGAGAAAAACGTGCTGGAGCAGGTTTGGGAAGATATGGGCATGATTCACGAAACGGCTGAAGGCAGCCGTGATTTTGTCCTAATGCTCAACAGCCCCTTGATCGCGTCTTCAAAAAAAGAAGCTATCCTCCATCAATTATTCAAAGGAAAATATTCCTCTGATATTACTGAGATGCTAGTGGACATTATTGTTCATAAAGGCCGTGAACGCTATCTCGACAATGTAGCCAAAGCATTTTTGGTGCTTTATGATGCAGAGAAGCACATTCAGCGCGGAAAGCTCACAAGTGCAGAACCCATGAGTGAAGCACAAATAGCAGAAATCAAGAAAATTGTCGAGAAGCAAACAGGAGACACTTTTGAAATCGACGTCGAAGTGGATCCTAGCCTGATTGGTGGATTTATCCTCAGCATTGGCGACAAGCTATTTGATGGCAGTGTCTCCACTAAGCTCAGAGAAATCAAACAAGAATTTGTTCAAAATACCTATATAAAGAAGTTTTAACTGTAAAGATATATGGCAACTGTAAGACCTGATGAAGTATCTGCAATCCTGAGGGAACAGCTTTCAGGAGTTAAAAATGCAGCTCAATTAGAAGAGACAGGTACTGTACTCCAAATCGGTGACGGTATCGCTCGTATTTATGGCCTCACCAAAGTGCAAGCAGGTGAATTGATCGAATTCGAGACTGGCCTCCGTGGCATGGTACTTAACCTCGAAGAAGACAATGTCGGTGCAGTACTCTTCGGTGTATCTGAAGGAATTAAAGAAGGGGACACCGTCAAGCGTACGGGCAAGATTGCCTCTCTCAAAGTAGGGGAAGGCGTTCTCGGACGTGTCATTGACCCTTTGGGAAATCCTATTGATGGGAAAGGACCTATCGAAGGAGAAACCTACGACCTTCCTTACGAGCGTAAAGCCCCTGGCGTAATCTTCCGCCAGCCGGTAAATGAGCCACTTCAAACGGGTATCAAGGCGATTGACTCGATGATCCCCATTGGCCGTGGCCAGCGTGAGTTGATCATTGGTGACCGCTCTACAGGTAAAACTGCCATCGCGATTGATACCATCATCAACCAGCGTGAGTTTTATGACAAAGGCGAGCCTGTATTCTGTATCTATGTAGTATCAGGACAAAAAGCCTCTACTGTCGCGCAGGTGGTAAAATCACTCGAAGACAATGGAGCCATGCCTTATACCGTAGTAGTAGCAGCTCCTGCTTCTTCTCCTGCGCCACTTCAGTACTTCTCTCCTTTTGCTGGTGCAGCAATTGGCGAGTTCTTCCGCGATACAGGTCGCGCTGCTTTGGTCGTATTTGATGACCTTTCTAAGCAAGCCGTGGCTTATCGTGAAGTGTCCCTACTCCTTCGTCGTCCTCCAGGACGTGAAGCCTATCCTGGGGATGTATTCTATCTTCACTCCCGCCTGCTAGAGCGTGCGGCTAAGGTCATCGACAATGATGACATTGTGAAGGACATGAATGATGTACCTGATTCTATTCGCCACCTACTCAAAGGAGGGGGTTCTCTTACCGCCCTGCCGATCATTGAGACCCAAGAAGGTGATGTATCTGCATACATTCCTACCAACGTGATCTCGATTACCGATGGTCAGATTTTCCTCCAGACCAACCTCTTTAACTCAGGTATTCGCCCAGCGGTAGACGTAGGTATCTCAGTAAGTCGTGTAGGAGGATCAGCTCAGATCAAGCCTATGAAAAAAGTGGCTGGTACCTTGAAGCTTGACCTTGCCCAGTTCCGTGAGTTGGAAGACTTCGCTCGCTTCGGTTCTGACTTGGACAAGTCCACACAGCGTCAGCTCGACCGTGGTCGTCGCCTCGTGCAGATTTTGATCCAAAATCAGTACAGCCCTGCTACCGTTGAAAACCAAGTCGCCATCATCTTTGCTGGTACCAAAGGATATATCGATGATGTCCCTGTCGATCAAGTAGATGAATTTGAAACAGCCTATATCCAGGCATTGAAATTGAATCACAAAGACACTATGGATGCCATCGCCAATAAAACATGGAATGATGATGTCCAGAAAGTCCTTGCAGATGTAGCCAAAGAAGTGGCAGCAAGTTACGTGTAAGACAAGTTCTAGGTTCTATGTTTTAAGTTCTAGGTCAAAAGAGAACCTTAAACCTAGAACCTTAAACTTAAAACGTTTAAAAGATATATGGCAAATTTAAAGGAAATACGTCTTCGCATAAAAGGGGTGCAGAGTACCCAAAAGGTCACTAAGGCCATGAAGATGGTATCTGCTGCCAAGCTCAAAAAATCGCAAAACCGCATGCTGGCCTTGCGTCCTTATGCAGGGAAGCTGAAGGAGATCATGGACCATGTGACCGCAGCGGTCAATCCTTCTGACATCCCCAGCAAGCTGGTAGAGAAGCGCCCTGTCGAAAATGTCCTCATGATCGTCGTTACGACCAACCGTGGTCTTTGCGGGCCTTTCAACTCAAACCTGATCAAGGAGATCAACCAGTTTGTCGATGATACATATGCCGCTGAAAAAGAAGCAGGCAAACTCCATTTTCTCTGTGTCGGGAAGAAAGGACACGAGTTTTACAAAAAGCGTGGGTATAATGTGCTAGGAAGTCATGAAGACTACGATGTCTTTTCCAACCTTACCTTTGACCGTGCAAATGAAGTGATCAGCCAAGTGTTTGAAAGCTTTGAGGCAGGCACATACGACAAAGTGCATTTGGCATATAATGAATTTAAAAATGTCATGGCTCAAACGCGTCAAGTAGAAAATTTTCTGCCTGTAGCTGTAGAGCAAGATGAAGCTGCGACCAGTGCCCCACAAGCATTGTATATCTTTGAGCCAGATCGCGAGAAAATTCTTTCTGATTTGATTCCAAAGGCTTTGCGCACACAGTTTTTCCGCGCTTTGCTTGAATCAAATGCTGCTGAACAAGGGGCCAGGATGGTAGCGATGGACGCGGCAACTGAAAATGCGAACGAGCTCATTCGTGACCTCAGGCTTAAATACAATAAAGCCCGTCAGGCTACAATCACCAAGGAGATCCTTGAGATTGCAGCAGGGGCAGATGCATTAGACTAATCAAGAGATTTATAGTTAAATAAAAAAGCCATCCCGTTTGGGATGGCTTTTTTTATACTGTTCATTCTCTTATATTATTCACTTCTCAATGCCTTCACAGGATTGGCACAAGCGGCCCTGTAAGCTTGAAAACTCACCGTTGTCAGGGCAATCAGCAAGGTAAGGGCTGCCGAGATCAAAAATACAAGCCCATTGAGTTTTATCCTAAAGGCAAATCCTGCTAGCCAATCATTCATCCCAACGATGATCAACGGAACGGCAATGATGTTGGCGACAAGAACTAGTTGAAGGAAGTCTTTAGAAAGTAGCAAGAATATGTTGCCAATAGAAGAGCCGAGCACTTTTCGAATGCCCACTTCTTTGGTACGACGATTGGCAGAGAAAGCAGATAGGCCTACTAGCCCTAGACAAGCAACGAGAATAGCCAGCGTTGCAAAAAAGCTGAATACATTTCCAAAGTCCTTTTCTGATTTGTATTGTTTGTCAAAAAACTCATCTAGGAAGAAGTAATTGAAGGGATTTTCGGGAAATGCCTCATTGTATTGTCGCTCTGCGAAGGCGAGGGTTTCCCCCAGGTTATTCGTATTCACTTTCAAAGAATAGTAGCTCCCTGCATCGGGACGAAGCAAGAAACCAATGGTCCGAAAATTCTGTTTCAGTCCTTCCTGATGATAATTGGCGATAACCCCAATTACACGCAGGGAATCTCCGCCCGAGCGCACAAATTTGTCCACAGCTTCTTCGGGTGTCCCCAACGCCAGCTTTTGAACGGCATGCTCATTCAAAATGATGGCATCTTTATCTGTGCCATATTCTTTAGAAAAATTGCGCCCTGCCAGCATCTCATTTCCAAAAGCGTCCAAGAAATCATAGTCAATACCAACCTTATAAAGAATCACCCGAGGTCCTTCTGGATCTTGTGCATTCCGAGCGCCATTTGTCCAATAAATGAGGTTACCTGGGACTTCCGTAGAGGCTGCCACTTGATCAATCCCCGTATGGCCTACCAGTTCTTGCTTAAAGGTACTCAGGCTAGCAGAATAAATAGAGTCATTGGCTATCACCCCTGGGCCATGTATCACGACCGTTTGGTTAATATCAATACCCAAATTTTGGTTCCGCATAAACTCAATCTGCTGATAGACAATCATGGTACAGGCGATCAGTGCAGCAGAAAAGACAAATTGGATGACGACCAATACCTTTCTCAAACTTGCACCGCCTTTAGAATGGGTAAAACGGCCTTTTAACACACTTACAGGCTTAAAGGAAGACAGGACAAAAGCGGGATATAGTCCCGAAAGGAATGCACCTAAAAGGAATAGCCCTGCCAGCCCCAACCAAAAATTCCCATTACTCAATATACTCAACCCTATTGCCTTGCCGGTCATTTGGTTGAAATAAGGAATGGCCAACTCCAATAGGAGCAGAGAAAGCCCTGCTGCAATAAAATTAAGAAGAACAGATTCGAAGATGAATTGTCGAATCAACTGAAAACGCCTTGCGCCAACCACCTTGCGGATACCTACCTCAAGTGCTCGCTGCAATGCACGGGCTGTAGCGAGGTTGATATAATTGACCCAAGCGACAACCAAGATAAAAAGGGCTACAAAGGTGAGGATATATACCCAAGTTCCATTTCCATTGACGCGCGCTTCTTGAATGAGGTCCGAATGCAGGTGAATGTCCTGAAGGGGCTGAAGGAAAAACTTGGTGCGATCTGCATAGGATTCATCGTCGGGATCGTGATCTTGAATGAATTGAGGAAACTTAGCCTCTAACGCCTTATAATCCGTTCCAGGCACCAGGCGGACATAGTTATAGAAGTCATACCATCCCCAATTGGTCTCCAGCGTTTCTTCCATCCCATCTCCCCATTGATATAGGGTTTTATAGGAAAGTAGAAGGGTAAATTTCAAATGGGAATTCTCAGGCGAGCGCATGATCCCCGTGATTTCATAATCCTCATTTGTCCCAAATTTGATTCGCTTGCCAATGGGATCTTCATCTCCAAAATATTTCCTAGCGGTTTCCTCTTCGATAACTGCCGTATTGGGGTTTTCAAGCACCTTGGAACGGTCACCTTCGAGCAGTTCGTAGGAAAAAATATCAAAAAAAGATTGATCTACATTGAAGACATTGTTTTCGTGGAAATGCTTGTCTTCATAGCGCACTACGCCTCCACCATATCGCAGATACAACCGCGCAAAGGCCTCTACTTCTGGAAAGGTCTTTTTCATATCTGGGCCCACGCCTGGAAAGGCCGTAGCACAGCTGTATTGATGGTCACCTACGGTACTGTAGGAGTCATACTGGACCCGATAGATGCGATCGGCATCTTGATGAAAATCATCATAGCTCAGCTCGTCTGTGACATAGGCGAGAATGAGAAGGCTGGAGGCGATCCCTATGGCAAGGCCAAGGAGATTCAGGACAGTATAGCCTTTGTAACGGAGGAAATTGCGGATGGCAATTTTGAAGTAGTTCTTGAACATAATGGTAATCTTTCAGGATGAAAGATCATTCATTCAAGAAGCATTCCATCGACATAACATGCTGATGGTCAGTCAGTTATCTAGGAATAAAAATAAAGATGGGGAGAGATTGTTTCGCTCTGGAACAAAATGCTGTTTCACATTGAAACAAAAAAAAGGCCCACACAAATACAAGAAGGTTTAAAAACCCCCAAGAAGACATAAATGGAGAGGCCAAAGAATTTCGAACTTCCACTGGCTCACGAATGAGGCTTCATCAGAGATGAAGTGAGGCCTGTTCTAGAAACTTTGAGCTGGTCACCAATTTAAAAACTGTTGAGTTTAAAAACAGCGTCGTATCTATGCGGGCTTGTCACAAAACTAGCCAAACCACAGGGAGGAATCAAAATGAAAATTAAAATCAAAGTGAAAAAAATGCTAGAATCTTTCTTTAAGAAAAGTAACTGTTAATTTATGAGCTTCCAAAGCTGCTTTTTCATCATAAATTGAGCGACTCGGATTGGCAAAGGCATGCGCAGCATCAAAGATATGGGCATCCAATTTTTTGCCTGCAGCTTCCATATTTTCTTCAAATTCCGCTACTACTTTAGGATTGATCCAGCCATCTTTTTTCCCAAAAATGCCCAACACATCTGTTTGCAGCGTTTTTAGCTTTTCTACATCTTTTTCGGGCATTCCGTAATAGATCACACAGCCTGCGGCCTGATCTCCAAGCAATAAACTCGCTTGTAGGGACCAACCTCCGCCAAAGCACCAGCCGATGGTACCGATACGCGCATCCTCTCCTGCATAAGCAATCGCGCCATTGATTATAGCTTTTGCCCGTTCGCGCTGTACGCCTTGCATATAAGCACGCGCATTTTCACGGGAAGTAGCGACTTTGCCGTCATACATGTCTAAAGCGATGACGTGGACATTTCCGAGCGCTTCACTGAGTTTTTCAGCTTCTGCACGGACGTAGTCGTTGAGCCCCCACCATTCGTGGATCACAAACAAGTAGTTGTTCGTTTCCTCCTCAGATTTGATCATATAGGCAGACGAAGTCTTTCCATCAGGTGTCTCATAGGTGATTGTCTCACCTAATGGCGCTGCCAAATTGAAGATTTTGGGCACAGCATGGGCTTGGCGAAAGTTTTCGTCATTGGCCAGGGAGGCAAACTCCGCTGTGGCGGATGTAGTGGATGCTGTTTTCGATTCACAGCAAGACTGGGCTTGAATGCCTAGGATGCTGATGGAAAATAGTAGAAGGAGAAAAAAGTGTTTCATTGGTTAAAATGGTTTTTAATAATTGGGTTTAAAAAAATGCGTTTTTTGTTTCCAAATTTATTGGGTATGGTTTCGTTCGTTTTTTAGCTTAAAATCCCTTTTTCACTTACCTAATTAGAATATACTCATTATCTCTTGTTTAATGAAATATCGAATCTGGCTACTAGTTCTCTGTATCTTTGTATAAAGAGGGTTTCGCTAAACAATTCGACTTTGATTTCACCTCTGAAAGCATTCAAATTGGAGATTTGGAACGCACTTCAATCTGGACATTTACCTTTTTAGAAGAAAAACTCGTATCGATTTCGTATGATGGATATGTAGACTAATATTTATGAGAAACTTAACATTCATCATTCCACTTATCCTCATTATTGGCTTTAATACGCTTTCTTTCTATCCTAAAAAAGCACCTGCAATCGACGAATCTCGAATTCTGAGCCACATAGTTGATCCCGCCAAAAAAACACTTGCTTTATACTGGAAGGATAAATCAGGCAAAAACTATAAGAATTTTCAAATGTTGAAAGCAAGCCTTAAAGCAGAAGGCAAGGAACTCGTTTTTGCGATGAATGGCGGCATGTATATGAAAAACTTGGCTCCCCAAGGACTTTATATCGAATGCGGCGTCACGCTATCGAAACTCAATAAAACCCAAAACGCTTACGGCAACTTTTACCTACAGCCCAATGGCATTTTTTACCTGACAGATGAAGGGAAAGCTGTCGTTTGTAAAACAACTGATTTCATTCCCCACCCAAACATCCAATATGCCACTCAGTCAGGACCTATGTTGGTCATAGATGGGAATATCCACCCCAAATTCACTGAAGGCTCCAAGAATGTCCATATCCGAAATGGGGTAGGTGTCCTTCCCGATGGCAATCTTTTATTTGCCATGTCCAAAGAGAAAATCAATCTCTATGACTTTGCCACATATTTTCAACAAAAAGGCTGCAAAAACGCCCTATACCTGGATGGCTTTGTCTCCAAGACCTATCTGCCGAGCCAGAACTGGGTACAGTGGGGCGGAAATTTTGGGGTGATCATTGGGGAGGTCCGGTAGGAGAATCAATTTTGAATGATTGAATGGTGAATTTTGAATGAAGGCCCTGAGCCAATTGAAGGGATGAATTTTGAATAAAATACGCCTCATCAATTCACCTTTTCATTTTAATTTTCACTTTCATTTTAATTTTTGATTTTCCCCTAGTTCCTATTATCACTGCCCCACATCAAGCTTTTGCGCAGGTTGTTCACATACTTTGTAGTGGAGACACGCACCAAACGTGCTTTGAAGTCTGCGCGCCTGACGGCGATGCTTGTTTTGGAAGGGACACTTTCTGTGCGTGTGTCGAGGGCTACCAAGGCCTCACCTGACCGTGATTCAATCTCAAAAGAAACGACCCAGTCATCTGGTATAATCACTGGTCGCACAGTCAAAGAGTGTGGTGCGATCGGCGTGATGACTAGTGCACCAGAATTGGGGAAAATAATGGGTCCTCCACAGGATAGGCTATAAGCCGTCGAGCCAGTAGGCGTCGCTACGATGAGTCCATCTCCCCAATAGGTATTCAGAAACTCCCCATTGATATAGGTATGAATGGTGATCATTTCATTCGTTCGACTTTTGTGAATCGTCAAATCGTTGATCCCAAAATTATTTTTTCCAAAAATACCAGGGGGATTGGAAGCGACAGAGAGGAGCGCTCGTTCATCTATCTTATAAATATCATTGAACAATTCATCGCTTGCTTTCAACATTTCGGCTTTGCTAGCACTCGCCAGATAGCCCAATCGGCCAAAATTGATCCCCATAATGGGTTTTGACAATTGTCCCGTGAAGCGGACCGCTTCTAGTACAGTCCCGTCTCCTCCCAAGCAATAGATAAATTTACAATCCCTCACCTCCTCCCGAGTGGAAAAAATGGTAAAGGTCATGTCTTTCAACAGATTGGGATAAGCCTTTGTCAGTTGGTTGTGGTACCATTCGTATAGGGAAAAGCGAATGGCCTTTTGTTTCAAATAGGAAAAAAAGCTCGTAAGGGCAGCGAGATCCGTGTTGTCAGTAATACGGCCGAAAATGGCTATTTTCATTTGATTGAGACGCTTCCGTGGATGTAAATGCCTCCTTCATGGAGGTGATTCCGAGCATATTCGATTCTCAGCAAATTATCATAAAAGCCTATGATATTCAAGCCGATCCCATATCCCATCAGCAATTGATCTTTCAAAAAAGGATCCTCATTGTTGAAGGAGTTATCGTGGACGAAGCCCATGTCATTAAAGGCTGTCAGGTAGATGCCCAGGGGAAATTCGTCAAACCGATCAAATGGAATTGCCTTGATATTGACAATTTGAAGAGGGAGAAGTGCAAATTTCACTTCCAACTTGGTCATGTTCACAAATCCTCCATCGATGGCATATCGCTGGTATCCCCGAATATTGGAACTTAACCCAGCAAATTCACGCGTTTTGATTCCGACAAAATTCTTTTCAAAAAATGGCACACGCTTTCCTATGGTCATCATATTGTGCAGACCATACCCTAGATTCCATCGGGTACTCAACGGTAAATATTGCGACCAAGAAAAACCTAATTTGCTAAAGGAAGTGGTCCCCCAGCCTGGAAGGCCTGCCTGTCGAAACATGAGTTGCAGTTTGTAGCCATTGAGGGGAAAAGACCTATAGTCGCGTTGATCATTGGCAAACGTTAGTGATATTGCAGGATAATATTCGTTGCCCATGTCGCTGGTGATAAAGGTAGGGGCCAGGACATAGATACTATCCGAAAAGTGGAAATGGTGATAGCCTACTTGAAGCGTCAGGTCGCTTCTAGGAGTGAATCGCTTTTTAAGTCCGATTTTTCCTTCTATTCTTCTCCTCAAATTCGTCGTAGTCGTTTCGCCCCACTGCACCTTTGCCGAATCTGTCCCATAGATAATTTCTGGTTCAGTGACATACTGAAAGTTCACTAGCAAGTCCGCATTCTGCTCCCACCAAATAGCAGGGCGGATAAACTCAAGTTCTACCCGTTTGGAGAACCCAAACTGCACATAGCAGTCTATTCGATCATCTCTCCCACTGACATTATTCCAAATAATGCCCCCTCCATAGACCAATCGGTGAAGGTTTTTATTACTAAAAAGATCATAGGTATTTCGCTCCTCCAATCCCAAATAGGGATAAGGCCAGATATACCATCTTTCTTTTACTTCTATGATAATATAAAGCTCTTCATTGATGGTTTCAGCCTCGAGGGTGACTGAACTGAAAAGCTCTATGTTAAAGATATTTTGCCGATTTTGTTCCAGGCGCTGGTCTAGCCCATCGACGGCCAGGCTGTCTCCTTCAGCAAAATCCATCTCTCGCAGGATATAGGGCACCCGCGTTTTTTTATTGCCAATAATAGAGATATTGCGAACCAGGCGTTTTTCCTGTGCCTGAACCTGTGTCAGGCTCAAGCAATGAACAGCGACATAGGCGAGGGCCATGAATACCATGCTATGCCCAAATCGCATCACAGGTTACATATTTAGGTAAAACATGAGTGCATCGACGTTTTGCTTATAGTCGCCGGTACGATCGAATTGGTGAAAGGTTCTCACGACTTTATACTTGAAGCGTTCAAATGCCGCTACGACCCGAGTCAGATCTTCAACATTTAGTTTGAGGGTCACCTCTAGGGCGCCACCGTCCGGATGAGTATTGAGGTAAAAACTCAATACCTTTGCATCTGCAGATTCTACGATTCTCCCTATTTCTGAAAGCACATAGCTATTGGATGGAATTTCCAGGACGAGAATTCCGCCCGCTTCCTGAATAGCAAAGTGCCCCCCCAAGTGCTGAACCACATCTTTGAGGGAAATCAATCCCATATAGTTCATTTCACTATCCAGAACGGGAAGCAATTCTAATTGGAGAGCGCTCATCATTTTGATCACCTCATACATGTGCTGATTTACATTCACATAAGCACTGTCCCATCCTGTATACCTTAGCTCACTAATCTTGGCCTCTGGGTCTACTGCATCCAATAAATCATTTTCAGTAATGATTCCTTGAAATTTGCCATCAAGAACGATGGGAAGCTGAGAAAGCTTAAACTCATACATCCAATCCAAGGCATAGGTAATGGTATCCGATGGTTTG
The DNA here is from genome assembly GCA_030430575.1 of Bacteroidia bacterium. GTDB lineage: Bacteria > Bacteroidota > Bacteroidia > J057 > J057 > JAUIGE01. The sequence continues at coordinate 83,407 of JAUIKF010000017.1, read as the reverse complement.
ATCGGGGGGATACTATCTGATATGAATTCTCTTGCTACCATGTAGAAATATTCTGTTCCCTATTCTTCAATCGGGGGTTTGGCAGGTGCATATTTTTCCAAAAAATCATTCATGATTTGGTTGAAGCGTGTTCCCTGCTCCATCATAGGTGCGTGGCCGCATTGATCGATAAAATGCAATTCTGTATGTGGGATCAGTCGGTCAAATTCGTGAGCCACCCTGGGTGGAGTGATATTGTCATTCAGTCCCCAGATCAGCAAGGTAGGCACTTTGATGCCATCCAGTAATTCACGCATATTGTGACGCTGGGCCGAACGCGCATAGCGCAGGATACGCAATGCCGCCAAATTATCATTCACTACTTTATAAACCTCATCGACGAGTTCTTTGGTAGCGGTTTTGGGAGAATAAAAAGTATAGGCAACACGCTCTTTGATAAACTCATAAGAACCTCTTCGTGGAAAGCTAGTTCCCATCCCTGATTCATATAGGCCAGAGCTTCCCGTAAGGATCAACGACTTGATCCGCTTAGGGTGGGCAAGGCTATAGATCAGTGAGATATGTCCTCCAAGAGAGTTACCGAGCAGTGAAAATTTGTCCAATTTTTTAAACTTGACAAAATCGTGGACAAACTCTGTCAACCCTTCCAAAGAAGTCTTCACTTTACTCTTCTCATAGATGGGCATTAATGGAACAATCACACGGTACTTTTTACCAAATTCTTTGATAACTCCTCGAAAATTGCTCAATGCACCAAATAAGCCATGTAGAATGACAATTGGTGGGCCACTACCTTCTTCAAAGTATTTAAACCCGTTTTCTTTATTAACCTTAATCTTCATAATGGGAGAGGATTAAAAACCGCAAAAATGTGATAAAAATTTCGTCTATAACGCGAAGAATGCAAACTATTAAATAATAATTAAAAACTGTGCTTTGTTGGGGAAAAAGGTGGAATAGATTTATCCATTCCAAGGCTTATCAGCCAGTTTTGAATCATTCGCTCTCCCCCTTGTGTCAAAATAGACTCTGGATGAAACTGCAATCCAGTCAACGGCAACGTTCTATGTTGCAGGGCCATGAGTTCTCCTGAAGAGGTCTCAGCCGTCACTTCTAAGTCCTCAGGCCATCTCTTATCTTGTTTCAAAATCAATGAATGATAGCGCATGACTTCTAAAGGATTCTGTAATCCTTCAAAAATTCCTTTTCCATTGTGTGTAATCAAAGAGCATTTTCCATGCATGGGTTTCGCTGCATATGCAACTTCAACCCCAAATATATGCCCCAATAACTGATGGCCCAGGCATACGCCCAAAATCGGAATATTTGTATGGTATTTCTGGGCAAAGGTCATAGACACATTACTATCTACGGGGCGACCTGGGCCTGGTGAGATCAAAACGCCTGCTGGCGATAAGGCTGCAATTTCCTCAGCCGTGATTTCATCATTGCGATATATCAATGGGCGTGTAAACCGCCTGACCAGGTCAACCAGGTTGTAGGTAAAAGAGTCGTAATTATCGATGATTACTACTGAAGCCATATTGTAATGCAAAAATAAAAAAGCCAAGGAATTGTTTCCTTGGCTGGTATAAATAAGTAGAATTCTGCTAAAAGGCACGATGAAAACTTAAATCTACATTTTCGCGCTGCTATTTTTTGATAAACCAAGGAAAAGAAATTGAAGAATAGTAAATCTATTTGAGATTTTTTTGACGCAGGCTCAGCGAAAAAGAGCAAGTGAAAATGGTTATTTACTTTTGAATCGTGCCGATGTCGCCTACCGGATAGGGGTCGGCTTAGGCGATTCTTGAACAGGTGAAGGCGTCTGTGGTTGACCGACTTTGTCTTTGACCAAGCTATCCAGTTGCTTGAGGGCATCTTTGGCGAGTGGCAGGACTTTGACAGCCATTTTGGCATTGTCAACTGCAAATGTTCTCAAGTATCCATAGGTGAGAGAATCGCTCACACTGGTTTGGGATGGTACATTGATGGGTCTGAGAATCATGATCACCACGCTGAGCACCAAGGCAGCAAAATAGCCGCCGACTAATGCCCCTAAGGCATTGTTAATGCCAAGGTTGAGTTTTGCCAGAAGGTCTTCGAGAAATCGGAAAACGAATGTGATGATGATCAAAACGATCACAAATACCAAGGCAAAACTGATCAGGGTAATATATTGTGGGGCGATGTCTAGATGACGCGCAAAGAAATCTTTGAAGATATAGCTAAAATTGACACCCAGCACAATCCCCGCAACGATACCGATAATGCCTACTACCGAAGTAAGCATTCCTTTTTTATATCCTCGAAACATTCCATACCCTACAATACCCAGGACAATAATGTCAAAAATATTTAAGGACATTGCTTCTGTAGGTTCCATGATGAAAGAAGAGTTTTAGGTTTTGTATTCTAGGTTTTAGGTTCAAGTTTTACTTTCACCTACCTAATCTTTCCATTTGATTATTAGGGGTTTATAGGCAATAAAATTAAAAAGAATATGCCGTAAAGACAAATCGTCTTTACGGCATATTCTAGCATTTGGTAGACAAAAACTACCTATTGGGCGAGTAATTCTTTGACAATCACTGAGATGGCTTTGCCATCTGCTTTGCCAGCGAAGCGTTTGGAAGCCAGTCCCATGACCTTTCCCATGTCACGCATGCTGCTGGCACCTGTCTCTGCGACGATCTTTTCTACCTCCGTACGCAGCTCTTCTGGAGATAACTGTTTGGGCAAAAATCGCTCGATGATTTCAAGTTCTTCAGCCTCTATCTTGGCGAGGTCATCTCGACCACTTTTTTGAAATTGGTCCAGAGAATCTCGACGCTGCTTGGCTTGAGAGATTAGCAATTTGAGTTCTTCATCAGCAGATAGATCTGGTGATTTTCTTCCTTCTGATGTTTCTACGATCATGATCGCAGACTTCAATGCACGCATGGTTCGTAGACCTGCTTGGTCCTTGGCCTTCATGGCCGCTTTGATTTCTTGGTTTAATTGATCTTTTAAGCTCATCCGGCAAAATTACAAATGTTTAAGCAAATCCGCTGCTGGCGTTTCTTTATTCAAGGTTTTTTTATGCTTCTTTTCCTTATCATATACCAGCACACTTGGCACCTCATAATATCCATCAAAATACGCATCAAACATATAGTCTGTGTCTAATAAAAAGTGAACATGCTCTAACGTCGTATTACCAAACATTTTTTCCCTAAAAGCCTCTGTCGGCGCTACTTCTGGTTCCGTAGTTACAAACACTATCTGCACATTTTTAAAATCCGCTTCGGCCGCTTGAATCATTTCTGCTTGATGTTCACAATGATCACAATAAGGGTCAAAAAAGATAAAAATTGTAGCCAAGCCTGGTTGAAGATCAGCATGGGTAAAAGAGTTTCCCTCCAAATCTGTAAAGGCGAAGGCAGGCATTGTTTTTTGCGCAAAACTGCTAGCTGCCAAGCTCACAAAGCAAGCTAAAAGAATCAAACTGTGTTTCATGGTTTTTATATTCTTGGTTTTCTATTGGTGAAAGGTACAAAGATAAACGCAAATCTAATACAGACGGTTTTAACCTAATTTTTTTAGTATATTTCCCTCATGATCGACCCACTTTCTATTACTATCGGAATTGTGCTAGGGCTATTGGCAGGCAGCTTGCTGGTCTATGTCATATTTAATCAAAAACGCCAGAAACAACTCGCTCAACTGAGTACATATCAAGCGCATAGCGAAGCAGCTGCCCAGCAATCAGCGGAGCATTTGAAAGCTAGGCAAGAAGCCCAACTCGCTTATGAACGGCGCGAGCAGCAAATTATTCAATTGACTGCTGACCTCAGCCACATGAGTGCCGACTATAAACACCTGACCTCTCGGATCAAAGAACGCGAAGTCGAGGTCAATCATTTGCAAGAAAAATTCAAAGCAGACTTCGAATTATTAGCCAACCGCATTCTCCATCAAAATACCCAAACCCTCAGCGCGCATAACAAAGCCCAACTCGACCAGATGCTTGAACCCTTGAAAGAGCGTTTAGTGAGTTTTGAGGAAAAAGTGTCCAACACTTATGAAAAAGAAGCGCGTGAGCGTTTCCATCTTCAAAAGGAAATCGCTCAGCTTGTCCAGCTCAATATGCAGATGAGCGAAGAAGCCAATAACCTGACTCGTGCCCTCAAAGGGGACAATAAGCAACAAGGCAATTGGGGGGAAATGGTGTTGAACCGTGTGTTGGAAAGCAGTGGGCTTCGAGAAGGAGAAGAATTTGTCACCCAAGCGCAGGAAATGGGACTGGAAAATGATCAAGGGAAAAAGCTACAGCCTGATGTCCTCGTCAAGCTTCCTGACGATAAGCATATCGTCATCGATTCCAAGGTTTCTTTGACTGCTTTTGAGCGAATGATCGATACAGATGATGAAGGGGAAAAAGGCACTTTTTTACGGCAACATTTGGACTCGATCTCCCAACATGTCAAGGGCTTAGGGGAAAAGCACTACTACGATTTGAAAGGTATCCATTCGCCTGATTTTGTGCTATTATTTATGCCCATAGAAGGGGCTTTCAGCCTGGCGATTCAAGCCCAGCCTGACCTTTTCACCTATGCCTGGGACCGGCGAATCGTGATCGTAAGTCCTACGACTTTGCTCGCCTGCCTTAGGACCGTTGCTTCTATTTGGAAGCTTGAGCGCCAAAATCAAAATGCACAAGAGATTGCCCGTCAAGGGGGATTGCTGTATGATAAATTTGTAGGGTTTATTGGTGAAATGGAGAAAATCGGAAAACACCTCGATCAAGCCTCCCGAACCCATGACGACGCCATGCGAAAACTCCGTGATGGACGTGGTAACCTGATCGGCAAAGCCGAAAAGTTGAAGGACCTGGGTATCCAAAATCATAAAAAAATGAATGATTCCCTTAAAAAGCCCTAACTTGAATCCTCATTTGCCGATTTTCTTTATTTATGGAAGACCACGACCTCTCCCCAATTTTAGAATCCCTCCAAAACGACATTGCTGAAATAGGCCCGACCTTGCAGCATATTGTCGCAACAGTCATCAATGAAGGGATTTCTGAGTACCCTGTATTTATCGCCGCCCAAGAGATTATTGATCTTGGCAAACCCATTTTCGACCGTGAAGAGGTCCAACTCAATTGGTTTTTTAATGCCTCTATCCTTGAAGATTTTCAACGAAAAGGGATCGTTCGGGGCGAACGCCTCCTCTCATTTAAACGGACGTATGGCGATCCACTGGAACGAGCTTGTATCTTTGTGATTACGCCAGAAATACAACAATTTGTATTTGTTCCTTACGAGATCAAAAGAGAAGCTTGATTTTTTTTGCTGAGCTAAACATCATTTGTCCGTCATATATGAGCGAAAGGCAGTATTTTTACAAAGAATTGTCTACAAGTATTTCATTTCTAAAGCCCTAAGCCATTATGAACCAAATGAACTGGAAACTCCGTCCGGATCCTCCACGAGAAGTAGCATTAAAACTGGCTGAGTCCCTCAGCCAGAAATCAGACTTTCCCCTTCCGTTGGCTGAGATTCTGGCCCAGCGTGGAATCACCTCTTTTGCCCATTCAAAATCCTATTTTGCACCTGACCTCTCTCAACTACACGATCCGCTTCTCATGCAAGACATGGCCCTCGCAGTCAATCGACTCGCCGAAGCCAAGGAAAAAAATGAGAAAATTCTTGTGTACGGCGATTATGATGTAGATGGAACGACCTCTGTGACATTGATGGTCAGATTTCTGGACAGTTGGGGATTTAATTATGATTATTACATACCTGATCGCTATACAGAGGGATATGGGATTTCCTATGTGGGGATTGATTATGCAAAAAAAATAGGCGCAAGCCTTTTCATCAGTTTGGATTGTGGAATCAAGGCAGTAGATAAAATCAAATATGCCAATCAAAAAGGCATTGACGTCATCATCTGCGATCACCACACACCTGGAGAAGTATTGCCTCCAGCCTTGGCCATTCTCGACCCCAAGCGCTCCACTTGCCCCTATCCCTTTAAGCAATTAACAGGGTGTGGGATCGGATATAAACTCAGCCAAGCTGTGCATGAAGTTTTGGTTCAAAATGGGGCAAAGCCCCCCAAAGGCGATTTTGACCCTAAAATCGAATACTTGGACTTAGTGACGTTGAGTATTGCCTGCGATATTGTACCGTTGGAAGGGGAAAACCGAACTATCGCTTATCACGGCCTCAAAAAACTCCATGAATCCCCTTTACCTGGCATCAAAGCCATCATGAATCTTTCTGATCGTGAGAGAAGCTGGGATATTTCTGACCTTGTTTTTTTTATTGGTCCGCATATCAATGCTGCAGGCCGTCTCGGCCATGCCAAAGAAGCCGTTGCCGTGCTATTGGGAACTGAGAATGGCAACCAACAACTTACGTCTGCGCTATTTGATGCCAATAATGCGCGCAAAGAACTGGATCGGCAAATCACAGAAGAAGCCTTACAGATCATCGCTCGGGATGCGACTTTCCCCCAAAAATGTACCACTGTTCTTTATCACCAAGATTGGCATAAAGGGGTGATTGGGATAGTCGCATCAAGACTTGTCGAACAACACTATCGCCCAACCGTTATCCTGACTCAGTCAGGTGGGAAGTTAGTAGGATCAGCTAGAAGTGTATCTGGATTTGATTTGTATCAAGCATTGGAACACTGTACTCCCTTATTGCTTCAGTTTGGTGGACACAAATATGCGGCAGGACTTACGCTCAAAGAAGAAGTTTTCCCCGATTTTTGCAGGGCTTTTGATAAAGCCGTGGCTGCACAGATTTTACCTGAACAAAAATCACCTACGCTCACAATTGACCGACCACTGTCTTTTTCCCAAATAGATGCTCGTCTAGTCCGTTTACTTCATCGAATGGAGCCTTTTGGCCCTAAAAACATGAGGCCCGTTTTTATGGCTAAAAATGTAGAAGTCACCGACGCTGACATCCTCAAAGGGGTACACATACGTTTTACCCTCAAACAAGGGGGATACCATTTTCGTGCGATTGGATTCAATATGGCACAGAAGTGGAAAGAACTTAATGCCCTACATTTAGATATAGCTTTTCAACCTAGTTTCAACACCTGGAACAATCGCACAACGATAGACCTGAAACTCAAAGATTTTCGACTGCCCAATGATTAGAATCAGTACATTTTATTTTTTTTTAGTCTTCAGTTTTTGCTGGAACCTTAGTTCTGCTCAAATCCTGAATTGGCAATACACAGACATCCTCACAGATCAACATCAGTCAGGTGCTTATCCTGATATGGTAGTAGATGCCGACGGCAATTTTCATTTATCTTTTTGGGACCAAAATGAGGACAGACTGATGTATGGGTTTCGGGATAAAACAACGGGGGGATGGACCATCGAAACTGTAGACCCTACTCATAGTGCGGGATATAAATCAGCCATCACGCTCGATGCCAATGATCAGGTGCATATTGCCTATTATGAAAATATCAGTGGCCTAGCGTACCTAAGGTATGCACATAATATGACGGGAAACTGGGTCAATGAAAGTGTGGTCCAAGATACAACTCTGGGCATGTATGGGCCAGACTATGCACGAGATTCTTATGTAGAGCTTTCCCTTGACATTGCTTTTGATAGTGTAGGACAGCCATTTATTTCTTTTTTTGATGGAAGTATCTTTAATACTTCTAATTGTGGATCAAAAGCTCCTTTTAATGGCGCTGTCCCTGATGTATTCAGTTTAGATTTAAACATCGCTCAACGCCGTGGGATGGGATCTTGGCAATTTTCTAATCTGAGCTATCGAAATCGCAATAAACCTACTAACTGCGTAAGGAGTAGTGATGACCGATTTGGTGAATTTTGTCAAATACTCCCTAGAGGAGATAGTCTCTTATTGGTGACTAATGCCCTGTATAACCATGAACTGCTTCTTTTACAAGCTGATGCTGCGAATACGGCCTCTTGGTCGATTGAAGCCATAGATTCTGCAGTGCGAGTAGTAGATGAGTTGATTATGTATGAGGAAGGATTTCACTTTTCTGATGCAAAATTGATCGGTGATAGCATATTACATTTGGCTTATGGCATCTCTGAGGCTTATGGGCAGGATTTTACCATTACAGTTCCAGTAAATGGGAGACCAGGAATTCACCGCAATTTTTTCTATACCCAGATTCATCTTGACTCACTTGGAAAAGGAACTTATACCCCTTTTCACCATGAGTTTTCTCCACTCCCGAGGGACGGATATCACCGATCCTTTTTTGCCTTAGATGTAGTAGAAAATGACTCCATTTACCTCGCATATTATAACACACATTCAGAAGAGATTGTGATGACGTATTCTGAAGATAATGGAAGTAACTGGTCTGCAGATACCATTTGGCAAGGGGTTGCGACCAATACACGGCTTCTCTGTACAGTAGTTGAAGACAGCGTTTTTGTCGGATATTATGCCTCAGACCGAGATCAACTTCTCATGGCGAGTCGTCACCGTCTAGGTGATACTTGGCGGTATGAAACCATTACACAAAGTCATCAACGCGGACAATTTCTGAGCGCTGTCGTTGATCGCCCCTCAGTTGGGGGAGATCGTTTACATATCGTTTTTGATGAAAAAAATGAGGATCAATTGTATTATGGCAGCCAAGTCAGCGGAAGTTGGCAATTTGAAGCCATAGGTCCTTCAGGTCAAAAAGCCCAAACGCCTGGATTAGCATTAGATGCTAATAAACAGCCTGTGGTTACTTTTGTCCTCGGGAGTACTGGAGAATTTCACCTTGCCCGATTTGATGGAAGTATTTGGCATACTGAGTTGGTGGATAGCACGGGGCAGGCGGAATCTCCCCAGTCCGTAATCATAGACGATTCTATTCATATCAGCTATATCGATAGATCCAATGGGAGTCTCTCTTATGCAAAATCTTTGCTTGGATCTGGAAATTGGGCTATCACGGACCTTGACATCAATATGAATGGAGGGTTTCTCCTTCCATCTATGAAAGCAGATAGCCTTGGGCGGCTTCACCTTGCCTATAAACAATTAGATGGTAATCGATTGAAATATGCGCGTAGAGAATCGGGCGATTGGGCCGTTTCCTTTATCACAGACTCTCTTGTCTATGACCCTGCTCACCTAGACCTGAAAATCAGAAAAAAAGACGCCCATCCGAGTATTGCGTTCCAAGATGCAATCAGTGAAGAAATATTCCTTGCCGAACAATCGACATTAGGTTTTTGGGGAATTCAATCTGTTCTGAAAGCGCAGGGAAGTTTTGTTGGGAATCCTTTGTCTCTCATACTTGCTGAAGGTGATACCCGCTGGATATTGTATAATTATGTGACAAGCACTTCTGAAATTCGACTTATGCGACGTCACGCTTGGACAAGAGACTGGTTTCCTGTATCTGTGACCAATAACCAAGCTGAAATTGCTGTAAGCTTTGAGTTTATGCTAGCAGATGATGATTTTTATATCGTAGGCAAAAAAAATGCCCTGGGCAATGGAGGGATCGGCATGCTCTATGCCGCAGAAGGTGCTACCACCGATATTAGCTCTCCATTAACTGAAAGCCAATCCTTTACCCTATTTCCTAACCCTACCCATACCACCTGTAACGTAGATTTTTCCCTATCATCTCCGCAACCTGTTCAAGTGTCCATTTGGAATATTCACGCCCAGCAACAATCATTTATTTGTCCCCCAAAAACACTACCGCCAGGAAACCATAGAATAGAAGTGAATACTTCCAGGCTTCCCAGCGGCATCTACCTATGCAAGGTTCAGATAGGTACGGTTACACAGGTGAAAAAATTAGCTGTATATCATTAAAAACCATAAATCAGCCCGAAGCCAAATGTTCCAAACTTGGCCTGGCGATCTTGCAAGAAAAATCCATTGGGGTCAAAAAGATCTCCTTCATGCGTACTAGGAGATATCGAAAACATCACTCGTCCTGTAAGAGTGCTCCCCCGCATCAAAACGGTCGCTTCGACCATGGCCGCTGGATTCACAAAAAATTGTTTTGTTTCCAATAAGCCTCTTACTTCTTCATAATTCATATAGGAATTGATAACGCCGATTCCAGCTCCTAATCCTAACTTCTGGGTATTATAAGGCGTTGCGGTTGCGCCGATTCGCCCCATGAGGAAGACAGGGACTTGTGCAAACCAGTTGAGCCGGCCTTGATTGGAAAAATTCAGGCCAAACTGTAGGCTAGGGTCTACCCCTACACTGAGAAAATCATTATGGTGTTTGAGAACAACATAGGAGCCTATGCCGATTGTGTTAAAAGCATAACTCGCGCTCCCATTTTCTACTTCATCGACTCCTTCCATATTTACTTGGGTAAAAATATACCCCAAGTGAGGGACGAGTCGATCTGAAATTTGTGCATGGATAAGTTGGAAGGACGTAACTGTCAGGAAGGATAGAATTAACAATTGTTTTTTCATGGCGTGAGTATGTTTAGTGTGTTTAAGATTTAAGAAAACGCTATACAATGATTTTTGATAAAATAACTACTTCCAGTCCAACAAAAGTTGGCTCTGTGCTGAGTCAATGATCATACGTGCTCGATGGAGAAGGTTTGGTGTAAAAAAAGTGGGACACTCGTTTAAAAATTTTCAACTGTCACATCAAAAATATTTTCAAAACGCATAAATCAGTCCCAATCCCCAATTGGTGTATTTCACCTTACGTGCTTCGTAGTAGCGACGAAATTCTTCTACAATAACACCATCCCTGGTGGGTCCGCCTAAAGAAAAATGTATTCTGCCTGTCACAGGTCCACCTCGCGTGTTGAGAGTGCCTTCTAAAATTACAGATGGGTTTAAAAATAGGGGTCTAAAGGGAATATCTCTTCCCTGAAAGTCAAAAAAGCCTTTCATATTCATATAGGTCGCTGTTGCACCTATCCCCAGCCCAATGCCCAATTGCTGTTCATTATAGTAGGTAGAATTGGCTCCGATACGGCCCATGAGGAAGACTGGCGTCTGTACAAACCAGTTAACACTTGAACCAAAAAACTGAATACCCAAGTGCGCACTCCCATCTACTCCCACACTCACAAAATCATTTTTGTGCGCCAAGGTATAATACGTCCCCAGGTGTAAGGTATAAAAAGGATAAATATCTCTTAGCGAGCCAGAATCGAGGTTAACGATTTCATACATGAAGCCAAAATGCGGCATTAGCTTGTCTGACTGGGCACAAAGGGTCGAAGACCCTATACAAATCCATAAAAGCAGTATGCTGGTAATTTTTTTCATAATAGGTCACAATTGATAATCGTTTTGCAGCATCCTCGTAAAAATAGCTATTTTTGGCAGAATCCCACGACCTTTGTGACAGTCCATGCGCATCATCTCCGGTAAATATCGTGGTCGAACCATTCATCCTCCTAAAGGGTTACCTGTTCGGCCAACCACTGACAGGACCAAGGAATCCTTATTCAATATCCTCACCAACTACTTCGATTTTGAAGGATTGGCCGTTTTGGATCTTTTTTCAGGAACCGGCAATATAAGTTTAGAATTTATCAGTAGGGGGGCCAAACGGATTGTTGCGGTGGACGCCCATCATGGCTGTTTGGGTTTTCTCAAGAAGCAACTGGTGGCATTGGAGTTTCGGGATTTTCAGACCATCAAGCGAGATGTGAAAAAATACATCCAATCGGGAAATGAGCAGTTTGACATCATTTTTATGGATCCCCCTTATGCCATGGACGGGCAAGAAAAAATCATTGAGGGCATTTTTTCCAGAAATCTCTTATTACCAGATGGTATGCTCATCGTGGAACACTATCACTTAAAAGACTTTTCCCAACAAGAAGGCTTCTTATTTTCGCGAAAATACGGAGACAGTAGCATTAGCTTTTTTTCCCTTTAATATTCATCTAACTCCTTATGAGAATCGCGCTTTTTCCTGGCTCTTTTGACCCTGTGACCAAAGGTCACGAAGAGATCATTCATCGAGGCATGCGCATGTTTGACAAAGTCATTGTCGCCATCGGTATCAATAGCCACAAATCTTATTTGTTCACTGTCGAGGAGCGCATGGAAATGCTACGGCGATCATTTGCCGCTTTTGACTCGGTCGAGGTAGCTTCCTACACGGGCCTTACCGTGGATTTTGCCCGAGAAAATGGGGCTAATTTTCTATTGCGAGGCATTCGTTCCAATGTCGACCTCAGCTATGAACAGCCTACAAGCTTGATAAATCGCCATCTCAATGATGACATCGATACTGTCTACTTACATAGCTATCCTGAGACAAGTCATATTTCTTCGACGATCGTACGAGAAGTTATCCGTTATCAAGGGAAATTGGAAGGCCTCGTGCCAGAAGAGATCGTAGCGTATATCCATTCGCGCAAGTACAAAGATTAAATGCTAAATTGCGCCGCTATGTATAGAGATTTTTTAAAGGAGAAATTTCCGCATGATGAGTCAGTGGGTATGTACAAAGCCCCTAAACTTCCCGCCGTCAAATTGGGCAAGGCCCTCATGAAAGATACGCGCATCAGCAGTCCCAATGATGTGGTAGCGATGCATTTGGATGAAGGAACGTTTAGTTCTAGAATGGTCGTCTTTACGGATGATCACTGTTATTATGATGATGGGGCCTTTTTATTGGAAGATGTGAAAGAAGTAGAAGAAGATGGGCGAAAGCTTACCATTACCACTAATCAAAAAGGACAATACCTCACCCATGAACTCAAGGTAAAAAATGAGCAGGTAGCGCATAATTTTAAAAAAATTTTTGAAGGCCTTATGTATTACGATCCAGCAACGCAGGCCATCGTTGAAAAAACCTATGAAGGCTTCAGCACCACAGAACTTGACTGGCTCAATCTCAGAGATGAAGTGATGCGTACGATCGACATGCTGTATGAGCGTTATAATGAGGGGAAAATTTCTATGTTGGACTATGAAGAGAAAAAAACAGAACTTCTTTCTAGGCTATAGGTTGGAGAAATAAATTGGCACTAAAGCCTTATAAAGTACTGATAATCAGTTTATATTTTCATTTTTACTTTCATTTTCATTTTTCTTTATGCCCCAAAGTCCCTACTTCAAAAAAAACATGAGCTTGCTCCGTTATAATATCGGTCTGCTCTTGCTTGGAAGTGTGGCATGGATGCCTTTTGACAAAACCCAGACTTATTATTTTTTCAAAGAAACCGTTTGGATTTGGCTGCTGTCCTTATTGGTATTAATGGGAGCGACATTTGCACTCAGCACGATGATTACCGGATTCGTTTCCCTTCTCCCTCATAAGGGATGGAATTATGACAAAAAGTTTTTGCGAATCTTTCTGATAGCTGGATTAATCATTATCCCCATCCTGGCATTTTTCCTCATTTATATACATCCTAGTCGTGTGATTGCTCAATTAGGCGCAGAATAAATAGCTAATTTTGAATGAATGAACAAAATTATTGATACCCATTCCCATTTATATTCGAGCAAATTCTCTCCTGACCTCGATGAAGTGATCCATCGTGCAAAAAACGTCCTATCAGCCGTTTTTTTACCCAACATTGATATAGACTCTATCGAACCGATGCATCAACTCACGGCAAAGGCGCCGGACTTTTTCTTTCCCATGATGGGATTGCACCCCACCAGTGTCAAGCCAGACTTCGAAGCCACACTTCAGGAAATAAAATCGTACCTGGACGATCCAAGTCACACTTACTATGGCATTGGTGAAACAGGTCTCGACCTATACTGGGATAAAAGCACCCTTGCTATCCAGCAAGAAGCCCTTCGCATTCAAATCGAATGGGCGAAAGAACGCCAACTTCCCATCATCCTACATGCACGGAATGCCATTGATGAGACGTTTGAAATGATTGCAGCGCGCCACGATGAACGATTGACTGGCATTTTTCACTGCTTTGATGGAGACATCGCTCAATTCGAAAAAATAAAAGCGCTAGGCACTTTTAAAGTAGGGATTGGGGGAATCGTCACGTATCGAAAAGATGTACAAGCAATGGTGAGTGAAGTAGACCTCGACTACATCGTTTTGGAAACCGATAGTCCCTATTTGCCGCCAGAACCCCATCGCAAGGACAAGCCCCGTCGAAATGAAAGTAGCTATACCCGATATGTTGCGGAGAAAGTTGCTGAACTTCAAGGAATAACCTATGATGAGGTTGCAGCTGTTACCAATCAAAATGCATTGGAAGTTTTTCCGTTGGCACGCATAAATCCGGTGTTGTGAATTGGAAAAGATTTTGGGATCAGCAGGCCACTCTCAATTCACATCCGCAAGCACAAGTGGGAAGGATTAGGAAAGGACTAACTGTGCAAGCACCAATTGTTGAAGCTATTACAGCTCGTATTTCTTCCTTACTTGATTTACAGCCTTCTGATCATTTATTGGATTTGTGTTGTGGAAATGGCATGTTGACTTTTCCTTTGGCAGACAACTGCCAGCAAGTAGTGGGGGTAGATATTTCTTCAGAACAAATAGCCCTTGCTGAAGCACATGCCTCCAAAGACAATATCCGCTATCACTTAGCAGATGTCACGAAACTTCTTCAGGATCCTGCTTTTCCTACTATTGCTCCCCAAGGAGGTTTCGATAAGATTAATCTCTATTTTTCCTTTCAGTATTTCGATACCCAAACAAAAGGGAAAGCTGCCTTAAAAGCAATGCTTCACTTTTTGAAGGAAGATGGCATCCTTTTATTGGGAGATGTTCCAGAACAGAAGTATTTTAATACCTTTTACCCTACCCTCAAATCCAAAATTAAGTATCATCTCAAGCGATTGATCCAGCAGGATGATATGGGGAAATTTTGGAACGAAAAAACGCTGAAGCAGATCGCTCACTCCCTCGGTGCACAAATAGAACGCATCGAGCAACCTGCTCACCTCCCTTATGCTGACTATCGATGTGATTACCTCATAAGAAAGGCACCGATTTAGTCAAGGCCCGATGGGCTTTTCCACATCTTTTATTATAACTTCCCTAAATAGCTGATTATCAGTCATTTATTTTCCACACTTTTTCACACAGAATGTGGATTTCGTCTGTGAATAAAAATTAGCTTATCCACAAGGGCCCATATTTGTACACAATCTGTGGGGAACCTGAGGGGTGTGGAAAAGCATCGGGGATAATCCGCCATTTGTTCACACCTTTTTACACTTATTGACGATTTATTTTGTTCCGTTGAAAGGATTTCCACACCTATGTGAATATGTGGATAAAGCACTAAAGCTATTTGGATATCAAGCGCTTATATCTGTCAAGTAGCGTTGATTAATTCTCAAATAATGTGTGTAAGCTTAAAATCAAGGCCTAGAAAAAGAAGTTTTCCCGCTTATCCACAGCACCATTAATAGTATTATTCTTTATTAATTAAAAAAAGAAGAAATTTGTCATTCAATAAAGTGGTTTCTTATGCGAAACGCGGATTCGAAAAAAAAATAATGAAAATATTCTATGGCTTCTGATTTAACTCCTATTTCACAGTTGGGCGAATTTGGTCTGATAGATCGAATCACCGCAAAATTTTCTTTGCGTCACGCGCAAGTCGCCAAAGGAATTGGCGATGATGCAGCTGTCGTGCGTAGCGGAGAGGGAAAGGTCCAGGTCTTCACTTCAGATATGCTCTTGGAAAATGTCCACTTTGATTTGGGATATGCGCCGCTGCGGCATTTGGGGTTCAAGGCAGTCGCAGTGAACCTCAGCGATATCTATGCGATGAATGCACTGCCTTATGGGGTTACTATTTCCCTTGGATTGAGCAACCGCTTTCCCGTAGAGGCCGTGGAAGAGCTCTATGCAGGCGTCGCCTTGGCGTGTGAGAAATACCAAGTGGATTTGCTAGGAGGAGATACAACGAGCTCTCAGCAAGGTCTGGTGATCTCTGTGACAGCCTTTGGGCAGGCACTTGAAGATGAGATTGTTTACAGGAAAGGTGCTAAGGCCAATGATTTGATTTGTGTAACAGGAGACCTCGGTGCTGCCTATGCTGGGCTGCTCGTCCTGGAGCGTGAGAAAGTCACCTTTAAAGATCGTCCTGACGAGCAGCCCGATCTCACAGACTATGACTATGTCATTGGCCGGCAGTTGAAGCCCGATGCGCGTGGTGATGTCATCCTTCGTTTAAGAGAGTTGGGGGTACAGCCGACTTCCATGATGGACATCAGTGATGGGCTAGCTAGCGAACTGAATCACCTGTGCCGTCAAAGCAAAACGGGCGCAATCATTTACGCCAATAAAATTCCGATCGATCATCAGACGGTCAGTGTAGGAGAAGAATTTGAATTAGGGCCAACGACCTTTGCGTTAAACGGGGGAGAAGATTATGAATTGATTTTCACTGTACCATTATCAGATTATGACAAAATTAAATCTGAGAATGGCTTGCACATCATCGGCCGGATGACCGATGATGCGAAGCAAATTCAATTGACATTGGATAGTGGGGAAGTGGCAGATATCAATGCCCAGGGATGGGACCACTTCGAGAAAGGAGAAGAATAAGCTATTGGCGATACCAATATTGAGTTCTTCCGATAAAGGAAAATCCGATATATCCACGTACTTTTAGTTTATTAGCTTCTTCTAATTCAATGAAGCAGCTATACGTTTTCCCATTTTCGGGATCTAAAATTTCGCCTTCCCATTCATCATCGTCTTGTTCCATGTCCCACATGATGATCATGCCGAGAATGGGCTGATCCTTGCGATCGCCTTTACATTCTTCACACAATGGATTTTGCTCTTCATCTGGTTCCCGAAAAAGCTGGATGACTTTTGCATAGAGCTTTCCATTTTCCTCATAGATTTCTACAATAGATTTCTTTTCATTGGTCTCATCATCGATGGTTCTCCATTTTCCGATAGGAGATTGGGCAAAAGAAATACTTGTAAAAAGTAGAAACATAGAAATAATCGTGAGTATTCTCATAAGATACTTTTTGGTTAAATGGTTAAATGTTCTCGAAAACAAAAGTAGGAACTTTTGAGTCGTTCAGTCAACGTCGTTCTTAGAACGAAAGTATAAGTCGAGATTTTTTCAAAATAACCCCTTATAAAACGGGGAAGTTTTATACTTTTAAGATTGCGACAGTATATCTCAATGAAATCGATAATTTCTTACAATATTAACGGCATTCGCGCTGCTGGACGTAAAGGATTTTACGACTGGCTTCAAGATGAATCGCCAGACATTATTTGTCTTCAAGAAACAAAGGCTCAGCCTGACCAGTTGGATGAAGCATCGCGAAATCCTGAAGGCTATCATGCTTATTGGTTTTCAGCTCAGAAAAAAGGATATAGTGGCGTGGCCATTTTTAGTAAAGAAAAACCCAGGCATGTGGAATATGGATGTGGCTTGGAATTATATGATTATGAGGGGCGTGTGATTCGTGCAGACTTTGATGGATACTCGGTGATCTCCGCGTATTTTCCATCAGGATCTAGTGGAGATGAACGACAAGCGATAAAAGAGCAATTTTTGGATGAGTTTTTTGTGTATATAGCAGAGCTACGAAAAACGATTCCGAATCTGATTATATCAGGGGATTATAACATCTGTCACAAGCCTGTTGATATTCACAATCCTGTGAGCAATAAAAACAACTCAGGATTCTTGCCACATGAACGTGAATGGGTAACAAAATTTCTTGAATCAGGATTTGTTGATTCCTTCCGGAAGATACATCCTGATGCGACCGACCGTTATTCATGGTGGACCTATCGTGCAGGGGCTAGAGGAAATAATAAGGGCTGGCGTATTGACTATCACATGCTCACAACACCCTTGGCGGGGAAATGTGTAGATGCAGATATATTGGATCAAATAGTACATTCGGACCATTGTCCGATTAAGGTCGTAGTAGACCTATAGAAATTATAAAATAGTAGCACGGGTAAATAGGAACATTTATGCCAAATAGATTTTAGGGTAAGAGGTTGTATTGACCTACTAAGACCCTACATGATCATATAGTATCCATTGGAGATACTAATGCGTAGAATAGAGGTTTAAGTATATGTTAATGGTAGCCGGGCAAAATTTTTAGCGATATGAATCAACAAACGAAACTCGACAAGCAACTGAAGGATTTTCGGAAGAAGTATTATACGGACAAAATCATCAGAGGCTCACTCATTCTTGCACTGCTTATTAGTTCTATTCTATTTGTGGTTTTATTGGGAGAAGGCCTCTTTGGATTTTCGCCTGGTGTGAGAACGGGAATAGTATTTGGACTGGGGGCAATCTTTTTGGGAACGCTTGGTTATATGATTCTATGGCCACTTGCCCAACTCTTTAGTTTGTCAAATACCATATCTGATTTTCAGATCGCGGATATTGTCAGACAACATTTTCCCAATATTAATGACAAGCTTACCAATCTACTTCAACTCAAGAATTCCTATGGCTCAGACAATAGCTTAGCTATTGCCGCAATAGATCAGAAGACTGCCGAGGTAGCTCCTGTCCCGATCAGCAAAGCTGTGAATTTCAAAGTGAACAGGAAATATCTTTACCTCTTATTGATTCCAGCGATATTCTTTTTGGGTACTTATTTGATCAATGGAGACATGCTCAAGACGAGTATGCTGCACTTGAAGAATTACAATACGCCTTATACCCCCCCCCCACCATTTGATATTATCATCAGTGAAGTTCCTAGTCAAATAGTAGCTGGACAAGAGTATAGACTCAATGTAGAAGTTGAAGGCCGTACCCTGCCTAATGACCTCTTCATTTATATGAAGAAAAACTCCGAAAGTCAGTTCCTCGACTATAACCTGGAGAAGGAAAACAATACCAAATTCACCTATGTCCTTTCAGACATCAAAGAAGACTTTAGCTTCTTTATTGGGAACCCTGAACGCAAATCTGAGGAATATGGAATTCGTGTGTTGAAGCGACCATTTATCAAAAACTTCAAAGTCACGATTGATTATCCGAACTACACTGGCCTTAAGACAGAGTCGCTGGAAAACAATGTCGGCGACTTTAAAGCCATTAAAGGAAGTGTAGTCACGTGGACTGTAGACCCGCAAGGTGATATCAAAGATGCCTACTTTGTAGGAGATGCCAAAGAAGCATTTAAAGCGAAGGAGAGCAATACTTCCTACCAGGTAAGCAAGCGTCTGATGTCTGATTTAGATTATTTTATTTCTCTTAATTCTATTGATAACATTTCTAATATCGACACGGTGAAATATCGTGCTGATGTATTGCAAGATCGCTACCCTTCTATTTATGTCTTCTCTCCTAATAGTGACTTTCTTGTAGACCTTGATACACGTATGCCGCTAGAGTTGGAGATTGCGGACGATTTTGGATTCACCAAAATGACGCTATTCTACCGATTTACCAAGTCTGGTGGTACCAGTGAAGTGTCTCAGGCATATAGAACATTCCCCCTCAATATTTCATCTAAGACGCTCCTTCAGCCCCTGAACTATGATATTGACCTCACTGAACTAGGACTTCGCGAAGGTGATGAACTCGAATACTATATCAAAGTATGGGACAACGATGGCGTATCTGGTGCTAAGGCAAGCACGAGTGCTACCTTCAAAGTGGTCTATCCTACCCTAGATGCTAAGTATGCTGAGACCAGCAAACAGCAAGATGAAGTAAAAGAGGAATTAGAAAATCTAAAGAAGAAGGCTGATAACCTGAAAAATGAATACCGCAAAATTCAGGAAAAATTGCTGGACAAAAAGCAGCTTTCATTTGATGATAAGAAGGAGATTTCTCGGATGATTGAAGAACACAATCAGATGATGAATGACATCGAGAAGGCGCAAGAGAAGTTTGAAGAGACAAAAGATGAGCTAGAAAAGAATGATATGATCTCGCCTGAGACGCTGGAAAAGTATGAACAGCTTAATGAATTTTTGGAAGATCTTGAAAATCCAGAGTTAGAAAAGATGCTGAAAGAACTTCAGGATAAAATGGAAGAACTCAATCCTGAAGACATCCGCGATGAGATGGAAAAGATGGAGTTGAATGATGAGGAAATTCAAAAAAGCCTGGAGCGTACACTCGAACTCTTGAAGCAATTAGAGGTGCAGCAGAAAATCGATGAGATCAAAAATAAGCTGGAAAACCTGGAAGCAAAACAGGAATTGCTCAATCAAAAAACGGATGAAACTGATCCTAAGGACAGTGAAGCGATGGACAAATTGGGAGACCGTCAGGAAGAGCTAGAGAAGCAAATGGATGGGATCAAAGAGGACCTCAAGGAGTTGAGCGAAATGAAGGAAGATACCTCAACGCCAGATGAAGAAGGCATGAAGGATCTTGAGAAAAAGGGAGAAGAGGCTGAGAAGGAAATGAATGATGCTGCCGAACAGATGAAACAATCTTCTGAACAAAGTGGTGGAGGAAAGAAAAAAGATGCTAAAAAGTCTCAACAAGGAGCTTCTAAATCACAGAAGAATGCGAAGAAAAAGCTTCAGGAAATGTCTGATGCATTGGGAGGTATGCAGATGCAAATGCAAATGCAACAGGACCAGCAGAACTTAGAAAACCTGAGAGAGCTCCTCGAAAACCTATTGACCTTATCATTCGATCAGGAAGACTTAAGAGATGAAGTTAAAGAGTTGAAGTATGGTGATCCAGCGTTGAAAGACAAAAGCCAGAATCAAAAGAAGCTCCAAGACGATATGTCAATGGTCAGAGATAGTCTTGAATCTCTCGCAAAGAAGGTCTTCCAAATACAAAAGTTTGTCATGGATGAGAGTAAAATCATCACAGAGAATATGAAAAAATCGCAAACTTTCTTCCGGAATAAGCAGATCCCAATGATCACGTATCATCAGCAAACATCCATGACCAGCATTAATAACCTGGCAAATATGCTTTCTGATGTGATGAAGCAGATGCAGCAGCAGATGAAAAACGCTATGGCAGGTCAAGGCAGTTGCCCTAAGCCAGGCCAGCAAGGAATGGGTATGCAGCAGATAGGCAAGCAGCAGCAGCAGCTAAATCAGCAGATGCAGCAGATGCAGCAGATGATGGGCAAGGGCGGATCAGGGGGAACAGACCCTCAAAAGCTAGCGCAGATGGCTGCTCAACAAGAAGCTATTCGCAAAGCATTGAAGGAAGCGCATGATAAAATTCAGCAAGATGGCGGTAAGTCTCTCGGGGATATGGGCAAAATTATGCAAGATATGAAGGAGACCGAGGCTGAATTGATGAATAGGCAATTGACTAAAAAGACTTTGGAACGCCAGCAGAAGATTCTCACAAGGTTACTTTATTCAGATAAAGCTGTCCGCGAGCGTGACTTAGATGACAAGCGGGAGTCCAAGACAGCACAGATAGATGAACGAAAAAGCCCTGAGGAATTGTCCGCAGAAGAATATAAAAATCGCCTACGCCAGGAATTACTGAAGTCAAATCAGCTGGAGTATTCCAGTGATTTCATCAAATTGATCGAAGAGTACTACAAAAAATTGGAAGAGACCAATGAGTAGCAGCGCTAAAACCCGTCTTATGATTTACAGGCAATTGGCTTTGCCCAGCACCCCTGACTCCATTCACGAAGTAGAAAACGTAGTGGATGAGATCCGGCAGGAATTGGAATTCAAGGATGACGTATATGCCAACGTCATGGTTGCATTGACTGAAGCAGTCAACAACTCCATTATTCACGGCAATAAATCGGATGTAAACAAGAAAGTTTATGTAGAATTTGAGATTCCAAATTCTTATAGGCTATTGGTAAGGGTCCATGATGAAGGGCCTGGGTTCGATATTAAAGGACTCCCTGATCCGACAGCCCCTGAGAATATTGATAAAATTGGAGGGAGAGGTGTCTTCCTTATGATGCATTTGTCTGACTCTATTTCTTTTTCCGAAGACGGGAAGCTTGTTGAAATGACATTTAATATCTAGGGATACCAGTTAAATCCCATAACCTATACAGGGTTCAGAGCCATGAATTGCGTACATATTGGTACTCTTTTCTGGCTTTGAACCTTTGTTTTTTAAATGCATTATGGTCAATTATTTCTCAGAGAATATCACATTTGAACTTAAGGATACTAGCCCTGTAACGGCTTGGCTAGAGAGAATATCATCTCAATACAATGAGCATATTGAGGAATTGAATTATATATTCTGTTCAGATGATTATTTACTGGAGATGAATAAGACTCACTTGGAGCATGATTTCTATACCGATATCTTGACTTTTGGCTATCAATCAACGCCAATAATGGGAGATATTTTTATCAGTATTGATAGAGTTAAGGATAATGCGAGCACTTTTAAAGTGCCTTTTGAGGAAGAATTATACCGAGTAATGGTTCATGGACTCCTCCATATCCTTGGCTTTGACGACCATTCTGAAGAGGATAAAAGAGAAATGCGTGCGATGGAATCGGCATCTCTGGAATTATTGAATCTCCCTTAATGCATATTTGTGCTGGTTGTATATGTTCCACGTGGAACATTTTTATCATTAACCTTAAGGGATATTGTGATGGAAGGCCCGGTATAGAAAGAGTAGATGAGTAAATGTTCCACGTGGAACAATGAAAGAAGGTTAAATTGATTCTTCTTTATCCTTTTTCAGCTTAATTTTGAAGCCGAAAAATGAACAAGTTCAACGACATCAAGAAGTTTAATTATGTTTCCTATATATGATGTAGTAGTAGTAGGGGCAGGGCATGCTGGTTGTGAAGCAGCGGCAGCCGCTGCAAATATGGGCATGCGGGTCATGCTAGCTACAATGAATATGAATACGATCGCCCAAATGTCCTGCAATCCTGCCATGGGAGGGGTTGCAAAAGGGCAGATCGTCAGGGAGGTTGATGCACTTGGAGGATATTCTGGGATCGTTACTGATCGAACAATGATCCAATTCCGGATGTTAAATAGATCTAAAGGTCCAGCTATGTGGAGCCCTCGCGCACAAAGTGACCGAATGCGATTCGCTGAAGAGTGGCGATTGATGCTTGAGCGTACGCCTAATGTTGATTTTTGGCAAGAGATGATTGTGGGGCTTGTTGTTAAGGACAATAAAATAGTGGGAGTCAAGACTTCACTAGGATTAGAGATTCCTGCCAAAGCGGTGGTCCTAACCAATGGAACCTTCCTAAATGGCCTCATTCATATAGGCGAAAAACAGTTTGGTGGGGGCAGAAGTGGGGAGAGAGCTTCGGTAGGATTGACAGCTGAGTTGGAGGCACTGGGCTTTGAAAGCAATCGGATGAAGACAGGAACTCCTCCAAGACTAGATGGTCGAACCATCAATTGGGATATGCTAGAAGCACAAGGGGGAGATGAGAATCCTAGTAAATTCTCTTTTACCGATACCCCAAAACTGACCAAGCAACGTCCCTGTCACATTACCTATACGAGCAAGGTGACTCATCAGGCACTAGAAAAAGGCTTTGATCGATCGCCTATGTTTAATGGGAGAATCAAAGGCCTTGGCCCTCGATACTGTCCATCCATTGAAGATAAGATCACTCGCTTTGCTGAACGAGATCGCCACCAGCTTTTTCTGGAGCCTGAAGGGTGGAATACCGTCGAGGTTTATGTCAATGGATTCTCCTCTTCCCTCCCAGAGGATGTTCAATATGATGCGATTCGCACCATCCCTGGACTTGAACATGCCAAGATGTTCCGCCCTGGATATGCCGTAGAATATGACTTTTTTCCCCCAACCCAACTCAAATTATCTCTTGAAACACAGCTCGTAGAGAATTTATTTTTTGCTGGGCAGATCAATGGAACCACTGGATATGAAGAAGCGGCTTGTCAGGGACTAATGGCTGGAATCAATGCATCGAGAAAAGTTCAGGAAAAAGAGGCTTTTATCTTGAAGAGAAATCAAGCATATATTGGGGTGCTCATCGATGACCTTGTCAACAAAGGCACCAATGAGCCTTATAGAATGTTCACTTCTAGAGCTGAATATAGAATGCTCCTTCGGCAAGATAATGCGGACTTACGGTTGACAGAATTGGGCTACGAGATTGGATTGGCAAAAGAGGACCGCTACCAAAAACTCTTGAACAAAAAGAAACAACTGAAGCAAGTCAAAGAAGCATTGGAACAAACTTCTATTGCGCCCACAGAAGTAGCTCCATACCTGTCATCGTTAGGAAGTTCACCCTTGAAGCAAAAAGTAAAAGCAGCTTCGATCTTGACAAGACCCAAAGTGACGTTGAATGGATTGTTAGAATCTAGCGAAAATCTTACTTCTCAATTATCTGATATATCAGAAGATGCACTAGAGCAAACAGAAATTCATATGAAATATGCGGGTTATATTGAGAAGGAAGAAAAGCTTGCGCAAAAGATGATGCGGCTGGATGAAATATCTATACCTGGTAAATTTGATTATCACGCTATAAAAGCATTATCTAATGAAAGCCGAGAAAAACTAAGTGATCAACGTCCATCGAACCTCGGTCAAGCTTCAAGAATTAGCGGTGTATCAACAGCAGATATTTCAGTTTTGCTAATACATATGGGCCGGTAGAAAAATACGCCTAAAAATGGCCTTGAGATTCTGTTAAAAAACAGCTTTCTGGGTGGTTATATAGGGCATTTTATTCTCAGGCTCATTTTTTAGAAAAAAATGATATAAAATGAATATTAAGTAATTGATTATCAATTGCTTATAATGAGTAAATCGCTCTTTGATAATTCTCGGTTTTAGATCTAAGCATTTGTTAAATAGATACATTTTTTGAAATAAATAGACCTTTTTCCCTTATGAATTCCTCTTCAGTAGCATCTTCCTCGATACACACATACACAGTATGTCCTGTGTGTGATTGTTTGAAATTAAATGAAAAATACGAAATTAAGGACTATACAGTTTCGGGTGATAACTTCAAGGTTTGGGAATGCGAAAATTGTCAGCTCCGATTTACACAGGATATTCCAGTCATCTCCGAGATAGGTGCTTACTATCAGTCTGAAGAATATATTTCACATTCTAATACTAACCAAGGCTTGGTGAATCGTCTCTACCAAATGGTGCGAACTTTTACGCTGAAGCAAAAACTCAAGTTAGTCCGGCGAGTATCAGGAAAGAAAACTGGAAAACTGCTTGACATTGGTTGTGGAACTGGAGAGTTTCTTCATACGATGAATGGAGCTGGATGGGAAGTCCTTGGGCTAGAACCAGAACCTGCTGCCCGTGAACAAGTACTCAAAAACTTTGGGCTGGATGCAAAATCAAATGAGGAACTCTTTGAGTTGGAAGAAAACAGTAGAGATGTCATCAGTATGTGGCATGTTCTAGAGCATGTTCATCAGCTCAATGATTATATAGCGACGATCCATAAAATCTTGAAAGAAGACGGTCTCCTGATCATTGCCGTTCCCAACTATCAATCTCTAGACGCTGATCGCTATCAAGCGCATTGGGCAGCCTATGATGTTCCAAGGCATCTATATCACTTCAGTCCTCAGTCTATGGAGACGCTACTGACTAATCATGGATTTGAACTGAAGCGTATGAAACATATGCCCTTTGACCCATTTTATGTGAGCCTTTTAAGTGAAAAGTATTTACATGGTAAACCAAGGCTGATACCAGCCTTTTGGACGGGATTCAGATCTTGGATGCAATCCACTGGAAATGTAAGACGTGGAAGTTCGATTATTTATCTGGCTAAGCCAGTAAAGGCATGACTTAGTTGGAAAAAGTGATTTCGATGACTTTTTCTCCTTCAAGCTTATAATTTACCTTACTACCTGTTTCTATTTCCATGTATCCGACAGATTCCCCTAATTCAAAATCAACGGGATAGGCTCTATCTTCAGCTACCACATATAAGTAATAATCTTGAATATCGACTTCATCAGAAGCGATAAAGAGAAAATGACCATCGTCTAGCCATCGACCTGGGTGAAGACTTACTGCATCAAATTGAGCAGGCGTCAGTTCTGTCCCTCCCCGAAAAGTAGAACTGGTTACCATTAGGGATTGTGTCTTCATTTCTCCTCCCCCAAGTGCTTCGGGTAGGTTTTGGGTTCCTGTAGGTACGCTGTAAATCGTATGTGCTTGATTGGCACTTGCGCGAGCGGTGGTAGCATTTTTGGGAACGAGGGTTTGAGGTTCATTTTGCCCAAATACCATAGTAGTAGAAAGGAAATAGATAAATAGGCTGGAGCAAATTGCAGAGAGATAGAAAGGCAATTTCATGTTAATGGGATGTTTAGGGGTTCATTTGTCCTATTATACGAAAAGTTCAATGAAATAGCATAGATGATACCAAAATGCTAAAAATGAACACTTGGAAGCACTCAACTAAGTTACTAACTTTGGGCGGCTTTTTTCAGGCGACTCGAAAGGATATCTTTCATCTCAATCTGAAACTTCGATTATTTTTTTAGAAGCAAAACATGAAAATTTCTTATAACTGGTTAAAAGAATATATAGATACAGACCTGGCACCTCAAGATCTAGCGGACGTACTGACGATGCTCGGATTGGAGACTGAAGGGAAACCTGAGAAGGTAGGAGGCATTGAAGGAAATTTGGAGGGAGTTGTGGTAGGAGAGGTCCTTTCTGCTGATCAGCATCCTAATGCTGATAAACTGCGTGTTTGCCAGGTGGAAATAGGAGCAGAAGCTCCTTTAGCCATTGTTTGCGGGGCGCCGAATGTAGCAGCAGGACAAAAGGTGCCTGTCGCTACTATTGGGACCACCCTCTACCCTATCGAGAGTGATCAGCCTTTCAAAATCAAAAAAGGGAAAATTCGCGGAGAAGTTTCTATGGGGATGATCTGTGCCGAAGATGAATTGGGCTTGGGACACAACCACGATGGTATCATGGTCCTAGATGCGAATCTCCAACCCGGTACCCCATTTAACCAAGTCGTAGAGCTCGACGAAGACTATGTCATCGAGATTGACTTGACTCCCAACCGTATTGATGCAGCGTCTCATTATGGCGTAGCACGTGATTTGGCGGCATTTTGGGGTAAAAAAGCACGTTTGCCAGAAATCACGCTTAAAGAAGAAAATCTTTCAGGTAAAAATCCCATTCCTGTCACAATCAAAGCGCCAGACAAATGCACGCGATATAGTTCGCTTTATATCTCGGGTGTAACAGTGGCCGAGAGCCCAGAATGGCTCAAAAATCGCCTTATGGCTATCGGCCTACGCCCTCGTAACAATGTCGTCGACATTACGAACTATGTGCTCCATGAACTTGGGCAGCCTATGCATGCCTTCGATGCGGATCAACTAGAAGGTGGAGAAATCATCGTCAGAACGCTGGATAAAGATCAAAAATTTGTGACGCTGGATGAAGAAGAGCGCCAATTGAAGGCAGGAAGTGATCTGTTGATTTGTGACGCCAGTCAGCCAAGGTGTATTGCAGGGACGATGGGAGGCATGAACTCCAGTGTGACGACTGCAACCCAAAATATCTTTTTGGAATCAGCGCATTTTGATGCAGGAACGGTCCGCAAGCAAGCTAAGCGCCTTGCGATCAACAGTGATTCTTCCTATCGCTTTGAACGAGGAGCAGACCCAAATATGACCACTACTGCAGCGATGCGTGCAGCTAGCCTGATTGTTGAACTTTGTGGTGGAACCGTATCGGAAATGTCAGACATTAAATTGTCAGATTTCCCCCCCTATGAGATCGCTTTGTCGATCAAACGGACCAATAACATCATTGGACATGATTTTGGTAAGGATAGAATAATAGAAATACTTCGATCATTGGAAATTGAAATTTCGGAAGACAATGACGGGGATAGCTTGTATCTAAAAGTGCCACCTTACCGTGTGGATGTACAAAGGCCTCAAGATGTCATGGAAGAAATTCTCCGGATCTATGGCTATAACAATGTAGATCCAGCTGAGCGTTTGACCCAAACCCTTGTACTTCAACCTTATCAAGATGCAAATCGCTTGCGTCAACATTACTCCGATTATCTAAGTGCAAATGGTTATTTTGAAATACTCAATAACTCCTTGGTAAACAAGAACTTAGGAGATGAAAAGGCCATTCATATCCTCAATCCCCTCAGCGAGGAATTAGAAGTGATGCGTCAATCTTTGTTGCCT
The DNA here is from genome assembly GCA_030430575.1 of Bacteroidia bacterium. Taxonomy (GTDB): domain Bacteria; phylum Bacteroidota; class Bacteroidia; order J057; family J057; genus JAUIGE01. The sequence goes on along the minus strand of JAUIKF010000017.1, from coordinate 55,354 downwards.
GGTTTCCTGGAAGTGGTACGTCATAACCAGAATCGTCAAATGGAGAATTTGGCGCTATATGAATTTGGTAAAACGTACTGGAAGGGAGAAAATGGCTATGAAGAAAAACAATGGCTATCCATGCTTGTCTCAGGAATGGAACATGAAATGCATTGGCGTGGAAAGCCCGAGAAAGTGAGCCTTTATACCTTGACAAAGGAAGTCGAGCGCATGCAGGTATGGTTTGGCATAGAAGGAAAGCTAAAAGAGAGTGAGCATGCGGAATATGCCTATGGCTTAAGTTTGGAAGTGAAGGGCAACGAAGTCCTTCATTATGGGCAAGTAAAAGTGGACCTATGCGAAGCATATGACCTCAAAAATGAAGCCTTTTTCATGACAGTGGATTGGCAGCGGCTAGTGAAACTATATTTCCAACAACAGCCCAAATTCCAGCCGATTCCCATTTATCCGAGTATACGACGTGATATAAGCATGATGGTGGATGAATCTGTGAGTTTTTCCGAAATCCGGGATGTTATTCAGCGTGCCAATCCAAAACTCATCAGAAGCATAGAGCTTCATGATGTGTATAAAGGCAAAAATATTGCTGAAGGGAAAAAGTCCTACCTCGTCTCTATCGTGCTTCGCGACGACAAAAAAACACTTCAGGACAAAGCGGCCGACAAAATAGTTGAACGAATTTACGGTAGCCTGACGAATCAGTTAGCTGTTGAAATTAGGAAGTAGAAAGGCCTAAATACGGATTCCCTTATCCAAAAGGGCCTTTTCAAGCGTCTTGCGATCAGTTGATTGATTGGCGAGGATATGGTTATGGCTATTGGAAAATTGTCCAAAAAGGTCACGCCAGGTCAATGCATATATTTCGTAATTTCGAAGCGCCTGTATGAGGAAAGGTTTCCCTTTAGCCTTTTGGGCAGTATACTGCCCTTTGATATAGGCATCTATTTCTTTTCCGATCAGGAAAAACTTCCAAACCTGTTCTGCTCCGTTATGCTGAGGGTCTTTGATTATAAATCGAAGATAAGCATTTGCTTGACGATTATCGGCTTGGGTAAGGGTATACGTTGGGGGCTTGAGGTCCAGCAAAACATTTTCCTTTTTCCCATAGATATTATCCCCATCTGCGATCAACCGCTGTCTGGCTACAAAAATGGCTTCTCGGTCAAAACGCCCCTGCTTTTCCGCATTTTTGGCAGCACTCTTTTTCCCATCTAGTATCGTGAGAGATTTATAGAAAAAATCTTCACTCAGCCGATTGGGGGTCACCAAGTGATACTGCTCTCCCAAGAGCCAGCAATTTTCTGCCATCAAATTGTGAATGACTGGTTTCTCAGATTCAAAAAGGAGTTCGCTTTCACAAAATTGCTGGAGCAGCGCAATGGTTTTATGCCTGTCCTCAATCAACTTGAGGCTTTGAGAAGCCAAATGTGTATCATTTTTGGCAAAAATGTTGGATAGCCTATGGCGTTCTTCTTCCTTTAGTGGAGAGACTTGTTCGAGGACTTCGATGACTTTGCTGCGATCCGAAGAATCCATCAATAGATTCAACATTCCCACAAATGCCTTTTGTTGTTCCCTTCTGAGCGATTTGAAAAGTTTGGGTTGGATAGAATAAAGTTCGCGGATGACCTCTTCCAACTCATCTCTTTTGGTACGGTCAAATGCACTTTGTCCAAAGGAAGGCATAATCCCTAAGACATTATATTCTCGAACCAACCTCGTAGCGGCTTCTTTTTGGATAAATTGCTGCTCTTTTTCTTCTAAGAAACTGTGCAATTCTTTGATTAAGGCTCGGAAAACAGGATGACTCTGATTTTTCCCAATCAGTCGCGAACCTGGATCTTCCTGGTCCATCAAGAAGTCTTTGAAAAAGTCGGACTCTATATAGACACTGTGATGGAAATCTATGGCATTATTGTTAAAAGAAGTCAACTGCTTGGCACATTCACGCTTTTTCTGATTGAGGAAATAATAGTAATAACGATCTCCTATGCGTGTTTTCCACCGAATAAAAGTAAGGTCAAAGGAATATGCAGCTTCTTCTCCGTCATCGAGGATTACCGCACGTACATCGTATTCTGCAATGATATTGGAATAGTTGAGCTCTTCTCCATTGATCGTAAGGGCAAAATGATTTTTGCGATTGAGGAATAAAAACCACCCAAACTGCTGGCAAAGAAACTGCATGAAGGCATCTGAATGGAAAGAAGAAGCCGTCACGCCAAATAGATTGGTCAGAATGACTTCGGTGCCAGATGGTGTATCATGCGACAATAGTTTCTGTTCTGTCAATTCATATTCATCCTTATTCCGACTATGAATCACAATGCTGTATTCATACGGCTGGCCTTCCGGATTGACAATCGTATTCCACTGAGCACGACGCGCAAAAGTGGTGAAAGAAAAGCGACCTTTTCCCTTTTGTCCATGAACATATGAAGAGCGCTGGTAAGAAACGTTTTTGATGGAATCTAGCAATGTACCAAAAGTTCGAGACAGGTCATCGTAGCGAATCCCATTTCCATTGTCTCTGATAATCAGCTGATTAACAAATTCTATCTCATTGGCATCGTACTCCAACTCGACACGAGAAGCTCCCGCGTCAAAACCATTCCATATAAGCTCCGCGATGGCATCCTTATAATCCTTTGGAATCCCCGCACTCTCGATACTGCGGTCATTGATACTGACTTTATTCTTCATAATTCAATCTACAAATATAAAAAAGCCCACTATTTTTTGTCGGAATGATAGGATTTTAATTCCATCATTCCGACAAAATATATTTAAAAGCCTTCAAGGAACTGAATGAGCAATTCGCGTACCTCGATATATTTGGAGAAAAGAAGATTGTCCGCGTTGTCGTAGATGTCATGATAATGACTTGGTCCGCCCATCGTGTAAATGAAAAAGGACGGAACGCCATTTTCCACAAAAAAGTAATGATCACTATTGGGGGCATTTTTGCGGGCCTTTACACTAGGAACAGCTGATAGATTTTCGTTGAGATCAACTAATCGCTGGTGGATTTCTGGGAAATCCTTTCCACAGACAGCCATAATACCATCTACCCCATTTCCCATTAAGTCGAGATTTAGAAGGAATTTGAGTTTTTTTAGCGGAATCAATGGTTGTTTTTCCACATAAAAACGAGAACCCTTTAGCCCACATTCTTCTCCCCCAAATGCTAGAAACAGCACAGAGTATTTTGGGGGATTTTTTGCAAAGTATTTTGCCATGGAGAGCATCATCACAGTACCTGAAGCATTGTCATTGGCCCCTGCAAAAATCGCATGCTCATACATGCCCAAATGGTCATAGTGGGCTGAGATGACCAAAAAACTATCGGGAAACTCGGTTCCTTTGATCGTCGCAGCTACATTTTGGGTGGCGATCTTTGTGACACCTGCCGTCACTTCAAGACTGGCAGTTTTGTGTTTTTTGGGTAAATGAGCTGCCAGGACATCAATAATGGGCAGCGGAAAAGCATCTCCTCCAAAAGCTGCGGTCAATTTTTTTCGAAGAATAATAATAGCTGCAGGGCGATAGGCAAGCAAGGATTGGAGTTTGGGGAGATCCTTAGCCCGATCAGCATATTGGGCCTTTTTCTGAGGATTATTGGCAATTTTATCTGGAAGACCTTCTCGGATCAGGACGACGCGACCTTCGATATTAGGTTTGGGGTCCAACCCATATTTGAGGTCCATGACCTTTACTTGATCAAGTCTCCCACTGCCACTAAAACGGTTCACTACAAAGTCTTTTCCAGCTTCTAGCGTTTTGCCATTGAAAGAAAGCTTAGCAGCACGTATCAAATTGATTTTCATTTCAAAAGCTTGCAAATAACTGGCTTTGCCATAGGCATCTTTCGCAGCGGCCCGCATCCCAAGCGAATTGAAGCGTTTTGCAATGAAATTTGCCGCTTTTTTGTGGCCTCCATTGAGATAACCTCTTCCTCCAAATTCTTCAGAGCAAAGCTGCTGAAGGTCAGCGCGAGCTGCTTCAAGGAGTTCTGGTGTCTGTTGTGAAAAGATGAAAATAGGAGAGAGACTGATCAAAAGTAGGAGGAAAATGTTTTTTCGCATGGTATAATTAATAAATCCTGCTAATATAACGAATCCCTTAAACACCCTGTTATGCCAATAAATTTGCTCCCCCAACTGCTGATCATTGATTATTTGGAACAAACCACGCTGGACCAACTTGCTGCTTTAGGCACAGAAGTTATATACCTTCCTACGGCTACCCAATCCGAGATTTGGTCTCATTTACCCCAAACCAATGTCTTGATTTTGAATAGTAAAGTCCGCGTAGATCGAGCATTAGCCGCCGCCGCCCCTCATCTGCAATTGGTGATCCGTGCAGGGGTGGGGATGGACCATATTGAGGTGTCGTACTTGGAGAAAAAGGGAATTACAGTCAAAAACACGATTGGTGCAAATGCTGACGCAGTGGCTGAGCAAACGATCGGCATGCTTCTGACGATGCGCCACCATCTCCTCCGTGCAGACGCACAAGTGCGTGACTTTCAGTGGGTTCGCGAGCCCAATCGAGGGCATGAACTCACCCAAAAAACTGTGGGCATCATCGGTTATGGACATACAGGCAGTGCCGTTGCCAAGCGGCTCCAAGGATTTGACTGTCGTGTCATAGCTTATGATAAATACACATCTGGTTTTGCCAACAATCATATTGAAGAGGTCGATTTGGCGCAAATATTTGAAGAAAGTGATGTCCTGAGCCTTCATATACCCCTTACAGATGAGACGTTTGGTTGGGTAAATGATGTTTTTATCTCCCGTTTCAAAAAACCAATTTACTTGCTCAATCTGGCGCGTGGCCCCATCGTTTCCCTACCCGATTTGCTGAAATCATTGGATAGTGGCAAAGTCATCTCTGCAGCGCTTGACGTGTTACCTAATGAAAAATTGGATCAGTTGACGACTGAGGAGCAGTTGATTTATGAAGAATTATTTGCCCGAGAAAATGTCATGCTCAGTCCACATATTGGCGGCTGGACCTTTGGGTCAAGGGAGAATATTGGGAAGATGATTGTGGGGCATGTGGAAAATTGGATAGCTTCATTTTAAATGATGTAGGGAAAGGACATGTCCTGTCCCTACATCATTTAAAATTAGTCTTTCACTCCTTTAAATTGCAGGCTCAGGCGATTATAGTCCATGCGTATGGAACACAAACCCTTATTTGGGGTATCAATTAAGCACAACCACACCATTCGATACACATTTTTTACTCAAAAAATAACCCTATGAAACGCATAACCATTCAACTGCTAATCCTCCTTACTGCTTCTATTCTTTGGACAGGCTGTGACATCGCTGAAGTCTGCGAACGTGGCCTCGGAACACGCGTCACCGAAACTGTTTCAGTTCCCGATTTTACAGGTATCGACCTTGAAATATCAGGAGATGTCTACCTGACCCAAGGGGATGAATTGCTAGTGGAGGTGAAGGGCCAAGAAAATATCATTGATTTATTGGATCTCGACGTGACCGACGGCGTTTGGAGAATCCGCTTCACTGAGTGCGTACGGAAAGTGAGTGACTTTGACATCTACATTACCCTTCCCAAACTCACTAGCGCACACCTTTCAGGCTCTGGAAATATCGAAGGAGAAACGCCTTTTGATGTGGATGACTTGGATCTCAAGGTGAGTGGTTCAGGAAATATTTCTCTGGATGTGACAGGGAATAATATCACTAGCAAGATTTCAGGATCAGGCAATATCCGTCTGGCATTGGATGCGCAGACCCTCGTTTCTACCATCACAGGCTCAGGAAACAATCATTTAACAGGAAAAGTCCCTACCCACGATTTTGAAGTCAAAGGATCAGGTGACGTGATGGGATTTGAGTTGATCACGGATGATACTTTTATCAAAATCAGCGGATCTGGCAAAGCTGAAGTCTATGCAGACAATACCCTAGACGTAGACATCTCTGGAAGTGGCAATGTCTTCTACAAAGGATCACCCGCTTTAGATGTCAAGATCTCAGGCTCTGGCGAAGTCATCAACGCCAACTAACTCGTAACGACTTTCTTGATATAGAACACCCGTTCTAATGTGTGCTTTTGTGCCCCCGACAGCGATCGCTGCCGGGGGTTACTCTTTGGATTAATAAAAATCAAAATGAAAGTTAAAATCGGAGCTGACTTTGAGGGACTTGTAACTTTCCGTTTGATTCCTCTCTATTCTAAATATAGGCTGGCAAAAAAGGTTATATTTCCCTTAGGAGGTACTTGTCAGACTTAAACCTCCCTTCGGTAATCTCAAGCGTTCCGCCTTGAAAATCACTCATGGTCACTTCGAAGGTACCTTCGGTCGTGTTGCCAGATGCTTTGTCTATCGTAATTACGCCTTGGGCTACCGTGTCGGGCTGAGGCTGATAGGAGCCATTGGCAGTTGTATGTAAAAATACCACGATATATTTACCTGCAGTTTGCGAACTTGCTACATCATAACTCCCTGATTCGAATCTGCCCATATTTTCCATAGGCCGTTGGAGGGTAAACTGTAGAACGTCGTCGCCTAGGGTACCTTTGATGGTGTATTGATAAATCGTACTTCCCGGAACTCTTGATTGAAGGGCAAGAACTTCGTCGGCTTCCCAGGTCTTGCCGTCGATCTTGGCAGTCATATACACACTGCTACTAGCAGGGTTGGGTAAACCAAAAGTATCTACTGGAGTCGGGTCAACAACAGTCTTATTGCAAGAACTAAGAGAAAAAACGAGGGCGAGTAGGAGCATGCTAAAGAGGTGAATGGATGCTTTCATGATATGAATTGGTTTTATGGTTTAGGGTAAAATGAGTTATATTATTAATTGGCCTTTTCCATGCCTGTTTGGTAGGCGTCCATGGCCAGTTTCATCATTGATTGGCTATACTTCATTTGCAGATTGGCAAATTTCTGGGCGCAGTTTTGGCTGAGGGTAGCGAGTCCCATGGCTTGGAGTTTTTTGCCCAATTCCTCACCACGTTTGCTGAAATCCTCTTCTTTGGCCTTATCTTTTTCCTTTCCATCCACCAAGTCTTGGGTATAGGCCATGATGTCTTGGACGAGTTCATCATAATCATCTATGGCTTGATTGCACTTGGCGGAAGTAGGGCCAGTAGGGAATTGATCTACACCTGCTTCTTCAGATGCTTTTTCAGAACTGCATGAAATACAGAGGCATAGGGCAAAGAGGAGCAAAGAGATATGGGTGAATAATTTCATTGTTATTTGTGTTTAAGGGTAAAAGGAAAGGTTATCGGATAATGAGTTGTTGAACAGCACTTCCTGCATCTGTGGAGACTTTCATGAAATAATGACCAGTGGGTACATCCTGTATCATAAATCCTTGCTGAAAGGTGCCACTTCCTGCAAAAACAGCTGGAAAATCCTGAATCAATCGCCCATGCAAGTCATAAAGCGAAGCTTTTACTTCAGTAGGCGTAGCTATCTCAAGTGACAAGGAGACTTGGTCCCTTGCAGGATTGGGGGCGATAGCCATGGTCAATTGTGGCACATTGCGCTCAAATAGGCCAGTAGGCAGATGCCCCGTCCGATAAAACATCGAAAACGAAACAGAACTAGGACCAGCCAACGGAAGCACTACCAAGCTGTCCATTTGATGGATCAGGTATTTCTCAGATGGAGTGTACCAGAAGTAGCGGATATTCCGTTGACGAGTCGCCAGTATGCCAAAGGCGCGATCTTCCACATCCTCTTCGACACGTACGCGGAGTACATCATTGAATGTGCCAAAAGGCGTGGTGATGGTTCCGTATCCATCGGCTAAGAATGAGCGGTAAATCGTCCTGTCCAGTCGGACGGAACTCCCCGCCACATTCACAATCGCTGTCCCTTCTGCAGTGTCGCGATTGGTCTCCAAATACGTAGTAGGAAACCACATCTCGAGCTGGGGGTTCTGATTAAAATTATAGATAAATGTGTCTTTGGAACTCTGATTGTCAAGGGTATTGATAGTCCCCAATAATTCTACTTGACTGCCATCAAACTGGTAATACAAGTAACTAGCTCCTGAATCTTGTGGAAATCGGAAAGCGTGCGTAGCTGAGGGAAAACTATCAGCCCATGCGGTGTTTGTAGGCAATTCTGCACTCCAGGTGAATGCTTGGCTTGGGTCGGTATTGACATTGCTGAAATCCCACATCACATTAGCGCCGGCAGGCCCTGCGTCGAATACATTTGGCCCTTGGTCAAAATACTGTACAGGCGCACTGTCGCCGATGGCAAACATGATGTCTGAAGTAATGGTAGGCTGAGCTGCCAAATAGGACAGACAAAGACTCAATAGGGTAAAAGTTATGATCTTTTTCATTGCTGAGGTTGTTGAGGTTAAAAATGGGCAAGCTAATTCCAGGGCAAAACGGTTGGGTTTTGCTTGTTTGAAAAAGGATGTCTTAAGAGAGATTACTTACGCTAGCGAAGAATTATTAATTGATAGATTTTTGATTAATAATTCTGAAAGACTTCTTGTTGAAATTGATATTCAAATATACGCCTGCCAAGGCTGAGGGATAGTTACCCATTTGGGGCATTTTGGGTAAATAATAAATCAATTACTCAATCAATAATTCTTCAAACCAACCGGTCTTTATAAGCCTTACTCACGGCTTCGCCGCGACTGTTGACGTGAAGCTTGCGGTAGATGCTCTTGATATGAGCTTTGACCGTATTGGTAGAGACAAAAATTGCGTCAGCGATGGTTTTATAATTTTCGCCTTTACAGAGCATTTTGAGGACTTCGGTCTCGCGCTCGCTGAGCGGCGACTGGACAGGCGCATGGAATGAGTGAATCACGCGGCGCGCGATGCTGGCGCTCATCGGCGACCCGCCTTCGTAGGCTTCTTTGATAGCCGCAAGGACATCCGCAGGAGGAGTCTCCTTCAATAAATAGCCGCCAGCCCCTGCACAGAGCGAATCAAAGACGGCATCATCGTCTTCATGAATGGTGAGCATGAGGATATCGATTCGGTCATCGATGGCGCGCATCTTTCTGGAACATTCTATCCCAGATATGCCTGGCAGATCTATGTCCATCAGAATGACATCAACAGCCCCTTTTTTGATGTTTTTCAGCGCGCTTTCCGCATCCTCAAAACTATGTTCACACACAAAGCCGGGTGAACTATTGATCAGCAGGGTGAAGAGTTGGCGGATTTCCGAATCATCCTCTACGATGGCTACATAAATATTTTTGTGACTCATGGTGGGCGGGATTTATTAATTCATGATTTAGCATAAAATTACGTCTTATGAATTTTCTACACCATTACCCATATGGGTAATTTGCAAGTATAACGAGATCTCCGTCCCCTCATCCACCTGACTTTTGAGTTCCATTTTACCCCCCAACTCATTTGCCCTAGTCTGCATATTTTTTAGTCCATTTCCATTACTCCTCTTTTCCATATCAAATCCTTTTCCATCATCTCTAAAACTGATAAGCAGCTCATCACTGGCCAGGTTAGCTGAAAAAACAGCTTTCCCAGCTTGGCTGTACTTCAAACAATTATTCATCGCCTCCTTGAAAATCAGCAATAAGTGCCTTTTAGCCTTGATACTCAAATTGAAAGGTGCAAGTGCATCGGTATCCAAATGATGCTCGAAGGCAGTATCACTATGCTCAAACAGAGAACTGCCAAAGTCGCGAATCCGTCCCAGCGTTTCTATTAAAGAATCTTTTTCTGGATCTAGTACCCAGATAAAGTCCCGCATCCCTGTCGCCAGTTCCTTGACATTTTGTTCAATATGACCCAGATAGTCGAGGACTTCGGGGTCATTGACGGCTTTGCGTTTGGTGAGTTCGGTGTACAGGGAAAGTTTGGTGAGTTTATTACCCGCCTCATCGTGAAAGTCACGAGAGGATCGTTTTCGAACGGATTCACGCTCCTCGACTTTGGCGCGCTCGATGCGTGCTTGGGTCTCATACTCCTGAGCCACCTTACGGATACGGTAGTAAAGGTAGAGGATAAAAAAGGAAGAAATAATCGTTCCATAGATGAAAAATGCCCACCACGTCTTCCACCAAGGAGGAGAAATGGAAATGGCTAATTCAACGCCTTCCTCATTCCATACCCCATCGTGATTGCTGGCCTTGACGCGAAAGGTGTAGTCTCCTGGATCTAAATTGGTGTAGGTCGCCGATCGGTGAAAAGCGTCTGTATGAATCCAATTTTCATCAAACCCCTCCATCTGATAAGCAAATTGATTTTCATCGGGATGGGCATAATGTAAAGCTGAAAACTGAAAAGTGAGTGTCCGCTCTTTATAGGATAAATCTATGTTCTTAGTAGCTAGAAGCGGTTTTTCGAGGAAAAAATCGTGTACCTTGATGTTGGGATCAGGCGCCCCAATAGGAATTTTTTCAAAACCGATTTTGAAATCTGTTAGGTAGACAGGAGGAAGAACGGGGTCATCCTGAATACTATCAGGATGAAAGCGAATGTAACCATTGCTCCCGCCAAATAGGAGTGTCCCATCACTCGCTCGATAGCTCACACGACTATAAAATCGAATATCGAAATGATCTTTATACTTAAAGTTCTTGAAAGTAGCTGTTGGGGGATCAAACCGGCTAAGTCCTCCGTCTGTAGCCAGCCACAAACGACCATGGTCGTCTTCCTCTATCGCCCGAATATAGTTAGCGGGAAGGCCGTCTTTTTCGGTGAAAACAGATAGACTATCATTGGAAAAATCTACCCTAAAAAGCCCCGATATAGTTGCTACCCAGCATATTTCATTTTGAGCATGGTGAATGTCCCGGATACTGATGCCATCCATTTTAGGTGCATTGATATTAGCGGGTTTAAATGGAATGAAGCTATTTTCTTGAGTAGGATCAAATCGAGAAAATGTAGTCGCATCACCCGCCCAAAAGCGACCTTTTTGATCTTGATGAAGGGTGTTTACATAATTTCCTTTACCCCTCAAATAAGTATCAAAAGTCTCTGTATGCGGATCAAATTTCAATACTCCCATAAAAGTAGAGATCCAGAGATTTCCTTTATCATCTGATTTTAAACTGGCTGGATTGAGCATAGTGACTACCCCTTGCTCTTCCCTTGATGTTTGAGCAGTTCGAATAGTACTGAATTGTTGGGAACTAGCTTCATATTTCAATAAGGCTCCTTTTGCTAAGAACCACATATCTCCATTTTCTCCTGCTTCAATATCGACTACAAACAAAAAGTCCATGCCGTCCTTTTGGTCAAAATAATGGACCGTATCGCCAGATGCGCTGAAGCGCGAAAGGCCATTTTTATGTGCTACCCAGAGGTTTTTTTCCGAATCCTCTTCAAACGCATATACCTCGTTGTCTTTTAGTCCCAGTTTTTGGGCCGTTTGATCAAATGTTTGATAGAAAGGTTTGGGGTGAGCAGGAAACAAATGTACACCATCTGACCCTACGTATAGATTGTGTGAGTGATCCTGATATAGGGCGAGAATAGACTGACTAGGTCCTTCTACTAGGCGAAAACTTTCTGATGTTTTATCATAAAAGAATAATCCTTGGCTATACGTTCCTGCCCACATATTCCCCGCTGCATCACGATCCACTACCAAAAAAGTATTGGTATTGGGACGGCCATTATCTTTATAAGTATTCAGGACAATTTCCTGATGAAAAGTACTGTCATTTTCTTTTTGAATGCGAACCAGCCCATTGAGGGTGGCAGCCCAAACCCCTCCTTCACTACCTTCTGCCAATTCGAACGTTTGGGGTTCGCATAGACATGAGTTGTCGTCAAACCTGACTTCAGGTAGGCGATTATTTGCATACCCATTAGCTTTATTCCAATAAATCACCCCATAGGTCGAAGCGATCCACCAACTTCCGTCACTGTGCTCAAGGATGTCATTGGTGTTTTGAAGGCTTATATCAGGGTATCCTGGCAGATGCTTATAGACATTATAGGTAATGTCTTGTGGATGAGCAGGGTCGTAGTGAGAGACTTTAAGAAGTGCCAAACTAGTCCCTATCCATATACTATCTTGCCGATCGGTATACATGAAAATTATCGTATTCAGTCGCTGGCCAGGTTGGGGCGTAGGCTGATAAAAGGGAATAGAAGTGATGGCTAGGCTAATGGGGTCAATACGGTGTAGGTTTGCCCTGGTAGATACCCACAGGAAACCCGCAGAATCGATCATCATCGAACCGATATTGCTAGAACCCAGGCTTGTACTATCAGTAGGGTCATGCGTAAATGTCTGAAACGCATATCCGTCATAGCGATTTAGGCCATTTCTTGTTCCAAACCACATGAACCCTAAAGGATCCTGGACGATGCAAGTAACAGTATTATGGGATAGCCCATCTTCGTCTGTCAATTGATGAGATTTTAAGTTGAGGGTTTGGGCAAATAGGAGTCCTGGGACTAGGATCAATAGCCCCAATAATAACCTTTGCTGAAAAAAGAAAGGGCGCCATAAGACGGAAAAATAAGCAGCAAAATAAGAGCATTTCATAGGGTAAAAATGGATGATACAAAAGCGCAAACGATTTTTTGCTCGGCGAGTCCTCTAATTTAACCAAAATATGATTCTTCCTCCATTCCCCATATATTTGCGGAAAAAATTAGACACGATATGCAAAAAGGCTTTTTTAACGTACCCGTACCAAAAAACGAACCCGTTCTCAGCTATGCGCCAGGCTCTCCTGAGCGCGATGAGCAGAAGCGCACCCTCGCCGAGATGTCGCGCCAAGTCAAAGATGTACCGATGTATATTGGCGGCCAGGAAGTACGCTCGGATGATAAGCATCCTATCACTCCTCCCCACGATCACCAGCGAGTGATTGGCCATTATTATAAGGGGGATAAAAGCCATGTGGACGCTGCTATCGATGCGGCTTTGGCTGCCAAAGAAGCGTGGGAAAATACTTCTTGGGAGCATCGCGCTTCTATTTTCCTGAAAGCGGCTGACTTGGTGACGGGCCCTTATCGTGCACGTATGAATGCAGCCACGATGCTGGCCCAGTCAAAGAATGTCTTCCAGGCAGAAATCGATGCCGTTTGCGAATGGGCGGATTTTCTGCGGTTTAACGTGGCGTATATGACGGAAATCTACAGCCAGCAGCCAGAGTCTGCACCAGGGATGTGGAACCGACTAGAGTATCGGGCGTTGGAAGGCTTCGTATTTTGTTTGACCCCTTTCAACTTTACTTCAATCGCTGCCAATCTCCCCGCAGCACCTGCCCTCATGGGCAATACCTGTGTGTGGAAACCTGCTGAAAGCCAGATCTATTCTGCGCAGATGATTATGGAAATTCTCATGGAAGCAGGCTTGCCAGATGGAGTGATCAACCTTGTCTATGTCAGTGGTCCTGTGGCAGGAGAAGCGATCTTCAGCCATCCTGATTTTGCCGGGTTGCACTTTACGGGCTCTACTGGCGTTTTTAATCATCTTTGGAAGACGATAGGCGAAAATGTAGGGAATTATAAAAGCTATCCTCGCATCGTCGGCGAGACAGGGGGAAAAGACTATATTATCGCTCATGCATCGGCGGATCCGATTGCAGTAGCTACGGCTATCTCTCGGGGCGCATTTGAGTTCCAAGGGCAAAAGTGCTCTGCTGCTTCCCGTGTATACTTGAGTGCCTCTATCTATGACGAAGTCATGGAGCGGGTGAAGATTGACGTGAATACGTTCAAAATGGGAGATCCTGTTGATTTCTCTAACTTCATTAATGCCGTTATTGATAAAAAAGCATTTGAAAAAATCACTTCCTATATAGATCAAGCCAAAGCCGATGCGGATGCTGAAATCGTAGTGGGAGGTAATTATGATGGGTCAAAAGGCTATTTCATCCAGCCGACGGTCATCGCCGCTTCTACTCCTAAATACCTCACGATGTGCGAGGAAATCTTCGGCCCCGTCGTGACAGTTTACAAATTTGACGATGACAAATTTGAAGAAGCACTAGACACGTTGGACGATACAAGTCCTTATGCATTGACCGGTGCCCTCTTTGCGAAAGACCGCTACGTGATCGACAGTGCTTCGCGTCGCCTCCAGCATACTGCTGGTAATTTTTATATTAATGACAAACCTACCGGTGCAGTCGTAGGTCAGCAGCCATTTGGCGGTGGTCGTGCCTCTGGTACCAATGATAAAGCAGGCTCTGTCCTGAACCTGTTCCGTTGGGTATCTCCTCGCACGATCAAAGAGACCTTTGTTCCTGCCAAGGATTACCGTTATCCGTTTATGGGGGCGGAATAACATTATTAATTGACTGATTATTTATTATTGATTGGCTAATTGATGATCGTTCAAGCGTAAAAAATAAATCAATCAATCAGTAATCAAGAATCATTAATTCCCTTCCCCACCCTGTCATGTAGTGACCTTTTTTTGCGAAAATTGTCTAAATGTAGGATATTGGGGAGAAGTTTCTGCTGAGGCAGAAAAAATAGTTACGAAAACATTCACTTAATTTAATTTTAAACATGAAAAAGACTTTTCAAATTCTAGCAGCCCTTAGCTTTGTAATGCTTCTTTCTGCAGGTGTATCTTATGCCCAGTGTGCCAAGACTTGTTCCAAAGCGAAAGCTACCAGTACTGCTACTGTACAGAAAACAGCTCAGCAAGCTCCCGCTGCAACTGCTAAGGCCAAGACTTCTTGCTGCCCACATGCGCAGAAAGCTGCCAGTGCAAACTGCAACCCAGCCGCTTGTACCAGCACCAAAATGGCTGCAACTCCTTCTAATAAGCCTACTCAGCAAGTAGCGCAGGAAAGAAGTACTACCCCTGTCGTGAAGACCGCTTCACTCTCAGAGGCTAAAAAAGATGATAACGAAAACTAGGTATTAGTTTTTGTCAAGATAAAAAAGCCGCTCCTTCTGGGGTGGCTTTTTTTGTATGTTTGCACCATGTGGACCAAAGAGCTGATCGCCCTGCTCTATAAAGAGCTGTTACTGGAATGGAAGCAGAAATATGCTTTTAACGGGCTAATCTTATATGTGCTGAGCATGGTGGTCGTCGTATCACTTTCCTTTGTGGATGGGGTGATTGTCGATAGTAAAATGGAAAATACCCAAATTCTGACGATCAGCTCACATACCTGGAACATCATCTATTGGCTGATCATGCTTTTTGTAGCAGTAAATGCAGTTGCTAAAAGCTTTGTGGGCGAACGAGAAGGGAATTTGCTATACCTCTATACCCTCGCCCAGCCCACAGCGATCATCCTCGCTAAGATCCTTTACAATACCTTATTATTGTCGATTATTGGCCTGGTGGCCTTGTTTTTTCATGGCTTGCTCGGCGGCGCGAGTATTCAGAATTATGGATTGTATGGCGCAGGGGTAGTTTTGGGGAGTTATGCTTTCTCTGCTAACCTCACGCTGGTAAGCGCTATCGCCGCCAAAACAGAAAATAAAACGACCTTGTTGGCTGTATTGGGGTTCCCGATGCTAGTTCCTATTTTGATCAACCAGATCGAACTCACCCGCAAAGCAATGGAAGGCTTTCCTTTCTCTGATCTCTCCGAAAAATTTATGCTGAGTGGTGCCATCGCGGTGGCATTAACTCTTGTGTCTGTAGTACTTTTCCCTTTTGTGTGGAGGGATTAGGGGGTAATTTTGAATGAAGAAATGCTTGCCCTGAGTCTGTCGAAGGGTAGAATTTTGAATGAAAAAGCCTTCTCTTTATTCATTATTAATTCTCCATTCTTAATTTCCTTCATAGCGCATGACCACCTCGCCATCAGCGAGTTCACTCGGAATGACTTCAAATCCCAAGGCTTCAAAAAAATGCCTGGCAGGATAGTTGTCACGGGCGTAGCTGGTGCGGATTTCCCTACAATGAATATTGGAATTTAGCTTTGCGACTAACTGCTGAATGGCGCTTGTCCCAAATCCCATGCCCTGGTATTTGGCATCAATCATGATTCGATTGATCCAGCAAATTCCTCCAAATTCCCCATACATCAGAAATCCAATCATTTTTTCCCCTACCAAAATCCCCATAGGGGTTAGGTTCTCAAAGCGAGCTTGCGCCAAAGAGTAGAGGACAGGAGGAAGCATGGCTTCTTGTGCTGGAAGCAGCGTGATGTCCAGACACAGTTCCCAATTGTAACGGTCCAGTGGAACGATATGACAGGAAGAAGCCATGTTAAGATTATTAATTGAATTATTATTGATTGATTTGAAGAATAGACCAAGAATTAATAATCAGTCAATTAATCAATCAATAATTCTTTATTCTTTGAGTCGACGATAAATAGCGATACCAAAGCCAAATGTCAGGATAAATGTCCCTAGCCAGAGCAAATTGATATAAGGCTTTCGTATGGCTTTAAAGGAAATGAAATCGTCCGAGGGATTGGTCTGAACACGTGCCTGAAACTGGAAAAGCTCTTTTTCTGGGTCTATGCGTACCAAAGCGACATCCAGGTGCAACTCTTCCACATTATAAGGTTCAAAGCTGTACGTATTGTCCCAGCCAATCAGGTAAATCGGGCGTAGGAAAAAACTATCTTGCTTGACAATAGCAAGCATATTCGCACCCAAGGCGATTTGAAAGCTATCGAGATCCGCTTTTGCTTGTGTTTTGGTTAGGTCAGTGACATTGTGAAAATACAATTGGATATTGCCAAGGTAGGTGGTGTCACCAGGCCGTAGGCTGAGGTCGTGGTATTTGAATTCTGGTTCTGAATCCTCATTTGCAGGGATCTGAGATACATGCACATAAAGGTCATCTGCGAGACGGATTTTTCGAGAAGGATGTGCAATAATGCCGTTCATCGAAGAATTGATTTCTGCTTCTGGGTAGAGGACAAATTTGCGTGTGCTGTCCTTTAAGGATTCGAATCGGATGCCGTACAGTGTCCGGTTATTGATGTGTTCAGGCTTGAGCACCTCCAAGTTTTTATTCAAAAAATCTTCCGTGAATTGTAGATCGATTTCTCCCGCTAGTTTATTGCTTGTCTTGATATTGGAGGTAGGATGAATACCAGCGGCGTTTTCCGTACTATCTTTGATAAGGAAAACATTTCTTGGCAACAGGTACCCAAACACATCCCCTGTCGCATCACGAAAACGCACTTTAAATGCGTCTACGGTCTCTTCTATCACTTCCAGAGAGCTAATAGGTCCGACAGCTTCTTTTCGTCCAATATACGTCGCCTTATATCCTTTGATGATTCGCGTTTCCCCTTTTGCCAAGCGCACATTATCCAATTTCTCATCATCTGAAAATCCTGCCATCTGGTCGGGGGTCACATTGATAGATACAACTTCATCGTAGCCAGACGAAAACAACATCCCCAAGAGCATAAAGCCAAATCCAATATGGGCAACTGTTCCGCCCATGACTTTGAGCCCTTTGCGGTTCTTTTTTAATAAGGACAATAAAACGTCAGTATTGGCAAAAATCACAAACAGAGAACTGAAAAGCAGGAGCTCATCTGCGATGCCCATTACGCCATATTCAATATAGGCCATAATGGTTTCGAAGAAATTTGAACTAAGGGCGGGGTCGAGGACTGATGCAATGGTCTTTTGATAAGCAAAAGTCATATCAAAGGCGCGAGTCAGAATGAGAACCAAGCTACCAATGACCATTGTTAGCAAAAAGGGTCTATACAATGCCTGGGCAGGGCTTTTCTTTTTTGCGACCCGCCACCAGAGAAACTGACCGATACCAGAAAGCACGCCAAATGCAATCGCAAACCAGACATTCCACTTATAATAAAATAACTGAATCTCGGCTGGGGGAGCCATATTAGTTCCAAAAATTTTATTGAAAACAGGCAAAGAAGTAGAAAGCGCAATTTCAATCCATGAAAACACAAAAACTAGGATACCCATGAAAAGGAAAAATTCTGCTGACCAGGTTTTGCTATCGTCTGGTTTCGTCGGCATATCATTCCACCGAAGGGTCATGAGCACGACTAGCATGGCTACATAGGCAAGCACCAGCACCAGCAACTGACCGGAAAGCCCTAGGTCAGTGAAGGTGTGAACGGAAGTGTCTCCAAGAATGCCACTCCTCGTGAGGAAGGTTGCATAGAGTACAAGTAAGAAGGTCAGCATGACCAACCCCATTGTCATCTTGAGGTGGGACTTGGTTTTGCGGTAGACGAGCATGCTGTGCAAAGCGGCAATGCCGCAGAGCCACGGCACTAATGAGCCATTTTCTACAGGGTCCCAGTTCCAGTAGCCGCCAAAATTGAGGGTTTCATAGGCCCAGTAGCCCCCCATGATGATGCCTACTCCAAGGATCATGACAGCGAATAAGGTCCATGAAGTAGCAGGACGCATCCATTCTGAATATTTACCCTTTATCAGGCCTGCCACCACAAACGCAAATGGCACTACTGTTGCCGAAAAGCCCAAAAAGAGGGTAGGAGGATGGATGACCATCCAGTAGTTTTGGAGGAGGGTATTGAGGCCATTACCGTTAGTGGGGACAAAATCGGGATCGGCGAGAAAGGCGGGGTTTTCAGGGAAAACGGTTTTGAGCAATACAAAAGGATTACTGCCCACCTTCCAGCTTTCCACTTCAAAAAAAGCAACTGCGATACTCGCTACAAATATCGAAATGCCTGCAATCAGGTCACCGATGGAGGTGCTTCTGTGATTGGCACTTTTGTTTACATATACAAGATAAAAGCCGATATACCCCCAAAGCCCTAAGACAAATAGCCCAAAGGCAAAATGATCAAATCCAGCAAAAAGTTGTTTGATAGACCAAGGTCCTCCAAAACCATCTTGCCCTCTGGCAAGGACGAGCAATCCTAGCGCTACCAGGACTAAACTAGCCATTCGGAAAGCTTCCTGAAGGGGAAATGATGCCCCCTCTCCTATTTTAGGGGCTTTTACTACTTGGTAAAGTAAATACGCCGCAGGCCCTAGCAGCATGAGCAGGTAAATCCCATATATCCAGCTATCGCTGACGATGATCCCTAAGATCATGGAACTGAGGATCAGTTCGACGGAGGCGATGACTGCGAGGACGAGGTTTCGCCATTCATTTTTGACGCGCCACATCACGGCGCCGCCGAGTATAGCATTCCAAAAACACCAAAGCAGGAAGCTTCCTTCCTGCCCTTCCCAGAAACATGAAATCATGTAATAGACGGGCAATTCATTGCTGGAGTGTGCCCAGACGTAGTGGTATTGATACTGGTGCTGGTAGATCAGGGCAAACAAGGTCCCGATGATCCCTAGGATACTGGCGATGTGCACGCCAAAACTCACTTTCCCCATCCGCTCCCAGCTTTGCTTTTCTGTTCCTTCTTGCTTCTCCGCAAAGAAAAAACTAACCATCGCCACAAAAGCGCTCGCAAAGGCTAAGGACGAAAAAATCTCTCCAAGCGTACCACCCATAACAAAAAAAGTTTGATGGTCTGAGAGTCTGACTGTCTGAAGGTTATTTAACTAGCGCTTGTTTTAACAGATTACGCTCAGACCTTTCGGACATTCAGACGTTCAGACTTTCTTAATATCCACTCAACTCTGCATCGGTTTCATTGTACTTAGAAGGGCATTTGGTGACGATGCGATCAGCTACAAAGCCTTCCTGCTTATATCCTCCAATCAATACGACCTTTTCAGCTTGGTCAAAGTTATTGGGTTTAGGATCGTAGTAATGGACCATCTCTACGTGGTTGAGGCTGTCTTTGACATAGAACTGGAAGGAATTGTCAGTTTCGACAGCCTTGTCGCGATCGACCCATTCGCCAGGGATATGGACTTGGCGTCCTGATTTTTTTGCCGTTTCAAAGTCTGAGTAAGAGCTGAGGTTTTTGGAAAGGTTAATGCCAAAAAAAACCATCAGGCCAGCGGCAAGGACAAGTAAAAATATTCTGCTGCTTTTCATCGCTATGAATTTTCGAGGTCTTCTATTTTTTTCTCCAATTGGGAAGCTTTTCTATCGGTGCGCCATAACATGAATAGGATGGCAAAAAAGATCACCAAAATGACTGCTAAGATAGAGTATACCTTATCGTGTTTTAACAGGACTGAATCAGCCTGTAGGAGGATAAGTAAGTGGGAAATAGAATTAGCCATTATGTATCAATTGGGGCGCAAGTTACATCCGCTTTTTCCTTAAACCTAATGTCAAGACTGTTGGTTTTTGTAGGATTTTTCTGCCATCAAATGCTCGATACGCAAGTCTAAGGAAGAAATCCGTACGCGAACCTGATAGATCCAAATAGAGAGGAGGATGAACCCTAGCGCGGATGGATATAACACCATTCGGTAGATATTGGTTACATTTTTTGTGTCAAATAGCCCCGTATTTTCACCTTGGGCTGTAGGGTGAAGTCCGTCGAGGATTCGAGGGATGACAAAAAATAAGGGGATAAGTGCTGCAAAAGCAAATATATTGTATACCGCGGCGATTTTGGCGCGTTGTTCAGGCTCTGCAAAAGAGGACCTTAATAGGAAGTATCCTAGATAGATAAGTAGCGTGATAAGCGCACACGTCTGAATCGGGTCCCATACCCACCAGGCTGCAAATTCATTGGAAGGAATATTTTGTCCCCAACTTACCCTTCCCCAGATAATCCCTGTGATCAGGCCCAACCCATTGAACAGAACACCGAGGAGAGCCGACTCTCTAGCGCGTGTATCTGCGATAAGGGGATTTCCCGAAGTTTTGGCTTCGGGGTCAGTCATGCGAAGGTATTTGATACTGAAAAATACTGAAATCGCCATCAACACGACTTCTGTAAACCACATGGGTACATGGTAGAAGAGATTTCGACTACTTTGCTCCAAAGTCCGCATGACGGGCAAGGTCGCCGTCATGCCATAGATCAGTGCATATAGGATAAGTCCTACCCCAACTGCCTTATAAATATTACGCCCCATTTTCATACGATATGGTGTTTGAATCCTTTAAGTTATGCGCCAAATAAAGACTCCTCTAGTCCAAAAATAGTTGGGTACAAAAGTATAAAAAAAACGCTTAACAAGCTCCCTATAACCCATTTAAGGCAAAATTGGCACGATATTTACATATAAATATTTGCTGGAATAATATTCCAATAATTTCTAATGTTTTCTGGGTGGTACTTGTTTAAACATTGGATTTTATCTTACCTTTTTAAAGTGAATTTTAATAAAAATCCGATCAATATTTATATATTGATTCGGATGATTTTTTGCTTTTAATAGGCTGATAGTAAGCCATTTATGTGTTTATTGTAAATAAATAGATTTGAGTATTTATTTAAATATTTATTACACACAAAAAACCATTTATGCCTTAAATATAACCGTTCAGTGCCACAATCTTACCACTTACCCAACCCTTCTTACGTGTGCCTAATTTTCTTTGCACATTTGTATCAGACAGGATAATGTCCTGGAATTACAAGAGCAAGGGCTAGGGTTGATTCGCACTTAGTGTTTGAGTCCCCTGGCTTTTTTTTATGCCCTCCTTTTGGCTTTGCCATTTTCCATTTGCCTGGATTTATGCTACTTTGATCCACGCAATCATTTTTCACGATGACATCCTTTTCTCTTTATCCTCCAAAATGGAGCATATACCTAATTCTGGGGGTATGCTATGTCGCTATTTGTTGGTTATGTATAACCAGCGGGAAGGAAGTTCAGGAAACCAACGTGTTGCAATCAGTAGATGAAGTGCAAACGGCATTTCAGGGCAATGATTGGGTCCATTGGGAAGATGTGAATGGCAAAATAATGGCCCGCCAGGTGCATCCCCTGCTGAGCTATAAAAACTTTCCAGCGGAACAGGTGGTACAAGGCGACCGTCTGCGAAAGATCAACTACCATGAATTATATCAAGCTGAAGCGGTAGACCGCATCAGTCATAGCCAGGCCCCCGGAAAAACCCTGATTTATCAGGTGGAGCGACCTAGCCCACAAGGCGGCTCCCAAGTACAGAACCTGCAAGTGATCAACGGCTTCCGATTAGCCTATAGTTTCAATGATCATTCCTTCTATTGGCGGGCAGGAGTTTGGTTTGTGGGAATAGGTACCCTTGTAGCCTTTGTCATACTGCTGATCCTTTTTCCTTTTCTCCGAAAAAACTGGCGCCCATTTCTGCCGCTGATGCTAGTAGTTGTCTCAGGGGTATCTGTATTTGGAATGCAGTTAGTACACGATCTCTATTTGATTATAGAATCGGATCTGATCCAGACCACCTTTGAAAAGGGATTCACATGGGTATATAGTGTATGGGTTATGGGTTACGCCACAGCATTCCTGTATTTCAGGGCGCCACGATACAAGGCGGTTGTGCTGGGCCTTTCTGGTCTGGTGATGCTCTTCGCTACCTACCAATTCTTCCAAATCATATTTGTCGATGACGTATTGCGAGGCTACCACTTGCTTATTGAGCAGTTCTGTGTCAGCTTTTTCCTCATTCATCTGCTGGCAGCTATTCCCTTGTCGATCATGGGAGAAAAAAGGGAAATCCGTTGGGCCAATCATGCGCCGGCACTAGTGATAGGGGTGCTGGGACTTCTATTTTTGGTGCTTATGCATATGCGCCCAATGGCCATGCACGAGCATGTGCTCATTGGCTGGCAGGTATTGCTCTTTTTTCCGCTGGTGAACTCTGCTTCCTCTCAGATTCGATTTGGGAAGGTAAATGTGGTGATTACCAAAAGCCTTCAATATGTGATCTTCTTTGCCTTGTGCTTATTTCTCTATGCGGTGATTCGCCAGGTATATGAATATTTACTCGCTACCAATCCCTACCGCCAACTGCTCGAAGTCATCACCTTGATCCTGACCATTTTGCTTGTTCGAGCTTTGTATATGGGCAATGAGCAAAAATTCAGTGCCTATTTTACGACTTCTCAGCAGCAAAAATACGCGCAGATCAAGGCCTTCATTGCGACTATTCCCCAATTCACATCTGCTGATGGACTTAGAGAAGCCATCACAGAAGAGCTGGATGTCTATTTCGATGCGGAGCGCGTGGATATTTGGTGGCAAGAGGAAGTGCCCGAAGCGGCCGCCTATGCGCATTTATATCAACAACTGGTGCATACCAGTGCCGTTTGGTCGCGTAATAAGGAGTTGTCAGATTTTCAGTTTGATGGAAAATGGGAGGGGTATTGTAATGAGTCAGCGTATAGCCTGATTGCCCCTATTACCCTTACGGGGACCGATTTTGGGCTATTGTTATTGGGAAAAAAGAAGCGGAGGGTGTACAACCTTTCCGACCTCGAGCTGCTATCGCAGCTCTTGCAGCAGACACAGCTCACGCTGAATGTCCTCCAGCTCCTCGGGCGCGAGCGCGAATTGCTTCAAAAAACCTTTGAAGCCAATTTGACAGCGCTCCGCTCCCAGATTAACCCACATTTCCTTTTTAATACCCTCAATACCATCTCTGCCCTCATCCACGATTCTCCTGATCTCGCAGAGGAGGCCGTGGAAAAGCTCGCCTTTATTTTTCGCTATACCCTCAAGTTTTCTAGCCAAAACCTCGTCTCCTTAGAAAATGAGTTACAGCTAGTCAGTACGTATTTAGAGATAGAGAAAATCCGTTTTGGGAGTCGATTGACGGTAGAGATAGAAATGGAGCCAGCGGTAAAAGATGTCGAATTGCCAGCTTTTGTGATTCAGACCTTGGTGGAAAATTGTATTAAACACGGCATCGCCAAAATTATCGGTAGAGGAGTTGTGTCAATAGATGCGTACCTTGAGGAGGATTTTATGGTGTGTGAGGTGTATGATAATGGACCTGGTATCGATGCTGACCGCATCAATAAAGGGACTGGTCTCAATAACATTATTACGCGCCTAGAGCGCATGTATGACAGCAAAGATTTATTGGTATTTGAGAATACAGGCAACGGCACACGGGTGCGGCTTCAAATCCCCGTTCATTAATTCCTAATATTTCCGAAATGTTTCCCTAATTTTAGCCACAAAACGATTTCCTTATGAGTAAAAAGATTCGCGCGCTGATCGCTGATGATGAATTGCCAGCTCGCAAAAAGATGACTCGTCTGTTGGAGAAATTTGAACAGGTCGAACTGGTCCATGCGGCGGAAAATGGCATTGAAGCCTTGGACATGATCAGAGAACTCAAGCCAGATGTGGTGTTTCTAGACATCGAAATGCCAGGCATGAATGGGTTGGAAGTCGTCGAGAATATCGACACCAAGAAGATGCCTGCCATCGTATTTGCCACAGCATATAATGAGCATGCGATCCGTGCATTTGAATTGAATGCTTGCGATTATCTGCTTAAACCTTTCAACGAAGACCGTTTGAGAACGACCTTGGACAAGCTGAGCAATGGTCAGCTTCCTGGCCTAGACCGCGATAAAATCGCTAGCCTCAAACGTGCCGACATCGTCGAGGAGATCAAAATTCCTTTTGCCAATAAGGTTCCTGTGCCTACCCGTGACCGATATAAACTGGTAGACTTTCAGGATATCGCTTGCATAGAAGTAGAAGACCGGAGTGTAAGATTGTATACAGGAGACACGTCTTATTTGCTCAACCATACCTTGGATACGTTTGAAAAAAAGCTGCCGCAGGACATGTTTTTTAGGGTAAATCGTTCAGCCATTATTGGCTTGGGACATGTACGTGAGATTGTGATCTGGTTTGGCAACCGATTCAAAATCATCCTCGACAATGACCACGAAGTGATCAGTAGTCGAGAAAAATCCAAAATCCTAAAACAAGTTTTGAAATTTTAGATTATACTTTGGACCGGGTAAAAAGCTGTAATGATGGAACCATATAAGGAATATAAGACCATATAAGAAAACTGACTTTTTGACCTTAAATGCCCTTAAATGTCTTATATGGTTCAAAATGTGACAAAATACATAGACGAATAATCTATCACCCGCAAAAGATACAATGACCTTTATTCATTCATCATAACTTATATGTCAACAGAAGCACCTACCAAACCGAAGATCGAAGTGCCAGCATGGGCCAAAGAGATCAAAAGAAAATACCTCTCTCAGAATATTTCCCAATTTATCATTCACGGCAATATCAATGACTTTGTCCGTGTGGTGGAAGACGGCAAAGCGCGCTACCTGAAAGTCAGAGACTTTATCAGCTATGAAGTCTTCAAGAACCGCGACATGGTGGTCTATTATGACCGTTCTGCAGGCATCCGCTTCAAAGACGATACGCGCTTTGGGGGCGAGAGCAAGATGCGCCGCGAGTTCATGGAGACGTTGAAGCTTCTTTCAGAGCTTTCCGAAGGGCCTACGCCTGAGCTGAAATTGGACCCAGCGAATGCTTTCTATCAATTAGACAAATACTTTGACAATACCCTGAATCAGAACCTGATTCGGTACCTGATTCGCCACATAGAAGAGAAGCTAGGGCTTCGCAAACCCAAATCCAATGAGCCAAAGGCCAATGAGGACATCATCGATCGCTTTATGCGCATGACCATTCCTGAGTTCATGGAAGATGATCCCAAGGTGAGCGGCGACAAGCGATTGCGCCAGCGGCTGGAGAAGCTCAAGCAGCTCATCAAGCAGCCTAAATCAGTCGCGATGATCGTTGACTATGCGGAGACGCTGATTCCGATGAGTGAGACTTCTCGGATGAGTGCTGCAAACCAGATGACGCTCGTTTTCATGCAGAAATGGGCGAAAGAGGACATTTTCCTCAATTCGGATATGACGATTGCGGTGATGACGGAGAATATCGCAGACATCAGTCAGCAGTATGTCCGGAACCCTTATACCCATGAGGTATTTGTTCCTTATCCAGATGAAGAAGAGCGCTTAGGCTTCATTCATTATTTCTTCGAGCACAATCAGGAGGCCCAGCAGTTTTTTGAAATGAGTGCTGAAATATTGGCCAAAAATACAGCAGGACTGGGATTGGTCAATCTCAATATCATCATGTCTGAGGCAGCACGCAATGAAATTCCCTTTACCAATGACGAGCTGACTGCGCGCAAAAAGGAAATGATTGAGTCTGAGGCGGGTGGTCTATTGGAATTTATTGAAACAAAATATAGCCTCAAGGACGTGGCAGGGCACGCCCACGCAAAGAAGCACCTGCTGGATGCTTCCCGTGCGTTGAAGTCTGGCCGACCAGATGTGATCCCGATGGGGTACCTGATTTCAGGACCTGTCGGAACAGGAAAGACTTTCATGATCCGCACCTTCGCTAATGACATCGGCGTGCCGATGGTCATCCTCAAGAACTTCCGTTCTCAGTGGCAGGGGGTCACTGAAGGGAACCTTCAGAAGGTGCTGAAAATCCTCAAGGCGATGTCGCCTGTGGCGGTCATGATTGATGAAGCCGATGCTTACCTTGGCAATCGAAATGCCTCTGGAGACAGTGGGGTGAGTAGCCGTGTCTTCTCAATGATTGCGACCTTCATGAGTGATACGGATAATCGAGGGAAAATCATCTGGTTCCTCGTCACGGCAAGGCCTGACTTGATGCCTGTAGACTTTAAGCGTCAAGGACGTGCAGAGGAGCATATTGGCTTATTTTATCCTGAAACGCTCTCTGAAAAGAAAGAACTCCTTCAAGTAATGCTCCGCAAAACGGGTATTCCTTACCTCGATGTCGAAGAGTTCGATGAGGAATTCTTGGAAGATATGACGATCCGCTCAGGAGCAGATATGGAGGCGGCGCTTACACGCTCCAAATTTAAAGCGGCAAGCTTGGGATTGGAAAAAGTGACCTTCGATGTGGTAGCACAAGTCTTCAATGACTTTTTGCCACCTACCTATCCAGAAGAAATTGAACTCATGGTATACTCTGCGGTACTGGAAAGTACTTCGAAAGAGTTGCTACCGAAGAAATACCGCGATATGTCTCGCCAAGAGGTCCTCGACAAAGTCGAAGACTTGAAGTCGATTGTGCGGTAATTCCATAAAAAGACCTCGTAGGTTTTAGCCAGAACTGCTGATTAAACCTACGAGGTCTCTCTTTATTTTATCGTCGTCTCCCGATGACTTTCCTTATACCAATCCCCATCCCTTTCCCGCTCAATCGTGTAAATACGCGCCTTTCTTTTGGTACCAATCATGTCACTGCTGGCATCTCCTACTCGAATGGGCGTAGGACCTTCGTAGAGTTTGTAGACTTTGAGGTCATCAAATAGAACCAATGAACTGCCTGTGCGAAAGGAAACATAACTTCCCATTTTAAGGGGTACGCCTGGGTCTTTCCATTTGAGGACCAGTTCGTTATTTAGGTAAATTTCTATATCTCCATAGACAGCGTCATAATGTAATTTGATGTCATACCATTGGTCTTCCTTGATATCAATCGTTGATTTTCTTTTGAGCTGAAGCTTATTATTTACAGACCGATAAATCTCTACTTTATCGGCTCCATTGGTGTGGTTTCTGAACCACACCATGTAGGAGTTGCCGCGATTGGTGGCGGTAGGATCTGAACAGAAAAAATGCAGCCCAAAACGCGTATTATCACTTTTACTCAAAATCCTCGCTTTCCAATTATAGAGGTAAGAAGTGGTTCCATCTTGCTTGAGTGAATGATACGTATTCCCGTTGGTGGCTTGTGCATCTGACTGGCGCAAGTGGCCTTGATTGCTCACCTCCCATTTACCTACTTCACTTTTCCATCCTCCTATACGAGGAAAGGCATCATACATGAATCCTTGGGTGCTTCTAGCTGTCCAATGCCCACCTCGTTGCTCTGCTGGCAAATAAAATTGTTTATCAACTTCTGCTCGTTTTGAGAGGTCAATGGTAAAGTCATCAGTATAAGAATCGCCCAACCAGACACTTTTTGATGCAGGGCCGTCTAGCGATGGTTTGGGTTTTACGGCATCGCCACGGCTCACGCCTGTGGGAGCAGGATTGGTGACGGGCTTGTTTTCGGAAGGGGAAGGCCCTGTAGTGGACGAGCCTGAGTTTCCAGACGAATTGCCTGTGTTGGTGTTAGATGAATTTCCGGTATTCGAAGAGCTGCTATTTCCACTATTCCCCCCATTCCCTGTATCAACTACCCCTCCAGCGCTCGTAAGGTCTACTTTTGCGCCATCTGTCGAGATGGGTGACCACGTGATCGTGCGGTCTACAACCAAGGAGCTGATGCGAAACGCTTCCTGGTCTGCAGAGATTCCCCGCACATCAATGTCGTTTTGGGCTCCTTTGCCAATAGACAATTTTATACTAGATCTTCTGTTGTGGAAAATCTGAAAATCATCGTACTCAGCCACGCTCGCGCCCGTGCGGAAGGAAACGGCGTTGCCTGAGGTGAGTGGAGATGGATCTACCCAGGAGACTACAAATTTATTGTCTAGGTACACCTCCATCCTTCCTTTGCGAGGGTTATAAATCACTTTATAATCATGAACCTTGCCATCTCCCAGAGATACTTTTGCCTTACTTTTGATGCGAAACTTATCATTGACTACCTCATAAATCTCGATCTGGTCCCCAGTACTGGCCTTTCTGACCCAGATGAAATAGGAATCATCTCGATTTTCTTTTTCTGCGTTGCTACAGAAAAAGTGGAATCCAAACCGTTGATTTTTGCTAGTCCCACTCAGCCGGCCGAGCCAGCGGTAGATATAGGTCCTGTCGCCTTCTTGCTTCACTTTGGCGTAGACATTGGTGTTTTGGAGGCTGGCATCTAGTTGTACGAGCCGATTGTTCTGGACTTTCCAATTGCCAGTAACTGACTTCCAGTCACTATGGAGACTAGTGCTTTCAAAGTCATCATAGAAAAAACCCTTATTGCCATCTCCTCGCCACCCATCACTGGTAGTTTTCATTACACTGAAAAACCGATTGGCGAGGCCGCGCCCACTTCTGTCCTTATCGTCGAAAGAGAGGGTAAATGGACCATTATACGTGTCTTGTAATAGCGGTTTTGTACGTGGCGAAACAGCCGAAAACTGCGTATTGGGAACAAACGGCTCACCAATGGCACTTCCGCTGCTTGAATCATTCCCACTGGTATTGCCAGAATTACCTGTGTTTCCCGTATTGCCAGTATTGCCAGAATTACCTGTATCGCCTGGGTCTATAGAACCAATATCTCCTCCATTGCTACTGCCATTTCCACCTGTGCTTTTCCAGCTAGCGGCCCAGCCTTTGGCCGTCGTACGACGGTCGGAGGTGAAATGGAGTGTCAGTCCATTGCCAGAAGATTGGATGACATTGGGCATGGTATTGCCCGAGAGTTTTTGCAGCAAGGGCGCACTGGGCGAAAGACCATCGTAGATGGTCAGGACGTCGAGGTCTGCCTCCGTTTCGAACTCTGTAAAGGTCAAGATCACCCGCTTATTGTCAGGCGGCTGTATCGTAAATACATAATCTTCTCCGTCGCTATATACCCCTTCCCTGCCCCCAGAATCATAAAGCCGGCCGCTGCTTCGACGTACCGTATAGGCCTTGGGGTCAGCTTTTTTGCTGATAGGGGGAGTCATAAAATTGCTGCCGGTGCGAGCAGAGGTGTCGTCTTCACATACCGCTTCAATCTGCCATTGATAGGGTGCATCAGCGCCTAAGCCCGTGACTGTCAGCCCATTCTGTCGCGTACGGTATAGGGACCAATTTGCATGAGGGATATTCGTTCGGTTTAGATAAATCTGATAATGGCTAGCCTTTTTTTCTTTATCCCATATCAAGGTGACCCCTAAAGGAAAAATGTCTCGCACTTTCAGGTTTTCTACTTTGGGACAATCTTCTTTTTTGTTTTTGGAGGAATAACGGGCTTTCCAGCCTTTTTTGTTGAATTGACAATCAGACCAAAACCTCAGGTACATCGCTCCACTTTTTGCCTGAATCGTAGGCGGTAGTTTTTTTCCGCTAAATTTTCCCAAAAACACCCCATCAGGATTCTCCCCATCAAAAATTTCGAGGTAGTCATAGTTCTCTTCTGTTTCAAAAGCCTCAAAGGTCAACTCTACAAAGGTGGCGTTTTTGGGTTTGATCAAATACGCTTTGCGAGAGAGGTCTCCGTAATTGGACTCCTCTCCTCCGGCATCTGTAAAAGTTCCTTTCTTGTCCTTGAGAAGAGTAGGCTCAGGATCTCCATTGATCAGTCGATAGTAGCGCGCCCAGTCCCAGAAAGGCCCTGGATCGATGTGATCATTGCCTTTAAAATGCTGGTGGCCTTTGATTTTGGTACAAACGTCACCAAGGTGCTTGACCCCACGAGTCAATGGACCTGCATACGTGAGTTTGGGGTCGATCTTATAGCGCTTGCAGAGGTCTCGTACCAAAGTGGCGGAACTCTCATACATGGCCGTGGTATACCACATAGTTCCATCATCAATATATCCTTCGTGTTCAATCCCAATAGCCTTGGAGTTATACTGCTTGACGTGAAAGCCTTTGTCGTCCTCACAGACCATCTGAGTCACCTGTCCGTCAAAGGCACGAATGACATAGTGAGCTGAAACCCGCGCATTGCGGTTTTTGAACCAGGAGATCGCACTGGCATAACTTCCCTGAACCGTGTGTATGGTAATAAACTCGACCTTGGCGCTTCCACGCGAGCCATAATTGCGCTCATGCGCTTTGTCCCAGATGGCACCGCCATAGCGGGATGACTGGCCGCAGGCAGGCGCGCGTGAGGTCTCCGTGGAACGTTCATTGGCACCCGTAGTTGCTGGGTAGCCGACATAGTCTTGCCCCGTACGATTGCTGATCTTGTTTTGGGACAATTCTACATAAGAAGCACTCAGGACGGAGTAATTTTCTTTTCCAAAAATGGCATCCCAGTCATATACCTCTCTAGTCGCCATGCGATGCGTAGCCCGAAAGGCAGGATCTGCCATGCGTTTAAGGACGGAATAAAACTCCTGATCTAGCGCATATTGATCGCGAATGTCATTGTTTTGAGGGATTTCGCTCAGCGCAGCGATGACATCTTTTTGGCTGCCAGCATCGTTTTTTAGCACGCGCTGGTTGGATTTTATTTTGGTAAAAGCCTCAGCAAAAGCCAAGATATTCTTGCGTGGGTCCTGCTTGATCTCCTGTTCTGAGTATTGGGTAAGCTGTGCGACAACCTTTAAGCTATTATTGAAATAGCCTTCTTTATCGCCGTCTACCAGGCCCATCACCCCATAATATTGAGGTAAGGTCTCTAGACAATTGTGGCTAGCGGATTTTGGCGTGAGGTGGGTCATGCGCGACCTTGTCCAAGCCAAGGACTCCAGCATCCCTCTCGGAATGGAGGGAAACTGCTCATAAGCCTCTTCAAAAAAAGCGGTGAAATCGTTTGAGGATTGGGCAAATCCGCTTAAAAGCGAGAGAGACACACACAGAGTGATTAGGTATTTTTTCATAAAAATCGTCGCTTAGCCAACAAGTAAAGGGACAAGTTGATTATAACTTTAGGATAATGTCAAATTAACACATTGAATTCCAAAATCCGAAGCTGCGGGGAGTTTGTCTAGTTTCAATTTTATCCAATCTTTCCTTAGATTGGACTTTGTTCAAAAATGAATTATGGCAATTGATTTAAAGAAACGAACAGAATACTTCATCAAAGACCTACATGCGCGTGAATATATGCGCTTGGGGATCTATCGTCAGCGAAGCAATAGCCTCGCGCAAATGCGGGCTTTGCGTGAGCGAAAAGCGCGTCATGAAGCGTTCTTGAGAGACTTGCTAAGGAAACGAGGGATCAACCCCGCTTGGTATGCCTGGTATTTTTACCTGATAGGCCATTGCTTTGGCTTTTTCTCGCGTTTTTTGCCCTTAAGTTTATTGGATCGCCTGGAGAAAACGCTGGAATTTTGGCTCCTGATGCGATACAAAAACTATCTCAAAAAAATGAACCTAGATGCTTCGCTCAGAACGATGATTGAGTCTTTACAATTGGAACGCCTTACCCACAACGAACCAGCTTCTGATGTCATCCATCTATTGGAGAATTTTATCCAAGAACAAGAGACCACCCTTAGCCTTAGGGAATTATAAATTAATTGATTGACTGATTATTAATTGTAAGGTAAGTCCTTACTTGTTGATTATCAATTGATTGACGCGAATTACTTAATCAATAATCAATCAATAATTAATCTTTTCTGTATGGGTACAAAATCCCCAGATATTTTTGGGTTAAGTGAATCGCTCACGGCAGCGCAAAAATTATTTTTTGCCCAAAATGGCTTCTTGCATTTTCAGCAATTTTTGAATCCTTTGATGGTTCAACAAGCCCTGGATGCGATGGCCGAACTGGAGCGTGAATGGCTTCAGCAAGGAAAAACGCATATTTATGGCGTACCCCTTCGGATGGGATTCGATATAGATGGTAGCCCGATTATTCAACGATTTGCTTTTGCTTCACTTTATCATGAGAAGCTACAGGCTATTATAGCTGATCCACGTCTGAAAGCGCTTTTATGCCTTTTGGGGCCAGGGGCGCGACTCGGAGAGAGGGAAAAAGATGGCATGGTGATCAATCATTATGTCAATGTGCCAGGGAGTGGATTTTGTCGCTTGGGGTGGCACACCGATTCTATCAGAGATCTTTTTTTAGGGGGAAAAGTGTTTCCTATGCTTAATATTGGCATTCACCTGGATGACTGCCCTATGAACATGGGGGGGCTTCGCGTACTTCCTGGGACCCATGAACAGAATACTTTGGGCATGTTATTTCGCAAACGCTATTTCTTACAACATAAAGCCGACCGCAAGGAAGTGGGCTTTGATGTTCGAGCAGGCGATCTGACGATTCACGATGGGCGTCTCTGGCATCGAGTGGCGCAAGCACCTACAGTGGGAGAAGCAAGCCGTAGGCGCGTCATTTATATCCCCATTATTTCTGGAAAATATAGCCCCAAACACCCAGAAAGCACTACGCCCCTTTACCATAAACTTCACACCCTTATCAAGTGATATGCCCTATGCACTCATCACAGGCGCCAGCAAAGGCATTGGTTATGCCATTGCCCATGAACTGGCCAGCCGTGGCAACCACATACTTGCCGTCGCACGCAGCAGCGAATTGCTAGAGAAGCTGTGCATAGAATTGGAACAAAAATATGGCGTAGAAGCCAAAGCTTTGGCGATAGATTTAACTGGTGAAGGCGCAGCCTCTGCCGTATTCAATTGGTGCGCTGATCTCAATGCGCCTGTGACGATCCTCGTCAATAATGCAGGCTACGGCCTTTGGGGCCGTTTTGAGGACCTCAGTTTACCAGAACAGCAAAATATGCTGCGCCTCAATATGGGAAGCCTCGTTTCCCTTACCCACCTCTTTTTGCCCTTATTGCGCGAAAACGAGCCATCATATATCCTCAATGTATCAGGCGTCATCGCACATCAGCCCGTGGCGACCATGAGTTTATATGCGGCCAGCAAATCTTTTGTGCTAAGCTTCAGCAGAGGATTACGCCGTGAATTGCGTGATACGAAAGTGAAAGTGAGCTGTCTCAGTCCAGGGCCTACGGCCACTGATTTCACCAAAAGAGCGCGGATGGAAGCGATGGAAGCTTTAGCAGAAAAATTTAACATGACGGCCAAAAAAGTGGCAAAAATGGCTGTTAATGGAATGTATAAAGGCAAAGCGGAGATTGTCCCAGGTGGATTAAATGTCCTGTCTGTTCTCTTGGCCAAACTGGTACCTACCAGTTTGGCAGAGAAGTTTGCCTCAGACTTATATGAAAAAAGATTGCCAAAAGAATCAGGTGAATAATGTGTAAAACGGCCACTAAAGAGAGTTAAAACGATTTAGATAACAAAAAACATTTTATTCTTTTCTCAAACATTTGTACATTAGGGGAAAATGTACACATTATGGCGAAGCATAAGCAAATTCCCATTTGGATAAAATTTCTCACAACAGCAGGGGTGGCTACGCTCATCATTGGCCTAAGTGCGACCATTTTGGAGAGTTGTAGCGAGAGCAAAGCAAATAGCTCACCATCGACGATTGTCAATGCCCTCCCTGATTCTGTAGATTTCAATTTTCATATTCGACCGATCCTATCGGATCGCTGTTATACCTGCCACGGCCCAGACGCCAATAAGCGCGAGGCGAATTTCCGCCTCGATACGGAAGAAGGCGCGATGGCTGCTTTGGAAGATGGAAGAGGGTTTGCTATCGTTCCTGGAAAGCTTGAATCAAGCGAACTCTACCATAGAATTATTTCTCAGGACACGACAGAAGTCATGCCCCCACCTGAAACCAACCTTACCCTCACATCGCATGAAAAGGCGTTGATTGCTAAATGGATCACGCAAGGTGCAAAATGGAAAACACATTGGTCCTTTATTCCTCCCCAAAAATCTGCTCTGCCTCCCGTCACGATACACGATTGGCCACGAAATGAGATCGATTATTTTGTATTAAATCGTCTGGAACGAGAAAAATTGACCCCAGCTGGGGAAGCCGATAAAGCAACGCTGATTCGTCGATTGAGCTTTGACCTCAGAGGATTGCCGCCAACTTTGGAGGAAATTGACGCATTTATAGCAGATGAGACAGAAGGGGCTTATGAGGCATTGGTTGACCGCCTGATGGATACAGATGCTTATGCGGAGCGCATGGCCACGGAATGGCTGGATGTATCACGCTATGCCGATAGCCATGGCTATCAGGATGACCTTGAGCGCTTTATGTGGCCCTGGCGAGACTGGGTGATCCACGCCTTCCGCCAGAATATGCCCTACGACCAATTCATAAAATGGCAGCTCGCAGGTGACCTTTTGCCTAATCCCACCCACGAACAAATCCTTGCTACGGGTTTCAATCGAAACCACATGATCAATCAGGAAGGTGGCATTATCCCAGAAGAATATCGTGTAGAATATGTAGCGGACCGTACCATCACTACTAGCATGTCGCTCCTGGGACTTACCCTCGAATGTGCGCGCTGTCACGATCACAAATACGACCCCATCCTCCAAAAGGACTTTTACCAGTTTTTTGCCTTCTTCAATAGTGTGGAAGAAAAGGGGCAAATCGATTATGGCGAAATTCCTGGGCCTGTTATGGAATTGGATGGGAAAACGATCAAGGAAACCTTGGCATTTGTGAAGGACATTCCTGAGGACACGACCTTCAAATTTATGGTGATGGAGGATATGGATACATCCCGTCAAGCGTATGTGTTGATTCGTGGAGGATATGACAATCATGGTGAACCAGTTGAACCAGGAACGCCTGCCGCGCTCCCTCCCTTCCCAGAAGAGGCGCCTAAGAATCGCTTAGGCTTGGTTCAATGGCTTACCCAGCCAAATAATCCGTTGACATCCCGTGTAGCAGTGAACCGCTATTGGCAAATGCACTTCGGCAAAGGCATTGTCGGCACGCCAGACGACTTTGGGAATCAAGGTTCCCTCCCTACTCATCCAGCTTTGCTGGATTGGTTGGCCACGTACTTTGTAGCGTCAGGTTGGGACATTCAGGCATTGCACAAAAAGATCGTTATGTCTGCGACTTATTGCCAGGATTCGCGCCCTCGAAAAGAACTTCAAGAACGAGACCCTAGAAACGAATTGCTCGCCAGAGGGCCACGGCACCGCTTGGCGGCTGAGATGATTCGAGATCAAGCCTTGGCAGTGAGTGGGCTATTGAATGACAAAGTTGGTGGGCGAAGTGTAAAACCCTATCAACCCAAAGGCTTATGGGCTGGGGTGACCGGTGGAGGTGGAGGATCTTTGGCAAAATATGTTCAAGATGAAAATGATAAGCTCTATCGCAAGAGCATGTACACCTTTTGGAAGCGTACTGTGCCACCACCATCTATGATGATGTTTGACACGCCAGAGCGAAATCGCTGTACGCTGAAGCGCCAAGCGACTAGTACGCCCTTGCAGGCCCTTGTCCTGCTCAATGACCCACAATTTGTGGAAGCATCTCGTCTCTTGGCGTATCGCATGATCGCAGATGGGGGAGAAAGCGTTGAGGCGCGTATCGGTTTTGCGTTCCGCACCGTCACAGGGCGCAGCCCTGGCGTTGACGAAATGCGCCTGCTGCGGCTGTACTTTGACAAGCAGTATGCACGCTTCCAGGCAGATGAGCAAGGCGCAGAAGAACTTCTAGAAGTGGGAGAGTATCCCCATGATGCCTGCCTGGAAACTGCAGAAGCTGCGGCATACACCCTTGTGGCCAGTTCCATTTTTAACCTAAATGAAACAGTAACGAAAAGCTAAAACACGTTCTAGGTTTTATGTTCTAGGTTCTAAGTCGATCAGTCAGAACGTAGAACATAAAACATAGAACATAGAACTTTCTTCTCTATGTCCGATCCCCTATACGACCACCGGCTGACGATGAATCGTCGTCATTTTCTCTCCAAGATGAGCTTGGGCCTTGGTAGCTTGGCGCTTGGATCCTTACTGCCTGGATGCATGGCAGAGGGAGAATCATTGATGGCGAGTGCTGCGCCTACCAATCCTTTGGGCGGTATTTTGGGCAAGCCCCATTTCAGCCCCAAAATCAAGCGGATCATTTATCTCTTCCAAAGTGGGGGGCCTTCCCAGCTGGAGCTTTTTGACTATAAACCCCTTCTTCGGGAAATGAATGGGGAAGAACTCCCCGATTCTGTGCGGAATGGCCAACGCCTTACAGGCATGACCTCTGGGCAGGCTTCTTTTCCACTAGCAGGCTCCTTATACGACTTCAAACAGCATGGGGAAAGCGGCCTTTGGCTCAGCAATCTTTTGCCCTATACCGCCAATATTGCTGATGACATCTGTGTGATCAATAGCATGCATACAGAAGCCATCAACCACGACCCCGCCATTACCTTCTTCCAAACAGGCTCCCAGCAGCCGGGAAGACCCAGTATGGGCGCATGGCTGAGTTATGGGCTGGGCAGTGAAAACGAGAACCTACCGACCTTCACGGTATTGCTATCTCGTGGTACAGGCAGGCCGATGGGACAGCCCTTGTATTCGCGCTTGTGGGGTAATGGCTTCTTGCACTCATTGCACCAAGGCGTGCAATTTCGTTCAGGAAAGGATCCGGTCCTTTATCTGCAAGATCCGCCAGGCATGGCGCGCGGCGACCGGCGTGAGATGCTCGACATGCTCGCCCAGCTCAATGAGATGCGCATGGCTGAGGTCAACGATCCAGAGATTAGCAGTCGCATCGCCCAGTATGAAATGGCTTATCGCATGCAGACCTCTGTGCCCGATGTTATGGATCTCTCTGATGAACCCGACCATGTATTTCGCATGTACGGCCCAGACGCGGCCATCCCAGGGACTTATGCGGCCAACTGCCTGCTTGCCAGGCGATTGGCGGAACGGGACGTGCGTTTCATCCAGCTATACCACATGGGATGGGACCACCACGACAACTTGCCAGGCGCCGTGAAAAAACAGGCGAAGGACGTAGACCAAGCCTCTGCTGCCCTTGTCATGGACCTCAAGCAGCGCGGCATGCTCGAAGACACGCTCGTCATCTGGGGCGGCGAATTTGGCCGCACCAATTACTCCCAGGGCGAACTGACCGCTACGAACTATGGACGTGATCATCATCCGCGCTGCTTCAGCATGTGGATGGCCGGCGGCGGCATCAAAGGCGGCATGACCTACGGTAAGACGGATGATTTTGGCTACAATATCACCCAAGACCCTGTGCATGTCCATGACTTCCAGGCGACAGTCATGCACCTGCTCGGCGTAGATCATGAGCGCTTGACGTTCAAGCACCAGGGGAGGAGATTCCGCCTGACGGATGTGAGTGGAGAGGTCGTGAAGGCGATATTGGCTTAGGGGGATTATTGATTTGAAAATTCAAATGTAAGATCCTCAGAAACTAGATTTGTAACATTGATTGTTGGCAAAAAGAATTCATTATACTTTGTATTCTCTGTTTTCCCATGTAAAACACCTCTTGTGGTTCCAACAGCAATGACTGCTAGATGAGTAGCCATTTTTTGAGGGAAAGAGATAGATTGTCTCGTTGATTTATTCATTAAGCTATCCCAAGTCGTATTTGAGATTTTAAAATGACAAGCAGTTTCAATAATGAGAAATGGTATAGCTTCTTGATCAAATTTTAAGGATACAAAAACACCTACAATTTTGTTTTCTTCATCTAAGCCAAACCTAAGTTGGGTTCCGAGTGATATCTTTTTATTCTTATCTATCTCAGCCTCAATTATGGCAAATTGCTCCGTTGTGATTTTCTGTAGAGAAAACCCAATATTTTCTATTGTAGTATTCATTAGCTAGCTAGAGAATAAGGGGTGCTATTATTTTCTGCAATGAATTCTTTATCATTTAAATAAATTTCCTCAAACTCTGCGACAAGAACTTTTTTTTGAGCAGAGAAAGAATAATATGTATTTACAGTCTCAAACACTGTATCAACTTCTAGCATTAATGGCTGGGCCGTGATGAGAGAAATACCTAGTATTTTTTGGAGTTTGCATATTGTCTCAAGAGTAAGGTTTTCTTTCCCTTTTAGAATTTTGCTTAGATATTGTGGAGAACATTTCATTTTTTCAGCAATGCTCTTTTGAGAAATTTTATTTTTTCTCAAATACCTAAGAATTGTAAGAGCAATTTGAAATGATATATCTAGCCAATCACTATCATGTTGCCTTTGTTTAGCCTCAACAAGCCATTTAGTGTCATCTATTGACTGCGTGATTATCTTGTCTTTTAAACTTGTGGTGTCCATGATTTGTATTTTTTAATTTTCTAAAAAATTAATTCAAAGATCGGCAAGTCGGGATTTTCCTCATCTTGCAGACACTTTTGTACCAAGTCAAGCTTTTCTAATTCTTTTAATAAATGATCCCTATCATTCATTGTTTTTGTAAGCTTTATAGCCCCGCCTGTAATTAAAAAAAGGTTGGCTTCTATTCTGATAGCATAGATTCTTAACCAACTAGGTTTTTCCTCTCCTGTAACTTTGTTCTTTTCGAATGTTTCCAGCCTTGTAGGGTGGTCATGTAGGGGTTTAAATAATGCAGATAAAGTGTTGTATTGATCTTCCTTCCCATCTTCAGCAATTTCAATTAGCTCTTTTTCTAGCTTATTAGCCTCATTACGTGTTTGCAAAATGGCATCTACGACAGAAACAGTTCTCCAAAAACCACTTCGTAAATCGGACTTGTGTGTTTCAAAAAAATCTTCCAAGTATTCTGCGTCTCTCCAAAGATCAAAAATTCGCCTAAACTCATTGACATCCTCAGTATCATATTGAACTGCATAGAGGCAATCTTCAACAATCTTAAAGGTATCAATTATTTCCATTCAATCAACCTGTGGGTTTATTTTTTGTTATAAAGCTATTAAACATAGAATATTATCCCAAAAATATGTTTATTTTCTCGCAAGGAGAGTCTTTTTTGCTCATAAATTTAGCGCATTTAAGGAGTTCCCTCCAAGTAGTTTGTGCCCTTACCAACTTGCATGGTGTATAGGTGAAATGTATTTTTACCTTATATTCAATCTCCACATAAGATGAAAAAAATCACCATTATAAGCCTAGTTGTGCTGCTCAGTTCCTTCCTTCTTTCCTGTGAGTGTGACAAAGAAAAACTGACACCAGCAGATTTCATTGAATTTGACCTAGCGGAATCAAAAGCTTCTTTTGAACTGTCAGAAGCGGGATTTGACATTACTAAAGATCAACTGGTTTCTGATGCGGCAGATGGTCAATACACGTCGGGAATCATCGAATATCACAAAAATGGCCAAGTCTTAGCAACGGTTAATTTTGGAGATGGGACAGATAAGGATAAGGCTAGCTGCACGAAGGATGGAGACAAATTTGAAATAGACCTCAAGGAGAAAGAATCCGCGGATGATAAGGATGATAAAGATGGGAAATATGACAAGGGTAAATGCCACAATGGCAAGGAGGGCAACAAATTGGAGGAAATCGATTTTGAAAAAGTCTTGATCGAACCGCTCGTAAAAGCCACCAATTGTGACTTTATTGTGTCAGGTATTATCAAGTATTATGATAGCGCGACAGGTGCCTGGCTGGCAACCGTTGATTTTGGGGATGGGACGTGTGATGATATTGCTACTAAAACTACACCTACCGGAAATTCTACCTTCACAGTCAGTGATTATTTCTAATGATTTGATTGGTTTTTGGGGCTGGTGATTATGTTTTTTTCGGAGAAAAAAACCGCGAAACGACCATAATGGTGATTAGACCGCTCAGCATCGCTAAGGTCCTGAAAGGAAATAGTACTTCCCCTGCTGCTCCCTCCAAGGGATAGGGAATGAGATTGGGGATACCAAAAACAGCCTCTCCACTGCCCATCCTAATCAGGAAGGAGACTGTGAACCCTGCGATAGCTCCGATATAGTTCGCTCGTTTGTCATACAAGCAGACGAGGAGTTGTGGGAAAAGCATGCAGTAAACGAGGTCACTACATAAAAACCATAAGGTGTATACACTTTTGACTTGCAAGGCAATCAAGGTAGCCGCAATGCCTATGATCCAGATGGTCTTTTTGATGACTTTGCTGAGGTTTTCTGGGGTAATATGTGGTTGAATCAAAGGTCTGTACACATTCCAGCTTGCCATAGATGAGGCGGAGAGGATGGAAGAATCTACCGAGGACATGACTGCTGCTGCAATGGCTCCTAGCCCTATCGTGGCGATAGCTGGAGGGGTGAGATAGCGCACCACATACGGCAACGTGAGCGCTGCGTCATCTGGCGCTGGAAAGCCTGCGGCTGTCCAGTCAAAGGTAGCTCCGACCATGCCGATGGCTACCGCTGGCATCGCAGCGATCAGGCATACGCCGCCAGCAATGATGGAAAGCCACATGGCAGTATTCGGCGTTTTGGCTGACAGTACCCGCTGAAAATATACCTGCCACGGAATTCCCCCAAATACTAACAGCAAGGCATAATCCCACCAAGTAAAAATAGCATCTCCCAATTCAGGCATTTCTCTCCCAAAATATTCATCCCAAACCAGACCGAATCCTCCTGCTGTCTCAAAAGCAGAGGGCAATACTAACATCAATCCAACCCCCAAAATCAGCAGTTGTACGACATCTGTGAGGGCCACAGCCCAGAGACCGCCAATAGCGGTATAGATAATGGCAATAGCGGCCGAAATGATGAGCCCTGTTTGGAAATCGACGCCCAAGACCGTTCCAAAGGTCGTCCCCAAGGCCGTAAGGATAGCCGCTGTCCAGAACAACTCCCCAGACAAAGCAGGGATAAACATGAGCGCGGCGACGCGCTTGCCATAGCGCTGCTCAAACGGATCGAGCATGGTCTTATAGTTGTTTTTGCGCATGATACGCGCAAAGAGGAGGCCGCCTACAACCAAGCTAAGCGCATATCCCCAAGGGGCTTGAACCCAGATCAAGCCTAAGGAACTCGTGGATTCAGCAGTGCCATTGATATAGCCGCCGCCTACCCAGGTGGCGCTCATCGTAAAGACAGCGATCCACAAGGGGATAGACCGCCCCGCCAACATCAAATCATCTGCCGAATGGGATTTGCGCAATTTTCCCGCCCATAACCCTATCCCAAAAATGATCCCATAAAAGAATATCATTGAGAAGAAGCCTGGCCAAAAGAGGGGTTGGCCTTGATAATCGAGGAAGATGCCGATCAGGGCCAGCGCCACCATTAGGGCGATGGCTGGCGATAAAAAGCGATAGGTAGATAATTTGCTCAAATCATCCGTAAATTAGTATTTTATATGAAGCACCGTATTATTGCCCTGTGGACGCACCCCCGATCTGTCTCTACCGCCATGGAGCGGATCATGATCGAACGGGGAGACCTGCATGTCCTTCATGAACCCTTTTCTCACCTG
Organism: Bacteroidia bacterium; assembly: GCA_030430575.1. Lineage (GTDB taxonomy): Bacteria > Bacteroidota > Bacteroidia > J057 > J057 > JAUIGE01. The sequence continues at coordinate 13,690 of JAUIKF010000017.1, read as the reverse complement.
TATTACCTTCACGAAAAGCGCGGAACTGCCCAGGCTGTAACAGAATTACCTGCGGAAACTGCTGAATATGATATGATTCGCAAGAACATGTTTCAAGCTGCGGCAGACCAGGATGTTTTCCTCAAGGACATGGCTTACCATTGTTTGGATCATGTCATCTCTGATGACTTTTTCCTCGAAAAAATCCATCACACTTTCCTTATCCGAAACCCTAAACAGGCCATAGAGTCGCATTATGCAATGAACCCTGAGGTCACTTCCGAAGAGATTGGGTATGAGCAATTGCTTACACTATTTGAAAAGATCAAAATCCTACAAGCTACTACGCCGCTTGTCATCGACGCGGATGCGCTCAAAAAAAACACGGAAGGGGTGATGCGGCGGTATTGTGCAAATGTAGGGCTAGAATTTATGCCCGATTCCCTGACATGGGAACCCGGCCAAAAGAAGGAATGGAAAACGTGGGCCCCTTGGCATAAAGCCGCTGCTGAAAGCTCTGGCATCCAGCAGAAAAGCCGTGCCTATGAGGTGACCATAGAGAATAACGCTCACTTGCGGGAGTTGTATGACCACCATTTGCCCTTTTATGAGCAGATGAAGGCGTATTGTGAATAGGGGAATGATTCAACAGGTTTTGTTATAAAAAATCCCATAAACGCCGTATATTGTATCTATGAGTAAATCTTTCTTATCAACGCTAGAGCAAGTTCGTCAGCTATCCAAAGCGGAGCAATTAGCCATAATGGATGCCATTTTACAACTCCTTCGGGCGGAGGAAGAGAATGTATTGTCAGCGGCTTGGGAGGCTGAGTTGGATCGGCGAGATGAATTGTTAGATAAAGGGAAAATGCCTACTTCTGAATGGAAATCTGTGAGGGAACGGATTGTGAAAGGGACTTCTAATAATTGAAAGAGGGACGACTATCCCCACCTCCAGACCAATTCAAACAAACGATCAGGCATAATGGGATACCTTAATCCTTTATTTTCAAGATCGTCTTTGAAAACATGTAATATTTCTTTTGCGGGGCCTAAATCATTTCTTTCAGGCCTTCCTAAGGTCTCTTCCAATTCATCAAAGGTTCGTATTACCTTTGAAAGGAGAAACTTCGACTCTTTTTCTTTTCCTTCCCAATACATTGTCTTCAAGATTAAAAGGCCTTGAGCACCAACGGAAAGGTCATTTAGGTGAATGGCTGAATCATAAAATAGCGCAAATCCAATATCAACACATTGAGATGCAATCTCTAAAAATTCATTACCCTCTTTTCCTTTTTCAATATAAGGGAAAAATTCATTGATTAATGACCCTATGGTCATTGCAAGATCTTGATTTTGAGGATGTTTGGGCAGTAGTGAAATCCCAGACAAAAAAGAAAAAATTTCCTTAGATAATCGAGGAGTTGTATGGCTTGAAAATTTCGATAACTTATCAAGTACATCAGCTTTTAAATTCCAGCCATGCCCATAAAACTCTTCCTTTATTTTTTCTACTTCGATTGTTATTACAGCAGTTTTTGAAATTCTAAAAATATCGTCTTCAGTGAATGGTACGGCCTTCTCTTCATTTTGTCTAGTAGGTCCTGTTTTTTCATTTATTTCAAGTTCTCTGCTTATTTCTAGAATTCTAATTGAAATTTCATTTCCCGCTCTTGTCTCTTCATCATGCTTTATTGTCCCGTTTCTCCTTTTTTCTGTAATTAAACGATAGTTCCGTTTGAGAATAGTTATTGTATCCAGAATTCTAGAGTTATTATTCGATTCCGCGTATTTTTCTAATGCATTTAATGCATTATCAATTTCGTTTTTTGCTATCAAATACCTAACCTCATCATGAATATTATCTTTTTCCATTTTTCTTGCACTAGATTTAGAATGACTCCAAAAACCCTATTTAGTCGTTGCTGCTATTACTTGATAATAAATCTTTGCCAATTTTGCCTGAAAATTGTTAGATAAAAATACTTCAACCTCCTTCTTCTGTTCTTCAGGAATAACCACATTAGAATAGAAAATTCGGTCATTAAAAAAGTATAACCATCGAGGATCAAACACTTGATCATCAAAAGCCTGAGGTGATAATATCCATTGTAGTATTTTAGGTAAGGCAGGTATATCTAAATACTTAACATAGTCTTCTTCTTTAAGGTCAAATTTCCGAATTAGATAAGCCATATTCCAAGCAATATTATAAGGAATCGTACTTGAAACAATGTCACATCCATCATCTGTAATTTCTACTTGTGAGTTAAAATTTTCCTTTTTCAAGACTTCATTACAGTAAGCTAGAAAGGATTGAAACCAGTCTTGATTTTTAGGTTCAATCAATTCTGAATCTACTAATTCGCGAATAAAAGAAGTATCCCAATGCTTTTCTTTCCCAAATTTTTCTAGCTCTTTCTCTATCTCTACATAAAAATCCTTCCACCACTGAGACTGAGGTGTAAAAAGATGGATAATAGGAGATATGTCCTTTAACGCTAACCGTCTTCCACTTTTTTTCTGAAATAAGCCTTTAGTGAGGCTCCATACTTTTTCGTCCTTAATAATAAAAGATGGCAGCACCTCTTTAATTCGAGATGCGGTCTGCCAGAAAATAAATCCATTTGGTAGAGGATGGGAAAGTAAAATAGAAATGTGTCGTTCAATTTGTTTTTCCGAAAAAAGAGTAACCTTTTCTTTCAGGAATACAGATAGGCTATCAAAGGTAAAGTGTTTCGTAGTTTTTGATTCTATTTCAAAATAATCATGGATCGTATCAATAAGGTTTCTAAATTTTTCTTCTTTGCCTTCAGGCACACACACGTATGCCAAGAAAAAAAGAAAGTTTTGCGAGAATGATTCAACCTTCCAATCAAAGCGATAATTGCTATTAAGCTCACTGATAAAGATGCTTTCTGCAACAGGGCTTTGGCTAAAAATCAGCGTTTCTTTTGAAACATGGTTACTTGAAAAGAAATTAGCAGAACAATCTATGAGAGAAGCATATTCTTCTTCTTTCATTTGAAAGCTTTCTATTTCAAAGGAACCAAATAGTTCTCTCAGTTCTTTTGGGCCTAAGTTTCTAATCGCCTCACGTAAGTGAAACCAAGAAAACTCCTGTAGTTTATATTTGTATTTTTCTACTATTGTATAGCTTAGAAATAAGCCTTCCCAAAGCTTTTTTACCGTTCGCCGAAACCGATTTTGATTTATGTCAAAAAGGTTGTTCCCATGATAGAACATATAATTTAGCGTAAAGGCTTCTTCTAGTAACTTTGTATGGTCAGCTGAAATCCGCTCCCCTTTTCTCTCAAAAATATCGCGCGTATCTCGAATCTCATTTAGTTGGTAATCTAATGCCCAGTCTGTTTTGAATAGAAGCTTTTGTTGGATAACCTCAACTAAGAAGGCTCTTTCTAATGAGTCAGGTGAAAAACCTGAAATGGTCGAGTAAATATCAATATTTTCGATTTCAGGAAAAATATCATCTTTTTGACTAGGAGGCAATGACTCAATGAAGGGCTTCATTAGGAGTATGTTATGTTCTGCTAGGGTTTCTTTTACAGAAAGGTTTTCATCTGCACGTTCAGTTATTTGTTTAAGCCAATAGTAAGCAGGTCTAATTCTACCTATTAAGTAATTTATATAGGCTTCACCAGCCAAGGTTTCAGATATGGATTCCTTTTCCTTATAAAGGTGATATGGCTCCGTTGAATCTATTGCCTTCAGTAGTTTTTTTATCTCAAATCTATCCCAAAGGCAACGTTTACAATTGCAGGTTTCAGTCTGAGGAATTTGGATGCGATTATGGTTATCATCTGATTCATAATTTTCTAACTGGATGCATAAGATTCCACTAGCATTTAGTTTTTGAAAAAGTCGCTTAAGCTTGTTCCTATAGTCATTGCCAAAGTATTCGATGAATTTATTTTCATCAACTCCTGATTTTAAACTTACCTCACCTGTATCTGAATCTACTTCTAATTGTTTTAACAATCGAATGAGTGCTTCATTTTGCGTGCGAAGATGGTAGTGGTTTCGGTAAGTAGCTTTCCTAAATGGAATTAATTTTTCTATCAAATAAGGGTTTAGTGCCCCTATCTGATCAGAATGGCTAATAAACCAATCTAGGTCATTATATACTTCATTATCATGAGGGATTATATTATCCAGTAGGCTGTCTATAATTTTCATAAGAGGAAATATTAAATATTAGGTCTTAGGTCATTCTCATCACCCAAACAATCATTAATCAGCCGGATAAACTGAGAAATATAATTATTGTAATTAGGAATACTGATTTCCCTGCTAATGCTCTTATATCTGATTTCATTTAGGGAACTGGATATATTTTGGACTATCAAAAAAAAAGATGGGGAGTTTTCATTATTAGTCAATTTTTTATACCCCTTAATAGCTAGTTCAATATCATTGTGAGAAATAAGGTATTTCAAATAGTGCGGATTGATTAGATTTTGGGTCTCTCTTTTGTAACATGCCCTAGTAAACACACATATTTCAACACCTGTTTCTTTTATCCTATTTAACAATGAATGAGCATCTTTTAATATTTTATTTTTCCCTTCTGTAAAAGTGTGATAATCAAGAACTCCTTCCATTTTCTGATCATCCAGAAATATTGTTCGATGCTGTATCATAAGAGCAATTATAGAAATTGATTTATCGATAAAGAACGGGGGATTTTGTTCACTCCATAACCGAATACTCTCTGCAAATTTCCAAATATCTCCTTTTGCAAGAAGTTTTTGTAAATCCAATATACTTAGAGCTTCCCTAGTTGTATTTGTTTGTTTATTATAATTAGCCTCATATTTTTTCTTAACATTTAGAGGAGAGAGGCTTGAAGACTTTTTTTCATTCCACAAAAAAGCCTGTTTATCCCACCAAAATTTCTGGCGAGCTGTCTTAGAATTTAGAAACATAAACTCTAGTAAGGTTCTTTTCTTTTTTCGTTCTGCTAAAACTTGACTTATTCTTTCAACCTCAGATTGAGATAGGTAGTAAGGAAAAAGAGTAGTCGCAGGCTGAGATTCGCCATTCCGTTCAATATTTTGTGGCGATTTTCGATCAAGTTTTTTTACACCCTTACCCAATAATTCTTCAAGCATTTTATCCAATTCCTCTATTTCATAAGGCTGCCCAATAACGGTATCCTTATAAGCAGGTAATTGCCAATAATCATTTCCAGGAAGCTGAATTGCAAGGAATTCCTTTTGAGGGTTTACTATAAGAGCAACACAATACGAAGACATGTTTTAAAATTAGGAAAAAGACAAAACAATATCACTGAATTTTAGAAGATTATTATTTCGGAAACAAATTCGACATCAGATTAGGATGGAATTCAGGGTATGGCCATTCTTTCATTCTCCCCCTTTTGCTTCCTCCCCAAAAACTCCCTAACTTGTTCATCGAGCAAATCTGACCATTCAGTATACAGGGCATTGGTTTTTTACACAGCGATGTGTAGTATCAATTTGTTTTTTTAATGCCCTATCACGTGAATCATTTTTTAGCCAATTTTCCTCTCTTCTTTTGTAACAAGCTTACAGGCATTCTGCTTTTAATGACCTGCTGGGTACAGCTAAGCTCCGCCCAAGTCGATTTTGTGGCGGATACTACTGCGGGCTGTAGCCCCTTGCTCATCAATTTCACCCCTATCGCGCCTGCGGCCGTCTCCTGGTCCTGGGACCTTGGCGGACAGGTGTCTACCCTCCAGAACCCTGGACGCATCTATTCGGCATCAGGGCAATACACGATCAGCCTGACCATCACAGATGCGTCAGGGATGACCTTTACCCAAACCAAAACCAATTATATCACGGTCTTTCAAGGGCCAAGTGCAGATATTGGGATTAACAAAACACAGGCGTGCAAAGGAGAAACGCTGACGTTTTCGGACCTTACAACGGCGGGCACAGGTATGCTGACGGACTGGCTGTGGGACTTTGGAGATGGGACGAGTAGTACCCTTCAAAATCCCACGCATGTGTATGGCCAAACGGGGACTTTTAATGTCTCTTTGTTTGTGAAGGATGCCAATGGTTGTGAAGATGTTGTGGTCAAAAGTCAATATGTGACTATTCAGGCGCCTGACGCCAATTTTTCTGCCAATCCCTTTTCAGGATGTAATGCCCCACTGACGGTTCAGTTTTTTCCCGCCACGACGAGTGGTACCCATTTTTGGGATTTTGGGAATACAAATACCTCTACGACTGCTAGTCCAAGCCATACGTATACCCTGGCGGGAAGATATGATGTAACGCATATTGTCGTGGATAACCTGGGTTGTAGAGATACTTTGGTACGGAATAATATGGTCAGTATTGGGCAAAATACCACGACGATACTGGTGAGCGATACGGTTATTTGTTTGGGAGATACCTTGAACTTCTCTGGAGGTTCTGCTACGGCAAGTTCTGCTTCCTGGAATTTTGGGAATGGAACCACGAGTATTCAGCGATCTCCCAATTACGCGTTTTCTGCGCCAGGACTTTATACAGTCACTGTGGCTTTGACAGAGCCGACGGGGTGTGTGCTCAATGGCTCGATCAATATTCGGGTACTACCCCCGCCCGCAGTCGATTTCATGACTCCCGATACGATCGGTTGTGAAAACCCCTGGGATGTGCAATTCATGAACCTTACCCCTCAGACAGCTAGCCTGAGGTGGGATTTTGGGAATGGCCTGACTTCAGTGGTGCCAAATGCTCAGGTCACCTATTTTTTTCCGAATAATTATGATATAAAGCTCACCGTAACAGATACCAACGGCTGCATCGATTCTTTGGAAAAACCTGGTTATGTTAAGGTGGGATCTATCACCTCCGATTTCATCGCCAATCCCTCAGAAGGCTGTGCGCCTTTAGATGTGTCTTTTTCCCTTCGCAATTTCAGTCCTAGAAACAATCCCCCTCAGCCAAACTGGCCCATGGTTACAAGTTATTATTGGGACTTTGGAGATGGGACCACCTCTACACAGGCCAATCCCACACATACCTATTCCACTAAGGGACTTTATGACATACTGCTCATCATCACCAATACAGGCGGTTGTACAGACACCTTTTTGAGAAAGGAAGCGGTGCAGGTAGGGGAAAAGCCTATCGCTTCATTTAATATAGTGCCTGATACGGGTTGTGCCAAGACAGTTTTCCAGTTTACCAATACCACGACAGGTAATGTCACTGTCACTCAATGGATGTTTGGCGATGGGGGAGATTCGCCCAGTTTCGACGCGAGTTATTCATATAAGGATACAGGGACCTTTATCGTAACGCTTATTGTCTCAGATCGAGGCTGCAAGGACACCCTGACCGACTCTGTACTTGTCCTATTGCCAGTCTCTCGATTTATCCTATCACCGATAAAAGCGTGTGACACGCCAGCGACGGTTACTTTTACCGATTTGTCCTTAGGGGCCGATACCTGGTTGTGGGATTTTGATGATGGGAATACAAGTACGCTACAGAATCCTGTGCATACTTTCGTTCATCCTGGGAACTACAACATTACCTTGACAGTCACGAACAACCAGACTGGCTGTGACCATTTTGTAAGTCATACTTTTCAAGCATTGCCTTTGGATGCAGACTTCACGCTTGATACCCTTCAAGGATGTGCGCCTTTAACCGTGAATTTCCAAGACCATTCGTTTAATGCTACCTTTTGGGATTGGCGATTTGGGGATGGAAATACCTCTGGTGCGCCGAGTCCTTCTCACACCTATACTGAACCTGGCATCTATTACCCTGGCCTTTTTATCAAAAATGCCATTGATTGCGGGGATTTCAGGCGAGATTCGGTGCCCATTTTGGTGGGAAATCCAGCGGCTGGATTTATGGCAGATGATACAGTTGGTTGCAATTCCTTGACAGTAGCTTTTACGGATACCTCAACCTCTACCTTGCCTATTTTGGGTTGGAATTGGGATTTGGGGAATGGAACGAGTACCATGCAACATCCCACGGCGACCTATACGGGTCAAGGGTATAGAGACATTCAATTGATCGTCACGGATTCGGCTGGCTGTAAAGACACCGCGACTTATCGGGATTTACTCTTTATTTCAGAACCTATCGCGGATTTTATCGCTAATTATCCCATCAATTGCCCTTTAAACCCTCTCATTTTCCAAAACAGATCGTTAGGCCAAGGCTTGACCTATTTCTGGGATTTTGGAGATGGGTTTTCTTCTACCCAAGTCAACCCTGCGCATTTCTATAGCCAGGTAGGTCAATATACCGTTTCCCTGACCGTCACGGACCAATATGGCTGCGATACCACATTTATTCGTCCAAATTATATCACGATTGCCGTCCCTCAAATCGATTTCACCGCTGATACCACCTATAGCAATTGTCCGCCATTGCTGGTCAATTTTATGGGGCAAGCCTTGTCCCCACATCCGTTTTCCACTTGGCAGTGGGATTTGGGAAATATGAATCAAGGATTTACCCAAAATGTCTCGACCCTGTATACTGATCCTGGAACCTATAGCGTCAACCTGATTGCGATAGCACCCTCAGGCTGTCGAGATACGGTTGAGAAACCGGAATACATTCAGGTAGATGGACCTTCGGGTAGCTTCAGTTTTGCCCCCAATCAAGGCTGTCCTGGACTTCAAGTCAATTTTTCAGCTTTGGGACAGGGCGTTTCTATCTACGAATGGGACATGGATGATGGCAGATTGGAAGTAGGGCAAAATGTCCAACACACCTACCACGTGCCAGGCACATACCATCCACGTCTCATCCTGCAAGACAGCTTGGGCTGTCGCATTTTTGTGGACCACCCCGACAGCATTGTGATAGTTACCCCTTCACAAGCGGATTTTAGCCTCAATACGCCCATCGTTTGTGATTCGGGCTTTGTGAGTTTTTTGGATCTAAGTAGCCCCATAGGGAGTATCGTGAGCTGGCTCTGGGATTTTGGCGATCAGACAACCGCCAATATCGCAAACCCCACCCACTATTACGCTTCGCTGAATCCTTATGATGTACAACTCATCATCACAGATGTCAACGGCTGTAAGGATACAGTGCTGAAAGCTGCTGCGGTGCGTGTTTCTCCTTCGCCTACTGTTCAAATTTCTCCAAAAGACCCCACAGGCTGTCCCCCATTTACCGTGCATTTTCAGGATATTTCCCCTGCTACCAATTTGCCTATCACGGGCAGGGCATGGGACTTTGGCAATGCAAGCCCTATTTCGGGTATGGTGAGGGACTCCGCCACTTACCTGCAAGGAGGCACCTACACGGTCAGCTTGACGCTGATAGATACCCTCGGCTGCACTGCGGACACCCAAACCGCGGTGACGGTACGTCAGCCGCCCATACCCGCCTTCACAGTCAGCGATACCATCGGTTGTGCGCCTTTGACGGTCTTCTTTGTAGATCAGACGCCAGGACAAATCGCCCAGTGGTTCTGGGACTTTGGGGATGGAGGCACCTCCAACGCTCAGCATCCAAGCCATATTTACCTGAAAGATTCAGTGTTTGACGTACGCTTGCGGGTAATAGATATTTATGGATGTGAGAATGAGGTGACAATTCCCCAGCTAATTAACCTAAGCCCCAAACCTACTCCCGTAGTGGATGCAGGGCCGCCTATCATAGAGATTTGTGATGGGGATACGGTTCAGTTGATGGGAACAGTGACCAATGCGTTGGGGACGGTTCGGTATGAATGGACGCCTGCACAAGGGTTGAGCAATTATCAGGTGCTTTCGCCGATCGCACATCCTGATTTTACTACGACTTACTTCTTCTCGGCTTTCCACGATGGCTGTCGCCATAGCGTGGCAGACTCTGTGACGGTAATCGTACATAGCCGACCCACTGTCAGCCCAGGCAATGCCTATACGATCTGTCATGGCGACAGCGCCCAACTCTCCGGCGCCGCAGGCGGCGATTGGGACCCCAATGCAGGCTATCGATTCATGTGGTCACCTGCGGTAGGATTAAGTAGCACTACCATTCCCAAACCTTTTGCTAACCCTACCCAAACGACAACTTACACGCTCTATGTAACGTCTAGTCACGGCTGTGAAAGTGACCCCTTTCAGGCAAAAGTGGATGTAATTCCACGACCTAACGCGATGGCAGGCCCAGATGATACCCTGTGTTTTGGCGATACCATTATGCTAAATGGGACCCATACATATGCTGGTGGAGCTCCCCCAGATGGCACTACTTTCTATGACTGGCAACCCAACCAGCAGATGCTAGGCAGTTTCACGCCTCGCCCAGGCGTGAGCCCTGACTCCAGCATCACCTACTCGCTGAAGGTTTCTTATCTGGGCTGCGTATCCTACGACAGCGTTGAAGTAACGGTGCTTGCAGCAGCGCGGGCCGATGCGAGTAGCCTAGGTCGCGAACTCTGCAGCGGAGATAGCCTACCACTGACTGCGGGTTCACTTTCTTCAACTGCGACCTATCAATGGTCGCCAGCCATAGGCATCAGCGACCCCCAAAGCGCTTCGACTTGGGCTTTTCCTCAATCGACGACGACTTATGTACTGACAGTCAATGAGTTGAAGTGCGAAGCAAAGGATAGTGTGAAACTCACTGTCTATCCAACTCCTGAAGTGGAGCTATACTGGGCGAGGGGAGAGAACTGCGAGGAATTGGAAGCAAAATTCTGGGAGGAAACGCGCTACGCGCAGTTTTGGACGTGGGACTTTGGCGATGGATCGCCTGTTTCGAATGATCCCGACCCGACGCATATCTATGCGGAGAAAGGACGCTATGATGTGACGGTCACTGCCGTAGGGCAGTGGGGGTGCGAAGCTGTGGCGGAAACGGTAGTGGAATTTGTAGGAGAGCCAGGGAATGCTTTTTTTAGCTCCATACCCCCCCTTGGAACAGAAATATTGTTTGGCACTGAAATAGCCTTTATCGACCAATCAAAAGGAGCTGTAGCATGGCATTGGACTTTTGGTGATGGGGAATCATCGACAGATCGAAATCCTGTTCATGTGTATTATAGTGGAGGGGAATACACGGTAACGCTTGCTGCTACCGACAGCTTAGGGTGTGTGCATTATTTTACCCAGACCCCTTATGTTATTTTTGAAGGCACAGTCGACATTCCTAACGTATTTACCCCTAATCAAGATGGAATCAATGATATATTCCTATTTGAATATAGTGGAAATGAGCCCATGAACTGGACGATCTACGACCGCTGGGGTACAACTATCTTCACCAATAATGGTGACCCTACCCTTGGATGGGACGGCACGATGGCTAATGGAAACAATGCGGTAGAAGGCGTCTATTTTTATGCCCTAAAAATTGGAGAGCAGACATTCACAGGCAATGTGACGTTGCTTCGTTAAAGAATTATGCATTTCATGTCAACCAGATGTTTTTCCCTGATCTTATTTCTCCTGATTATATGGGGTAAATCACATGTGAAAGCTCAAAAACACAATGGAGAGATTTATCAATCGCTTATTCAGGGATTCTTCGAAAAAGAAGGAAATACCGTTGGAGAGGTGGAGGGGAATTTGGTAAAAAACTGGTTTCCCACCGTTGTAATTGACTCATCACTGGTACAGAAACTGATTATAGGAGGTGTCGATATTTCATATAAAAAACATCAAGCAGGCAATTATGAGCGAACTGTGAGCATGCAATTGACGCTGCAGGACAGTGTTATGCGGGCATTTCCCCTATCCTATAAAGACACTTTGTCCTTACCCCAAATTCGCCAAATTCGCCGTCAGAGCCCATTATCCCTACGGGGAGACCTCCCTACGGCTACTGCACGGTTGGTCAAGCCCTTTGTGATTGTAGGACTGAGCGTAGCTGGGATTGTTTCGTTGTTTTATTTGAGGAGTAGATAGGGTATAAAACTCAAAATAATTAACAAGAAACAAGAAAGTGCAAAGTAGATCAAAGCGATGCTTTCCTTTTTACTTTATAATTTCCTTCGACTTTGCTCAGGACAAGCCTTGTTCATTATTCATACTTCTCATAAACTCCTCACTTCCCCGCTCCTAGTCTTGCCATAATCCGTTCAAACTTCCGTCGCATCGCTCCTGGCCCACAACTGAAGTTGTTGGCCATCATGGAGAAGGCGAGGTGAGTTCCTGCCTGGGTGTTGACATAGCCAGCGTATGCTCTGGTGCCAGAGATGAAGCCGCTCTTGGCGCGCAAGCGCCCTTCGGCTGCTGTACCTTTCAGCATGCCTTTGAGCGAACCGGAACGCCCTGCCAAGGGCAAGGACTGTTCAAAAGCAGCATAGTGATCACTTTTTGCAATCACGTTAAGGATATGTGCCATTTGGAAAGTACTGACGGCATTATTGGGCGATAAGCCACTTCCGTCCCGCATATACATTCCCTGCGTATCGATTCCTTTTTCCTTCCAAAATGCCTCAACTACGGCTACGCCTTCTTGGGTAGAACCTTTTTTCCCTTTGAATCGCGCCATCGCATTCAATAGGCATTCCGCATACAGATTGATGCTTTTCATATTGAGTGGCACGACGATTTCTGAGAGTTTGGGGGATAAATGGGTATGGATCAAGGTTCGTTTCTGCTTCGATTGTGGGTAGGCCAATTTTTCTCTACGAACAGTAGATGCGCCGTCTGTGACTTTGATTGAACAAGTTGCTAAATGATCTACCAACATGCTGGCACAGAGGTAGGCAGGCTCGGGAATAGAACCTTTGATCGCAAAACTCGGTAACCCGGCGGGAATACTACCCCTAAGGTATCGTAGATAAGTGTAGGGGGAGCCATAGATATAGGCTTGATCTCCCGACCCAGGCGCACCAGTTGTCAATTCATTGACAAAGCGTATATCATCCATGGCTGGATAGGTGCGGATCACTTTTGTAGAATAGCCCGCTCGAGTTCCTGGTTTGAGGAATAGGGTGTAATAATTTTCATGAAAACACAAGCCTGAAGCTCCTGCCCCATAATAATTGCCCATATCTTCCCATCCCCAATTGCCAGGTGTCATTTGCGTCGAAAAGGCAGTTGCATCTCCAATAACCAGGCCTTCTATTCGCTTGATTCCCGCAGCTTTCACAGCTTCTCCCCATTTTGCCATTAATTTTTCTATTCCATATGCCTCATCTAAGCGATCACTGCCGAGGGTCGGGTCTCCCGTTCCACGAATATATAAGTCACCTTGGAGCACACTGTCTGATGTCAGCGTTCCAGTATATTCGAGATAGGTTTCAAATTGGTAGTCAGGCCCCAACATGAGCAATGCGGTACCAGAAGTAATGGCTTTCATAGAAGAAGCAGTCGACAGGCTTCTTTTGGACTGGTGACTGGCGATGAGTTCGCCTGTTTGAAGGTCAATGACAGAGATACCCCAATTCGCTGACTGCATAGCAGGATCTTTATCTAGCGCATTGATGGCTGATTGGATGGCAGGCACTTGAGCAAAAAATTGAAGCGGGAGAAAAAAGCATAAACAACAGAAAAAGAGGAAACGATCCATGAAGTGAAAGAATTATAAATTATAAAATTGACTGATTATTGATTAAAAAGCATCGCTTTATCTATTGATTATCAATTGTTTACAATGTATTAATTAATCGTAACTATTCAGCCGATTAGGGAATAAAATCAAAAATAGCTAGACTTGTTTTATGTTACCCACTGAAATACAAGAATTGATTTCACGTCTTTCCCCCGATGCAAAAGTTGTGTTAGAGTTGGTAA